>NZ_JAAGLU010000240.1 GCF_010550245.1 Streptomyces sp. SID12501
GACCCCTTCACCGAGTCCACGGCCGAGGACAGCCCCGCCCCGCCGGCCACGCCGTAGATGAGCAAACCGATCACCAGGGGAATGCGCACGCCCCACTTGTCGATCGCCCAGCCGACGAACGGGCTGACGATGGCCAGGGACAGGCCGTGCGCCGTGAGGATCAGCCCGGCTTGTGTGCCGCTAACCCCGAGATCGCCACGGATGACGCTGACGACCGGTGCGACCACGGCTCCGGCCATGATGGTCAGGGTCGAGGCGATGAGAAGAACGAACAGTGTTGCCCTGCTGGGGGCGGGGGCTGCTGCGGCAGCCGAAGGCTGTGCGGCCATACGGAACTCCGGTGGTGGTATGTGGTCCACGATCCCGGTCGGTGCGTCGGGGGAGCTCGCGGTCGCGGGGACGCCGGTCGAATGTCCGGAAAAATCGGACCGGAACCCTTCCCGCCACGATGGGGATCTTTATCCCCCAGAGTGCGAGATTCCGCTAGACCGCCGCTGGACCCCCGCTCGGCGCACGAGCCGGCCCCGCCGACAGACCGCCGCACACCCTCCCCCCTCGTGCCGGACCGGTGCTCGGGAACGGCTCCACGATCACTGTTCGAGTGGGAGTCGAACCACGGTTGCCAGGATCGGCCCCCTGTACCC
>NZ_JAAGLU010000241.1 GCF_010550245.1 Streptomyces sp. SID12501
GGCGGCGCATGACCGCGCCGACCTGGCCCGTCGCCCCGACGACGGCGATCCTCAGTCCCTCGGCCACGTCAGCGCCCCGTCCCGCCGTACACGACGGCCTCGGTCTCGGTGTCGTCCAGGTCGAACGCCGTGTGGACGGCGCGCACCGCGTCGTCCAGCTGGTCGGCGCGCGTGACGACGGAGATGCGGATCTCCGACGTCGAGATCATCTCGATGTTGACGTTCGCCTCGGACAGCGCGGCGAACAGCTTGGCGGACACGCCCGGGTGCGAGCGCATGCCCGCGCCGACGAGCGAGAGCTTGCCGATCGTGTCGTCGTACTGCAGCGACTCGAAGCCGATCGACGGCTGGTCGGCCGTCAGGGCGGCCGTGGCCGTGGCGCCGTCGGTGGCGGGCAGCGTGAACGAGATGTCCGTCAGGCCCGTCGCGGCCGCGGACACGTTCTGCACGATCATGTCGATGTTGACGCCGGCCTCGGCGACGATCTCGAAGAGCCGCGCGGCCTTGCCGGGCACGTCCGGGACGCCGACGACCGTGATCTTGGCCTCGCTGCGGTCGTGCGCGACGCCCGAGATGATCGGCTGCTCCATGCTGGGGTCCTCCTGGTCGGTGACGAGCGTGCCGGTGTGCGTCGAGAACGA
>NZ_JAAGLU010000242.1 GCF_010550245.1 Streptomyces sp. SID12501
ACCTCTTCCTCGTCGCGTCGGTTCGCCGCACCGGCCTGTCGACGCTACCCATCGGACGACCGCGGGAGGATCTGACGGTTTCGTGCGGCCTGCGGCGCACATCTGCCCGAGGCAACCGGGACGCCGTGACCTGCCGCGGGCGTCACGCCTGATCGGAAGCGCTTGCGCGGTCACGAGGGGATGGGCGCGTGAAACGGATGTGATCTATGTCACATGCGCGAGCCCGTCTACGGGGGTTCGGACGGGTTCGTCGGCCCGGTCGCGCACGAAGGTCCCAATGAGGCGTTTCCTGCCCTCGGAACGTGGGTGCGCGCCCACCCTCAACCTCGCGTCGGCCCCGACCGAGGCCATCGGTGTGAGCGTGAACAGCACCCCCGTGGACGTCACGGACCTCGTGGTCGAGCACCTGCCGATCGTGGGCTACAACGTGTCCGAGATCCTCCACCGCGTGCCCCCGACGGTGAGCCGCGACGAGCTCGCGTCCGCCGGCGCCCTCGCCCTGGTCCTCGCGGCCCGCGCCTACGACCCGTCGACCAACGTGCCGTTCGCGCGGTACGCGACGCTGCGCATCAAGGGCGCGCTGCTCGACGAGCTGCGCTCGATGGACTGGGCGAGCCGCGGCGCGCGCCGCCGCTCGCGC
>NZ_JAAGLU010000243.1 GCF_010550245.1 Streptomyces sp. SID12501
ATCTCCAGATCCGCTGCACCGACGATCGACCCGTCCACCAGGATGCGGTGCCCCGGCCCGACCTCGACGACGTCGTCCACGACCAGGTCCCGGACGCCGACCGACACCGGTTTCCCGGCGCGCCGCACCACCGGCCGGTCCTCCGCCAGGACGGCGAGCCGGTCCGTGGTCCGCCGGGCCCGCACCCCCTGGAACACGCCGAGGGCCGTGGCGGCCAACGTGACGACGACGAACACCGCGTCCTGAACGGGGCCGGTGACCATGACGGCCAGGCACAGCAGGCCGCAGAGCGCACCGGCTGGGGTGCGCAGGTGGGCCCGTACCACCGCGCGCACCGCGCGCGGGGCGGATAACGACGACGACCCGGACCGGCGGGGACCTTGCCCGGCAGCGCTCCCGCGTCGTCCGCTCATGAGTCCCCTGCTCCACGTTCCCGATGGCCGGAACCGGTCGGCCCCGGCTGAACGTACGGTACGAAAAGGGCCCCGCACCACCGCCGAAGGGCAGTCCCCGACCCTGACTTCCGTCAGGGTTCCTGGGGACCGCCGGCGACCCGGGCGCGGCCGGGGCGCGCTACTTGATCAGCAGCTGGTGGCTCGCCAACTCCCGGTAGAGGGGGCTGCTGTCGGTGAGTTCGT
>NZ_JAAGLU010000244.1 GCF_010550245.1 Streptomyces sp. SID12501
CGCGCCCGCACCGCGGTCGGCGACCTGCGCCTCGACGGCGTCGCGATCAGCACCGGTGACCCGAACGCGGCCGTCCGCTCGATGCGCGCGCTCCTCACGCAGGGCACGCTCGCCGCGTTCGGCTCGGTCGACCTCGAGCAGTGGTCGCAGGAGACCACGACCCAGTTCACCGCTCTCGCGTCGATCAACCAGTCGATCATCGACAAGGCGACCGACACCGCCGCGGCCGCGGCGTCGTCCGCGCGTGACACCGCCGTCGTGACCGTCGGCATCGCGATCGCGGCCCTCGCCGCGTCCTTCCTCCTCGCGATCACCGTCGCCCGGTCGATCGTCGTCCCGCTGCGGCGCCTCACCGGCGCCGCCGCGGACGTCCGCGAGCAGCTGCCCCGCCTCGTCGAGCAGGTCTCGACGCCCGGTGAGGGCCCCGAGATCACGCTCGCCCCCATCCCGGTCCGCTCCAACGACGAGGTCGGCCGCCTCGCGCAGGCGTTCAACGCGGTGAACGCCACGACCGTGCAGGTCGCGCAGGAGCAGGCCGCGCTGCGCGGCTCGATCGCCGAGATGTTCGTCAACGTCGCGCGTCGCGACCAGGTGCTCCTCAACCGTCAGCTGTCGTTCATCGACTCGCTCGAGTGCG
>NZ_JAAGLU010000245.1 GCF_010550245.1 Streptomyces sp. SID12501
GAAGCGAACGGCTTCACGGACGTGACGGACCCAGAAGTCGGCCGAGCCCATCTCACCGTCGGCGACGAGGGCACCCGTCAGGTTCGACACGATCGGGATGCGCGGCGTCGCGAACGACAACCCCTCGACCACCCGGCGGAAGTCCTCCAACATGCCGTCCATGTGCGGCGAGTGGAACGCGTGACTGACCGCGAGCCGCTTGCTCTTGCGACCGACGAGCGACTCCACCACCGCGATGGCAGCGTCTTCGTCACCCGCGATCACGACCGACTGCGGGCCGTTGACGGCCGCGATGCTCACCCGGTCCGTCAGCAACGGCAGGGCCTCGTCCTCCGAAGCCTGAACGGCGATCATCACGCCACCGGCCGGCAGCGCCTGCATCAACCGCCCCCGCGCGGCGACCAACGTGCACGCGTCGTCCAGCGACAGCACACCGGACACGTGCGCGGCAGAAATCTCACCGATGGAGTGCCCGGAAAGGAAGTCCGGCTTCACACCCCACGACTCGACCAGCCGGAACAGCGCCACCTCGACCGCGAACAACGCCGGCTGCGTGAACCGCGTCTCGTCCAGCAGGGCCGCATCCGACCCGAAGAGAACGTCCCGCAGCGGAACTTCGAGATCCAGACGCGCACCC
>NZ_JAAGLU010000246.1 GCF_010550245.1 Streptomyces sp. SID12501
GGCGACTTCGACGCCAACGACACGGCCAAGCAGGTCGCGGCCGGCATCATCGACCAGGGTGTCGACGTGATCCTCCCCGTCGGTGGTCCGATCTACCAGTCCGCGATGGACGCCATCGCCGACTCGGGCCGCGAGGTCGCGCTGATCGGCGCCGACGCCGACGTCTTCGAGACCGACCCGTCGACGCAGGACCTCGTCCTCACGTCGATCCTCAAGAACATGAAGCTCTCGACGAACGAGGCCGTCACGGCCGCGGGCGAGGGCAAGTTCGACGCCGAGACCTACGTCGGCACGCTCGAGAACGAGGGCGTCGGCATCGCGCCGCTGCACAACTTCGAGTCGAAGGTCGACGCCGGCCTGCTCACCGAGGTCGAGGACCTCAAGCAGCAGATCATCGACGGCGACGTCACGGTCACCTCGTACCTGGCGAAGTGATCGCGTCGTCGCACGCGTGACGCGACGCCCCGGACGGCCGGCGACGGCTCGTCCGGGGCGTCCCCCGTGCGACGATCTCCCGGACGGCTCACCGGCGCGCCACGAGCGCCTCGCCCGAGCC
Source organism: Streptomyces sp. SID12501 (assembly GCF_010550245.1). Classification (GTDB taxonomy): domain Bacteria; phylum Actinomycetota; class Actinomycetes; order Streptomycetales; family Streptomycetaceae; genus Streptomyces. Next base: position 557 of record NZ_JAAGLU010000246.1, read on the forward strand.
CTCCACCCGCACCGTCCCGAACCCCGAGGACCCCATGAAGCTCGAGCTGCGCGGCATCACCAAGCGCTTCGGCGCCCT
>NZ_JAAGLU010000247.1 GCF_010550245.1 Streptomyces sp. SID12501
CGTGACCGGCCGGGTGTTCGCGGGTGCCAGGCCCGCCCTCACCGGCATCAAGTCCCTCACCGGACACACCTCGGGCTCGGCCGGACTGCTCAGTCTGATCGTCGCCGTGCGCTCCCTCGACACCGGACTGGTTCCGCCCATCGCGGGCCTCACCGACCCGCTGCCCGAGGGCGAGGGGCTCCACCTGGTGGCCGGCCGGCCACTGGCGGCGTCCCTGCGCGTGGCCCAGGTCAACAGTTTCGGCTTCGGCGGCGTCAACGCCGTCGCGATCGTGGGAGGCGCCGCGTGAACATCGCCGTCTCCGGTGTCGCCGTGGCCCTGCCCGGCGTGTCCGACCCGCGAGCCCTCCTGAGGCCCGCCGTGCCCGGCGCCGACCCGGTGGACGCCGCCGCCCTCATCGGCAGGAAGGGGCTGCGCTTCAAGGACCGGGCCACCCGGCTCGGCCTGCACCTGGCGCACGTGGCACTCACCGACGCCGCGCTCCTCGACGGCACGGAACTCACCGTGCCGGGCAACCGCATCGGCACCGTGGTCAGCTCCAACCTCGGCAACGCGGACACCGTCTGCCGTGCGGTGGAGACCATCGCCAAGGAGTCCACGAGCGCCCTCAGCCCCATGGACACCCCCAACG
>NZ_JAAGLU010000248.1 GCF_010550245.1 Streptomyces sp. SID12501
CGACATGAGAGATCTCCTTCAAAGGTGGTGACGGACCCGCCCCGCGAAGGGGCGTGCCCCGGGGCCCCGTCGGGACCCGCGCAAGTGTTTCGTTCCGTACGGCCGGTCCGGCTTGGCCCGGCCCCGGTCATTCCCTCGCACGAGTGACTCCGTGGGCCAAGTGCGTCCCACCACGGGGGAGTCCCCGGACGGGCGCCCGTCCCGTCAGTCCCCGAGATGGACTTCGAGGGCGGTGCGCACGGCTGAGCCGTCGACGTGCCCCTGACCTGCGGGTGACCGCACGGCGGGTTCACCCGGACGCGCGGCCGGTTGGGCCCGGGGGCCCGGTCGGCGCGGTGGCACCTGCGGCATATTGGCGCGCAAGCCACCGAAGGGACCCCCTCACGTGACCGTCTTCCTCGTCGTCGGGGGCCTCGGCCTCGTCGTCCTGCTCGCGTCGCTCGTCTTCGGCGACGTGTTCGAGTCGATCGGCGTCGGCGAGGGCGGGTTCTCCGGCATCGCCGCCGGCGTGGGCTCGGTGGTCTTCGGCGCGAGCGGCGTCATCGTGCTCAACTCCCACCTCGCGACCGTGTGGGCGTACGTGATCGGCGTGGGCTTCGCGATCGTCGCCGAGGCGCTCGCCGAGCTGCTC
>NZ_JAAGLU010000249.1 GCF_010550245.1 Streptomyces sp. SID12501
GTCGAGGGTGCGCGCGAGAAGGCGGAGGCCGTGCGGCTCGCGTTCGGCAACACCGACTCGTGGGTGCTGTGGAACATGACCGGCGGCGTCAACGGCGGCATCCACGTGACCGACCCGACCAACGCGTCGCGCACCATGCTCATGAACATCGACTCGCTCACGTGGAACGAGGAGATCGCGGGCGAGATGGGCGTGCCCGTCTCGATGCTCCCCGAGATCCGCTCGTCGTCCGAGGTGTACGGCGAGGGCCGCAAGGGCGGTCTGCTGCCGGGCGTGAAGATCGCGGGCATCCTGGGCGACCAGCAGGCCGCGACGTTCGGGCAGGCGTGCTTCGAGGTGGGGCACGCCAAGAACACGTACGGCACCGGCAACTTCATGCTCATCAACACGGGCACCGAGCCGATCGGCACGGCGCTCACCGGGCACCCCCCAGCAGCGGACCCAGCCGCGCCCAGCCCTGCTCCCGCACGAAGCCGCGGATCCCCCAGCGCAGGGCGGGTACGGTCACCACCAGCCCGGCGGGGTCCCGTTCCAGTACGTGCACCTCCGCGACCCGGCGGCGCCCGTTGCGATCGCGGGTCAGGTGCAGCACCAGGGTCAGCGCCGCCGCCAGCTGGCTGTGCAGTGCGG
>NZ_JAAGLU010000024.1 GCF_010550245.1 Streptomyces sp. SID12501
GTTTCGGTGGTCATAGCGTGAGGGAAACGCCCGGTTACATTCCGAACCCGGAAGCTAAGCCTCACAGCGCCGATGGTACTGCAGGGGGGACCCTGTGGGAGAGTAGGACACCGCCGAACAAATATTGAAAGGGTTGGATCCTGAACTTCGGTTCGGGGTCCAACCCTTTTTTGTTGTGCGTCACTTGGCGTTCACGTCTCGCGCCCAACATCCAGAGCATGAGTACTGCTGCAATGCTCAGGGCCGCCGGCGTCGGAGTCGGTGACGAGGTCGTCGTGTCGGCCTTCGGGAACGTGGAAGTCGCCGAGGCCGTGATCCTGGCCGGTGCGCTGCCTGTGTTCGCCGACATAGATCCGGTGACGTACTGCCTGGAGGTGTCAGGTGTCGAGGCGGCCGTAACTCCTCGGACGGCGGCCGTCGTTGTCGTATACCGCTTCGGGCGGCCGGCCGACATGGGGAGGTTGATCGAGGTCGGGCAGCGGCGTGGGCTTCTGGTGTTGCAGCACGGGGAGTCCGAGGCGCCGTACGACGAGATCGCTCAGCGGCGGCAGCGTGCGGCGTTCCTCGATCTCAAGCTGAGGGGTGTGCGGACGCCCGACGACGGGGACGGCCACACCTACCAGCAGTACGTCGTGCGGGTGCCCGGCAATGGGCGGCCCGATCGGGATGCCTTCGCTCGGGCCTTGCGGGCCAGGGGAGTTGACTGCCGGGTGCCGGTGAAGGCGCCCGTGCATCGGATGCCCGCGTTCCGGTGCTGTGTCTCGCTGCCCGAGACCGAGCTGGCTGTCGACGAGACGCTTGCGCTGCCGGTGGACGCCTCGTTGACCAAGAAGGACATGCAGCGGATCGTGTCCGCGTGCAACTCGCTCGGGGGGCTGTTGCAGCCCGTGTTCTGATCGTGCGGGAGTAGTTGGGAGCACGGGTCTGTTCGGGGTATGATCTCTTTCGTTGCCGCGAGGGAAACCTCGAGAGGTAACTGGCCCCCCTAGCTCAGTCGGTAGAGCGTCTCCATGGTAAGGAGAAGGTCAACGGTTCGATTCCGTTGGGGGGCTCCATATAGCAGAAGGCCCCGCCCAATTGGGCGGGGCCTTCTGCATGCCCGTCGTCAGTTCTTCGGGAGGCCCGGCACGCGCATCGCGAGGATCGCCATGTCGTCGGACGGGGCGTCGGAGGCGAAGCGTTCGACGGCGCGCATGATGCGGGCCGCCACCGCGCCGGCCGTCAGGCCCGTACACGTCCTCAGGACGTCCGTCAGGCCGTCGTCGCCCAGCATGCGGGTGCCCTCACGGCGTTCTGTGACGCCGTCAGTGACGCAGAGGAGGACGTCGCCGGGGTCGAGGGTGATCGTCTGCTCGTACAGCTCCAGGTCCTCCAGGACGCCCAGGAGGGGCTGGGGCTCCGCTGCCGGCTCCACCGTGCCGTCCTGGCGCAGGCGGAGCGGGAGGGGGTGGCCGGCGCAAACCACCTTCAGTACGGCGCTGCCGTCCTCCTGGGGCCACAACTCGCCGTACAGGAGGGTCAGGAAGCGACTGCGGGCGCCCTCGTCGAGGATCGCCGAGTTGAGGCGCTCCAGGACCGCCGGGCCCCCGAAGCCTTCCCTCGCCAGCAGGCGCAGCGCGTGGCGGGCCAGGCCCGTCACCGCCGCGGCCTCCGGGCCCGTGCCGCAGACGTCGCCGATGGCGAAGCCGTAGGCGCCGTCGCGGATGGGGAAGAGGTCGTAGAAGTCGCCGCCGACCTCGTTGCCCTCGCCGGCCGCGCGGTAGATGACCTCCACCTCCACGCCGTCGATCTCCGGCAACTCCGGTGGCAGGAGGCTGCGTTGGAGGGACTGGCTGATGGCGGTGCGTTCCGAGTAGAGGCGGGCGTTGTCCAGGGCCAGGGCGGCCCGGCGGCTCAGGTCCTCGGCCAGTTCCAGGATTTCCTGGCGGAAGTGTTCGTCCGTCGGCTTGCCGAGGGTGAGCATGCCGATCACGCGGTTCCGGGCGACCAGGGGGAGGACGACCGTCTCGCCGCCGACTGCCGCCGCCGTGGCGAGAGTCGTGCCGATGCCCGAGCCGACCGAGGTGGGCGTGTTGAGGCCCAGGCTGCGCATGGACGTACGCAGGGCCGCCTGGTGGGCCGCCGCCGCGGGGGCCGACCAGACGCGGGCGCCGGGGGTGGGGACCGGGTCCGGCGGGGCGATCTTCGACAGCAGGGCCTTGAGGCCGTCGATGCGGTCCTCGTCCTCGTGCAGGACGTACGAGAGGTACGGCTCCGAGGCCTGGTCGGCGATCGTGTAGACCGCGCACCAGGTCGCCAGGGTCGGGACCGTCATCTGGGCCATGAGGGCGAGGGTCTGGTCGCGGTCGAGTGTTCCGGCGAGGAGGTCGGAGGCCTCCACGAGGAAGCTGAGGGAACCTCGGCGCAGACGTTCCAGTTCACCGAGGCGGGCCGATTCCACCGCCAACGCGATGCGGTCCGCGGCGAATTGGAGGCGCAGTGCCTCTTCGTTGGTGAAGCGGCCGGGGGACTCGGCGGCGACGCCGAGGGAGCCGGTGAGGCGGCCTTCCACCTTCAGGGGGACGGTGACGACCGAGCGCATGCCCGTGCCGTTCAGCAGGGGGACGGCGCCGGGGACGGCCGAGAGGTCGTCGTGGACGGCCGGCATACGGGCCGAGCCGTAGCGGCCGGGGCCCGCCTCGACCGGGACGCGGGCGAAGCGCTGGCGGGCGGAGGGAAGGCCCGTCGAGGCCCGGACCTCCAGCTCCGTCTCGTCGTCCGTGGCGAGGAGCAGGAAGGCGGAGTCGGCGTCGAGCATGTCGCGGGCGCGCTCCACCGTGCGCTGGAGCAGCCCGTCGAGGTCGTCCGGAGCCGGGGAGCCGATGAACACCTCGAAGGGGTCGGCGTTCGGGCCCTCGGAGCTCGACGTCGTGTCGGACGAGCTGCCGCGCAACGGGGTCTGCAGGACCGCCCGTTCGTGGTCGCGTACGAGGAGGCAGACCGTCGAGGGCTCGCCGTCCGTGTCGCGGACGCGGAGGTGGGAGGCGTACACCGCGGTGACGCGGCCGTTGGCGCCCCTTATGCCGTAAGTGCCTTCCCAGCGGGAGAGTTGGAGGGCCTCGACGATGCCCGTGCTGGTGCCAGGAGTGTGCGGCCAGGCGGCGAGGTCGGTGAGGGGCTTGCCGATGACCGACTCGGGTGCGTAGCCGAAGAGTTCGTCGGCGTCCTCGTTCCATGCCGCGATGGATCCGACGCGGTCGATCTGGATCACCGCGACCCGGACCCGGCCGTCGGCCAGCGGAAGGAGGGCGGCGGGCAGGGCCGGGCCCGCGGAGCGGGTGCCCACCGCGCGTTCCGGGACGTCGAGTTGGAACCAGACCTGTTTCTGGGTGGACGTGTACTCGACGCCCCAGCGGCCGGCCAGGGCCGCGCACAGCTGGAGGCCACGGCCTCCCTCCCGGTCGGGGCTGCCGATGTTGACGGGTGACCCCTGGAGGGGGATCTCGCGCTCCGGGTAGCGGTCGGCCACCTCGATGCGGACGCCGTCGTCACTGCGTAGACACAGGACGTCCGCGGAGGTGCCCGCGTGGATCACCGCGTTGGTCACCAGTTCGCTGGTGAGGACCACGGCGTCGTCGATGATGTCCGCGAATCCCCAGCCCTGCAGGGTGTCGCGGACGAAGGAACGGGCGGTCGCTACCGATCGCCCGACGGGGTCGAAGGTGGCGGCCGCGCGCGCGGTGATCACAGAACTCCTCGTCCGGTTGTCGGCGTGCAGGGTGCCGGGGCCGACCCGTTCCTGCCGGGGCAGGGTCTGGTTCCCCGTCGGCCGGGGATCCTGGGGTGTTTCCCCGGGATGCAGTCCGGTGGTCATGGTGCGGTGCCCCTCCGATGCCTGCCCGCTCGTGGTCGTGCCACCGCCCAGACCGGACGGACCGGTGTGGCTGGACAGCCGTATGCCAGGTTACTTACCTTCGCGGTCCATGCGGATGCAGGTCTGCAGTGTTTACGTCCCCAGAGTGTGCGGACGGTGTGCGAAGCTGCCGAACTGTTATGGCCGGGTTCGGACAGGGTGAAACACTGGGCAGGCTCCAGGAGAAGGTCTAGGCACGGCTGGCAGTATCCGGGTACGCCCGAGTAATGGCGGCAGAGCACCCAGAGCAGTAACGGTCGACCCCTGCGGGAGGGACACAGTGGAGTCTGGCGCAGCGACGCGGGGCACTAAAACGCGCGCGAAAGGCGGACAACCCCTGAGTAACCGTCGTAAACCACGCAATGGAACGACAGAGGTCGACACGGCTTCCCTGGACCGGCTGCTGTCGGCTCTGGAGTCGATGCGTGACGGGAACTTCCGGAAACGCCTCACGGTGTCCGGCGACGGTGTCATGTCGGAGATCTCGGCGGTCTTCAACGAGGTGGCCGACCGCAATCTCCACTTGACGGGTGAATTGTCGCGTGTGCGGCGCATGGTGGGGCGCGAGGGGAAGCTGACCGAGCGGTTGGAAGCGGGCGCCAGCGAGGGCTCGTGGGCTGTGGCGATCGACGCCTCGAACGCGCTCGTCGACGATCTCGTACGCCCGGTCTCCGAGGTCGGCCGGGTGCTGAGCGCGGTCGCGGAGGGCGATCTGTCGCCCCGGATGGAGCTGCGGGCGCCGGCCGCGGACGGCAGTGGGCATCCGCTGCGCGGGGAGTTCCTCAAGGTCGGGCGCACGGTCAACAACCTGGTCGACCAGTTGTCGACATTCACCGACGAGGTCACGCGGGTGGCCAGCGAGGTCGGTACGGAGGGCAAGCTGGGCGGTCAGGCCCAGGTACGCGGGATGTCCGGTTCGTGGCGGGATCTCACGGACTCGGTCAACACCATGGCGTACCGGCTGACGGCGCAGGTGCGGGACATCGCGCTGGTGACGACGGCGGTTGCCAAGGGTGATCTGTCGCGGAAGGTCACGGTTCACGTGGCCGGCGAGATGCTTGAGCTGAAGAACACCGTCAACACGATGGTCGATCAGCTGTCGTCCTTCTCCTCCGAGGTGACGCGAGTCGCGCGCGAGGTGGGTACGGAGGGTGAACTCGGCGGCCAGGCGCAGGTGCCGGGTGTGGACGGTGTGTGGAAAGACCTCACCGATTCGGTGAATCTTATGGCCGGCAACCTGACGGCCCAGGTGCGCGGGATCGCGCAGGTGACGACCGCGGTCGCCAACGGTGATCTGTCGCAGAAGGTGACGGTTTCGGCGCGCGGTGAGGTTGCCCAGCTCGCCGAGACGATCAACCAGATGACCGAGACGCTGCGGACGTTCGCGGACGAGGTCACCCGGGTCGCCAACGAGGTCGGTGGCGAGGGGCGGCTCGGTGGGCAGGCGAACGTGCCGGGTGCGGCGGGTACGTGGAAGGACCTGACGGACTCCGTCAACACGGTCTTCCGGAATCTCACCACCCAGGTACGGGACATCGCCGCCGTGACGACCGCTGTGGCCAGCGGTGATCTGTCGCAGAAGGTCAGCGTCGAGGTCGCCGGCGAGATGCTGGAGCTGAAGAACACCGTCAACGGGATGGTCGACCAGCTGTCCGCGTTCGGCGCCGAGGTCACGCGGGTCGCGCGGGAGATCGGTGTCGAGGGCGAGCTGGGCGGCCAGGCCCAGGTGCCGGGTGCGGCGGGTACGTGGAAGGACCTGACGGACTCCGTCAACACGGCGTTCAGGAATCTCACCGGACAGGTGAGGAACATCGCCCAGGTGACGACCGCCGTGGCCAACGGTGATCTGTCGCAGAAGGTCACCGTCGATGTCTCCGGCGAAATGCTTCAGCTGAAGAACACCGTGAACACGATGGTGGACCAGCTGTCGAGCTTCGCCGACCAGGTGACGCGGATGGCCCGTGACGTGGGTACGGAGGGCCGCCTCGGCGGTCAGGCGCGCGTGGACGGCGTGTCCGGTACGTGGAAGGAACTCACCGACTCCGTCAACTTCATGGCCGGCAACCTGACCTCCCAGGTGAGGAACATCGCGCAGGTGACGACCGCGGTGGCCAACGGCGACCTGTCCCAGAAGATCGATGTCGACGCTCGCGGCGAGATCCTCGAGTTGAAGAACACGATCAACACGATGGTCGATCAGCTCTCGGCCTTCGCCGACCAGGTGACCCGGGTCGCCCGTGACGTGGGTACGGAGGGCCGGCTCGGCGGGCAGGCGCAGGTGCCCGGGGTCGCCGGTGTGTGGCGCGACCTCACCGACTCCGTGAACGGCATGGCCTCCAACCTGACCGGCCAGGTGCGCAACATCGCGCAGGTGGCGACCGCTGTGGCCCGCGGTGACCTGTCCCAGAAGATCACCGTGGACGCGCGCGGGGAGATCCTGGAGCTCAAGAACACCCTGAACACGATGGTCGACCAACTGTCGTCGTTCGCCCAGGAGGTCACGAGGGTGGCCCGTGAGGTGGGTACGGAGGGCATGCTCGGCGGTCAGGCCGAGGTGCAGGGTGTCTCCGGCACCTGGAAGGACCTCACGCAGTCCGTGAACTTCATGGCGAACAACCTGACCATCCAGGTGCGCAACATCGCCGAGGTCACGACCGCCGTCGCCAAGGGCGATCTGTCGAAGAAGATCACTGTTGACGCGAAGGGCGAGATCCTCGAACTCGTCACGACGGTCAACACCATGGTTGATCAACTGTCGTCGTTCGCCGAGCAGGTGACCCGGGTGGCCCGAGAGGTCGGCACGGAGGGCATCCTCGGCGGGCAGGCTCACGCGTCGGGCGTCACGGGCATCTGGAAGGACCTCACCGACAACGTCAACCTGATGGCCAACAACCTGACCGTCCAGGTGCGGAACATCTCCCAGGTCGCGGCGGCCGTCGCCAACGGCGACCTGACGCGGACGGTGACGATCGAGGCGCGCGGCGAGGTCGCGCAGCTCGCCGACACCTTCAACACCATGGTGAAGACGCTGAGTTCGTTCGCCGACCAGGTCACCAAGGTGGCCCGTGAGGTGGGTACGGACGGCATCCTGGGCGGGCAGGCGCGGGTGCCTGGTGTGTCCGGTACCTGGAAGGACCTCACCGAGTCGGTGAACGGGATGGCGTCCAACCTGACCGGCCAGGTGCGCAACATCGCCATGGTCACCACGGCCATCGCCAAGGGTGACCTGACGAAGAAGATCGACATTGACGCGCGCGGCGAGATCCTCGAGCTCAAGACGACGATCAACACCATGGTCGACCAGCTGTCGTCCTTCGCCGAGGAGGTCACCCGAGTCGCCCGCGAGGTGGGTACGGAGGGCCAGCTCGGTGGCCAGGCGCGCGTGCGGGACGTCGACGGCACCTGGCGCGACCTCACCGAGTCGGTGAACGAGATGGCCGGGAACCTGACCCGGCAGGTGCGTGCCATCGCGCGTGTGGCGACCGCCGTGACCCGTGGTGACCTCAACCTGAAGATCGACGTGGACGCCTCCGGCGAGATCCAGGAGCTTCAGGACTACATCAACAAGATGATCGCCAACCTGCGCGACACCACGATCGCCAACAAGGAACAGGACTGGCTCAAGGGCAACCTCGCCCGCATCTCCGCCCTGATGCAGGGCCGCCGGGACCTCGACGACGTCGCCTCGCTGATCATGAGCGAGCTGACGCCGGTCGTCACCGCCCAGCACGGCGCGTTCTTCCTGGCGATGCGGATGCTCGACGGCAAGGACCCGGGAAGCGCCCCGGACAACGCGTACGAACTGCGCATGCTCGGCTCGTACGGCTACTCCATGGGCTCCATGCCCACGTCGTTCCGGCCCGGTGAGGCGCTGGTCGGGACCGCCGCCGAGGAGAAGCGCACGATCCTTGTGGAGAACGCGCCGAGCGGTTATCTGAAGATCTCCTCCGGGCTCGGTGAGGCCCCGCCCGCGCAGGTGATCGTGCTGCCGCTGCTGTTCGAGGGCAAGGTGCTCGGTGTCATCGAACTGGCGTCGTTCACGCCGTTCACGCAGATCCAGAAGGACTTCCTCAACCAGATCGCCGAGATGATCGCGACCAGCGTCAACACCATCTCCGTCAACACCAAGACGGAGGTGCTGCTGAAGCAGTCGCAGGAGCTGACCGAGCAGTTGAGGGAGCGCTCGGCCGAGCTGGAGAACCGGCAGAAGGCGCTTCAGTCGTCCAACGCGGAGCTGGAGGAGAAGGCCGAGCTGTTGGCCCAGCAGAACCGCGACATCGAGGTCAAGAACACGGAGATCGAGGAGGCACGGCAGGTACTGGAGGAGCGCGCCGAGCAACTCGCCGTGTCGATGCGCTACAAGAGCGAGTTCCTCGCCAACATGTCGCACGAGCTGCGTACGCCGCTCAACTCGCTGCTGATCCTGGCCAAGCTGCTCGCCGACAACGCGGACACCAACCTGACCCCGAAGCAGGTCGAGTTCGCCGAGACGATCCACGGGGCGGGCTCGGACCTGCTCCAGCTGATCAACGACATCCTCGACCTGTCGAAGGTCGAGGCGGGCAAGATGGACGTCTCCCCGACGCGCATCGCGCTCGTGCAGCTCGTCGACTACGTGGAGGCGACCTTCCGGCCGCTGACCGCGGAGAAGCGCCTCGACTTCTCCGTACGGGTCTCGCCCGATCTGCCCGCCACGCTGCACACCGACGAGCAGCGGCTGCTCCAGGTGCTGCGCAACCTGCTGTCCAACGCGGTGAAGTTCACCGACACGGGAGCGGTCGAGCTGGTCATCCGGCCGGCCGGAGCCGAAGTCCCGGTGGCCATCCGGGAGCAGTTGCTGGAGGCGGGTTCGCTGCGGGACGCGGACGCCGACATGATCGCGTTCTCGGTGACCGACACGGGTATCGGTATCGCGGCCAGCAAGATGCGGGTGATCTTCGAGGCGTTCAAGCAGGCGGACGGCACGACCAGCCGCAAGTACGGCGGTACGGGGCTGGGCCTGTCCATCTCGCGGGAGATCGCACGGCTGCTCGGCGGTGAGATCCACGCGCAGAGCGAGCCGGGCCGTGGTTCGACGTTCACGCTGTATTTGCCGCTGCACCCGAGCGAACTGCCCCCGCAGGGCTACGCGCAGCTGGCGCCCTCTCTTGAGGTCGGCGAACTGCTGGCCTCCGAGGCCGAGCTGGCCGGGTCGGGCATCGAGACACCGGCCGAGGTGAAGTCGTACCACGAGGCGCAGAACGGGCCCGCCGCGCTCTTCAGGCGGCGCCGCAGGGGCGTGTCGGTGACCGAACTGAACGCGTCCTCCAGGGCCAACGGTCAGTGGGGGGCAGGGGAACAGGAGGCGCCGCAGCCGCCGCGCCGCAGCATCATGTTCGACGGCGAGAAGGTGCTGATCGTCGACGACGACATCCGCAACGTGTTCGCGCTGACGAGCGTCCTGGAGCAGCACGGGCTGTCGGTGCTGTACGCGGAGAACGGCCGGGAGGGCATCGAAGTCCTGGAACAGCACGACGATGTGACAGTCGTACTGATGGACATCATGATGCCCGAGATGGACGGGTACGCGACGACGACGGCGATCCGCAGGATGCCGCAGTTCGCCGGGCTGCCGATCATCGCGCTGACCGCCAAGGCGATGAAGGGCGACCGGGAGAAGGCGATCGAGTCGGGGGCCTCGGACTATGTGACCAAGCCCGTCGACCCCGATCACCTGCTGTCGGTGATGGAACAGTGGATGCGAGGCGAGTGACGGTTGAGCTGGGTGTTTCCGTCACGCGGACGGGAACCCTCGGTGTTCACGCGGAGTTGCTGACTCAGTGTGGCCGATGCCGTGTAGAAGTACGGGATTCGGGGAACCTTCTGGTCTCCCGCTACGTTTCTGCTACGTGCACAGTGACATCGCGGTGACAGGGTGTGGCGACGGGCAGGGTGCGGCTACCATGACCGGCACGAGGACGGGCGGCGCAAGGAAGCCGTCCCCTGGGGCGGCGCCGGGTGGTGCTGCCCCAAGTCCTGAGGACAGGGGAGGCCCCAAGCCGGGGCGAGGAGGGCGGGCCATGGTGCAGAAGGCCAAGATCCTCCTGGTCGATGACCGGCCGGAGAATCTGCTGGCGCTGGAGGCCATCCTCTCTGCGTTGGATCAGACACTGGTACGGGCATCGTCCGGGGAGGAAGCGCTCAAGGCACTTCTGACGGACGACTTCGCGGTCATTCTGCTGGACGTCCAGATGCCGGGTATGGACGGCTTCGAGACAGCCGCTCACATCAAGCGGCGGGAGCGGACCCGGGACATCCCGATCATCTTCCTCACCGCGATCAACCACGGTCCGCACCACACCTTCCGGGGTTACGCGGCGGGCGCGGTGGACTACATCTCCAAGCCGTTCGACCCGTGGGTGCTGCGGGCGAAGGTCTCGGTGTTTGTCGAGCTCTATATGAAGAACTGCCAACTCCGGGAGCAGGCGGCCCTGTTGCGGCTGCAGCTGGAAGGCGGTGGCGGCAAGGTGTCGGTCGGTGCGGCCAAGGAACCGGCGGGTCTGCTCGCCGAGCTGTCCGCGCGGCTCGCGGCCGTCGAGGAGCAGGCGGAGGCGCTGTCCAAACAGCTCGACGACGAGTCGGCGGACGCGGCGGCGGTGGCCACGGCAGCCCATCTCGAACGCAAACTGACCGGCCTGCGCCGGGCTCTGGACGCGCTCGAACCGGGCACCGGCAGCGGGGCACCCACGGTGCCGTCGCCGAACTGACCCACGTACCGGGCGCCACTTCCCGCACAGAAGTCACCCGTACACCGAGCGCAGTTGCGCGTGAGCACGCGTCAGTTCCGTGCTCACGCAACGGCGACACGAACGGGTGAAGCAGTAGGCACACGTGTCCGCGGGCGTCTCCCGGTAACCTCACACACATGGCCTCACGTCCTTCCGCAGCCAAGAAGCCGCCCGCGAAGAAGGCAGCCGTGCCCGGGAAGGCTCCGGCGAGGAAGGCCGCGGCGAAGAAGGCGCCCGCCAGGCGAGCGGCGGTGAAGAAGGCCGCGCCCCCTCCGGCACCCAGCCCCACCGGGGGCGTCTACAGACTCGTACGCGCCCTGTGGCTCGGCATCGCGCACGCCGTCGGTGCCGTGTTCCGCGGTATAGGGCAGGGCGCGAAGAACCTCGACCCGGCACACCGGAAGGACGGCGTGGCACTGCTGCTGCTCGCCCTCGCGCTGATCGTCGCCGCGGGCACCTGGTCCAACCTGCGCGGACCCGTCGGTGACCTCGTCGAGATGCTGGTCACCGGCGCGTTCGGCCGCCTCGACCTGCTCGTGCCGATACTGCTCGCGGTCATCGCCGTACGGTTCATCAGGCATCCCGAGAAGCCCGACGCCAACGGCCGGATCGTCATCGGTCTTTCGGCGCTCGTCATCGGTGTGCTCGGGCAGGTCCACATCGCGTGCGGCGCGCCCGCGCGCAGTGACGGCATGCAGGCCATAAGGGACGCCGGTGGGCTCATCGGCTGGGGCGCGGCGACCCCGCTGACATACACGATGGGCGACGTCCTCGCCGTACCGCTGCTGGTGCTGCTGACGGTCTTCGGGCTGCTCGTCGTCACCGCGACGCCCGTCAACGCGATTCCGCAGCGGCTGCGGCAGCTCGGGATCCGGCTCGGTATCCTCCGCGACCCCGAGGAGGACGGGCTCTCAGGGGACGACGAGCGGTACGACGACCAGTGGCGAGAGTCGCTGCCCGGGCGCCCCCGCAGGCGCGGGTCCGCCCCCGAGGAGTACGACCCGGACGGTGCCGAGCAGGAGGCGCTCTCCAAGCGCCGGAGCCGCCCCCGGCGCTCCGCGGTGCGCCAGCCCGACCCCGGGCGGCCGATGGACGCCGTGGACGTCGCCGCGGCCGCCGCTGCCGCGCTCGACGGGGCCGTCCTGCACGGCATGCCGCCCTCGCCGATCGTCGCCGACCTCACCCAGGGGGTGACTGGAGCCGGCGACCGCGAGGAGACGGCCCCGACGCGCACTCCCGTCCCGGGGGCACGCCCCAAGCAGGAGAAGCTCAGGGCGGAACCGGTCAAGGCGGGGGTCCCGGACCTCACGAAGGCGCCGCCGGAGACGATGCGCGACCTGCCGCCGCGCGCCGAGCAGCTCCAGCTCTCCGGGGACATCACCTACTCGTTGCCGTCCCTCGACCTGCTGGAACGCGGCGGCCCCGGCAAGACGCGCAGCGCGGCGAACGACGTGGTGGTGGCCTCCCTCACGAACGTCTTCATGGAGTTCAAGGTCGACGCCGCGGTCACCGGCTTCACCCGCGGTCCGACGGTCACGCGGTACGAGGTGGAACTGGGCCCCGCGGTGAAGGTCGAGCGGATCACCGCCCTCACCAAGAACATCGCGTACGCCGTCGCCAGCCCCGACGTACGGATCATCAGCCCGATCCCCGGCAAGTCGGCGGTCGGCATCGAGATCCCCAACACCGATCGAGAGATGGTCAACCTGGGGGACGTGCTCCGGCTGGCCGACGCGGCCGAGGACGACCACCCGATGCTGGTCGCGCTCGGCAAGGACGTCGAGGGCGGTTATGTGATGGCCAACCTCGCGAAGATGCCCCACCTGCTCGTCGCAGGTGCGACCGGTTCGGGCAAATCGTCCTGTATCAACTGCCTGATCACGTCGGTCATGGTCCGGGCGACTCCGGAAGACGTCCGGATGGTCCTCGTCGACCCCAAGCGTGTCGAGCTGACCGCGTACGAGGGCATCCCGCACCTGATCACGCCGATCATCACCAACCCGAAGCGGGCCGCGGAGGCGCTCCAGTGGGTCGTACGGGAGATGGATCTGCGGTACGACGATCTGGCCGCGTTCGGATACCGGCACATCGACGACTTCAACGAGGCCATCAGGAACGGCAAGGTCAAGCTGCCCGAGGGCAGTGAGCGCGAGCTTCACCCTTACCCGTATCTCCTGGTGATCGTCGACGAGCTCGCCGACCTGATGATGGTGGCCCCCAGGGATGTCGAGGACGCCATCGTGCGCATCACGCAGCTCGCGCGCGCGGCCGGCATCCACCTGGTCCTCGCCACGCAGCGGCCGTCCGTCGACGTGGTCACCGGGTTGATCAAGGCGAACGTGCCGTCGAGGCTCGCCTTCGCCACCTCCTCGCTGGCCGACTCGCGGGTCATCCTCGACCAGCCCGGAGCCGAGAAGCTGATCGGCAAGGGCGACGGACTGTTCCTGCCGATGGGCGCCAACAAGCCCACCCGTATGCAGGGTGCCTTCGTGACCGAGGACGAGGTCGCGGTGATCGTCCAGCACTGCAAGGACCAGATGGCGCCGGTCTTCCGGGACGACGTCACCGTGGGCACCAAGCAGAAGAAGGAGGTCGACGAGGAGATCGGCGACGATCTCGAACTGCTGTGCGCGGCGGCCGAACTCGTCGTCAGCAGCCAGTTCGGGTCCACGTCGATGCTCCAGCGCAAGCTGCGCGTCGGGTTCGCCAAGGCGGGACGGCTGATGGACCTCATGGAGACGCGGGGGATCGTCGGGCCGAGCGAGGGGTCCAAGGCACGTGACGTTCTTGTGAAGGCTGACGGGCTGGACGAGATGCTCGCGGTGATTCGTGGGCAGGCTGACTCCTAGGGAGTCGTCCGGTGTACGGGCGTCCGTGTGTGCGGCAACCGGGTGGTCGATCGTGACTCACTCGTAAGGGATCATTGGGCAACCGTTTCCCTTCCGCGTACGTCAAGTTGAGGGAGACGGCAGATCCTTGCCTCTCCATGACCTCGCCATCGGCGTGTCCTGGCCATTCCGATGGCGTACAAAGTCCGTCCGCCCGGTTGCCCCACTCTTTCCGAACCCCCCTAAACTGAACCTCCAGCACAGGTGGCTAAACGCTCGAAAGGCGCCCCCGTGTCCATCGGCAACTCTCCACAAGACGAGCGTCCGTTCGAAGAAGACCGCGACGATCGCGAGGAAGCAGCCCGCCCTTCGATCGGCCGCGCCCTCCAGCAGGCGCGCATCGCGGCAGGGCTGACCGTCGACGACGTCAGTTCCGCCACCCGGGTCCGGATCGCCATCGTGCACGCGATCGAACAGGACGACTTCGCCCCCTGCGGCGGAGACGTCTACGCGCGCGGGCACATCCGGACGATCGCCCGTGCCGTCCACCTCGACCCCGAACCGCTGCTCTCGCAGTTCGCCGACGCCCACGGCGGGCGTCCGGCGCCGACCCCCGCCGCGCCCATGTTCGAGGCGGAACGCATCCGCCCCGAGCGGCGCGGACCGAACTGGACCGCGGCGATGGTCGCCGCGATCGTCGCCGTGATCGGCTTCGTCGGCTTCACGCTGGTCAAGGGCGGTGACGAGGGCACACAGGCGCAGGTCGCCGAGGGCTCCACGCCCACGGCCAGCGCCCCGGCCTCCGCCACACCCAAGAAGGACAAGCCAGCCGACCCGAAGCCGGACCCGTCGGACAGCGCGATCGCGGCGGCGCCGCGCGACAAGGTGACCGTCCAGGTGAGCGCCGCGGACGGACGCAGCTGGATCTCCGCCAAGGACCACAACGGCCGCCTGCTCTTCGACGGCCTGCTCAAGCAGGGCCAGTCGCAGACCTTCCAGGACAACGAGGAGATCAACCTTGTCCTGGGCGACGCGGGCGCCATCCAGCTGTACGTGAACGGCAAGAAGATCGAGGACGAGTTCCAGCCGGGTGCCGTGGAGCGACTCACGTACACGAAGGGCGACCCCGAGGTCGGATAAGCGGCACTCCGCTTCTGGGGTTGATTGACAGGTACGGGGCTGGCCCAGGACGGGGCCAGCCCCGTCGACGTGGGGTGTCAGTGGGACGAAGTAGTCTTGAGTCCATGCCTGAACGCCGTACCGTCGCACTTGTCACCCTTGGCTGCGCCCGTAACGAGGTGGACTCGGAGGAGCTCGCAGGCCGCTTGGAGGCGGACGGCTGGCAACTCGTGGAGGACGCCGAGGACGCGGACGTCGCCGTCGTCAACACCTGTGGCTTCGTCGAGGCCGCCAAGAAGGACTCCGTCGACGCCCTTCTGGAGGCCAACGACCTCAAGGGGCACGGCAGAACCCAGGCCGTCGTGGCGGTGGGCTGCATGGCCGAGCGGTACGGCAAGGAACTCGCCGAGGCGCTCCCCGAGGCGGACGGCGTGCTCGGCTTCGACGACTACGCCGACATCTCGGACCGCCTCCGGACCATTCTGAACGGCGGTGTCCACGCCTCGCACACCCCGCGCGACCGGCGCAAGCTGCTGCCGATCAGTCCGGCGGAGCGGCAGGGCGCGGGTGCGGGAGTCGCCCTTCCGGGGCACGGTGCCGCCACGGACGCCGAAGCCGGGCCGGTCGCCGGGCCGGTGGAACCGGCTGAGGCTCCTGCCGATCTTCCCGAAGGCGTCGCTCCGGTCTCCGGCCCCCGTGCACCGCTGCGCCGGCGGCTCGACGGCGCGCCCGTCGCCTCGGTGAAGCTCGCCTCCGGCTGCGACCGGCGCTGCACCTTCTGCGCCATCCCGTCCTTCCGCGGCTCCTTCATCTCGCGCCGCCCGAGCGACGTACTGAACGAGACCAGGTGGCTCGCCGAGCAGGGCGTCAAGGAGGTCATGCTCGTCTCCGAGAACAACACCTCGTACGGCAAGGACCTGGGCGACATCCGGCTGCTGGAGTCGCTGCTGCCCGAGCTCGCGGACGTCGACGGCATCGAGCGCGTGCGGGTGAGCTACCTCCAGCCCGCCGAGATGCGCCCGGGGCTCATCGACGTACTGACCTCGACCCCGAAGGTCGCCCCCTACTTCGACCTCTCCTTCCAGCACTCCGCGCCCGACGTGCTGCGCGCGATGCGGCGCTTCGGTGACACCGACCGCTTCCTGGAGCTGCTCGACACCATCCGGGGCAAGGCGCCGCAGGCCGGCGTGCGGTCCAACTTCATCGTGGGCTTCCCCGGTGAGACGGAGGCCGACCTGGCGGAGCTGGAGCGGTTCCTGACCAACGCGCGTCTGGACGCCATCGGTGTCTTCGGGTACTCCGACGAGGACGGCACGGAAGCGGCGACGTACGACAACAAGCTCGACGAGGACGTGGTCGAGGCGCGGCTCGCCCGGGTGTCGCGGCTGGCCGAGGAACTGGTCTCGCAGCGCGCGGATGAGCGCGTCGGCGAGACGGTGCACGTGCTGGTCGAGTCGGTCGGCGGCGAGGACGGCGCGTACGGCCGTGGCGCGCACCAGGCGCCGGAGACCGACGGGCAGGTGCTGTTCACCAACTTCGAGGACTTCGCCGGTCTCACGAGCGGCGAAGAGCTGAGTGTCGGTCGTATGGTCGAGGCGAAAGTGGTCGGTACAGAAGGTGTCGACCTGCTGGCCGAGCTGCTCCCGGGCCCGGTTGGCTCGCTCGCGTGTTCGCATTCAGAGGAGGCGGCCAGATGACCGGAGTCCCGGCATCCGCAGCGGGCGGCTCCTCCGGCGCGCGGAACGCCAAGAGCGTGCCGGGTGCGGTGGCTGTGCCGGGCGCGATGGGTGCCACCGGGGCCGTCGGCCCCTCGGTCGCCCCCGGGGCCTTCGGCGCCGCTGTGGTTTCCGGGGTGTCCGAGCCTCTTGTCGACTCCCTGGATTCTGGCGATCAGGAGGGCGGGAAGGCGGTGCGTGGCGGGAAGTTGGGCGCCGCGGCCGTCAATCAGGCCAGCCTCTGGAACATCGCGAACATTCTTACGATGATCCGCCTGCTGCTTGTGCCGGGCTTCGTGGCCCTGATGCTGGCCGAAGGCGGGTACGATCCGGCATGGCGCTCGTTCGCCTGGGCGGCCTTCGCCGTCGCCATGATCACCGACATCTTCGACGGTCATCTGGCGCGTACGTACGACCTTGTCACCGACTTCGGGAAGATCGCCGACCCCATCGCCGACAAGGCGATCATGGGGTCGGCGCTGATCTGTCTCTCCGCACTCGGTGATCTGCCATGGTGGGTGACCGGAGTGGTCCTCGGGCGTGAGCTCGGGATCACTTTGCTGCGCTTCGTGGTGATCCGCTACGGCGTGATCCCCGCGAGCCGCGGCGGCAAGCTCAAGACGCTCACGCAGGGCGTGGCCGTCGGGATGTACGTGCTGGTGCTGACGGGACCGCTGGCGACGCTGAGGTTCTGGGTGATGGCCGCGGCGGTGGTGCTGACCGTGGTGACCGGGCTCGACTATGTAAGACAGGCCATTGTGCTGCGCCGCCAGGGAATCACCGACCGCGAGGCCGCGTCCATGGAGGCGGAACGGTGAGTTCCGTGGCCGCCGACGTGGTGAGACTACTGACAGTGAGGGGTGAGACGCTCGCTGTCGCGGAGTCCCTCACGGGTGGTCTGGTCGCGGCGGAGATCACATCGGTGCCCGGGGCCTCCAAGGCGTTCCGGGGCGCGGTGACGGCGTACGCGACCGAACTGAAGCACCAGGTGCTGGGTGTCGACGCAGCCCTGCTGGCCACCCGAGGAGCAGTGGATCCGCAGGTCGCGGCCCAGATGGCGGCCGGCGCCCGCAGGGTTCTCGGCGCCGACTGGGGTATCGCGACGACCGGTGTCGCCGGCCCGGAACCGCAGGACGGGCAGTCCGTCGGAACGGTTTTCGTGGCCGTGGCCGGCCCTCGCGCAGCGGATTCCGGTTTCGAAGGTGGCGGAAAAGTGGCGTCGCTGCGGTTGAACGGCTCCCGGGCGGAAATTCGTAAGGAGAGTGTACGGAGCGTACTCGCACTCCTCCTGGAGGAGATCGCGGGCGAACAGACCGGAAACGAGCGGGCACAGGATACGGAACAGAACGGGGGGACCTGATGTTTGCAGCCCTGAGTGAACACGACATCGCTCCCCGCACGGCCGCGGCGCAAGGCGGTACGGTGGGGCGTGAAGGATGCGGCTACACGGTCCGAGGAGGGAGCCACCGATGATTCTGCTCCGTCGCCTGTTGGGTGACGTGCTGCGTCGGCAGCGCCAGCGCCAGGGCCGTACTCTGCGCGAAGTCTCCTCGTCCGCCCGAGTCTCACTCGGCTATCTCTCCGAGGTGGAGCGGGGGCAGAAGGAGGCATCCTCCGAGCTGCTGTCCGCGATCTGCGACGCGCTGGACGTACGGATGTCCGAGCTCATGCGGGAAGTGAGCGACGATCTCGCTCTCGCCGAGCTGGCCCAGTCTGCTGCGGCCAACGAACCTGTACCCACACCGGTGCGTCCCAGGCTGGGTTCCGTGTCGGTGGCCGGTGTGCCACCGGAACGGGTGACCATCAAGGCGCCCGCCGAAGCGGTGGACGTCGTCGCCGCCTGAGGTGCGCGAACAGTACGAGCAGTGAGTGTGTGAGAGCCCCGGCCGGGGCTTCTCCGGGGAGACCCGGAGGAGCGGTCGGGGTTTTTCGCGTTGTGCACACGCCCTGGGCACCTGCCTGCGCACTCTCGTGGGCCGTCCATGGGTGCGTTTGCCGGTGGGGCGTGGGGCGGTCATGGTGGGGAGGAGGCGGGCGCGTGCGGGTTTCCCGGGTGTCCGTCCTTGGGAAAGCGGTGCGCCTCTGTGCCGGTGATGCGCCCTGTGTGCGGGAGAGCGTCGCGTTCTAGCGTGGGGCTGGAGGTGGGCCATGGCGGTACGTATAGCTCGCTGGGGGGCGCTTCTGGGGCTTGGAGCCGTGTGGTGGTGGGCCGTCCTGCGGCTCGCGCTGGCACCCGGTGCGGGGGTGCTGGAGGGGACGGTCGCGGCCGGGGGGTGGGGGCTGAGTCTGCTGCCGGTGCACTGTGTACCGAAGGCTCGGGCGGCGCGGGTCATGGGGGTCACGGGGGCGGTGCGGGGGCGCATCGGTGCGGGTGTCGGTGCGAGTGACGGTGACGGCGGCGGTCGCGGGTCTACCAGGGCATCGCCACGCCGCCGTTCGGGCGGAGGATCTGGCCCGTCGTGAACGCCGACGCGTCGGACGCCAGGTGCAGCACCGCGTGGGCGACCTCCTCCGGTTCGCCGACCCGGCCCAGCGGGGCCATCCGGGCCATCAGCGCCTCGGTGTGGGCCTGAGCCTCGCCGTCGTGGCGGTCGGTCATCGGTGTACGGATCCAGCCCGGCGCGACCGCGTTGACGCGGATGCCGTGGCGGCCGATCTCGGCGGCCAGCGTCTTCGTCAGCTGGACGACGGCTGCCTTCGCGACGCCATAGCAGAGCAGGCCGGGGTTGCCGGTGTCGACGGCGCCCGAGGCCATGGTGATGATGCTGCCCCTGGTGTTCCCGGAGATCATCAGGCGGGCCGCCTCCTGGCAGGCGTAGAGCACGCCCTTGAAGTTGATGCCCAGGACCCGGTCGAGATCCTCGTCGAGGGTCTCCAGTACGGGGCTGCTGTGCATGATCCCGGCGACCGCCGCCATGACGTCCAGCCGCTCGCACCCGGCCACGGCCTGCCGGACCTGGGCCCGGTCGGTGACGTCCAGGTGGTGGGTACGGGCCGTGCCGCCCATGCCCTTGATCAGCGTCGCCGTCTCGTGCAGTCCCTGTGCGTCGCGGTCGGCGCAGTGCACCAGGGCACCCGCCTCGGCGAGCAGTACGGCGGATGCGCGTCCGATGCCGCTGGCGGCCCCGGTGACGAATGCGGTGCGTCCGGTGAGGTCGTACGCCTGTACGGGCATGCTGGGACGGTACGAGGGTTTCTGACGGGTCGTCAATTGTTCCGGCACGGTTCGGTTCTGCGAGGCGCCGGCGTGAGGTTCCCGTTGTGGGGTGTGCGCGGTGTCAGTTGTACGGGAGTGGCTTCCGGTGTGCTCTGGGGGCGCCGGGGGTGGGGGTCGGGCCCGGTTGGCAGGTCGGGCACCAGTAGGTGAGGCGTTCGCGGGAGCCGTCGCCCTGGTTGGCGATGCGGACCGGCGTCTGGCAGCGCAGACAGGGGCGCGGTGCGCGGCCGTACACGAAGAGGTTCTGGCCGGGGCGGCCCGTCGTACTGCGGACCGGGCGGTCCCGGTTGGCTTCGAGGAGTTTCTTCGCGAGGGTGGGTAGCTTCGCGGTGCGGTCGGCGGGCAGGCCCCCGACGGGGAGCCACGGGGTGACGCCCAGGAGGAAGCACAGCTCGCTCTTGTACACGTTGCCGATGCCTGCGAGGTTGCGCTGGTCGAGCAGGGCTTCGCCCAGGGGGCGGGCGGGGTCCGTGAGGAGGTTGGCGAGAGCCTGGTCGGGGTCCCAGTCCGGGCCCAGGAGGTCGGGACCGAGATGGCCGACGGCCCGGTGTTCGTCGGTGGTGCGCAGGAGTTCGAGTACGGGGAGGCGGTAGCCGACGGCGGTGCGGTCCGCGGTGCCGAGGATCGCCCGGATCTGGTGCGACGGGCCGCCGCTCCAGCGCCGGCCGTTCTCGTACACCTTCCAGGAGCCGTCCATCCGCAGATGCGAATGCAGGGTCAGGCCGCCCTCGACGCGGGTGAGGAGGTGCTTGCCACGCGGGGTGACCTCCAGGACGGTGCGGCCGGTGAGGTCGGCCGTGGCGAACTTGGGCACACGGAGGTCGGAACGGGTCAGCACCTCGCCGGCGAGTGCGTTGTGCAGCCGCCTCGCGGCCTGCCAGACCGTGTCACCTTCGGGCATGGGTCCAGGGTGACATGTCGGGGTGGGACGGGGCCTTGAGCGGGCGAGCGAGTAGGCGACGGGCGAGCAGGTGGCAGGTGGCGGGAGGCAGGTGGTAGGTGATCAGGCGCGCAGGCGCAGTCCGCGGGGGGTCGCTATGAAGCCCGCTCCTTCCAGGAGGGTGCCGAAGGGGGAGGTCAGGGCTGAGGCGCCGTTGACTCGCTCCACCGTGACCGTGCCCAGGGAACCCGCGCGGGCCGCTGCGGCCAGGCCTTCCGATGCTGCGCGCAGACGCGGGTCATCGGTGGTCCGGCCGTCCGGTTCGGAGGGCCAGGCCAGCAGTGTCTTACCGCCGCGCTCCATGTAGAGCGTCAGCTCTCCGTCGACCAGTACCACCAGTGAACCGGCCTTGCGGCCCGGTTTGTGGCCGGCGCCGGTCGGAGGTTCGGGCCAGGGGAGCGCGGCACCGTACGCGTTCGCCGGATCGGCGGCGGCGAGGACGACGGCACGGGCGGCTTCGGAGGAGGAGGCCCGGGACAGGGCGTTTCCGGCGAAACCGTGCGTGTAGGCGTGTCTGTTCTGCGCGGCGGGGGCATGTGGGGACTCGGCACTGAAGTCGAGGTCGAAGTCCGCTGCGAAGTCGTGGCCAGTAGGGAACGCGACGTCGTGTGTGTCGGCCGTGCCGGTGCCGAAGGCCGGGGCGGGGCGGGAGTCGCCGCGGTCTCGGACGATCGCTGCTGCCCTGAGGCGGTCCACCGCGCCGTCCATGGCGAACTGGGCGGCGCCGAGGCCCTCCACCACGTAGCCGCGACGGGCCTGACCGCTGTCCTCGAATGCGGAGAGGATGCGGTACACGGCTGAGAAGCCGCCCTCGACACCCTCCGCCGAAACGGCTCCCCGCGTCACCACCCCGTGGCGGTCGAGCAGGGTGCGGGCCAGGGCATGGGCGCGGACGGTGGGGTCGGGCTCAGGTTCGGGGAGCAGGGACCAGCGGCCGGCCACGGTCGGCGGGCCACTGCGCGAGGCGGGGCGTGCGGCGGCCGTCAGCGAGCCGTACCTGCCGCGCGGGACGGCGCGCTTGGCCCGGTGTGCCGTCGATCCTGCCGTACGCCCTGAGCCGAGGAGGGAGCGCATCGGGGCGAGCGTGTCGTTCGTGAGCCGGCCCGACCAGGCCAGTTCCCAGACGGTGTCGGCCAGCTGAGGATCCGTGGCGTCCGGGTGCGTGGTGGCACGGACCTGGTCGGCGATCTGGCGGAAGAAGAGCCCGTAGCCCCCGGTGAGGGCGTCCAGGACGGACTGGTGGAGTGCGGTGGGTTCCAGTGGGTGGGGCGGTGGCAGGAGCAGTGGGGCCGTGTCCGCCAGGTACAGGGACACCCAGCCGTCCTTGCCGGGGAGGGCGCCCGCCCCGGCCCAGACGACTTCCCCGGCTGCCGTGAGTTCGTCGAGCATCGCGGGGGCGTAGTTCGACACCCGGGACGGCAGGACCAGCTTCTCCAGGGCCGACGCCGGCACGGAGGCGCCCTGCAACTGCTCGACCGCGCGCACCAGTCCGTCGACGCCACGCAGCCCGTGGCCCTTGCCGACGTGCTGCCACTGCGGCAGGAACTGAGCGAGCGCCGCGGGCGGCACCGGCTCCAGTTCGTGCCGCAGCGCGGCCAGGGAGCGGCGCCGGAGACGGCGCAGGACCGCCGCGTCGCACCACTCCTGGCCGATGCCGGCCGGGTGGAACTCCCCTTGTACGACACGGCTGCCGGCCGCCAGACGCCGAAGCGCGCCCTCGGTGACCGCCACACCCAGGCCGAAACGGGCTGCCGCCGTGGCCGAGGTGAACGGGCCGTGGGTGCGGGCGTGGCGGGCGAGGAGGTCGCCCAGCGGGTCCTTGACCGGCTCGGTGAAGGCCTCCGGGACGCCGACAGGCAGTGCTGTGCCGAGCGCGTCGCGCAGGCGGCCCGCGTCCTCGATCGCCGCCCAGTGGTCGGCGCCGCCGATGCGGACCCGGATCGAGCGGCGGGCGCCGGCCAGCTCCCGGGCCCACTGCGGATCGGCGCCGCGCTCGGCCAGCTCGGCGTCGGTGAGCGGGCCGAGCAGGCGCAGCAGGTCCGCGACGCTTTCGGCGTCCTTCGCGCGGCGGTCCTCGGTGAGCCACTGGAGTTCCCGCTCCAGTTCGGTCAGGACCTCGGCGTCGAGCAGTTCGCGCAGCTCGGCCTGGCCCAGCAGCTCGGCCAGCAGCCGGGAGTCCAGCGACAGGGCGGCGGCGCGCCGCTCGGCCAGCGGCGAGTCGCCCTCGTACAGGAACTGCGCGACGTACCCGAAGAGGAGGGAGCGGGCGAAGGGGGAGGGCTCCGGGGTGGTGATCTCGACCAGGCGCACCTTGCGGGACTCGATGTCGCCCATCAACTCCACGAGCCCGGGGACGTCGAAGACGTCCTGGAGGCACTCGCGGACCGCTTCGAGAACGATGGGGAACGAACCGAACTCGCTTGCCACCTGGAGCAGTTGGGAGGCCCGCTGACGCTGCTGCCACAGCGGGGTGCGCTTGCCGGGGCTGCGGCGCGGGAGCAGCAGGGCGCGCGCGGCGCACTCGCGGAAGCGGGCCGCGAACAGGGCCGAGCCGCCCACCTGGTCGGTGACGATCTGGTTGACCTCGCCCTTGTCGAAGGCGATGTCGGCGGCGCCTACGGGAGCTTTCTCGGCGTCGTACTCCAGGCCGGTCTTCACCGGCTCCTGGTCGAGCAGGTCCAGGCTCATCAGATCGGCGTCCGGGAGGCGCAGCACGATGCCGTCGTCGGCGTGCATGACCTGGGCGTCCATGCCGTACCGCTCGGAGAGGCGGGCGCTGAGCGCGAGCGCCCACGGGGCGTGGACCTGGGCACCGAAGGGGGAGTGGACGACGACCCGCCAGTCGCCGAGTTCGTCGCGGAACTGCTCCACGACGATGGTCCGGTCGTCCGGGATGTGGCCGCAGGCCTCGCGCTGTTCGGCCAGGTAGGAGAGCACATTGCCGGCGGCCCAGGTGTCGAGGCCGGCGGCGAGGAGGCGGAGGCGGGCGTCCTCCTCGGGCAGGGAACCGACCTCGCGCAGGAACGCGCCCACCGCACGGCCAAGTTCGAGCGGGCGGCCCAGTTGGTCGCCCTTCCAGAAGGGGAGGCGGCCCGGTACCCCGGGAGCGGGGGAGACCAGGACACGGTCGCGGGTGATGTCCTCGATGCGCCAGGAGCTCGTACCGAGGGTGAAGACGTCCCCCACGCGGGACTCGTACACCATCTCCTCGTCCAGCTCGCCGACCCTGCCACCGCCCTTCTTGGGGTCGGCGCCGGCGAGGAAGACCCCGAAGAGCCCGCGGTCGGGAATCGTGCCCCCGGAGGTGACGGCGAGCCGCTGCGCGCCCGGGCGGCCGGTCACGGTGCCGGCGACGCGGTCCCACACCACGCGTGGGCGCAACTCCGCGAACGCGTCGGACGGATAGCGGCCCGCGAGCATGTCGAGGACCGCGGTGAACGCCGACTCCGGGAGGGAGGCGAAGGGCGCCGCTCGGCGGACCGTGGCCAGCAGGTCGTCGACCTGCCAGGTGTCCAGCGCGACCATCGCGACGAGCTGCTGGGCGAGGACGTCAAGGGGGTTGGCGGGGACCCTCAGGGACTCGATGGAACCCGTACGCATACGCTCGGTGACCACGGCCGCCTGGACGAGGTCACCCCGGTACTTGGGGAAGACGACGCCTGTGGAGACCGCGCCCACCTGGTGCCCGGCGCGGCCGACGCGCTGCAGCCCGGAGGCCACGGACGGGGGTGACTCGACCTGGATGACCAGGTCCACGGCGCCCATGTCGATACCCAGTTCGAGACTGGAGGTGGCCACCACGGCGGGCAGCCGACCCGCTTTGAGGTCTTCCTCGACGAGCGCGCGCTGCTCCTTGGAGACCGATCCGTGGTGGGCCCGGGCGATGACCGGAGGGGCGCCCTGGGCCGCGCCCGAGCCGCCCATCAGCTCGGCGGGTGCGTGGTGTTCGGCGAGGGGCTCGCCGGTGGCCCGCTCGTACGCGATCTCGTTGAGCCGGTTGCACAGGCGCTCCGCGAGGCGGCGGGAGTTGGCGAACACGATCGTCGAGCGGTGCGCCTGGACGAGATCGGCGATCCGCTCCTCGACGTGCGGCCAGATGGACGGCCGTTCGGCCCCCTCGTTCGCGTCGGCGACCGGGGAGCCGCCCAGTTCGCCCAGGTCCTCCACCGGGACGACGACCGAGAGGTCGAACTCCTTGTCGGACTTGGGCTGGACGATCTCCACCTTGCGCTGGGGGGAGAGGTAACGCGCGATCTCGTCGACCGGGCGGACGGTCGCGGAGAGGCCGATGCGCCGGGCGGGCCTCGGCAGCAGTTCGTCGAGCCGCTCCAGCGAGAGCGCGAGATGTGCGCCGCGTTTGGTGCCCGCGACCGCGTGCACCTCGTCCAGGATCACCGTCTCCACGCCCGTCAGCGCGTCGCGCGTGGCCGACGTGAGCATCAGGAACAGTGACTCCGGGGTGGTGATCAGGATGTCCGGCGGGCGGGTGGCCAGGGCGCGGCGCTCGGCGGGCGGGGTGTCGCCGGAGCGGATGCCCACCTTGACCTCGGGCTCGGGCAGACCCAGGCGTACTGATTCCTGGCGGATGCCCGTGAGAGGGCTGCGCAGGTTGCGTTCCACGTCGACCGCGAGGGCCTTGAGCGGTGACACGTAGAGCACGCGGCAGCGTTTGTGGGGGTCGGCCGGCGGGGGTGCCGAGGTGAGCTGGTCGAGGGCGGCGAGGAACGCGGCCAGGGTCTTGCCGGAGCCGGTCGGGGCGACCACCAGCACGTCCGAGCCCTCGCCGATGGCCGCCCACGCGCCGGCCTGGGCCGCGGTGGGCGCGGAGAAGGCCCCCGTGAACCAGTCGCGGGTCGCGGGGGAGAAGCCGTCGAGGGCTCGGTGTGCGGAGCTGACCATGCGTCCATCCTGCACCCCGGCACTGACAATTGCCCTGACCTGCGAGTTCGCCTCCGGCGGTGGGGCGGTTGGGCGGGGTGGTGGCGAGCCGGTGTGGCTGTGTGCGGGCTGCCCGGCCGGTGGTCGTGCCTGCTGTCGCGTTGTGGGTCGGGGCCGCGCCGGGGGGTGTCCGTCGTCGGTCTGGCGCGGAATCGGCTGCTCACCGACTTGGCGGTGTCGGCGCGCCGACCGCTGTGGGCGGACACCCCCGGCACGTCCCCGGAGGTGCGCCTCGGCGGGCCGCGTCTCCTTCGCGGAGAATGGAGGTATGGCGGGTTCGGGTGAGCTGGCTCGGCACTGGCAGTACGCGGAGTTGCCCGGTGTCGATCTTCTGCGTGCGCGGTACATCCACAAGACCTTTGTCCGGCACACGCACGAGAACTTCGTCATCGCCGCCATCACGGAAGGGGCGGAGGTCTTCCGTCATCGGGGGGTCGATCAGTACGCGGGGCCGGGAGCGCTCGCGCTCGTCAATCCCGATACGCCGCATACGGGGCGTGCCGGGGTTCCCGAGGGGTGGCGGTACGGGGCTGTCTACCCGGCACCCGATGTGGTGGCCGAGATCGCCGCGGAGACCACCGTGATTCGGGGGACCCCGGGCTTTGTCGCTCCCGTGTTCGACGATCCGTACTCGGTCACTCTCGTACATGACGTGCTGCGCGCGGCCGAGCAGGGCAACGCGTTGGCGGCCGACACGCTGCTGCGGGTGGTGGTGACCCGGCTCCTCCGGCTCAACGGCGGGACCCTTCAGGAACGGGTGGTGCCCACGGCCGGCGCGCGGATCGCGGCACGCGCGCGTGCCGTGCTGGAGGAGACGATGGCAGGGCCGCCGACTCTGGAGAAACTCGCCAGAGACCTGGGCACCAGCCCCTTCGCGCTGCTGCGGGCGTTCCGGGACACGTACGGGTTGCCGCCGCACGCCTGGCTGACGGACGCGCGCGTGCGTCGGGCGCGACGGCTGCTGGACGCGGGGACCGCACCCGCCGACGCGGCAGTCGCCGTCGGCTTCACCGATCAGCCGCACCTCAACCGGCATTTCACCCGGATCGTGGGCGTGCCCCCAGGGGCGTACCAGCGCGAGCGCAAGAACGTACAAGACCCGACGGGGCACCTGCTCCTACCATCCGACGGGTGGCAGAACAGACAGCTCGCGCAGACATACGTGCCGACGACGGAGGCAAACCGGACGCCGCCGTCGTACGAGACGCCCTCGGAGTCGGGGTCGCCGTCGGACTGTCCGGGTTCGCCTTCGGGGTGACATCGGTAGGCAACGGGCTCACGCTTCTCCAGACCTGTGCGCTCAGCCTTCTGGTGTTCACCGGGGCCTCCCAGTTCGCGCTCGTGGGCGCGCTCGCGGCCGGCGGCAATCCGCTCACCGCGGCAGCGGGTGCCTTTTTCCTGGGGGTGCGCAACGCCTTCTACGGGCTGCGTCTGTCGCAGTTGTTGGCCCTCCCGCGCGCGGTGCGTCCGTTCGCGGCCCAATGGGTCATCGACGAGACCACGGTGGTCGCCCTGGCGCAGCCCACGCGGCGCAGCGCCCGTATCGGGTTCGCTGTCACCGGGCTCAGTCTGTACGTGCTGTGGAACCTCACGACGCTGCTCGGCGGGCTGGGGGCCGAGGCCATCGGGGACACCGACGCCTGGGGTCTGGACGCAGCAGGGCCCGCCGTCTTCCTGGCGCTGCTCGCGCCGATGCTGAAGTCCGGCGTCGAGCGCGCTGTCGCGGGCCTCGCGGTGGTGCTGGGGCTCGGAATGCTGCCCGTACTGCCGGCCGGTGTGCCGGTTCTGGTGGCCGCGCTCGCGGCGCCCGCCGTCCTCTGGGCCCAGGGCCGTCGTGGGGCGAGGAACGGGCAGAGGGACAGGAAACGGGACAGGAAGGAGGAGGACCGTTGAACGTCTGGATCGCGATCGGTGTGACCGCCCTCGGCTGTTACGTCGTCAAGCTCGTCGGATTCCTCGTGCCCACCAGTGTGCTGGAACGTCCACTCGTCAGACGGCTGGCCGCCCTGCTTCCCGTGGCTCTCCTCGCCGCTCTCACGGCCCAGCAGGCCTTCGCCGACGGGCGGGTGCTCGTTGTGGACGCGAAGGCCGCAGGGCTCGCCGCAGCCGCCGTGGCGCTGGTGCTGCGTGCTCCCTTCCTGGTCGTCGTCGCGGCGGCAGTGGTGGTGACGGCGGGGGTCAGGGCGATGACCGGTTGAACGTCGGCCGTGCCCGCGGTCCTGACGTCAGCCGATGGGGCGGCCGTACGCCTTCAGGGTGCGCAGGGCCTCGACCGTCACCATGGGGCGCGCCTCCAGGGACGTGCCCGGTGCCCACGCACGCCAGCGGATGGGCCAGCCGCCGTCCTCGCTCTGCTCGCTCGCGAGGAAGTCCAGGGAACGCGTCATCTCCTCGTCCGTGAACCACGCGCGCGCGAGTGAGCCCGGTGCCCTCGCGTAGTCGTAAGGGAAGTGGTGCTCGCCCGGGGCGTAGCCGGGCGCCACCGGGGAGGCGTCGAGGCGCTCCGGGTCGAGTGCCACGAGCCGGTGTTCGCGTACCAGGCGGCCCAGCCGGTCGGCCGCCGCCTGCGCGCGTGAGCGGTCCGGGACCGAGTCCAGGAAGGCCACGGCGGCCTCCACCTCGTACGGATGGGACTTCTCCAGGGAGTCGACCGCCTGCCAGCAGAAGTCCGTGGCCCGGAACAGCCAGGCGTGCCACACCTCGTTGCGGTGCAGCAGGCCCACTACGGGGCCCGTGGCGAGGAGCTCACTCGGCGGGTCGGCGGCGATCGGGATGAACGGCGCCGCCGGATAGCCGCGCTGGCTGGGGTGGATCGCCGGCAGCGCGCCGTCCGGTGCGGAGACCGAGGTCAGATAGCGGCACACGCGCTCCACCCGCTGCCCGCCGCAGCGCCCGATGGCGTCCAGGACACGCAGCGCGTGCGCGGTGTGCAGGGGCTGGCTGACGGGGCCGCGCAGATCGGGTTCCAGCGCATGACCGTATCCGCCGTCCTCGTTGCGGTAGGCGTCCAGCGCGGTCTCGACCGCGTCGGCGCCTCCGTTCAGGAAGTGGTACGCGAAGCGGCGCTGCTCCAGCACGCGCGCGGTGAGCCACACGAAGTGCTCGGCACGGAAGAGCGGGGAACGCGCGGGGGGCGTCGGGGGGAGTGGGGCTGCTCCTGTTTCGGCCATGCGTCAGACCGTAGGGCGCGGAGTGGTCCCGGCGAGCGGTCCCGGCGTCGGCCCACCCCCAGGGGCGGGATACTGAAGTCATGCGGTTGACGGTCTTCTGGCAGCGGATGGCGGAGCACTTCGGTTCGGGGTACGCCGACACCTTCGCGCGCGATCACGTGATGACGGAGCTCGGCGGACGGACCGTGCACGAGGCCCTGAACGCCGGCTGGGAGGCGAAGGACGTGTGGCGTGTGGTGTGCGCGGCCATGAACGTTCCGTCGGAGAACCGGTGAAATCGCACTGAAACGACGCCGGTCGACCCCGTAGACCGCAGGGTGGCGACTCATTGCCGTTGGCGTGGGCGAGACTTGCACCGTGGCATCCACAGACGAGACCGGACAGCTCGGACAGCAGGCGGCCCCGTTCGGCGCGACGCCGCCCACACCCCCGGCCGGGCACACCGCCGGACAGGGCGCGCGCATGCCTCGCTGGCTGCCCCGCGCCATGATGCTGGCGCTCGCCCTCGTCGGCCTGTTCCAGCTGGGCAGTTGGGCCTTCCACGAGCTCACAGGCCTGTTGATCAACATCCTCATCGCGTTCTTCGCCGCGCTCGCGATCGAACCCGCGGTGAGCCGCATGGCGTCGCGCGGGATGCGCCGGGGACTGGCCACCTTCCTGGTCTTCATCGGCCTGCTCATCGCGATCGCCGGGTTCATCACCCTGCTCGGCTCCATGCTCGCGGGCCAGATCATCAAGATCGTCGAGGACTTCCCGGCCTATCTCGACTCCGTCATCAACTGGATCAACGTGCACTTCAGCACCGACCTGAAGCGTGTGGACGTCCAGGAGGGCCTGCTCCGCTCCGACTGGCTGCGCAGTTACGTACAGAACAGCGCCACAGGCGTCCTGGACGTCTCCGGCCAGGTGCTGGGCGGGCTCTTCCAGCTGCTGACGATCACACTGTTCGCGTTCTACTTCGCCGCCGACGGGCCGAGACTGCGCCGCGCACTGTGCTCCGTACTGCCTCCCGCCCGGCAGGCCGAGGTGCTGCGCGCGTGGGAGATCGCCGTCGACAAGACCGGCGGTTATCTGTACTCGCGTGGTCTGATGGCGCTCATCTCCGGGGTCGCCCACTACGTCCTGCTGGAGTTCCTGAGCGTGCCGTACGCGCCCGTGCTCGCCGTCTGGGTGGGGCTGGTGTCGCAGTTCCTCCCGACCATCGGTACGTATCTCGCGGGTGCCCTGCCGATGCTGATCGCCTTCACCGTCGATCCCTGGTACGCGCTGTGGGTGCTGGTCTTCGTCGTGCTCTACCAGCAGTTCGAGAACTACGTGCTGCAGCCCAAGCTGACCGCGAAGACCGTCGACATCCATCCCGCGGTCGCCTTCGGCTCGGTCATCGCCGGCACGGCGCTCCTCGGCGCGGTCGGCGCGCTGATCGCCATCCCTGCGGTCGCCACGCTCCAGGCGTTCCTGGGGGCGTACGTGAAGCGGTACGACGTCACGGACGACCCTCGTGTCCAGGGGCACCGCAATCGGGGCACGAGCATCCTCACGCGGCTGCGGAGTCTGCTGGAGGGGCGGCAGGGTGCCGGCGCCGAGGACTCGGCGCACTCCGCCCAGGCGCCCGAACCGGGGTCGGGGCCGTCGTCGGGGGAAGGCTCCACGCCCGCCTGAGCGGAGCCCTGGCCGCCGCCCTGCCCGCGACGGACGCCGTGCAGCCGCCTGCCGTGTGACAGGGGTGCTCGGCACCGTCCTGTCCGGTCGTAGGTGCCCCGTGCCAGGTGCCACTGGGGTGTCGAACCCGACATCCCGGACCTCGGCTGACCGTGAACCTAGTCTCGGAGGTGCCGGGTGTTGCGCTTGACACGGAAATCGAACATCCATTCTGATTGAGGTTCCGGCGAGGCTCTCGACGGGGATTTCGTCAGGGTTTTCATAGAGATGTGCCCGAGTTATCCACAGGCCGGACGGGCGTCGGGGCGCATTGTCAGTGGCAGGCGTTAGCGTCTTTGACGTGAAGCGATCGACTCAAGCAAATCGGGTGGAACCCATGGCAGGAACCGACCGCGACAAGGCGTTGGACGCCGCGCTCGCGCAGATTGAACGGCAGTTCGGCAAGGGCGCGGTGATGCGCCTGGGCGAGCGGCCGAATGAGCCCATCGAAGTCATCCCCACCGGGTCGACCGCGCTCGACGTCGCCCTCGGTGTCGGCGGCCTGCCGCGCGGCCGAGTGGTGGAGGTGTACGGCCCGGAGTCCTCCGGCAAGACGACCCTGACCCTGCACGCGGTGGCGAACGCGCAGAAGGCCGGCGGCCAGGTCGCCTTCATCGACGCGGAGCACGCCCTCGACCCGGAGTACGCGAAGAAGCTCGGCGTCGACATCGACAACCTGATCCTGTCCCAGCCGGACAACGGCGAGCAGGCTCTGGAGATCGTGGACATGCTGATCCGCTCCGGCGCGCTCGACCTGATCGTCATCGACTCCGTCGCAGCCCTGGTGCCGCGCGCGGAGATCGAGGGCGAGATGGGCGACTCGCACGTGGGTCTGCAGGCTCGTCTGATGAGCCAGGCACTCCGCAAGATCACCGGTGCGCTGAGCCAGTCCGGGACCACCGCGATCTTCATCAACCAGCTCCGCGAGAAGATCGGCGTGATGTTCGGCTCGCCGGAAACCACGACCGGCGGCCGGGCGCTCAAGTTCTACGCCTCGGTGCGACTCGACATCCGTCGCATCGAGACGCTGAAGGACGGCACGGACGCGGTCGGCAACCGCACCCGCGTCAAGGTCGTCAAGAACAAGGTCGCGCCACCGTTCAAGCAGGCCGAGTTCGACATCCTCTACGGGCAGGGCATCAGCCGCGAGGGCGGTCTGATCGACATGGGCGTGGAGAACGGCTTCGTCCGCAAGGCCGGCGCCTGGTACACGTACGAGGGCGACCAGCTAGGCCAGGGCAAGGAGAACGCGCGCAACTTCCTGAAGGACAACCCCGACCTCGCCAACGAGATCGAGAAGAAGATCCTGGAGAAGCTGGGGGTCGGTGTGAAGCCGGAGAAGCCCACTGCCGAGCCGGGCGCGGACGCGGCGGTCACGGTCGCCTCGGACGAGGCCGCCAAGACGGTGCCCGCTCCGGCGGCCAAGACCACCAAGGCCAAGGCAACGGCCACGGCGGTCAAGAGCTAGCCCGCCGTGACACGACGAACCGACTGGGCCGATCACGCTCACCCCGGTGCCTCGGAAGGCCGGGGCGGCGGGGGATCCGCCGGGGCCGGTGACAGCGCCCACGGGGATGCCGGGCCATACGGGGGTGGCCACGGGGCCCGTGCCCGTGAAGGCGACGGGGTGTACGAGGGTGACGGAGACGCCGGACCGCGGCGCGGTGCCGGTCCGCCCGGGGACGGTCGACGTCGCGGCGGCGGTTCTCCGGGAGCCGGGGGACGCCGTGGCGGCGGTGCCCTGAGCGGCGAGAGCGGCCCGTACGGCGAAGGTGGCTCACGCGGTGAGGACTCACGCGCCGAGGGCTCACACGGAGGGCGTGGCCGGCGTCGGCAGCGTGGCTTCGGCGAGTCGGGCGGCGACCCACAGGACGGAGGTTCCGTCTCCTCGTCGAGGGCCGAGAAGGCGGAGTCGCCGGCGGACCCGGCTGAGCGGGCGCGGGGGATCTGTCTGCGCCTGCTCACCGGGACCCCGCGAACGCGGAAGCAGCTCGCGGACGCCCTGCGCAAGCGCGAGATCCCGGACGAGGTGGCCGAGGCGGTGCTGTCGAGGTTCGAGGATGTCGGACTGATCAACGACAGCGCGTTCGCGGACGCCTGGGTCGAGTCCCGCCACCACGGCCGGGGACTGGCCCGGCGGGCACTCGTACAGGAACTGCGTACCAAAGGCGTGGACGCGACACTCATCGATGAAGCTGTCGGGCAGCTCGACTCCGAGCAGGAGGAGACGACCGCGCGTGAACTCGTCGCCCGCAAGCTGCGTGCGACACGCGGCCTCGACCGCGACAAGCGGCTGCGACGCCTTGCGGGCATGCTCGCCCGCAAGGGCTACCCCCAGGGCATGGCCCTGCGGGTCGTACGGCAGGCCTTGGAGGAGGAGGGCGAGGACACCGAGTTCCTTGCGGACGAGGAGTTCTGAGCCCGGTGGTGCCGGAGGTGCGGCTGGCCCGAGAGGTCTGCGCCCCGGCCCTGAACACGCTGGACGCGCGGGGGCGCCGACCGCGTTCGGGGCCGGGCGGACGGTACGGCGGCTTCGGGCGTCAGGCTGCCTGCGCCGTCACCGGAAGCCCCGCCGCCCGCCACGCCTGGAACCCTCCGACCAGGTCGGTCGCCCTGCGCAGCCCCAACCGGTGCAGGGACACGGCCGCGAGGCTCGACGCGTATCCCTCGTTGCAGATCACTACGACTCTCAGGTCGTGGCCGGTCGCCTGAGGGGCGCGGTGGCTGCCCAGCGGGTCGAGGCGCCACTCCAACTCGTTGCGCTCGACCACGAGCGCGCCGGGGATCAGGCCGTCGCGCTCACGCAGGGCCGCGTACCGGATGTCCACCAGCAGTGCTTCGCCGGCCTGCGCGGCCTCGTACGTCTCGTGTGTCTCCACGCGCGCGTAGGTCTCGCGCACGCGGTCCAGCAACTCGTCGATACCGACCGGCTGTTCGCTCACTGCCAGTCCTGCGGGCGCTCGACGTGCTCCAGTCGCAGCACCTGTCCCGTACGGCTGTAGCGGCGGATCTGGGGCAGGGGCGGGTAGTAGGCATGGACCGAGATCGCGTGCTGGTCGCGGGACTCGTTGAGCACCTCGTGCACATGATGGCGGCCGAAGCCCCGGCCCTGGCCCTCCGGCAGCCGCCGCTTCCGGTCGACGCCCTCGGTGAGTTCCAGGGTCTGCCAGCCGTCGGTGGGCAGCCGGGCGGCGAGCGAGTTCTCCTTGAGCTCACCGGCCGCGGTGAGGAAGGCACCGACCGAGTCGGCGTGGTCGTGCCAGCCGGTGCCGGTGCCGGGCGGCCAGCCGATCAGCCAGGCCTCGCTGCCGCCGGGACCATCGAGGCGCACCCAGGTGCGGCCCTCGGGGTCGAGCGGCAGGGAGGCGATCAGCTCGGCGTCGGCGGCCGTACGTCGTACGAAGTCGAGCAGGTCCGCCTGCGTCGGGGTCCGGGAAGTCCCGGAGACCCGGGCGGCTACGGATACAGGGGGTGACACGGACACGGGTACCGTCCTGGTGCGTTCGCGGGGAGCACGCAGCGGCGCGGAGAGAAGAGCGGCGCGCGCGAGAAAAGGGATGCGAATTCAGCAGGACGGACGACACACGCAGCCCGCATAGCGGACGAGGTCCATATGGACCCTCCGCCACAGGCGCACATCGGTGTCAGCGTCGGTCACGCTCCGGAGTACAGCATGACGGTGCTGACCGGTCAACTCGTTGTCACCATGTGGACGCATGGTGACAAGAGGGCGGGAGAGGGCGGGAGAGGGGAGAGCGGGCGCGGACGGAGGGCGGGTGTCAGCGGGTGCCTGCCGCGGCTTCCGCGTTCGCCGTCGCGTTCGTCCTGTCGGCCCTGCCCGTCCTGTCGGCCTTGTCGTTCGTCCTGTCCTGCGGAGGTCCGCCCAGCGTCGCCTCGGCCGCCGCGTACAGGTCGGCCGGGCGTACCCCACTCAGCGCCGTGACGAGGTGACCGTCCGGGCGGACCAGAAGCACGGTGTGGGCGGCGGCGCCCGGATAGCTCTCCGTGACCAGCAGCTCGGCGGGATGCGGCAGCGCGGCCACCGCGGCGGCCAGCCGGGGCATGATCCCGGCGCTCACCCAGTGCTTGCGCTCCCACACACCCGTACCGGGCGCGATCAGCACCACCAGCAGCGCACCGCGGCCCAGGCGCTCCCGCAGCCGTACGAAGGAACCGTCCTCGGCGGTGACCCGTACGTCCGTCACCTGCGCGCCGGGCGGGGTGTCCACCGAGATCTCCGCCTCGATGTGCTGGGGCGCCAGCGGCGAACGGCCGTACGTCCCCGGCTCGCCCAGGATGCCGCGCCCCAGGTGACCGTCCGTGAGCAGCGAGTCGTGTCCGCGGGCCGACCCGGGGACGTACGACCGCAGCCCCGCACCCCCGCGCAGCAGCGGCAGCGCCTGGTCGGCGGCGCGCAGCCGGGCGGAGACGGCCGCGCGCCGTTCGATCTGGTAGCTGTCCAGCAGGGCCTCGTGCGGGCCGTGGTGCCAGGCCAGGGCCAGCTTCCAGGCGAGGTTGTCGGCGTCCCGCAGGCCCTCGTCCAGCCCTTGTGTGCCGAGCGTGCCGAGCAGGTGCGCGGCGTCCCCGGCGAGGAAGACCCGGCCGGCCCGCCAGCGTCGGGCGAGCCGGTGGTGGACGATGTGGACGCCCGTGTCGAGCAGGTCGTACGGCGGTGTGGTGCCGCCGCTCCAGCCCGCGAGGGTCTCCCGGACGCGGGTCACCAGGAGCTCGGGCGTGACCAGGTCCTTGCCGGGCGGCAGCAGCCAGTCCAGGCGCCACACACCGTCGGGGAGCGGGCGGGCGGTGATCTCCCCGGCCGAGGGCCCGGTCGTCCGCCACGGCGGCATCCGGTGCAACAAGGCCTCGCCGGGCCATGGAAGTTCCGTACGCAGCGCGGCCACGGCGTGTCGTTCCACGGCCGTACGTCCGGGGAAGCGGATGTCCTGGAGTTTGCGCACGGTGGAGCGTGGGCCGTCGCAGCCGACGAGGTAACTGCCGCGCCACCAGGTGCCGCCCGGGCCGCGGGTGTGTGCCGTGACGCCGGACGGCTCCTGCTCGACGGAGTCGAGGCGGCTGTTGACGGCGACCTTGACGAGCCGTTCGTGCGCGATGGCGGTCCGCAGGGCACCGGTCAGCACGTGCTGGGCGATGTGCAGGGGGGTATCGGATTCCGTGCCGGGTTCCGTGACGAGCCCCGACCCGAGCCCCTGCCCGAATCCCGACGGGAGCGCGTCGGTCGGCCCGTCCGATTCCTCGGTGCCGAAAGAGATCTGACGCATCACCTGCTTGCGCCGCATCGACCGCCATCCGGCCCAGTGGAAACCGGCGTCGGCGACCGGCGTACCGGTGAGCCGCTCCAGCAGCGCGGCGGTGTCCTCGCGCAGCACGACCGTGCGCGCGGGGCGTTGGTCGTCCTTGCCCGGCCCCTCGTCGAGGACGACCGAGGGGACGTCCTGGCGCGCCAGCGCAAGCGCCAGCGTGAGCCCGACCGGCCCCGCTCCGACGATGATCACCGGGTCCATGGCGCGGCGCCCCCTGCCCAGAGCGACGTCTTCATCGACACAAGTGAACAGGAAGTTGGAGCGGGGTGCACGATCACAAAACGTATGCAACAGACTCCGCGCCACCCGGTCAAGCTGGACGCACCCCAGGAGCCCGCCCCGACACATTCGGCGTTTCCCCTGGTACGGCATGTGCACCCGGTGCCGGCGTCAGACGACGGAGGCAGTGGCGAACGCGCCACTGCCTCCGTGTCGGTCACATCACTGCCTCCGGGGCAGGTCACATGAGTTGAGCGTCCGTCAGATGGAGCCGCCCGCGCCGGTCGCCTCCGTGCCGGCCACCGTCGCCGCTCCGAGCACCACACCGGTCGACTTCTTGCCGCGCCGCAGCCTGCCCTCGAGCCAGCTCGCGAAGGTGGTGATGAGGAAGTTGATCACGATGAAGATGGCAGCAACCACGATGAAGCTCGCGATGACGTTGGCGTAGTTCGCCGCGAGCGTGCTGCGCGCGTTGAGAAGCTCGGTGAAGTTGAGCATCACGCCGCCCAGCGCCGTGTCCTTCACGATGACGACGAGCTGGCTGACGATCGCCGGCAGCATGACCGTGACGGCCTGCGGGAGCAGGACGTTCGTCATCGTCTGGCCCTTGCGCAGACCGATCGCGAGGGCGGCCTCCGTCTGTCCCTTGGGGAGGGACAGGATGCCCGCTCGTACGATCTCGGCGAGCACCGAGGCGTTGTAGAGCACCAGGCCGGTGACGACCGCGTAGAGGGGGCGGTCCTCACTGCTGATGTCCGTGGAGCTGACGTAGAACGCGGCGGCGAACAGCATGAGCAGCAGCACCGGAATGGACCGGAAGAACTCGACCACCGTACCGGCCGTAACGCGCACCCACCGGTGGTCGGACAGCCGTGCGATACCCAGGGCCGCACCCAGGGGAAGGGCGATCACCATGGAGAGCGCCGCGGCCTTCAGGGTGTTGGCGAGGCCGGGCAGCAGATAGGTCGTCCAGGCCTGTGACGTGGTGAACGGCTCCCACAGGGCCCACTTCAGCTGGCCCTTGTCGTCCATCGTCCGCCAGATCCACCACAGGAACAGGGCGAGCAGGACGAAGAAGACGATCGTGAGGACCACGTTGCGCTGTTTGGCGCGGGGGCCCGGCGCGTCGTAGAGGACGGAGGTCATCGCTTCACCGCCAGTCGCTTGCTCAGCCAGCCGAGGGCGAGTCCGGTGGGCAGGGTGAGCACCACGAACCCGAAGGCGAAGACCGCGCCGATGAGCAGCAACTGAGCCTCGTTCTCGATCATTGACTTCATCAGACTCGCGGCCTCGGCCACGCCGATCGCGGCCGCCACGGTGGTGTTCTTGGTCAGCGCGATCAGTACGTTGGCCAGTGGGCCGATGACCGACCGGAACGCCTGCGGCAGCACGACGAGGCCCAGCACCTGGCTGAAGCTCAGCCCGATGGCGCGGGCCGCCTCGGCCTGCCCCGGGGGCACGGTGTTGATGCCGGAGCGCAGTGCCTCGCAGACGAAGGCCGCGGTGTAGGCGACGAAGCCGAGCACCGCCAGCCGGAAGCCCTGGGCTTCGAAGTCGTCGGACGCGCCCATCGTCATGCCGAAGATGTCGGCGAGGCCGAGTGAGGTGAAGACGATGATGACCGTCAGCGGGATGTTGCGGACGATGTTCACGTAGGCGGTGCCGAAACCGCGCATGAGCGGGACCGGGCTGACCCGCATGGCGGCCAGCAGTGTGCCCCAGACCAGGGAGCCGAGGGCGGAGAGGGCGGTGAGTTTCACCGTCATCCAGAACGCCCCGAGGACGTCGTAACCATCAAGAAAGTCGAACACGATCCCC
This sequence comes from Streptomyces sp. SID12501, assembly GCF_010550245.1. Taxonomy (GTDB): domain Bacteria; phylum Actinomycetota; class Actinomycetes; order Streptomycetales; family Streptomycetaceae; genus Streptomyces. Next base: position 37,643 of record NZ_JAAGLU010000024.1, read on the forward strand.
GCGCTTCCGGGTGTGAGGCGTATGTGGCGTACGAGGTGTATGTGGCAGACGCGGTGCGCCGCTGCCCTGATCGCGGTGGGCGGCGGCGCACCTGCGGAACCCTGTGCTAGCTGACGATCGTGCCGATCTTCGGAGCCGGCTCGTTCTTGTAGCCGGCCGGACCGAAGTTCTTCGTGACCGCGGTATCCCAGGCGCCGTCGCTGACCATCTTCTCCAGCGCGGTGTTGATCTTGTCCACGGTCGTGGTGTCGCCCTTCTTGACGCCGATGCCGTAGTTCTCGTTGCTCAGCTTGAGGCCCGCCAGCTTGAACTGACCCTTGTACTTCTCCTGGGCGGCGAAGCCCGCGAGGATCGAGTCGTCCGTGGTCACCGCGTCGACGGCACCGCTCTGCAGGGCGGCGATGCATTCCGAGTAGCCCGAGTTCTCACGCAGGTTGGCCTTCGGGGCGATCGTGTCCTTGATGTTCTGCGCCGAGGTGGAGCCGGTCACGGAGCACAGGTTCTTGCCGTTGAGGTCCGTGCCCTTGGCGATCGTGGAGTCCGACTTGACGAGCAGGTCCTGGTGGGCGAGCAGGTACGGGCCGGCGAAGTCGACCTTCGCCTTGCGCTTGTCGTTGATCGAGTACGAGGCCGCGATGAACTTGACGTCGCCACGGGCCAGCGCGGTCTCGCGGTCGGCGCTCTTGGTCTCGACCCACTCGATCTGGGCGGGCTCGTAGCCGAGCTGCTTGGCCACGTACGTCGCCACGTCCACGTCGAAGCCGGCGAAGGAACCGTCGGGCTGCTTCAGGCCGATACCGGGCTGGTCGAACTTGATGCCGACCTTGATCTTGTCACCGCCGCCCGAGCCGGTGTCGGCCTTGTCGTCGTCGCCTCCACAGGCCGTCGCCGTGAGGGCGAGGACAAGAGCTGCGGCGGTCGCGGCGGTGACCTTGCGAAGCTTCATGGTGAACATCCTTTGAGTGATGAAGTGAATGCGGGCCGTCACGTGCGGATGACGCAGTTCGTCCGTGGTTCGGAAACCGCCCGTGGGGCGGCTTCCCTCACTGCTGCGGGAGGCGCCGAGTGGAGCGCCGGCTGTGGGAAGAGCCGTGGGATCAGTGGTGAAGGATCTTGGAAAGGAAGTCCTTCGCGCGGTCGCTGCGCGGGTTGCTGAAGAACTGGTCCGGCACAGCCTCTTCGACGATGCGGCCGTCCGCCATGAACACCACTCGGTTGGCGGCCGAACGGGCGAACCCCATTTCGTGGGTGACGACGATCATGGTCATGCCCTCGCGGGCGAGCTGCTGCATGACCTCGAGGACCTCGTTGATCATCTCCGGGTCGAGCGCCGACGTCGGCTCGTCGAAGAGCATGACCTTGGGGTCCATGGCCAGGGCACGGGCGATGGCGACACGCTGCTGCTGGCCGCCGGACAGCTGTGCGGGGTACTTGTCCGCCTGAGTGGCCACGCCCACCCGGTCGAGCAGGGCGCGGGCCTTCTCCTCGGCCGCGTTTTTGTCGGCCTTGCGGACCTTGATCTGGCCCAGCATCACGTTCTCGAGCACGGTCTTGTGCGCGAACAGGTTGAAGGACTGGAACACCATGCCGACGTCGGCCCGCAGCCGGGCCAGCGCCTTGCCCTCCTGGGGCAGCGGCTTGCCGTCGATCGAGATGTCTCCCGAGTCGATGGTCTCCAGACGGTTGATGGCACGGCACAGGGTCGACTTACCGGACCCGGAAGGTCCGATGACCACGACCACCTCGCCGCGGGCGATGGTCAGGTCGATGTCCTGGAGCACGTGCAACGCGCCGAAGTGCTTGTTGACGCTCTTCAGGACGACCAGATCGCCGGTCGCGGCCACGTCGTCCTTGGCCATCGATACTTCGGTCATGGCTTGCTGGCTCCGTCCTGCTCGGTTTCGGAGGACAGTAGTGACCCCGCGAGACCAGCGTCAGCACATCTGAGGGGAACTTGAGGATAACGATCTGATGTCAGGTCAACACGCTTTGTGGCGTCCCCCGAAAGAGGTGTACCGGCTGGATAACGGAAGCGTTCCGCAGCCGGAACCAGGCACGCGCGTGCGTGTGTCCACATGGTGTACTCCGCTGGTGCACCGCGTTTGGTGCACCAGCGTGTGGTGTACAAGTCGAAACCGCACGGCCGACGGACCGAAGCTCTCATGAACCCAAGTCCATGAAGCCCATGAAGCCTGTGAACCGAAAGGGGTCGCGATGAGACTGCTCCTCGTCGAGGACGACAACCATGTCGCCGCCGCGCTCTCCGCGGTCCTGGCGCGGCACGGTTTCGACGTCACGCACGCCCGCAGTGGCGAGGAGGCCCTCCGGGCGCTCGTCCCGGAAGGAAACGGCTTCGGCGTGGTGCTGCTCGACCTGGGCCTGCCCGACCAGGACGGGTACGAGGTGTGCGGCAAGATCCGCAAGCGCACCAACACTCCCGTGATCATGGTCACCGCGCGCTCCGACATCCGCTCCCGCATCCACGGCCTCAATCTCGGCGCCGACGACTACGTGGTGAAGCCGTACGACACCGGGGAACTGCTCGCCCGGATCCACGCCGTCAGCCGGCGCAGTGTCCACGAGGACGCCGCCGAGGCAGGGGAGGACGCGCTGCTCCTTGGGTCGCTGCGGATCGAACTGTCCAACCGGCAGGTCCTCGTGGACGGTTCGGTGGTCCAGCTGACCCGCAAGGAGTTCGATCTGCTCGCCCTTCTCGCGCAGCGTCCCGGAGTGGTGTTCCGCCGCGAACAGATCATCAGCGAGGTCTGGCGGACCAGCTGGGAGGGGACCGGCCGCACTCTGGAGGTGCATGTCGCGTCCCTGCGCGCCAAGTTGCGCATGCCGGCGCTGATCGAGACCGTCCGCGGCGTGGGCTATCGGCTCGTCGCCCCGACGCGGTAGCGGGTACGGGTGCGCACACGTCTCCTTCCCCTGCTCATCGTCCTGATGGCGGCAGTTCTGCTCGCGCTCGGCATCCCGCTCGCCATCAGCGTGGCCGCCGCCCAGCAGCAGACGGTCGTCGTCGACCGGATCGACGACACCGCGCGTTTCGCGGCGCTCGCCCAGTTCGTCACCGACCGGCCCACCGGGTCCCGCGTCAAGGACGCGGACACCGACGAGCGCGGCGAGACCCTCCAACGGGAACTCGAGAGCTACTACGACGTCTACGGCATCCGTTCCGGTGTCTTCTACCGCAACGACGCACCCATGGCCAACGCGCCGACCGACTGGTACCTACCGGAAACGGGCGAGGTGCGTGACGCGTTCGCCGAGGCGCTCCTCTCCCGTCGCAGCCACGATCCGCAACAGGTCTGGCCCTGGCAGGAGCACCGGCTCGTCGTCGCGTCGCCGGTCATCCGGGACGGCGACGTCGTGGCCGTCGTGGTCACCGACTCGCCCACCGGGCAGATGCGTTCACGGACGCTGCACGGCTGGCTCATCATCGGAGCCGGCGAGATCGCCGCGATGCTGCTCGCGGTGGGCGCCGCGCTGCGCCTCACCGGCTGGGTGCTCAGGCCCGTACGCGTCCTCGACGCCACCACGCACAGCATCGCGACCGGGAGCCTGAAGTCCCGGGTGGCCGTGGCCGGCGGGCCGCCGGAACTCAGACGGCTGGCCCGGGCGTTCAACGAGATGGCGGACAACGTCGAGGACGTGCTGGAGCAGCAGCGTGCCTTCGTCGCCGACGCCTCGCACCAGCTGCGCAATCCACTCTCGGCGCTGCTGCTGCGGATCGAACTGCTCGCACTCGAACTGCCGGAGGGAAACGAGGAGATCGCCTCGGTCCAGACCGAGGGCAAGCGCCTGGCCGAGGTCCTGGACGACCTTCTCGACCTGGCGCTGGCCGAGCACGCCGAGGCGGACCTCGCACTCACCGACATCGGCGCGCTGACGGCCGAGCGCGTCGCGGCCTGGACCCCGCTGGCCCAGGCCAAGGGCGTGCGCCTGGTCGGCGACTGCCCGGCCACCACCGCCTGGGCGGACCCGGTCACGCTGTCCAGCGCCCTGGACGCGGTGATCGACAACGCGGTGAAGTTCACGCCCGGGGACGAGTGCGTGCGGGTGTCGGTCGCGTCGAACGGCGCGACCTCGACGGTCGTGGTCACCGACGGCGGCCCGGGCCTCACCGACGACGAACTCGCCCGTATCGGCGACCGCTTCTGGCGCAGCGGCAGGCATCAGAACGTCAAGGGCTCGGGCCTCGGTCTGTCCATCTCCCGGGTCCTGCTGGCAGCGGGCGGCGGCACGATCTCGTACGACCATCACGAGCCGCACGGCCTGAAGGTGACGGTGTGCGTGCCGAGGTCGGGCCCGGCGTCCTGAGGTTCCCGTGTCGCGACCGGCCCTACGGCTTGACCGAGCGGTAGTAGCGCCGGGCGCCCTTGTGCAGGGCCAACGGGTCGGTGTAGATGGCGGTCCGCAGATCCACGAGCTGTGCCGAGTGGACGTGGGCGCCGATGCGGTCCCGGCTGTTGATCACCGACCGGGTCAGCCACTCGGTGAGCCTCGGGTCCACGTCCTCGCGTGTCATGAGCAGGTTGGACACCGCGAGCGTCGCCACGGTCGAGCCGTCCTGGATGGACGGGTAGGCCGACTCGGGCATGTTGGTGGCCCGGTAGTAGCGGGAGGCTCCGCCCTCTTCGTGCAGCTTGGTGACCAGGTCCGCGTCGATCGGGACGAAGCGGAAGGCGAAGTTCTTCGCCAGCTGCACCAGACCGTTCGTGGGCAGTCCGCCCGACCAGAAGAAAGCGTCGATCTGGTCCTTCCGGAGCCGCCCGGGCCCGGTGTCGATGCCGTCGGCGAAGGGCTTGATGTCCTTGGTCGGATCGAGACCGGCGGCGGCCAGCACCCGGTTCGCGATCAGCCGTACGCCGGAGTTCTCCAGCCCTATGGCCACACGCTTGCCCCGCAGGTCCTGGATGGTCGAGATCTTGGAGTCGCGCGGAACGACCAGCTGCACGTAGTCGTCGTACAGGCGCGCGACCCCGCGCAGGGTGTCGGCCCCCGGCAGCTTCCTCAGTTTGTACGTCTCCACCGCGTCGGCCGCGGCGATGGTGAAGTCGGCGTGGCCCGTGGCCACCCGCTCGACGTTCTCCTGCGATCCCTGGCTGTTCAACAGCCGTACGTCCAGGTTCGGCATGTCCTTCGCGAAGGCCGTCCTGAGCCCCGAGCCGTACTGCTGGTAGACGCCGGCGGGAGATCCGGTGCTGAACGTGATCGTCCCGGCCGGCGGGTCCTCGTCCAGCGGCAGCAGCCACCACAGCAGCAGCCCGAAGACCACGAATGCGGCGGCCGAGCCCATGAGGGCCTGTCGCCTGCGGATCCTGGGGAGCACCTTCAACATGCGCGAGATCCTGCCAGTACGGCCCCCGTGCTGGCCAGGAAATAGGGGGAGAGGTGTTTGCCGTACCTGCCTGTACGACGATCGGATCGGCGCCCGGAGTGTCGGCGTGAGGTCGCCGGAGTCACCGCATGCGCCCCGGTACCTCTCCTTCCGCTTCCCACTTCTCTCCCGCCGACCTCGTCCGGGAGATCCACCTCGCCTTCGGCCTCGAGACCCGCGGTGCGCCCGCCGAGGTCGCGGTCACGGGCCCGCTGGACCGGCTGGCGCACGAGCTGGCCGACGTCGTGTACGTCGCGTACGGCACGGCCCTGATTCACGTACTGCCTGCCTTGTCGGGTGGGGCTCGGCTCTGGCGTGTCCTCAGACCGGGTAGGCGTGGGTCTGCGCGGCCTTCACCGTCGCCCAGGCCTCCGCGCCCGGGTGCAGATCGAGTTCGGCGGCGGCGACCGTGGTCAGGTCCGCGGCCAGCGGAAGTTCTCCGGTGAGGTCGGCACGGATCTGGTCGCCGTGGCTCTCCAGGCCGGCCACCTCGCAGCGCCAGAGGTTGCGGGCGCTGGCACCGGTCGGACGGTCGCGGTAGAGGGTGACCGCGCTCGGCGGGAACGCCACGAAGACCGGGCCGACCAGGGCCTCGGTGGTGGTGATGGAGGGGCCGGCGTCGAGGCGGACGGTGTGGCCGTCGGCCTCGCCCCGGTAGAGGTTGAGGCCGACCAGCTGGGCGATGTAGTCCGTACGGGGATGGCGGGCGATGTCGGAGGGGTTGCCCTCCTGGACGACCCGGCCGTCCTCGACGACGACCAGCCGGTCCGCCAGCACCATGGCATCCAGCGGGTCGTGCGTGACCAGGACGGCGACGGCCTCGAACTCGGCCAGGTGGCGGCGGAGTTGGGCGCGCACTTCCAGGCGGGTACGGGCGTCCAGCGCGGCGAGCGGTTCGTCGAGGAGCAGCAGGCGGGGGCGGGTCGCCAGTGCGCGGGCCAGGGCGACGCGCTGGGCCTGGCCGCCGGACAGCTTGCGCGGCTTGACGCCGGCGTGATCCGCGAGGCCCAGGCGGCCGAGCCACTCGGCGGCCTGCGCACGTGCCTCCGCCTTGGTCGAGCCGTGGCAGCGCGGCCCGAACGCCACGTTGTCCAGGGCGGTCAGGTGCGGAAAGAGCAGGTAGTCCTGGAAGACCACGCCGACCGGGCGGGACTCCGGCGGCATACGCTCCAACGCCGTGCCGTCCAGCCGCAGACGGCCGCCGGTGAGCGGCGTCAGGCCGGCGAGGGCGCGCAGGGCGGTGGTCTTTCCGGCGCCGTTCGGGCCGAGCAGTGCGACGACCTCGCCGGGCGCGACGCGCAGTGCCACGTCGAGACGGAAGGCGCCGCGCTCGACGACGAGGTGGGCGTCTAGGCCGTCCAGGGCGGGGTCGGCGGCAGCGGAGTGACGGGTCTCGGTCATCCTGCTGTCATCCAACGGTCGCGCAGGCCCGCCAGCACCGCGATGGACACGGCCAGCAGGACCAGGCTGAGGGCGATGGCGGCCTCCGGGTCGCTCTGCAGGGCGAGATACACGGCGAGCGGCATGGTCTGGGTACGGCCCGGAAAGTTGCCGGCGAAGGTGATCGTCGCGCCGAACTCGCCCAGCGCCCGGGCCCAGGCCAGTACCGCGCCGGCCGCGATGCCCGGCGCGATCAGCGGGAGGGTGACCCGGCGGAACGCGGTGAAGCGGGAGGCGCCGAGCGTCGCGGCGGCCTCCTCGAAGCGCGGGTCGGCGGCGCGCAGGGTGCCCTCGACGCTGATGACCAGGAAGGGCATAGCTACGAACGCCTCGGCCACCACGACCCCGGCGGTGGTGAAGGGGAGCGTGATCCCGAACCAGGAGTCCAGCGACCTCCCGACGATGCCGTTGCGGCCGAGCGCCATCAGCAGCGCCACACCGCCGACCACCGGCGGCAGCACGAGCGGCAGGGTGACCAGCGCCCGTACAAGGCCCCGTCCGGGGAACTCGACCCGGGCCAGCAGCCAGGCCAGCGGCACACCGACGACCAGGCTCACCGCGGTCGCGGCCGTGGCGCAGACCAGGGACAGCTGGAGGGCCTGCCACACCTCGGCGCTGCTCAGGAGCTCGGGCAGGCCGCGCCACGGGGCCCGTGCGAGCAGCGCGATCAGCGGCACGAGCAGGAACGCCAGACCGATCAGCGCGGGCACCAGCAGTGCGAGTGGCACGCCTTGGCCGACGCCGCGTCCGCCCGTCCGGACACGCCGACGGCGCGGACCGCCCTTGAGGGTTTCGGCCGCGGCACCGGACTCGTCGGTCGGGAGGGTCACGGCTTGAGGAACCCGGCCTCGGTCAGGATCTGCTGGCCCTCGGCGGACTGCACCAGCGCGATGAAGGCCTTGGCGGCCTCGGCGTTCTCGGTGTCCTTGAGCTGGACGATCGGGTACTCGTTGATGGCGCCGGCGGACTCGGGGAACTCCACGCCCTCCACTTTGTCACCCGCCGCGTGCACATCGGTCTTGTAGACGACGGCCGCGTCGGCCTCCTTCAGCTCGACCTTCGTCAGGGCGGCCTTGACGTCCTGCTCGTAGGAGACGGGGGTGAGCTTCAGCTTCGCGGCGTCGAGGGCCTTCTGCGCGGCGGCGCCACAGGGCACCGTCTTGTCGCAGAGCACGACCTTCAGGCTCGCCTTGGTGAGGTCCTTGAGGGAGGCGATCTTGTCGGGGTTGCCCGGGAGGGTGGCGATCTCCAGCTGGTTGCGGACGAAGGTGGCGGGCGTGCCGGAGGCGTCCCCGGCGTCCGTGACGATCTTCATCGTCTTGGGGCTGGCGGAGGCGAACACATCGGCGGGGGCGCCGCCGGTGATGCTCGCGGCGAGGGAGTCGCTGCCGCCGAAGCTGAAGGTGACCTTCGTACCGGGGTGTGCCTTCTCGAACTGCTCGCCCAGGGCCGTGAAGCTCTCCTTGAGGGAGGCGGCGGCGAACACGGTCACCGTGCCGGACACCTTGTCCGAGGCCGAGGTGGCCGCGGACGCCGAGGGGTCCGACTTCGCCGACGAGGAGTCGTCGGACGACGAGCAGGCGCTCAGGGCCAGCAGCGCGGCGACGCCCGCACCGGTCACCTGCAGGGTCCGACGGGTCCGGTGCGCGGTACGGGTCATCACGGGTCTGCTCCCTCTGGTCCTGACGGACACAATCACCTGTGGTCCTGGCGGACCATCTACGGTCTTTCGACGACCACGTTGGTCGACTTGATCACGGCAACCGCCGGAACACCGGGCTCCAGCTCCAGTTCATCGGCCGACTCACGGCTGACCAACGCCACCACCCGGAACGGTCCGGCCTGGATCTCCACCTGCGCCGACACATCACCGAGGATCACGTCGGTGACGATGCCGGTCAGGCGGTTGCGGGCCGAGGAGCCGGTGGACTCCCGCTCCGCGCGATGCGTCTCACGGGCGTAGGCGGCGAGGACCGGCCCGGGAATGATCCGGCGGCCCTGCTCGTCCCGTTCGGCGGTGAGTCTCCCGCCGTCGACCAGGCGCGTCACGGTGTCGGCACTGACACCGAGCAGGGCGGCGGCTTCCCCGATCCGGTAGGTGTGCATGCGCTGATGATAATGCCGCAGATGCAAGGTGAAAGTCTCCTGTGGCTTCGCATGAGCTGGAACTCTGATTCATAGAGATGGCATGTGCGTTTGCACGGCAGGCGGGTCCGGGTACGGTCATCCGGGAGGTGGTAGCCCGTGAGTCAGTCCCTCGCAGCCGCCAATACAGCCGCCAATATGGCCGCGGGTACGGCCGCCGTTCCGATGGCGGAGCTCTCCCTTGCCGGTGATCTGGCCCGGCCGTCCCGGCTGACGGTGCCCGACCTGCTCGCCTGGCCCCAGCGCGAGGCCGACGTCAGCTTCGAGTGCGCCACCAGCGGCGTCCGGCACCACCGCTTCACCGGACCACTGCTGCACGACGTGCTGTCGGCGGCCGAGCCAGGATTCGACCCCGCCCGCCGCAAGGACCGCCTGCGCTTCCTGATCGCCGTGGCCGGGGCGGACGGCCACCATGCCCTGCTGTCCTGGGCCGAGATAGATCCCGACTTCGGATGTGCTCCCGTGCTCCTCGCGGTCACCATCGACGACACCCCGCTCGACCGGGCCGGCCCGCAGCTCGTCCTCCCGCAGGACCGCTGCGGGGCCCGGCACATCAGCGGGATCAACGCGATCCGCGTGGACGGCGGATACCGCGCGTGGCCGTGAACGGGGGGATGACCTTGACGAGAGGATCACGGTGAGCCCCGTCCCATCGGCGGACGGGCGGACGGGCGGACGGGCGGACGTGCCGGACCCGGGCGGAGGATCCGGTGCCGACCGAGACCTCTCCCCGTGGCCATTCTCGGTTGCCGAGAAACGATCCCGCAGCCTACTTTCGGGCCCATGGCGGACGACGAACCCACACGCACGGCACGACTGCTGGACGCCCAGGCCAAGGCCGAACGGCTCTTCACGGAGATCGAGGCGCGCGGGCTGGTCGCGCCGGGCGAGGGCGAGCGGGCGGTCAGCGACCGTGTCCGGGACCTGGCGAACGAGCTGTTCGGCACGACCCGGCACTGGCACAAGCGGATCGTGCGCTCCGGACCCAACACGCTGAAGCCCTACCGGGAGAACCCGCCGGACCGGGTGATCGGCGCGGACGACATCGTGTTCGCCGACTTCGGCCCGATCTTCGAGGAGTACGAGGCCGACTTCGGCCGGACGTTCGTGCTGGGCGACGACCCGGTCAGACACCGACTGTGCGACGACCTGCCGAAGGTCTTCGAGGCCGGCCGCCGCTTCTTCGAAGCCGACCCGGACATCACCGGCGCACGGCTGTACGCCGAGGTCGAACGGCTCGCGAAGGAAGCCGGGTGGGAGCTGGGCGGCTGGCACGCCGGACACCTGGTCGGCGAATTCCCGCACGAGTGGATCGACGGCGCGGACACCGAGTCGTACATCGCCCCCGCCAACGACACCCCACTGCGGCGCACCGACAAGGCCGGTCGCCGCTGCCACTGGATCCTGGAGATCCATCTCATCGACCAGGAAAGGGAGTTCGGCGGCTTCTACGAGGAGCTGCTCACCCTCGGCTGATCCGGCACCCCGGTTTCATGGAGAACGAGCCGGCCGGCCAGACACGATCGCGGGTCGGCGGGATCTCGGAGCGGCGTGCGATACCGGGACTCATTCGGCGCGGCGGCGCGCATTCCACCGCCGTCGCAGCCAGTCGCCCGCCTCCCCGATCGCCACCAGCAACCCCGCGGACGCAGCGCAGGGGGCGAGCTCCGCAGCCTGACCGAGAACCTTGCCCAACAGCCACAGAGCAAGCGTGAAACACACCCACCATGCGAGCACCGATCGTGTCGTGGGCCACCAGCGCGCCACTGCCTGCCTCATCGTCCTGTTCCTCCCCCGCGGCAGCGTCGAGCCTGCCGTACTGCTGAGATGGGACCCCGTTCTCGACCGCCTACTCTTGAAACATGACCAGCAGCAGTGACCGGAGCCCGGTAGTGGACGTTCAGAGAACCAGCACCTACGAAATCCGCACCTACGGGTGCCAGATGAACGTCCACGATTCCGAGCGATTGTCCGGTCTGCTCGAAAACGCCGGTTATGTGCGTGCTCCCAAGGATGCGGACGGCGATGCGGACGTCGTCGTCTTCAACACCTGTGCCGTGCGCGAGAACGCCGACAACAAGTTGTACGGCAACCTCGGCAGGCTCGCCCCGATGAAGACGAAGCGTCCCGGGATGCAGATCGCCGTGGGCGGCTGCCTCGCGCAGAAGGACCGCGACACCATCGTGAAGCGGGCGCCCTGGGTGGACGTCGTCTTCGGTACGCACAACATCGGCAAGCTGCCCGTCCTGCTCGAACGCGCGCGCGTGCAGGAGGAGGCGCAGGTCGAGATCGCCGAGTCCCTGGAGGCGTTCCCGTCGACGCTGCCGACGCGGCGCGAGAGCGCGTACGCGGCCTGGGTGTCGATCTCCGTCGGCTGCAACAACACGTGCACCTTCTGTATCGTCCCGGCCCTGCGCGGCAAGGAGAAGGACCGCCGCACCGGCGACATCCTCGCCGAGATCGAGGCGCTGGTCGACGAGGGCGTCTGTGAGATCACCCTGCTCGGCCAGAACGTCAACGCGTACGGCTCCGACATCGGTGACCGCGAGGCCTTCAGTAAACTGCTGCGGGCCTGCGGGAGGATCGACGGCCTGGAGCGCGTCCGCTTCACCTCCCCGCACCCGCGCGACTTCACCGACGACGTCATCGCCGCGATGGCCGAGACACCGAACGTGATGCCGCAGCTCCACATGCCCATGCAGTCCGGCTCGGACACGATCCTGAAGGCGATGCGCCGCTCGTACCGCCAGGAGCGCTACCTGGGGATCATCGAGAAGGTGCGGGCCGCCATTCCGCACGCGGCGATCACCAGCGACATCATCGTCGGCTTCCCCGGCGAGACCGAGGAGGACTTCGAGCAGACGATGCACGCGGTGCGCGAGGCGCGGTTCGCGCAGGCGTTCACCTTCCAGTACTCCAAGCGGCCCGGCACTCCTGCCGCCACCATGGACAACCAGATCCCGAAGGAGGTCGTCCAGGAGCGCTACCTGCGTCTCGCCGCCCTCCAGGAGGAGATCTCCTGGGACGAGAACAAGAAGCAGATCGGCCGCACCCTGGAGCTGATGGTCGCCGAGGGCGAGGGCCGCAAGGACGGCGCCACCCACCGCCTCTCCGGCCGCGCCCCCGACAACCGCCTGGTCCACTTCACCCGACCGGACACCGCGGTGCGCCCCGGGGACGTGGTCACTGTCGAGATCACGTACGCCGCCCCGCACCACCTCCTCGCCGAGGGCGCCGTCCTGAACGTGCGTCCCACGCGCGCGGGTGACGCCTGGGAGAAGCGCAACACCGCGGAGGCCGTCAAGCCGGCGGGCGTGATGCTGGGCCTGCCGGGGATCGGGGCGCCGGCTCCGCTGCCGGTGGCCGCGGGGAGCGGCTGCGGCTGCGACTGACGTCCTGCCACAATGCGAGTGGAAAGCGGGTGGAAAGGAGCACCACATGTTGCCGTACAGAGTCGCGTTCACCGAAGAAGCCGCCCATGTACGCGACAGCCTGTCCACCGACCGGCGTGACATGCTGGAGCGTGGCCTGGCCATACTGGTGACCGACCCGCGGCACAAGCTCTCCCACTCCGTCCGCGGTGACGAGACAACGCGTGAGATCGCCCTCTCCCGCAACCTCTTCATCGAGTACGTGATCAGTGACGGCAAGCTCGTGGTGCTCCTCCTCACGGTCATCGACCTGACCGACGTGCTCATCGAGGACTGACACCGGGCCGTCCTCCGGGGTTACCCTGCCGATCATGCTTGTCGCCGCCGCCGTCTGCCCCTGTCCGCCGCTCCTCGTCCCCGACGTGGCCGCGGGCGCCGCACCCGAGCTGGACACCGCGCGCGCCGCCTGCACGGACGCGCTGGGCGTGCTCGCGGCGTCCCTCCCCGACCGCCTGCTGGTGGTCGGGCCTGCCGGACAGAGCGGGCGCGGACCGCACCCGGAGGGCACCCGGGGCTCGTTCCGCGGCTTCGGCGTCGACCTCGACGTACGCCTGGGTACCGGGAACGCCGGTCCGGCAGCGACGGAACGGGAGTTGCCGCCTTCGCTCGCCGTCGCCTCCTGGCTGCTGGAGCGGACCGGCTGGTGCCAGGCGCCCGTGGAGGGCCTGGGTGTGGGGGAGCCTCTGGCCGCCGAGCGGTGCATCGCGGTCGGGAGGGAGATCGGCGGGCGGCCGGAGAGGGTGGCCCTGCTGGTGATGGGTGACGCCGGCGCGTGCCGCACGCTCAAGGCACCGGGGTACCTCGACGAGCGGGCGGCCGGGTTCGACGCGGACATCGCGCGGGCGCTCGGCTCGGCGGACGTGGCGGCACTCAAGGCGCTGGACGCGGAACTGGCGTACGAACTGAAGGTCTCGGGCCGGGCGCCCTGGCAGGTCCTCGCGGGCGCGGCCGAGAACGCCGACCTCGCGGGCACACTGCTGTACGAGGACGCGCCCTACGGCGTGGGGTACGTGGTCGCGGCCTGGTCGTAGCAGTTGTTGCTGCCGTTGCCGTGACACGGAGGACGGCCGGGAGCGTGGGCTCCGCAGCCGTCCGTCGATGTGTCGTGCTGTCGTTCGCGCCGGTCAGGAAGCCGGTGGTGGTGCGTCCGGCGGTGGCGTGAACGTGTCGTCCGGGGTGCCACCGTCCTTGTGCGCGAGTCGGTCCACGGCGCCCTTCGCCTTGCCGGTGCCCGTATGGATCTTGTCGCTGTACTTGCCCTTGGTCTTCTCGTCGACCACCTTCGCGGCCTTGTCGAGACCTCGCTCGATCTGGTCCTCGTGCTGGTGCGCGAAGTCCGCGACCTTCTCCTTGGCCGGGGCGAGTTTTGCTTTCAGATTGTCCAGCAGACCCATTTTTCGCCTTCCCTCGCGGGCGGTTACCTGCGGGCGCCCTCACCGGCCTCGCTGTCGGCGGCCTCCTCGGCGGACTGCTGCTTGGGGATCTCGACGACCTCGGTGGCGGGCACGGCCACGGCTTCCGTCATGTCCGCCGTGCTCTCCGTCCCGTCACCGCTGCCGGCCTCGGGCGACCCCTTCGCCGCTTCCGTCTCCTCCGCCGCCGGCCCGTCCGTCACGACGACGGACTGCTCGTCGGCGGTCGACGCCTCCTCCGTGGTCTTCGACCGTCCAAGAAGCCGTGCAAAAACGCCCATATCTACTCCATATATTACTCTTGCGGGCGAAATCCCGCGTCGCCCGGTGCGTCCGTTTGCGTCGCCCCCGTCACCGCCTCCCGAATCCGGCGGCGCGAACCTCGCAACTGGCAACGACCCCGGATCGCCGCCGTCACGTCGCTCGTTCGAGGACGCGTCCCGGGTTTGCGAGACTGTGGCGGTGAGCAGCGCAGCCCCCACCCCACGAGTCATCGCCGTCGTCGGCCCCACGGCAGCCGGAAAGTCCGATCTGGGCGTCTTTCTCGCTCAGCGTCTCGGCGGCGAGGTCGTCAACGCCGACTCGATGCAGCTCTACCGAGGGATGGATATCGGCACCGCCAAGTTGACGCCCGAGGAGCGCGGCGGAATCCCGCACCACCTGCTGGACATCTGGGACGTGACCGTCGCGGCCAGCGTCGCCGAGTACCAGCGGCTCGCCCGCGAGCGGATCGACGCGCTGCTCGCCGAGGGACGTTGGCCGGTCCTGGTCGGCGGCTCCGGTCTGTACGTCCGTGGCGCCGTCGACAAGATGGAGTTCCCCGGCACCGATCCCGAGGTCAGGGCCCGCCTCGAGGAGGAGCTGGCACTGCGCGGCTCCGGCGCCCTGCATGCCCGGCTGGCCGCCGCCGATCCCGAGGCCGCGCAGGCGATCCTGCCCAGCAACGGCCGCCGTATCGTCCGCGCCCTTGAGGTCATCGAGATCACCGGCAAGCCCTTCACCGCCAACCTTCCGGGTCACGACTCCGTGTACGACACCGTGCAGATCGGCGTCGACGTCTCCCGCCCCGAGCTGGACGAGCGCATCGCCCGCCGGGTCGACCGGATGTGGGCGGCGGGGCTCGTGGACGAGGTGCGCGCGCTGGAGGCGCACGGCCTGCGCGAAGGGCTCACGGCATCGCGCGCGCTGGGCTATCAGCAGGTGCTCGCGGCGCTCGCGGGGGAGTGCGACGAGGACGACGCGCGTACCGAGACCGTGCGCGCCACCAAGCGCTTCGCGCGCCGTCAGGATTCGTGGTTCAGACGCGATCCCCGGGTGCACTGGTTGAGTGGGGCTGCGGCGGATCTCACAGAACTTCCGCATCTCGCACTGGCGTTGGTCGAACGACCGGTCACAGCCTGATCACGTCCTGGCATCGGGACGCTCAGGCCGTCATCCAGGCCTCCGGCGCCGTGCCATCATCGAGCTTCGATCGACCAAGTGGAGTCCGAGTTGGGAGGGCGCGTGGCGATGGAAGCCGCCCCTCGCGACACCGCACAAGGCGCGGGACACGTCACAAGTGACGGTGGCGAAGCGGAACGGGACGAGGATCGTCTGAGCCCCGACGGGCCCGACGAGACACAGGGCGGCGTGACCGCCGACGGACCCGAACCGGACGAGATGTTCCTCGGGCCCGAGGTCGAGGTCGAACTCCGGCCGCAGCGCCGCCTGCGCATCTGGCAGCTCGCCCCGATCGTGGTCCTGGCAGCCCTGGGCTCCCTGATGTTCGCCTTCCCGCTGGCGTTCGACTTCGGAGACAGCGGAGCCGTGATCGCCATGCTGGGACTGCTCATCTGCTCCTGTGCGGCGGGCTGGGGCATGATGGCCGCCCGCCGGGTCGGCTACACGGCTCCGGGGCTCGGCGAGAGCAGCCGCCGGGACTGGCGGGTCGTCCCGGCGTACGTGGTGATGGTGGTCGTGGTCATCGGGCTCGCCGTGTGGAGAGTGGCCCGGCTGCGGTGAGGCGGGCGCCGTCATCGGGGGCTCTGCCCCCGGACCCCCGTTCGGCCTGAACGGCCTCGTCCTCAAGCGCCGGACGGGCTGGACGCGCATGGCCCGGCCTGCGAACCAGCCACGGCCCGTCGTGTCGTACCCGCCCCGTACGATCGAGGAATGAGCACGCGGATCGCCTTCCTCAAGGGGCACGGGACCGAGAACGACTTCGTGATCGTCCCCGACCCGGAGAACGTCATCGACCTCCCCCCGGCCGCCGTCGCCGCCCTGTGCGACCGGCGTGCGGGCATCGGGGGTGACGGGCTGCTGCACGTCGTGCGTTCCGCCGCGCATCCCGAGGCCAGGGGTATGGCGGCCGAGGCGGAGTGGTTCATGGACTACCGCAACGGCGACGGCTCGATCGCGGAGATGTGCGGCAACGGGGTGCGGGTCTTCGCGCGCTACCTCCAGCGGACCGGACAGGTGACCGAAGGGGACATCGCTGTCGCCACGCGCGGGGGCGTGAAGCGCGTACACATCGCCAAAGAGGGCGACGTCACCGTCGGTATGGGCAAGGCGCTCCTTCCCGAAGGGGAGGTCACCGTGCGTGTCGACGAGCGGAGCTGGCCCGCGCGGAACGTGAACATGGGCAACCCGCACGCTGTCGCCTTCGTGGACGATCTCGAGCACGCGGGCAATCTGTTCACCGCGCCGCCGGTCAGCCCGGCCTCCGTCTACCCGGACGGGGTCAACGTCGAGTTCGTGGTCGACCGGGGCCCGCGACATGTCGCGCTGCGCGTGCACGAGCGCGGGTCCGGTGAGACCCGCTCGTGCGGCACGGGCGCGTGTGCCGTCGCCGTGGCCGCCGCCCGGCGCGACGGTGCCGACCCGGCCGTGACCGGCACGCCGGTGACGTACACCGTCGATGTGCCCGGCGGGCGCCTGGTGATCACCGAGAGGATCGACGGCGAGATCGAGATGACGGGTCCCGCAGTGATCGTCGCCGAGGGCGAGATCGACGCGGAGTGGCTGGAAATCGCGGCACGCTGAAGCGGTCGTTGACTTGACAGTGCAGGCTGTAGGTCCTGTGGGCTATGGAAACGCAGGTTATAGGGCTCGCTATGGTTCGAAGTGGGGGTTGGCCTCGGCCCAGGTGGCTCGGAGGCACGGGTGTCTGGGTCGTCGCTCGAATGGGTGATCCGTTTCACGCTCGACGAGAGGTGGTCGGTCGCACGTGGTGGGCTCGGTAGCATCAAGCACCGGCCCGGACGGGGGAACAACGCCATCCCCTGAGCCGTCGTCCGCCATGGGGCATCCCGTCCGCCGGTCCAGGTAGCCGGAGGTGCCCATGAGTGCGGAGGCCACGAATCCCGCGAGCCCAGGTGCTGTGACGTCCTCGCCCAAGCTCACGGCCCCGCTGGAACAGGACGGGGCTCTGGCGCCCCGCCGACGGTCCCGCCCCCGGATCGACCTGCGCCGACTGGGCAGGGCCGCGTTCCTCGGCTCCGCGACCCGCGACCGGCTGCCCGACGCCATCGGCCATGTCGCCGAGGCGCATCGCGCCCACCACCCCGACGCCGACCTGGAACCGCTGCGCCGGGCCTACGTCCTGGCCGAGTCCTCGCACCGGGGTCAGATGCGCAAGAGCGGCGAGCCGTACATCACGCACCCGCTCGCTGTGACCCTGATCCTCGCCGAACTCGGCGCGGAGACCACGACTCTGACGGCGTCTCTGCTCCACGACACCGTCGAGGACACGGACGTGACGCTCGATCAGGTCGGTGAGGAGTTCGGCGCCGAGGTCCGCTTCATCGTCGACGGCGTCACGAAGCTGGAGAAGGTCGACTACGGCGCCGCCGCAGAGCCCGAGACCTTCCGCAAGATGCTGGTCGCCACCGGGAACGACGTCCGCGTGATGTCGATCAAACTCGCCGACCGGCTGCACAACATGCGCACCCTGGGCGTGATGCGCCCCGAGAAGCAGGAACGCATCGCCAAGGTCACCCGGGACGTGCTCATCCCGCTCGCCGAGCGGCTCGGCGTCCAGGCGCTCAAGACCGAACTGGAAGACCTGGTCTTCGCGATCCTGCACCCCGAGGAGTACCGGCACACCCGGGAGCTGATCGTCGACAACGCCGCCCGCGCGGACGACCCGCTCGCCGAGATCTCCGACGAGGTACGCGCGGTGCTGCGCGACTCGGGGATCCAGGCCGAAGTCCTCATCCGGCCCCGGCACTTCGTGTCCCTGCACCGGGCGTCGCGCAAGCGCGGCCAGTTGCGCGGCTCCGACTTCGGGCGGGTCCTGGTGCTCGTCAACGAGGACGCCGACTGCTACGGCGTACTGGGCGAGCTGCACACCTGTATGACGCCGGTCGTCTCGGAGTTCAAGGACTTCATCGCCGTACCCAAGTTCAACCTCTACCAGTCGCTGCATACCGCCGTCGCCCGTGCGGACGGCCAGGTCGCCGAAGTCCTCATCCGTACCCACCAGATGCACAAGGCCGCCGAGGCCGGTGTCATCGCGCTCGGCAATCCCTACGCTCCTCCTTCGGAGGAGCAGACCGGCGGCGACGGGGCGCGGGCCGACCTCGACGCCGACGGTGAGCGCATCGACCCCACCCGGCCCGGCTGGCTGTCCCGTCTCCTCGACTGGCAGGAGGCCGCGCCCGACCCCGACACCTTCTGGTCCACCCTGCGCGAGGACCTCGCCCAGGACCGTGAGATCACCGTCTTCCGGGCCGACGGGGGCTCGTTGGGGCTGCCCGAGGGCGCGAGCTGCGTGGACGCCGCGTACGCGCTGTACGGCGAGGACGCGCACGCCTGTATCGGCGCCCGGGTCAACGGCCGGCTGGCGACGCTGAGCACGGTCCTGCGCGACGGAGACACCGTCCAGCTCCTCATGGGGCAGGACCCGGCCTCCGAGCCCTCCAGGGAGTGGCTGGACCACGCGCACACGCCCGTCGCCAGGATCGCCATCCAGCGCTGGCTGGCCGCCCATCCGGCGCACAGCGATCCGGCGGATGTGCCGCCGAGATCCTCAGGGGACCCCTCGGAGGCCGAGGAGGCCACCGCCGAGGCCGCCCGAGCGGCCGTCGACGCCCGCTCGGCCCAGGGCGGTGCCGAGTCCGCCGACCCCGCCGCGACCGCCGTCGTCGACCAGCCCGGCGCGACCGTACGGCTCGCCGGCTGCTGTACGCCCGTACCGCCCGACGAGGTCACCGGCTTCGCCGTGCGCGGGGGAGTGGTGACCGTCCACCGGGTGGAGTGCGCCGGGGTGGCGCACATGAAGAGCACGGGGCGCGCGGAGGTCGGCGTGCACTGGGGGGACACCACCGAGGCCCGGGTCACCCTGGTCGCTGAATCGTTCGGGCGGCCCCATCTGCTGGCCGACCTCACCGAAGCCATCGCCCTGGAGGGCGTCGCGATCGTCTCGGCGACCGTCGAACCCCCCAGCCAGCAGCGCGTACGCCACACCTACACGCTCCAACTCCCGGACGCGGCGCACCTTCCGGCCCTCATGCGGGCCATGCGCAATGTGCCGGGCGTGTACGACGTGAGCCGGGCGCAGCATCACGTGGCGGTTCCCTGAGGCACCCGTTCGGGTGGGCCCGGCGCGAGTCGGCGCCCTCCGGCGGGCGGGCGCTGGTAGCGGTGGTGCATGCTGCTCAACCCCCGTACCCGGTTCACGTCGGCGCTGCTCGCCTCCGCCGTCTCCGTCTGCCTCGTCGCCGCGAGTGCCCCCGCGGCACCCCTGGGCGTCGGCGACCGCCTCTTCCCGCACCTGGGCAACCCCGGGTACGACGTGGCGTCGTACGACCTCGCCTTCAGCTACTCCGGAACCAACAGCAAGCCGTTGTCCGCCGTCACGACCATCGACGCCTGGACGACCACCGAACTCGAACGGATCAACCTCGACTTCTCCCATGGCACCGTCGGGTCGGTCGAGGTCGACGGTGAGCCGGCGTCGTTCACCGGTGCGGGCGAGGACCTGGTGGTGACACCCCGGGAACCGCTGCCCGCCGGGAGCTGGACGCGGATCACCGTGCGGCACACCAGCGACCCCGTGTCCCCGGCCGGCCGGGACGGCGGCTGGGTGCGGACGAACGACGGGCTCGCGATGGCCAACCAGGCCGATGTCGCGCACCTGGTGTTCCCGTGCAACGACCACCCGTCGGACAAGGCGATGTTCACCATCAGGGTCACCGCCCCGAACGGCTACACGGCCGTGGCCAACGGTCTGCCGACGGGCGTCGACCGGGTCGGCGGCGCCACGACCTGGACGTACCGTACCCAGCACCCCATGGCCACCGAACTGGCCCAGGTGTCCATCGGCCGCTCCACCGTGGTGCACCGCACCGGGCCGCACGGACTGCCACTGCGCGATGTCGTGCCCACCAAGGACCGGGCGCTGCTCGAGCCGTGGCTGAAGAAGACGCCCGCGCAGATCGAGTGGATGGAGAGCAAGGTCGGCCGCTACCCGTTCGAGACGTACGGGCTGCTCATGGCCGAGGCGTCGACCGGCTTCGAGCTGGAGACGCAGACACTCTCTCTCTTCGAGAGAGACCTGTTCACCGAGCCCGCGTACCCCGAGTGGTACGTCGACTCGATCATGGTGCACGAACTGTCCCACCAGTGGTTCGGCGACAGCGTCAGCCCGCGCACCTGGTCCGACCTGTGGCTCAACGAAGGACATGCCACCTGGTACGAGGCCCTGTACGCGGAGGAGAAGGCGGGCCGGAAGCTGGTGGACCGCATGAAGGCGGCGTACGGCGCCTCCGACCGCTGGCGGGCCGCCGGCGGACCACCCGCCGCCCCCAAGCCCCCCAAGCCCGGCCAGAAGATCGGCATCTTCCGCCCGAACGTCTACGACGGGGCCGCCCTCGCCCTCTACGCCCTGCGTCAGGAGATCGGCCGCCCGGCGTTCGAGCGGGTGGAGGAGGCCTGGGTCGGTCTCCACAAGGACGGCGTCGCGGGCACCGCCGACTTCGAGCGCCTCGCCTCCGGCATCGCCGGGCGCGATCTGAGCGCGTTCTTCCGGGCGTGGCTGTACGCGGAGAAGACACCGCCGATGCCCGGGCACCCGGACTGGAAGTCCGTCGCGCCCACGTCATAGCGCCACGGAATAACACCGTGACGAGACGGGGCGTGCCGTGCGACCATCTTCAGGTCGGCGGCACTGCCCCCGGCCTCGCGGGACGGATTCCGGGAATCTCCCGGGACGCTCGTGCGTTGTGGTCAGTGACGGGGCACGCTCCGTCGCCGCACACGCGACCCCATCGACGTAAGGATCCAATGACCTCCTCTTCTTCCCCTTCCCAGGACACTGAGCGCCTCGCGCACACCTACCCCGAAGGTCTTCGGGCCGATGCCCTGATGGAAGAGGACGTCGCCTGGAGCCACGAGATCGACGGAGAGCGGGACGGCGACCAGCTGGACCGCTCCGAGCGCGCGGCCCTGCGCCGCGTGGCGGGCCTCTCCACCGAACTCGAGGACGTCACCGAGGTCGAGTACCGCCAGCTCCGTCTGGAGCGGGTCGTGCTCGTCGGCGTCTGGACCACGGGGACCGTCCGGGACGCGGACAACTCGCTCGCCGAGCTCGCCGCCCTCGCGGAGACCGCGGGCGCGCTCGTGCTCGACGGCGTCGTCCAGCGCCGCGACAAGCCCGACGCGGCCACCTACATCGGCTCCGGCAAGGCCAACGAGCTGCGGGACATCGTCATCGAAACGGGCGCGGACACCGTCATCTGCGACGGTGAGCTGAGCCCGGGCCAGCTGATCCACCTCGAAGACGTCGTCAAGGTCAAGGTCATCGACCGTACGGCCCTGATCCTCGACATCTTCGCCCAGCACGCCAAGTCCCGTGAGGGCAAGGCGCAGGTCGCGCTCGCGCAGATGCAGTACATGCTGCCGAGGCTTCGAGGCTGGGGTCAGTCGCTGTCTCGTCAGATGGGCGGCGGCAAGGGCGGCGGCCTCGCCACACGTGGTCCCGGTGAGACCAAGATCGAGACGGACCGGCGCCGGATCCGCGAGAAGATGGCGAAGATGCGCCGGGAGATCGCGGAGATGAAGACCGGCCGCGAGATCAAGCGCCAGGAGCGCCGCCGCAACAAGGTGCCCTCGGTCGCCATCGCCGGTTACACCAACGCAGGCAAGTCCTCGCTGCTCAACCGCCTCACGGGCGCGGGCGTACTGGTCGAGAACTCCCTGTTCGCGACCCTCGACCCGACCGTGCGCCGGGCCGAGACCCCGAGCGGACGGCTGCACACACTGACCGACACCGTCGGTTTTGTACGGCACCTGCCGCACCACCTGGTCGAGGCGTTCCGCTCCACCATGGAGGAGGTCGGCGACGCCGACCTGATCCTGCACGTGGTCGACGGTTCGCACCCGACGCCGGAGGAGCAGCTGGCCGCCGTGCGCGAGGTCATCAGGGACGTCGGCGCCACCGGCGTACCCGAGATCGTCGTGATCAACAAGGCGGACGCGGCCGACCCGCTGACGCTCCAGCGGCTGATGCGGATGGAGACGCGTTCGATCGCCGTGTCCGCCCGCACCGGCCAGGGCATCGACGAACTGCTCGCCCTGATCGACAACGAGCTGCCCCGGCCTTCGGTGGAGATCGAGGCGCTCGTGCCGTACACCCACGGCAGCCTGATCGCCCGTGCCCACACCGAGGGCGAGGTGATCTCCGAGGAGCACACCGGGGAGGGCACGCTGCTCAAGGCGCGGGTGCATGAGGAACTGGCGGCGGAACTGGCACCGTACGTTCCGGCGGCAGCAGCGCTTTAGGCTCCGCCGGGTCGGGTGAGTTGCTTGTCTGCGGGTGCGTCGTGGCTGGTCGCGCCCACGCGGCGGAGCCGCAAATGTCAGAGCCCCGCGCCCCTGAAATGGGCCCCCAATGCCTTCGGCATGGGGGCCCATTTCCTCACTGGGCGGCGAACTTGCCGCTCACCTCGTCGTACACGCTCTTGGCGACCTTGCCCAGCCTCGGGCCTGCCAGCCAGCCCGAACTCACCGGGCCGATCGAGGTGTTGGAGACGAGGGCCGGGTTGCCGTCCGAGCCCGTTGCGACCCAGCCGCCGCCGGAGGAACCGCCGGTCATCGTGCATCCGATCCGGTACATCGTCGGATCCGACCTGAGGATCGACAGCCGGCCCGGCTCGTCCTGGCACTGGTACATCGTCTCGCCGTCGAACGGCGCCGCCGCCGGATACCCGGTCGCGGTGATGCTCTCCACCTGAGACACGGCAGGCGCGTCGAAGTCCACCGGGAGAGCTGAACCGACCGTCTCCTCCAGCGACTTGCCGCTGCCGCCCTTCTCGGGTGTCACATGGATGACCGCGAAGTCGTACGGCGCCCCGTCGCCGCCCGTCGAACCGCCCTGCGCGATCCACTGGTCCGAGGTCTGTGTCCAGTCACCCCACCAGACGCCGTAGGGCGCGACCTCCGCGCGAGGAGTGTTCTCCAGCTCGGCGCTCGACCTGCCCGCGTTGTTGTACGACGGCACGAAGGCGATGTTGCGGTACCAGCCGCCCTTCTTGCCCGCGTGCACGCAGTGGCCCGCCGTCCAGACGAGGTTCGACTTACCGGGGTGAGCGGGGTCCTCCACCACGGTCGCCGAGCAGACCATCGTGCCTTCGGGGGCGTCGAAGAACACCTTGCCCGCCTCGGGTGCGTTGGCGTGGTACGCGGGCGGCACGGCCCTGGCCTTCACCGCCCGCGGCGTCGGGTCGGTGACGCCCTGGTCGCCCGAGAGGTCGTTCGCGTCGACACTCTTCTCCGGGTCGTCGGCGTCCCGCATCCGGTCCGTGTCCCAGAGGCCCTCGATGATCGGGTTGACGTAGTCCTCGGCCTCGCGCAGCCAGTCGTCCTTGTCCCAGTTCTTCCAGGCGCCGTTCTTCCACTTGTCGATGTCTATCCCGTGCTCTTTGAGCTTGTCCCTGAGCCCGTCCGGGATCGTGATCTTTCCGGCGCCGTCGTCGGTCGCGGAGGCGGAGGACTGCCCGCTCGCGTCGGAACCCCCGGAGTCGGAGCCGGACCCGCAGGCGGTGGCGGTGAGCGCGAGCGCCACGGCCAGGCCTACGACGGCCGGCAGGGGGGAGGTTCCGCGGCGCGCGCCCCTCTCGTCCCGGGCGATGAAGGGTGGGCGTTTGGGTCGCATGATCTGACTCCCCCTGGCGTGGTCGAACCGTGTGCTGTCCCCGCTCGGCATCACACACTATGCGGTCGCTGTGGGGCGCATCCGCCGGAACGGCAACGGTTTCGCTACGGGCGGTCCGGTCCGCCGATCCTCCCGCCGGGCCGTCGATGTGACGCCTTGTCACGGCTGTTCCCGGAGTGCTGTTCCCGGAGTGCTGAGGCGACGGCGCCGTCCCGGCAAGGATCTTGAGCCGACCCGTGACTCCTGTGGTGCGCAGGGTGTTGGTAACGGGAGGGGTCTATCGGCGAGTTGGTGCTTGGCGGGACGGCAGAGCAGTGGAACAGCGGGGAGTTGGGGCATTGGGGCTGCGGGAGTCCATGGAGACGGGGGCGCACGAGGGGATTCTGCGGCGCCAGTCGGCGCGTGAATCGGCGGCACGCACCTACGCGCGCGCCCTGCCGGTCGTCCCCGTACGGGCCCGTGGGCTGACGATCGAGGGCGCCGACGGCCGCCGCTACCTCGACTGCCTCTCGGGTGCGGGGACACTGGCACTCGGCCACAACCACCCAGTCGTGCTGGAGGCGATCCGCAAGGTCCTCGACTCGGGGGCGCCGCTGCACGTCCTCGACCTGGCGACCCCCGTCAAGGACGCCTTCATCACCGAACTGTTCCGCACCCTGCCGCCCGGGCTCGCCGGCCACGCGCGCGTGCAGTTCTGCGGACCGGCCGGGACGGACGCGGTCGAGGCCGCGTTCAAGCTCGTGCGCGCCGCGACCGGCCGCACCGGCATGCTCGCCTTCACGGGCGCCTGTCACGGCATGACCGCAGCTTCGCTCGGCGCCTCCGACCACGTGACCGACGTACGGGTCGCCCGGCTGCCCTTCCCCCAGGACTACCGCTGCCCCTTCGGTACGGGTGGCGCCCAGGGCGCCGAACTCGCCGCCCGCTGGACCGAGTCGGTCCTCGACGACCCCAGGTCGGGCGTGCCGTTGCCCGCCGGGATGATCCTCGAACCCGTCCAGGGCGAAGGCGGGGTGATTCCCGCGCCGGACGCCTGGATGCGGCGCATGCGACGGATAACCGAGTCCCGCTCGATCCCGCTGATCGCCGACGAGATCCAGACGGGAGTCGGCCGCACCGGCACGTTCTGGGCGGTGGAGCACAGTGGGGTCACCCCCGACGTGATGGTGCTGTCCAAGGCGATCGGCGGCAGCCTGCCGCTGGCCGTCGTGGTCTACCGCGACGACCTCGACGTCTGGGAACCCGGCGCCCACGCGGGCACGTTCCGCGGCAACCAGCTCGCGATGGCCGCCGGCACGGCCACCCTGACGTACGTCCGCGAACACGGACTCGCCGAACGCGCGGCCACCCTGGGCACCCGCATGCTCTCCCAACTCCGGCAGCTGGCAGCGGAGTTCCCGATCGTCGGTGATGTGCGCGGCCGGGGTCTGATGATCGGCGTCGAACTGGTCGAACCGGGCGCGGGAGCCGCCGCGGACTCCGCCGACGATGACCGGTACACCGATCCGGAGGTCTTCCCCGCCCCGGCCGACGGTGGGCCGCGTCCGGCGGCGCCCGAACTGGCCGCCGCCGTACAGCGGGAGTGCCTGCGCCGGGGCCTGATCGTCGAACTCGGCGGACGCCGGGCGAGCGTCGTCCGCCTGCTGCCGCCGCTGACCATCAGCGACGAACAGGCCGCCGCGGTACTCGACCGGCTGGCCGACGCGGTGGCGGCGGTGGCACGCGGCCACACCGGCTCCGGCCGCCCGCACGCCACCCACGCCGAGCGAGCGGGGTAGCCAGGTCCGACGCAGGCCCGTAGCGACCCGGTTCGCCTCCCCTCCTTACGCGCACTCGAACAACGTCACGAGGATTGGTCTTGAACAGCACCCCCGTACCCGAAGGCCGTTCCCACCCCACCCCCGCGCGCGGCTCCCGGACCGGGAGAGACACGGTGCCCCGCCAGAAGGGAGCGGCCGGCGGCGCCGGGTGGGCGCGCGGTGCCACGGCCGACCTCCTGGAACACCTCGACCCCCACACCGCGGCGCAGGCCGCCGCCACCGAGAACCTGCTGCGCTGCTGGGTACGGGAGAACAACCTCACCGCCCCCGATGACGGCACCCTCCGGATCTCCCTCCCGACCAGCGGCACCGCCCTGCTGGCCCCGGTCCACTACTGGTCCCCGACCGGCTGGCACCGCTTCGGCCTCCCCCACCTGGCCGACGCGCCCGCGGGAGCCCCGGCAGCCGACGCGGTCACCGTCGCGACCCTGCTCGCGAGGGAGGCGTACGACGGCCCGAACGCGGCCGGAGCCGGCCCGGTGACCGAGACGCGCCCGGCGGACGTGCGCGGCACGTCAGCGGCGGTCGATGCCCCGACCCGGCCGGTGTCCTCGGTCCTGCCCCCCGACGCGGTCGACCTGGTCGCACGTGTCGCCGACTCCGTCCGCCGGACCGCCGCCTTCATCAGTGACCGTCGTGCGCAGCCGGTCGACGGGCCGGACCTCTTCCTCGCCGCCGAGCAGTCGTTGCTGCTCGGCCACCCGCTGCATCCGACCCCGAAGAGCCGCGAAGGGCTCGCCGAGGCCGAAGCCCGCCTCTACTCACCGGAGTTGCGCGGCTCCTTCCCCCTCCACTGGCTGGCGGTGGCCCCCTCCGTGCTCGCCACGGACTCGGCCTGGACCGAGCGTGGCCGCCCTGTCCGCGCCGAGCAGCTCACCGAGCAGCTCATCGGCGCCGAACTGCCGCTGCCCGACGGCTACGCGGCCCTCCCGCTGCACCCCTGGCAGATCCGTGAGACCCGCCACCGCCCGGAGATCGCGGCCCTGTTCGAGGCCGGACTGCTCCGCGACCTCTGCACCCACGGCTCCCCCTGGCACCCCACCTCCTCCGTACGCACCGTCCACCGCTCGGGCGCCCCCGCGATGCTGAAACTCTCGCTGGGACTGCGCATCACCAACTCCCGGCGCGAGAACCTCCGCAAGGAACTCCACCGGGGCGTCGAGGTGCACCGACTGCTGCGCTGCGGACTGGCCAAGCGGTGGCAGGCCGCGCACCCGGGCTTCGACATCGTCCGCGACCCGGCCTGGCTCGCCGTCGACGACCCGGACGGCCGCCCCGTCCCCGGCCTCGACGTGATGATCCGGCACAACCCGTTCCACCCGGCGGACGACGTGTCCTGCATCGCGGGACTCGTCTCGCCCCGCCCCCACGCCCACCTGGGCAGTACGGCCGACCCGGAACGGGAGGGCCCGATCCTGCGGTCCCGACTCGCCGAGGTCGTCACACGGCTCGCCGGACGAACCGGCCGCCCCCGCGCCGCCGTCGCCGCCGAGTGGTTCCTGCGCTACCTGGAGCAGGTCGTACGCCCCGTGCTCTGGCTGGACAGCGAGGCGGGCATCGCCCTGGAGGCCCACCAGCAGAACACCCTGGTCCTGCTGGACGCCGACGGCTGGCCCCGGGGAGGCCGATATCGCGACAACCAGGGGTACTACTTCCGCGAGTCCCGGCGTGCCGAACTCGATGCCCGGCTGCCGGGCATCGGAGAGCAGAGCGACACGTTCGTCTCCGACGAGGTCACCGACGAACGATTCGCCTACTACCTCGGCATCAACAACGTCCTCGGCCTCATCGGCGCGTTCGGCTCCCAGCGCCTCGCCGACGAACAACTCCTGCTGGCCGCCTTCCGTCGCTTTCTCGGAGCCATCGCCACCGGCCCCACCCGACTGCGTACGTCCCTGCCCGGCCGTCTGCTGGACTCGCCCGTCCTGCGCTGCAAGGCCAACCTGCTCACCCGGCTGCACGGCCTCGACGAGCTCGTCGGCCCGGTCGACACCCAGTCCGTCTACGTCAGCATCGCCAACCCCCTGCGTTCCTGACGTCACTGACCTCCCCCTGACGCCCCCAACTCCCTTTCACCCCCGAGGAACACCACCACACACCCCATCTCCTGAGAGGAGCGTCCCGTGCCTCCCATCGACGCGCGCACCGACGCCCGTAGCGACATCCGAACCGCCTCGACCCCCGAGAGCGACGTCGGCTTCCGCACCGGCGGCGACAGCGAGGACACGCTGGAGCTGCGTCTGCCCGACGAGTTCCTCGCGAAGTACGCCGACCAGGGCAAGGCAGCGGACACCGTCCCCCCGGCGCCCGACGGCGATCTCCTCGACAGCATCGGGGACTGGGGGCCGAGCCTCACGCCCGCAGGCTCGTTCCACCTCCTCCCCGTACAGATCGAGCGCGATGTGCCTCTCATCGGGCGCTGGATGAACGACCCCACCGTCGCCACCTTCTGGGAGCTCGCCGGAACCGAGTGCGTGACCGAAGCGCATCTGCGGTCCCAGCTCGACGGAGACGGACGCAGCGTCCCCTGTCTCGGCGTGCTGGAGGGCACCCCGATGAGCTACTGGGAGATCTACCGCGCCGACCTCGACCCACTGGCCCGGCACTATCCCGCCCTTCCTCACGACACCGGACTGCACCTCCTGCTCGGCGGTGTCGCCGATCGCGGGCGCGGACTGGGCAGCATCCTGCTCAGAGCGGTCGCCGACCTCGTGCTCGACCACCGTCCCCGCTGTGCGCGCGTCGTCGCGGAACCCGACCTGCGCAACACACCCTCCGTGTCGGCCTTCCTGAGCGCCGGCTTCCGGTTCGGTGCCGAGGTCGACCTGCCCGCCAAGCGGGCCGCACTCATGATCCGGGACCGGGGCCTGCGCGATGCGCTGTAGACCCCCTGCGCCACTCCTGGTCCCACCGTGCGCTCCTGCCTTGATCACCCGATTGTCAGTGCCGCCCCGTAGGGTGGTCGCGCTATGACGAAGCCCTCACTCCCCGAACTCCTGCATGCTGCCGTCACCGCCGTCGGCGGTACGGAGCGCCCCGGCCAGGTGACCATGGCCGAAGCCGTCGCGGCGGCGATCGACGACGGTTCCCATCTGCTGGTCCAGGCAGGCACCGGCACCGGAAAGTCGCTCGGCTACCTCGTACCCGCGCTCGCGCACGGGGAGCGGGTCGTGGTCGCGACCGCGACCCTCGCGCTCCAGCGCCAGCTCGTGGAACGCGACCTGCCGCGTACGGTCGACGCACTGCACCCGGTGCTGCGCCGCCGCCCCGAGTTCGCGATGCTCAAGGGCAGATCGAACTACCTGTGCCTGCACCGCCTCCACGAGGGCGTGCCGCAGGACGAGGACGATGGCCTCTTCGACCAGTTCGAGTCGGCTGCGCCCACCAGCAAGCTGGGCCAGGACCTGCTCCGCCTGCGCGAATGGTCGGACGGGACCGAGACCGGCGACCGCGACGGCCTCACCCCCGGTGTCTCCGACCGGGCCTGGGCGCAGGTCTCCGTCTCCTCCCGCGAGTGCCTGGGCGCCACGAAGTGCGCGTACGGAGCCGAGTGCTTCGCCGAGATGGCCCGCGAGCGCGCCAAACTCGCCGAGGTCATCGTCACGAACCACGCGCTGCTCGCGATCGACGCCATCGAGGGCGCGCCCGTCCTCCCGCAGCACGAGGTCCTGATCGTCGACGAGGCGCACGAACTGGTCTCGCGGGTCACCGGAGTGGCCACAGGTGAGCTCACTCCCGGCCAGGTCAACCGTGCCGTGCGCCGTGCGGCGAAGCTGGTGAACGAGAAGGCCGCCGACCAGCTCCAGACCGCGGCCGAGGGCTTCGAGCGGGTGATGGAACTGGCCCTGCCGGGCCGCCTGGAAGAGGTTCCGGAAGACCTCGGGTACGCGCTGATGGCGCTGAGGGACGCCGCCCGACAGGTGATCTCCGGGATCGGCGCGACCCGCGACAAGTCCGTCCAGGACGAGGACGCGGTTCGCAAGCAGGCCCTGGCCTCGGTGGAGTCCGTGCACGACGTCGCGGAGCGGATCGCGAACGGCTCCGAGTGGGACGTCGTCTGGTACGAGCGGCACGACCGCTTCGGAGCCTCCCTGCGCGTCGCCCCGATGTCGGTGTCGGGCCTCCTCAGGGAGAAGCTCTTCACGGACCGTTCCGTGGTCCTGACCTCGGCGACGCTCAAACTGGGCGGCGACTTCAACGGTGTCGGGGCCTCCCTGGGCCTGGCCCCGGAGGGTACGGCGGGCGACGACCTCCCGCAGTGGAAGGGCGTCGACGTCGGCTCACCCTTCGACTACCCGAAGCAGGGCATCCTGTACGTCGCAAAGCACCTTGCGCGCCCCGCGCGTGACGGCGACCGCGGCGACATGCTCGACGAACTCACGGAGCTGATCCAGGCGGCGGGGGGCCGCACCCTCGGCCTGTTCTCCTCGATGCGGGCGGCCCAGCTCGCCGCGGAGGAACTACGGTCCCGCATCCCCGAGTTCCCGATCCTCCTTCAGGGCGAGGAGACGCTCGGCGAGCTGATCAAGAACTTCGCGGCCGACCCGCAGACCTGTCTGTTCGGCACGTTGTCGCTCTGGCAGGGCGTCGACGTCCCGGGCGCCAGCTGTCAGCTGGTCGTCATGGACAAGATCCCGTTCCCGCGCCCGGACGACCCGCTGATGAGCGCCCGCCAGAAGGCCGTCGAGGATGCCGGGGGCAACGGCTTCATGGCCGTCGCCGCCACCCATGCGGCGCTTCTCATGGCCCAGGGCGCCGGCCGCCTCGTACGGGCGACGGGCGACCGCGGCGTGGTCGCCATCCTGGACCAGCGGCTCGCCACCGCTCGCTACGGGAGCTATCTGAAGGCGTCCCTGCCGGACTTCTGGTACACCACGGACCCCAACGTGGTCCGGCGCTCGCTGGCCGCGATCGACGCGACGGCAAAGCAGACGGAGGAAGCTCCGGCGGTCGAGGAGGCCGAGCAGGCGGAAGAGGCGTAGACACCGACGTGCCGGCCACCGACCGAAGTCGGTGGCCGGCACGTCGGCGCACCTGTACACGGGACAACGCAGGGCCCCGGAACCGGCGCAGGGGTTCCGGGGCCCGGTCAGGGGACGGGGCCGTAAGGCCCCGCCTCCCGCAGCTCTCACACGCGGCGGAGAACCGCCACCACCTTGCCGAGGATCGTCGCCTCGTCACCGGGGATCGGCTGGTACGCGGAGTTGTGCGGGAGGAGCCAGACGTGGCCGTCCTCGCGCTTGAAGCGCTTGACGGTGGCTTCGCCGTCCAGCATCGCGGCCACGATGTCGCCGTTCTCGGCGACCGGCTGGCGGCGCACCGTGACCCAGTCGCCGTCGACGATCGCGGCCTCGGTCATCGAGTCACCGACGACCTTCAGGACGAAGAGCTCTCCGTCACCCACCAGTTGGCGGGGGAGGGGGAACACGTCCTCGACCGATTCCTCGGCGAGGATGGGTCCGCCGGCGGCGATACGGCCCACAAGGGGGACGTACGACGCGGCGGGCTTGCCCGCGGTGTCCGTGGGCTGCACGGAAGCCCCTTGGTCGGAACCGCGTACTTCATAGGCGCGCGGGCGATGCGGATCGCGGCGCAGGAATCCCTTGCGCTCCAGAGCCATGAGCTGATGTGCGACCGATGAAGTACTCGAGAGGCCGACTGCCTGCCCGATCTCGCGCATCGACGGCGGGTAACCGCGTCGTTGCACGGAGTCCCTGATGACCTCGATCACGCGCCGTTGCCGGTCGGTGAGTCCCGAGCTGTCCGCTCGGATTCCTGGAGGTCGTCCAGGTAGGGACCGCTTGGGTCCCTCAGGATTCGTGGCTTCGTTCATCGCATGCACCGGCTCGAGTCGGCTCTGGGAGCGGTCCTGGGCAGTGATGGTGGCACTGTCTGCGGTGGTGGTCACGTCGGCCCCTCTCGATGGTCTCCCGTGCAGTGCAACGGTAGTTGCTTTCGAAAGGTTGCGCCAAACACACGTTCGAGTGAAAAATTGCCGATGGCCTGCCACGATCAGATGTCTGGGTGTATGACTCCCGCCGTGCCGGGCGGACAAAAGGGCTCTTTGTTGTACCCTTCACCGCCGGGGCGGCGACCTCGTGGGCCGGTGTCCGAAGTCTGCCACCCGGAACCCCGCGAGCCGGGAATCGACCTTCGCGGTGCGCGTTCCTCACCGTATCTCCGCACGGTTCCGAGCGATACGGCCGGGCCGGATCCGGTCTCCCGTGGCGGTATGGCCCTACGGCACATGCCAATACTGGTGCGACACGCGCTAGGCGATGGATGTACGGGCCAATCCCCACATCTAGTGGTTGGATTGCGGCTGTAGCCCAGAAGTTGTGGTCCCCCGGGTCTTCGGTCCCTCGGGCATCACCTATGCTGGGGGCTGCTTCGAGGGGTTCAAGGGCCCTTGCGAGGCTATTGAGTCTGCTGTGAGGGAGGGTTGGAGAACATGCACTGCCCCTTCTGCAGGCACCCCGACAGCCGCGTGGTCGACAGTCGTACGACCGACGACGGCACGTCGATCCGCAGGCGCCGCCAGTGTCCTGACTGCTCCCGCCGGTTCACGACCGTCGAGACGTGCTCGCTCATGGTGGTCAAGCGGTCCGGAGTCACCGAACCGTTCAGTCGTACGAAGGTCATCAACGGCGTGCGCAAGGCATGTCAGGGGCGGCCTGTCACCGAGGACGCTCTCGCCCAACTCGGCCAGCGGGTCGAGGAAGCGGTGCGCGCCACCGGAAGCGCCGAGCTGACCACCCACGACGTGGGGCTGGCCATACTCGGTCCCTTGCAGGAACTCGACCTCGTCGCCTACCTGCGATTCGCGTCCGTCTACCGGGCGTTCGACTCGCTGGACGACTTCGAGGCTGCCATCGCGGAGCTCAGGGAAGCGCCGCGCGGCCCCGCCGTGGACGACGAAGACCCGGACGTGGGGCGCCGGCAGCATGATCGCGGGTCCGAGGGGACTGCTCAGGTCCCCGTGCCCGCCAACGCCGCCGACTGACCGGCGGGCCGGACCCGGACCGCGCGTTCGGACCCGGCCCCGGCCGGCGGCGATCCAAAGACCTGCTGCGGACGGCATCAAGAGGCTGCCCGCAGCGCAAGAAATCACATCGTGTCATGGGAACAACGTGACACTTCTGGGCGTTTTGCCCGATACTGGGAGGCGGCATGACAGAGACGGCGAGCGGTCCGGCACGGAGTTCCCGCGCCAAGGGGACGAAGGCGGTCAGGGGACTGCGCATCGAGCGGATCCACACCACCCCCGGCGTGCACCCGTACGACGAGGTCGAGTGGGCGAGCCGTGACGTCGTCATGACCAACTGGCGCGACGGCTCGATCAACTTCGAGCAGCGTGGCGTCGAGTTCCCCGACTTCTGGTCGGTGAACGCGGTCAACATCGTCACCAGCAAGTACTTCCGCGGCGCTGTCGGCACGCCGCAGCGCGAGGTGAGCCTCAGGCAGCTCATCGACCGCATCGTGAAGACGTACACGAAGGCCGGCGAGGACTACAAGTACTTCGCCTCCCCGGCCGACGCCGAGATCTTCGAGCACGAGCTGGCGTACGCCCTCCTGCACCAGATCTTCAGCTTCAACAGCCCCGTCTGGTTCAACGTCGGGACCCCGCAGCCCCAGCAGGTCTCGGCCTGCTTCATCCTGTCCGTCGACGACTCCATGGAGTCGATCCTCGACTGGTACAAGGAAGAGGGCATGATCTTCAAGGGCGGCTCGGGCGCAGGCCTGAACCTCTCCCGGATCCGCTCCTCCAAGGAACTGCTCTCCTCCGGCGGCAACGCCTCGGGTCCGGTCTCCTTCATGCGCGGCGCGGACGCGTCGGCGGGAACCATCAAGTCGGGCGGCGCCACCCGCCGCGCGGCCAAGATGGTCATCCTCGACGTCGACCACCCCGACATCGAGAACTTCATCGAGACCAAGGTGAAGGAAGAGGAGAAGATCCGCGCCCTGCGCGACGCGGGCTTCGACATGGACCTGGGCGGCGACGACATCACGTCCGTCCAGTACCAGAACGCCAACAACTCGGTCCGCGTGAACGACACGTTCATGAAGGCGGTCGAGACCGGCGGCAAGTTCGGGCTCACCTCCCGGATGACCGGCGAGGTCATCGAGGAGGTCGACGCCAAGACGCTCTTCCGTAAGCTGGCCGAGGCGGCCTGGGCCTGCGCCGACCCGGGCATCCAGTACGACGACACGATCAACCAGTGGCACACGTGCCCGGAGTCCGGCCGTATCAACGGCTCGAACCCGTGCAGCGAGTACATGCACCTGGACAACACGTCCTGCAACCTCGCCTCGCTGAACCTGATGAAGTTCCTGAAGGACGACGGCAAGGGCCGCCAGTCCTTCGAGATCGACCGCTTCGCGAAGGTCGTCGAGCTCGTCATCACCGCGATGGACATCTCCATCTGCTTCGCCGACTTCCCGACCGAGAAGATCGGCGAGAACACGCGCGCGTTCCGCCAGCTCGGCATCGGCTACGCCAACCTCGGCGCCCTGCTGATGGCGACCGGTCACGCGTACGACTCCGTGGGCGGCCGCGCCCTGGCCGGTGCCATCACCTCCCTGATGACCGGTACGTCGTACCGCCGCTCCGCCGAACTCGCCGCGGTCGTCGGCCCGTACGACGGCTACGCCCGCAACGAGCAGCCGCACCTGCGGGTCATGAAGCAGCACGCCGACGAGAACGGCAAGGCCGTCCGTATCGACGACCTGGACACCCCGATCTGGGCCGCCGCCACGGAGGCCTGGCAGGACGTCGTCCGCATCGGCGAGAAGAACGGCTTCCGCAACGCGCAGGCGTCCGTCATCGCCCCGACCGGCACCATCGGTCTCGCGATGTCCTGCGACACCACGGGTCTTGAGCCCGACCTCGCGCTGGTCAAGTTCAAGAAGCTCGTCGGCGGCGGCTCGATGCAGATCGTCAACGGCACCGTCCCGCAGGCCCTGCGCCGCCTGGGCTACCAGGAGGAGCAGATCGAGGCGATCGTCGCCCACATCGCCGAGCACGGCCATGTGATCGACGCCCCGAGCCTCAAGCACGAGCACTACGAGGTGTTCGACTGCGCCATGGGCGAGCGGACCATCTCCGCGATGGGCCACGTCCGCATGATGGCCGCGATCCAGCCCTGGATCTCCGGCGCCCTGTCCAAGACGGTCAACATGCCGGAGACGGCGACCGTCGAGGAGGTCGAGGAGATCTACTTCGAGGCCTGGAAGATGGGCGTCAAGGCGCTCGCGATCTACCGTGACAACTGCAAGGTCGGCCAGCCGCTCTCCGTCAAGAAGAAGGAGAACGAGAAGACCGCGGTGACCGCGAAGACCGAGGCGACGATCCGTGAGGCCGTCGAGAAGGTCGTCGAGTACCGCCCGGTCCGCAAGCGCCTCCCCAAGGGCCGCCCCGGCATCACCACGTCGTTCACGGTCGGCGGCGCCGAGGGCTACATGACCGCCAACTCCTACCCGGACGACGGTCTCGGCGAGGTCTTCCTGAAGATGTCCAAGCAGGGTTCCACCCTCGCGGGCATGATGGACGCCTTCTCGATCGCCATCTCGGTGGGTCTGCAGTACGGCGTGCCCCTGGAGACGTACGTCTCGAAGTTCACGAACATGCGCTTCGAGCCGGCCGGTATGACGGACGACCCCGATGTCCGCATGGCCCAGTCGATCGTCGACTACATCTTCCGTCGCCTCGCACTGGACTTCCTCCCCTTCGAAACGCGTTCCGCCCTCGGCATCCACTCCGCCGACGAGCGCCAGCGTCACCTGGAGACGGGGTCCTACGAGCCGACCGACGAAGAGGTCGGCATCGAGTTCGAGGGCCTCGCCCAGTCGGCGCCCCGCACGCAGGAACTGAAGGCCGTCGCGGCCCCGAAGATCGCCGTCGCTCCGACGCCGGAGCCCGCGCTGGCGCAGGTCCACACCAGCGCCGAACTGGTGGAGATGCAGTTGGGCATCCAGGCGGACGCCCCGCTGTGCTTCTCCTGCGGTACGAAGATGCAGCGGGCCGGGTCCTGCTACATCTGCGAGGGATGCGGGTCGACCAGCGGTTGCAGCTGACCTCGACGGACGGTCTCTGACCGTTGAGCGAGTGAGGGAGGAGGGGCGCCGGCCATGTGCCGGTGCCCCTCCTTCGTCGTGCCGGTGGTCGCGCAATCTCCGTCCATGGACGACCCGTCGTGGCAGCACGACGGAGACATCGGTGAACTCTCGGGGGCTGCCCGGGCCGCCGCTCTCGACGCGCCGGTCGCGGGTCTCCGTTCCCCGGATCCCGTGGTGCGTGACGAGCGCGCGTATGGCACGGCCGTCCGCTGGATACCCGGCCTCGACGCGGCGGAACGGCGGTGGCTCGGGGAGCGTACGGCCGGGCT
This sequence comes from Streptomyces sp. SID12501, assembly GCF_010550245.1. GTDB lineage: Bacteria > Actinomycetota > Actinomycetes > Streptomycetales > Streptomycetaceae > Streptomyces. The sequence goes on from NZ_JAAGLU010000024.1 coordinate 73,791, forward strand.
GTTCGACGATCCCGGCACTCAGGCGCGCGCGTTCGCGTCCCTTGTCGTGGCCCGGATCGCCGACGCGGGGGACTGGCGGCAGGAGTGGTGGGAGGCGTTCGCCGGGTGGCGTCCCGGTGAGACCGATCTGCCCGTGTACGACCCCGGGCATGTCTTCGACGCCCGGGAGGACGACCGGAACGCCCGTGGGCCGGCTCGGGTCCTGTGCCGGCCCGGTCTCGGGGCCGACTGGTCGGTGGGACGGCTGGACGCCGTCTCGGCGGCGTTCCGGATGGGAGAGCCGGAGCCCCCGGTTCCCCCTGGGCCCCCAACACCATGCGCACACTGCGCGTGTTCTACCTGCTGGTGGACCGCGGACTGCTGACACCGGGAGGGGACGGCCCGCCGAGCACGGTCCCTCAAACGGAGGCCGTGCTCGATGCCCTGGCCGCCACCCTCACGATCATCACCCCCTACCTGCCCTCCCCTTCGGGAGGGATCAGGTCTGACGTGTGCGGCCCATCTCCCTGCTGAACGTCGAGGGGTCGTCCTCGAAGCCCTGGACGCCGGAGTGGAAGTCCCACGACCCGGCCTCGTCGCGGACGAACTCCGCGACCGTGGCCGCCGTAGACCCCAGAACACCGCCGAAGTCGTCCTCGGCCAGGACGGTGTAGCCCTCGCGAATGCGCAGGCCCGGCCCCCGGACGCTGACGAACGTCCGGTGCGTGGAGCGCTGCTGGATGATGACGCCGACCACCACGCGCGCGTACTGGGCGCCCAGCCGGTCGAACTCCAGCGTCATGACCTCGTCCCAGCCGAAGCCCTTGCCGTCCTTGCTGTCCCGGTTGAGGGTGATCGTGCCGTCCGGAGAGCGGCTGTCGAAGTGCACCACATAGGCGGGATCGCCGTACGGATCGGTCGCCGGGTAGGTGGCGGCAACGATGTCGAGATCGGTTGGCGGCTGACCCGTTGGACTCGGATCCCACTTCAGTGAGACTTCGGCCTTGCGGATCCCCTTGTTGAGGGCCTTCACCAGACTTTCCTTCCCCGTTCGCCGTGTGCTGTCGCTCCAACTGCCCGTACATCACAGCTGGTTGTCCATCGTGTCACGCGCGCGGGGGCGCTCGCGCGGTCGTACTGCGCCCGAGCGTGACCGGCGCCACGCCGCGGGGCCTTACGATGGCGCGGTGCTGGTCAAGTGGATTCGCTGCACCGTGGTGGACCGCCGCGGTTTCGAACGCGGGCAGCGAAAGTGGGCGGGACTTCTGGGGGAGCCGGGATTCCGGGGGCAGGGCGGGGGCTGGAGCCGGGGGCGTCCCGGCGTGGCACACGTCTTCGCCTTCTGGGAGAGCCGCGCCTTCTACGACTCCTTCATGGCCCGGTCCCATGACCGGCTCGCCACCACGCAGTCGGGCACCTTCAAGGATCAGCAGGTCAAGCTGTTCGACCACCGTTTCGACGTGAAGACCGGCTTCGAGCCGCGCTTCACGGACTCCGACGTGGTACGGGTGGCGCACTGCCGCGTCCACGAGGAGCGCGCCGAGCACTTCGCGCTGATGCAGGAGAAGGTCTGGAACCCCGCGATGGCGGGTTCGCCCGGCATGCTGCGGGGGTTGTTCGGCGAGGCGCCGGGGCACGAGTTCCTGATCCTGTCGATGTGGCGCTCGGCCGCCGAGCACGGCAAGTACCGGGCCGAACGTGTGGAGCGGCTGGCACTGCGGGCCCAGCTGGAGGCGGACGTCGCGGCACTCGCCGGAGACATCGTCGAACTGGAACCCAGCTGGATAGTCTGAGGTCCGGACCCTGGGTTCCGGACCTTGTGTTCCGCCTCGTGTGCTCCAGGGCGCACGACATGTGTGACATACGCCGTATAGAGGCCGTGTGAGTGCCCGGTCGGCGCCGACCCGATCTAGGGTTTTGGCATGGTAAGACCACGGCGCATCGTCCTTGTCCGGCACGGCGAGTCAATGGGCAATGCCGATGACACCGTCTATGAGCGCGAGCCGGATCATGCCCTCGCCCTCACCGAACGCGGCTGGCGACAGGCGGAGGAGACCGGCAAGCGGCTGCGCGAGGTGTTCGGGCAGGAGCAGGTGAGCGTCTATGTCTCCCCCTATCGCCGTACGCACGAGACCCTGCGCGCGTTCGGCCTGAACTCCGACCTCATGCGCGTACGCGAGGAGCCCCGGCTGCGCGAGCAGGACTGGGGCAACTGGCAGGACCGGGACGACGTACAGCTGCAGAAGGCGTACCGGGACGCGTACGGGCACTTCTTCTACCGCTTCGCCCAGGGGGAGTCCGGCGCCGACGTGTACGACAGGGTCGGCGGCTTCCTGGAGAGCCTCTACCGCAGCTTCGAGGCGCCCGACCATCCGCCCAACGTGCTGCTGGTGACCCACGGGCTGGCCATGCGGCTGTTCTGCATGCGCTGGTTCCACTGGACGGTCGCGGAGTTCGAGTCGCTGTCGAATCCGGGGAACGCGGAGATGCGGATGCTCGTTCTCGGAAGCGACGGCAGGTACACCCTTGACCGGCCGTTCGAGCGCTGGCGTGATCCGGAATCGTATGGAATCACCGGATAGAGTGGCAGGGCGATGACCGTTGATTCCTCTCCTCAATCCTCTGCTCAGGCCTCACCTCACGAGCGCCTGGAGCGCGCCCTGGCCAGCCTGCGCGGGCTTGCGGTGGGGGACGCGCTCGGGTCGCAGTTCTTCGTGCCCGTGAACCATTCGCTGCTGGGGCTCCGCGAGCTGCCGCCCGGCCCCTGGCAGTGGACCGACGACACGGAGATGGCGTGCTCCGTGGTGGCCGTGCTGGCCGCCCACCAACGCATCGACCAGGACGCACTGGCCCTTTCCTTCGCGCGGCACCACGACTTCGACCGCGGGTACGGTCCCGCGGTGAACCGGCTCCTGCGGCTGGTCCGGGAGGGCGGCGACTGGCGCGAGCTGGCGTCCGCCCTGTTCAACGGCCAGGGGTCCTGGGGCAACGGCGCGGCCATGCGGATCGCTCCCCTGGGCGCCTGGTACGTGGACGATCCGGAGCAGGCCACCCATCAGGCCGAGATCTCGGCCTACCCCACGCACCAGCACCGCGAGGCCGTGGTCGGCGCCATGGCCGTCGCCGCGGCCGCAGCCCTGGTGGGAGCCCCGGGCGGCCCGCCGAGCCCCGGTGCGCTCCTCGACGGTGTCATCGCGCTCGTTCCGAGGAGCGCCGTCTCCGCCGGGCTGCGGCGTGCCCGGGACATGCTCGACTACGCCGACGCGGGCACGGTCGCGGCCGTACTGGGCTGTGGCCGGCGTACGTCGGCGCACGACACTGTGCCGTTCGCGCTCTGGTCCGCCGCGCGCGCCCTCGGTGACTACGAGGACGCGTTCTGGGCGACGGCCCAGGTGGGCGGCGACGTGGACACCAACTGCGCCATCGTGGGTGGCGTACTCGCCGCGGGCAAGGCGGGGGTGCCGCCGTCGGCGTGGCTGGAGCGGACGGAAGCGTTGCCGGAGTGGGCGCCCGCGCGGTCCTAGCGTGTGCGGCGCACCGCACCGTGCGGCGCGGTGCGCCTTGAACGCTGTCGACTCGGGTTGCTGGGGGATGGGCGCCGGACGCCCTCCTCGCGCGGTTCCTCAATCACCGGACGCCGGACGCCGCTCCGGTGCCCCGGGCGACGTACGGCGCCCGGCGTGACCCCTTCGGCAGTGCCCCTGCGGGCCCGCTGCCGGGAGATCAGCCGCCGGCCGGGCCCGTGGTGCTCGCCGTGCCTGCCAGGGCCTCCAGGTCGCTCTTGCGGACGCGGATGACGAACCAGGCGGTGGCGAGGGCCAAAACTGCCATCGCGGCGGCGGGGATGAACGCCGTGGAGATTCCGTGGGCGAGTACCTCGTGGCTCCAGGGGGCGGGGAGTTGCCCGGTCTTGGTAAACTCCGCCTTCTGCTCCGCCGTGGCCTGGGCGAGGAACTCGGGCACCTGTTTCGCCGCCTCGTCACGGCTCGAGGAGCCGAACACCGTCGTCAGGATGGAGAGGCCGAGCGAACCGCCGACCTGCTGCGTGACGTTGAGCAGCCCGGACGCGGCGCCCGCCTCGTGCGCGGCGACCCCGGAGACCGCCGTCAGGGTCAGCGTCACGAAGTTCAGGCCCATGCCGAACCCGAACACCAGCATCGGGCCGAGCACCCCGCCGACGTACGAGCTGTCAGGGGTGATGAAGGCCTGCCAGGCGAGGCCGAGCGTGGCCAGTGCCGAGCCGGCCACCATGAACGGTTTGGGCCCCAGGACCGGCAGGAACCGCTGCGACAGGCCCGCGCCCGTGGCGATCGCGAAGGTCACCGGCAGGAAGGCGAGGCCCGCCTCGATCGGCGTGTACAGCAGGACGTTCTGCACGAAGAGGACGATGAAGAAGAACATGCCGAACATCGCGGCGGCCAGGCTCAGCATGATCACGTACGTGCCCGAGCGGTTGCGGTCGGCGAACATCCTCAGCGGGGTGATCGGTTCCTTGGCGCGCATCTCCACAAAGGCGAAGGCGACCAGCAGGACCACCGCCGTGGCGAAGGACGCGAGGGTCAGGCTGTCCCGCCAGCCCTTCTCCGCCGCGCGGATGAAGCCGTAGACGAGGGACGCCATGCCCAGCGTCGAGGTCAGCGCGCCCAGGATGTCGAAGCGGCCCGGGTGGCGTTCGGACTCGCCGATGTAGATCGGCGTGAGCACGGCGATCAGCAGACCGATCGGTACGTTGACGAAGAGCACCCAGCGCCAGTCGAGCCACTCCGTGAGCATGCCGCCGGCGAGCAGACCGACGGCGCCGCCGCCGGCCGAGACGGCGGCGAAGACCCCGAACGCCCGGTTGCGCTCGGGGCCTTCGGGGAACGTGGTGGTGATGAGCGCCAGCGAGGTGGGCGAGGCGATCGCGCCGCCCACGCCCTGCAGCGCCCGCGCGGCCAGCAACTGCCAGGGTTCCTGGGCGAGTCCGCCCAGCAAGGAGGCGGCGATGAACACCAGGATGCCGGTCATGAAGACCCGGCGGCGGCCGAGGATGTCACCGGCCCTGCCGCCGAGGAGCAGCAGGCCGCCGAAGGTGAGCGTGTAGGCGCTGACCACCCAGGTGAGGTCGGTCGTGCTGAACTTGAGAGCGCCTTGAATGTGCGGCAGCGCGATGTTCACAATCGTCGCGTCGAGTACCACCATGAGCTGGCAGGCCGCGATGACGGTGAGCGCTATGCCGGGATGCCCCTCCCGGCGGGCCGCACCTGGTTTCTGGTCTTTCATCAACGAAGAGGTAGTCACTATGGGTCCCCCATAAGAGCACTAGTGAACGCTTGCGTTCACTGTCGCGTCGAACGGTAGTGAGTCCCCGACAGTGAACGCAAGCGTTCACTGAAGTCGCCGCCGTGTCGTTCACCGGTTGCCCGGGTAATCTCGGCGATTCACCTCGTCGGCGATCACCTCAATACCGACAATCCTCATAAATGCTTGCACCCTCCGCTCCCTCCTGCCCGCTGGAGACACTCAGATGGTTACTTCGCGCTGGACGGCTGCCCCCGCCCGGGCGGCCTCCCCCCGCCGGCGCGGCGCCGTGCTCGAACGCGCGATCCTCGATGCCGCGCTGGAGCAGCTCAGTACGGTCGGCTGGAACGGACTCACGATGGAGGGTGTCGCCGCCGGCGCTCAGACCGGCAAGGCCGCGGTCTACCGCCGCTGGCCCTCCAAGGAGGACCTCGTCGCGGACGCGCTCCAGGCCGGGTTGCCGCGCTTCGACCGGGCGCCCGACCTCGGGAACGTCCGGGACGACCTTCTCGAACTGTGCCGGCAGGTGCGTGAGGCGCTGTTCTCGCGCTCCGGATTCGCCCTGCGCTCGGTGATTCACGAATGCGACAACCCGCAGGCGGAGCGCTTCCAGAGCGTGATCTTCGGAGGGCTCGTCGAGCCGACAGTAGAGCTCCTCCGGGAGATCCTCGACCGAGGAATCAGGCGGGGGGAGACGCGTCCCGACGCTGCCAACGGCTATGTCCTCGACGCCATTCCGGCGATGATGATGTATCGCTCCAAGATGTGCGGGAGTGAATGGGAGGAGCGGGACATCGAGGAGATGATCGACCAGTTGATGGTTCCGCTGCTGCGGGCGGGCCGCGTCTGAGGTCCGCCCCGAAGGCCGCCCGGGTGTGCTCCGCGGTGAGCCTCAAGTGGCTTGGGGGAGCCGGGGTGTCGTGTGGGGTTCCGGGCGGCGTAGGCTGAGACCGCCATGCCGTACGAAGCACCCACCCACACCGTCGAGCGCTCTTTGCGCGCCACGACCGGAGCGAAGGTCATCGCCGGCGTCGACGAGGTAGGGCGGGGCGCGTGGGCCGGCCCCGTCACCGTCTGCGCGGCGGTCACCGGTCTCCGGCAGCCCCCCGAGGGACTCACCGACTCCAAGCTCATCGCGGTCAAGCGGCGTACCCAACTCGCGGAAGTACTGCGGGAATGGGTCACGTCGTACGCGTTGGGGCACGCCTCGCCGGAGGAGATCGACGACCTTGGGATGACGGCAGCACTGCGGCTCGCCGCGGAGCGCGCTCTCGAGGCCTTGCCGGTCCGCCCCGACGCGGTCATCCTCGACGGGAAGCACGACTACCTGGGGTCGCCGTGGCAGGTCCGTACGGTGATCAAGGGTGACCAGTCGTGCGTGGCGGTCGCGGCGGCGTCCGTGATCGCCAAGGTTCAACGCGACAAAATGATGGCCGAACTGGGTACCGACCATGCAGACTTCGGGTTTGCGGCCAATGCAGGGTATCCGTCGCCCGTGCACAAGGCCGCGCTGGAGGAGCGGGGTCCCACTCCCTACCACCGGCTGTCGTGGGCGTATCTTGATGCGCTGCCCCAGTGGCGGCACCTCAAGAAGGCCCGCAGTTGGGCGAACGGGAACGCTCCGGAGATCGAGGGCCAGCTCGGCTTCGACTTCTGACAGTTCCGTTCGCACTCATGTGCCACCCGCTGACGCGAGTCGCACCGGCGTTTGATAAATATCAAGTCATGCCTCTCATTCCCGAGGAGCCTCAGATTCACGAGAGTGCCCAGGGTCCCCGTGTCGCTCCGGCCAGTGGCCACAGCGCGCCGACCCCCCGTCCCGTACCCGGCCCGCGCCCCGCGGCTTCGCCGCGTCCCGGCCGTCCGGGTCCCTTCCGGCCCACCGCACCGGCCCAGCGTGCACCGCACGACGCGCCGGCGGCCGTGGCTTCGACCGCTCCTGCGGTCAAGCCCGGGCCGTCCGCGGCTCCGGCCGCCCCTGTCCCTTCCACCCCTTCCGCGCCTGCCTCCGAGGCCCCGGCGGCCCCGAAGGTCCAGCTGATCCCGGCCTCGGCCGAGGGTGCGCTGGACGCTGCCGAGGAAGCCGTCGACCTGCTCCTGGAGTCGGGTCGGGCCCCTGGCGAGGTGCTGGTGATCACCACCGGCGATCCGCACCCGTGGGCCGCGCACGAGCTGTCCTTCGGTGAGGGCCCGTACTGGGCGCAGCACGACGCGGGCGACGACGTCTTCTACGCCGACGCAGCCGCTCTGAGCCGTGCCGCTTCCCGTCCCGTGGTCGTGGTCGCCGTCAACGGCGGCGCCGAAACGACGACCGCCGCGGCCCTTCCCCTGGCCCTCGGCCGGGCCGGTGCCCTGCTGATCTGCTGCGGCGACTCGGAGCAGATCAACTCGGCGCTGGGCGCGGGGGTCTGAGCAGCTTCGTGAACCGTTCCGGGTCGACCGGTCCGGCGACACCGGACCGGCCGACGCAGGGCCGCTGAATCGGCGACCGTACGGCGGGCGATCCGACGTTCCCCGACGCGGACGCGCCGGGATGTCGGCGGCCGCCGTACGGTCGCCTGCCGTGCCCTGGCCCGGGCGGCGGGAAACGGAATCATGAGGGCGCATCGTCATGGGCGACGGGGGTACGCGTGCGCGTGCCCCCGTCGTTGTGCGTACTGGATACCGTCCGGGCGACTCGTGTTGCCCATGGACGGGCTTCTCGCCGGTGTACGTCCTACCGGCGGACGTCGTTGTCCGCGGTGGCCGTTCTCTGTACGGCTGAGGTGCGTCGGCCGCTGGGCGTCTGTGTCAGCGGGCTGCCGCGCGGCGCAGGATGTCCGAGGCGGTGCCTCCGGTGCGGGGCATCGGCAGCAGGGGTGGTGCCTCGGACATGGCGAAGGGCTCCGGGGGTGAGTCCGCGTTAGGGCGCCGCCCGCCGCGCCCTTCGCCGAGCACCTGCCAGCCGTCGCGGGTCAGCGTGATGTACGCGCCGCAGCGCAGACCGTGCAGGGTGCAGGCGTCACGCAGACCCCACATCCACGCACCGTCCTCCTCCGTCCAGCGCGCGTCGCCGTCACGGCAGTAGAGCAGGACGGCGGTGCGCACCGGAGTACGGCGACGAAGGTCGTGGGGGATGACCCGACGCAGCTGCGCGAGCAGGGAGTTGCGGAACATCCAGCCGTCGGCCGGAGCCGAGCGGCGGGTGAACGAGGCGCTCGCCCGCAGCCGCTCGTCCGGATCGAGGACTGCCACGATCGCGGTAGCGGGCCCGGGGAGGTGTCGCGCGTGCAGTCCGCTGACGACCTCGCGGGGATTGCGCAGCAGGGGAATCCCGGCTGCGGCCCACTCCGCGGGTTCGAGCATGCGGGCTGCTGAGTTGGTGGAAGCGGCGGACAGGTCGGCAGACGTCGACATGGATGCCGCGGGGGACGGAGTGAATCCGAAGGTCACGGTCCTCCCTTCGGCTACGCGCCCACACTACGGGCGGGAGATCGGACTTGGGGGAGCGCACACCGCGGCGGAGCCCTGCCGGACCACGGACACGCCGTGCGGGGAGCGGACTCCAATTCTCGCTGTCGAACTGGGTTGCGGCAACGAGCAAATGGGGCCACCGACCGGCTTCTGGTGATCTGTGGATTATATCCCTGCCAGGTGTGTCATTTGTAGATGGCTGGGGTGGCCGGGAACGTTCCGTTAGTCCGCTTGTTCGGTTTGGTTCACGTTCTCGTCATCGACGACGCAGGGCGAGGACCAGTGGCGATGCCCCCTGCGCACCGGTCCGTCATCGTCCCTGGGTCGCCGCCGCCAGGGTCCACCCGGTCACCGTGAAGTCGTCCGAAAGGAGGACCGGCCCGCTGTCCGAGCGGCTGGGGGGAGCCGTACGCACGTCGTCACGGCCGAGGATTGGGCCGTTGTCAGTGGCGTGGGGTTGCATGGGGGCATGAGCAACCAGGAGCTACGTGACGAAGCCGACGCCATCCTCGCCGAGCTGGTCGGTGCCCCTGGGGGTTCGGCGCGGTTGCGGGAGGATCAGTGGCAGGCGGTGGCGGCCCTGGTGGAGGAGCGCCGGCGTGCCCTGGTGGTACAGCGCACCGGCTGGGGCAAGTCGGCGGTGTACTTCGTCGCCACGGCTCTGCTGCGCAGGCGTGGCTCCGGCCCTACGGTGATCATCTCGCCGCTGCTGGCGCTGATGCGTAACCAGGTCGAGTCGGCGGCACGGGCCGGCATTCAGGCGCGCACGATCAACTCGGCCAACCCGGAGGAGTGGGACACCATCTACGGGGAGGTCGAGCGCGGCGAGACCGACGTTCTCCTCGTGAGTCCGGAGCGCCTCAACTCCGTCGATTTCCGTGACCAGGTGTTGCCCAGGCTCGCGGCCACCACCGGCCTGCTGGTGGTCGACGAGGCGCACTGCATCTCCGACTGGGGACACGATTTCCGCCCCGACTACCGCCGGTTGCGCACCATGCTCGCGGAGTTGCCGGCGGGGGTGCCGGTGCTGGCCACGACGGCGACCGCGAACGCGCGGGTGACGGCGGACGTGGCCGAGCAACTGGGCACGGGGGGCGGGGACGCTCTGGTGCTGCGGGGGCCGCTGGACCGGGAGAGCCTGCGGCTGGGCGTGCTGGAGCTGCCGGACGCGGCGCATCGGCTGGCGTGGCTGGGGGAGCGGCTGGGTGATCTGCCGGGTTCGGGGATCATCTACACGCTGACGGTGGCGGCGGCGGAGGAGGTCGCGGCGTTCCTGCGGCAGCGCGGGTATCCGGTGTCCTCGTACACGGGGAAGACGGAGAACGCCGACCGGCTGCAGGCGGAGGAGGACCTGCTGGCGAACCGGGTGAAGGCGCTGGTGGCGACCTCGGCGCTGGGGATGGGCTTCGACAAGCCGGACCTGGGGTTCGTGGTGCACCTGGGGTCGCCCTCGTCCCCGATCGCCTACTACCAGCAGGTGGGGCGTGCCGGCCGCGGTGTGGATCATGCGGATGTGCTGCTGCTGCCGGGGCGGGAGGACGAGGCGATCTGGGCGTACTTCGCTTCGGTGGGCTTCCCTCCCGAGGAACAGGTACGACGCACGCTGGCCGTTCTGGAGGATGCGGGACGTCCGCTGTCGCTGCCGGCGCTGGAGCCGTTGGTGGATCTTCGGCGCTCCCGGCTGGAGACGATGCTGAAGGTCCTGGACGTGGACGGGGCGGTCAAGCGCGTGAAGGGGGGCTGGGCGGCAACGGGCCGGCCATGGGCGTACGACACCGAGCGCTACGCCTGGGTCGCCAAACAGCGCGCCACCGAGCAGCAGGCCATGAGGGACTACGTGGCGACCACCGGGTGCCGGATGGAGTTCCTCCAGCGGCAGCTCGACGACGAGAAGGCGGTCCCGTGCGGCCGCTGCGACTCCTGCGCCGGGCCCTGGCTCGATCCCTCCGTGTCGCCCGGCGCTCTGACGGGCGCCGCGGGCGAACTGGACCGCCCCGGGGTCGAGGTCGAGCCGCGCCGGATGTGGCCCTCGGGCATGCCGGCGGTCGGGGTCGACCTCAAGGGCCGTATCCCCGTAGGCCAGCAGGCGGCCACCGGACGGGCGCTGGGCAGGCTGTCGGACATCGGCTGGGGCAACCGCCTGCGTCCGCTGCTGTCGGCGCAGGCTGTGGACGGGACGGTCCCGGACGACGTGCTGGCCGCCGTCGTGACGGTGGTGACCGACTGGGCCCGCTCGCCGGGCGGCTGGGCCGGCGGCGGTCCTGACGCGGCGGCGCGGCCGGTGGGGATCGTCGCCATGCCCTCCCGCACCCGCCCGCAGCTGGTCGCCTCGCTGGCCGCGGGACTGGCCCGGGTCGGCAGGCTTCCCCTGCTGGGCAGCCTGGCCTACACCGAGCAGGCCGACGAGTACGCGGCGCACCGCAGCAACTCCGCCCAGCGGCTGCGCGCCCTGGCCGCCTCGTTCGCGGTGCCCGACGAACTCGCCGCAGCCCTGGCCGCCACTCCCGGCCCGGTTCTGCTCGTCGACGACTACACCGACTCCGGCTGGACCCTGGCCGTGGGCGCACGCCTCCTGCGCCGGACCGGAGCCGCCGCGGTCCTTCCACTCACCCTTGCCGTGGCCGGGTGAAGGAGCCTCGCTGAGGGGGCTGGAGAGCATCGGGACGGCGGCACGTGCGCGTGCATGTCGCCGGTACGGCGGCAGGTGGGCGGTTCGGTCAGGTCGGTCAGTTTCAGCTCCGACGGCGGGGGCTGAGGAATGAGGCTTCCTTCGTGGCCAGCCACGAAGGAAGTGCATGGCGGCCATGATCGCGGCGGTGGTCGGAATGACGTCCCGCAGCAGCCGCGCGGGGAGACGCCGGGCGAGGTGGGCGCCGACGAAGCCTCAGGCCACCGCGCCGACCAGCGTGGGGGCGAGGACAAAAGCGGAGCGCTCAGTGTGTCCGGGGCGATCAGGAACAGCACGGTCGCGCCGAGACGGATGGCGGCGAGTTGCGCGATGCGCATCTGGTTGCTCGCCGAGGCGTCGAGACCCGAGACCGATGCTCCACAAGGCCGGCATCATTGTGGCGTTCAACGCTCGGGACAGCGGCGTCCGAAGGCGAGGATCACCGTGGCGAAAGCGAGCAGTCTCGGCGGGTGCCGATTCGAGGCGGTGTCACGCCGCTCCGCGGGTGTACCGGGTGGCGTGTGAGTCCGGCTCTGCCCTTGACGTGTCCCTGGTTGAGGTTATCCACAGGCCCAAGCGGGATCCCGGAAACCACGAGATCGTCAACGCATGACGAATCACAGCGAAACGCATCAGGTCACCCTGCGTACCCCGGCCGAACTGGCCGACGCCCTGCCGTATTTGCTCGGCTACCACCCCGAGGACAGCATCGTCCTGGTCGCGCTGCACGACCGGGACGGGCGCGGCCGGTTCGGAGGCCGCGCCCGGCTCGGAATTCCCGCGAACCCGGACGACTGGCCTGCCGTGGCGCAGCAGCTGACACACGGTCTGGTGACCGGAAGCGAGCGCAGAGGCGCACGGCCCGAGAGCATGGTGGTGTACCTCTGCCAGGAACCGAGGGAGGGCGAAGCACGGCATCAGGTGAAGGAACGTCTGCGCCCGCTCGCCCAGTTGCTGCGCACCGAATGCGGCCGTCTCGACGTACCCGTGGTCGAGGCCCTGTGCATCGCCGACAACCGCTTCTGGTCCTACTGCTGCGTGACGCCCGAGTGCTGTCCGGACGACGGCGTGCCCATGGGCCTGCCCGGCACCTCGGTGCTGGCTGCCGCCGCGACCTACGCCGGTCTGCAAGTGCGAGGCACACTGCGTGAGTTGCGGGCCAGGTTCCACGCCTGGGAGACCGCTGCCGCGCTGGACCAGGAACACGCGCTCGACACCGCGAATGCCCGCCTGGTCCCGCGGATGCTCGACGACGCGAGCCGCGCGGACGTGGCCGAGGAGACCCTGCGACAGGCACGCCGCGTCACGAGCCGATTCGCCGGCACACCCGCCACCTCCGGCACGCTTCTGGCAGACCTTCACGACGACGAACTGCTCGCACACGACGAGGCCGCCACGCTGATTCTGGGCCTGCAGGATCGTACGACCCGAGATCGCGCGGCGGAGTGGATGGAGGGCGACGAGGCGGCACCGGCGCTGCGCCTCTGGCGGGCCCTCGCCCGCCGCTGTGTCGGGCCGTACCGCGAGCACGCCGCAGCTCCTCTGACGCTCGCCGGCTGGGTCGCCTGGTCGACCGGCGATGAACTCGAGGCCCGGGAAGCCCTGGCCATGGCACTCGGCGCGGACCCCGGTTACCTGTTCGCCCGCCTGCTGCACCAGGCCTGCAACGAGGGCCTGGACCCGGAGTCGATCCGGCGCTGTCTGCGCGCGGAGCGCGGCGACCGGCCTCGCGTGGCTGCCGGGCCGCCCGGAACCACGCCGGACACCGCGCGGATCGGGGCCGGCGACGCCGACGAGGACGGGGGCATCGGCTGGGGTGAGGATCCGGAGGGGTTCGCGGCCACGGAAAGGTTCGAGGGGGCGGAGGGGTTCGGGGGAGCGAGCGATGCCGACTGCGTGGAGGGGTTCGAGAGTGACGGCTGGATCGACGACGCCGGACGCACGACCTCCCTCGGCGACGTCGCGAGTCCCCCGTCCTGCTCGACGTCGATCACCGGCGCCACCCGGGCGCTGGAGTCGGCCACGAGGCGTCGACGTCGGGTAGGCCCGGCAGATGACGGCGACACACGCCCCCGCGCCAGGAGGACGGGTGGAAACCGCCCACAGCCCGTGGACAAGCCCGTCGTGCGCCGGCGCAGCCCGGGCACCGGGGAGGCCGCGCCTCGCCGCCACCGGACGAAGGGGCGCGAAGCGTGAACTGGGGTGGGGCAGTTCACGGGCACCCCGGTGGCGGTCGCATGACAGCCGGACGGATCGGCGAGGGCGCGACAGCCGACGGGCGACCGAACGGCAGCGGGGGAGGCGACCGACGACCGAGCGGCGGTGGGGGGCCTGAGGAGCGCCTCGGCAGTGCCGGGACGACTGACCGGCGTCCGGGCGACCGCGTGCCGGTCGGCGGACGGTTCGGCAGCGTCGGAACTAGCGACCGGCGATTGAGCAACGGCAGTGCGTCCCACGTACAACCGACCGGCGCCAGGACAGCTCACGGACACCTCACGCTCCCGACCACAGCGGACGGCCGGTGCAGTCGTCCCGGCACCAGCCGGACGTATGCTCCGCCTCACCGCCATTCGGTCGGCTTGTCCCGCCGGAGGCGTGACTCGGGGAAGCCCTGGTCCGTTCACCTGAGTGGCGGAATCCTTGGACAGGCCGAGCCGCCGCATCACCCCTGTCCTGCCGAAGCCCCCTACCGGGCGCCGAGCGCGCCCTCGGCGCCCAGAGCGCAGAAGAAGTCGCCCATGTATCCGCCGACCCCGCCCTCGGCCGCCGACGACGACCGTCGTGCCGCAGGCACACCCACACCGCCCTTGCGGGGAGGTGGCGGAGTCCCCGGGAACGCAGGGGACCCTCGAGGCTCGGAGCCTCGTTTTCCGGGCACCGGGCGCCCTCCCGCGCCCCCGGCAAGGGGAACGCCGCCATCGCTCGCGCCGCCTGCCTCTCCTCGGCCGTCGCTTGGCCCACCCTCCACCGCCCGCCGTCCCGCTCAGCTGCCCCCGACCCACACCACTCTGATCTGCGTCGCCCTCCCCGGGCTCGCGATCTCCACGGACCAGGGGCAGCTCACCGGCCGGGGACTGGAGGGCTTCTACCGCGGGGGCAGGCGCGTTCTCGCCCGGTGCCAGGTCCGCGTGGCCGGCCGTGAACCGCTAGCGGTGCAGGCCCGGATGACAGCCGCCGACCGTGCTCGTTTCGTGGGGACGTTGCGCGTCTCTCCCGACGGCGGGCCGGACCCGGACGTCGTCGTCGAGCGCATCCGCCACGCGGACGGCACGGAGCGGATCACCCTGCACAGCTCGGCGCCGCGCCCGCTTCGTCTGCCGGTCGAGGTATCACTCGGTACCGACCTGGCGGACCTGGGCATGATCGCCTCCGGCACCGCGGGTCCCGAACTGCCCGCCAGCGTTCACGCCTCCGGCCTGCGCTGGTCCTGCGCCACCGGCAGCGCCGCCGTCACCGCAGACCCGCCACCCGCCGACGCGCTGGCCTCCGCCGGCCTGCTGCGCTGGGAGCTCGAACTTCCGCCGGGCGGTTCCATGACCCTGGAGTTGCGTATACGGCAGGACGGCGCGGGACCGGTCCGAGCCGTCGGTCACGTGCCTACGAGCCCCCTCGCCCCAGCACGGGCCGCCGGTGACGATCCACGCGCGGAGGCACTCCTGCGGACGAGCATCGAAGACCTCCAGGCCCTGCTCCTTCGTGACTCCGCGCATCCCTCCGACACCCACCTCGCGGCAGGCGCGCCGTGGCGCTGCGGCATGGCCCCGGCCGATGCTCTTGCCGCCGCCCGGATGACGCTTCCCCTCGGAACCGTGCTCGCGGCGGGCACGCTGCGAACCCTCGCCCGCACCCAGCTCCCGGGGCCGGGTCCGAGAACCGGCATGCTCCCCGGGCCGCTCCGGGACGCGGGCCCCCACCTGCCGCCGGGCTGTACGGGCACGGAGGCCACCCTGCTCTTCCCCGTGCTCCTCGCCGAGGCCCGCCGCTGGGGGCTCCCGGAACAGGTGACCGAGGAACTGCTCCCGACCGCTGAGCGCTGTCTGACCTGGCTGCGCGCGACCGTGGGCGACGGAACCTACCTGCCCGATCCACAACCGGGCGGCCCGCTGCGCTGCGAGACGCAGGCCCACGCACACCGCGCCGCCCTCCTCGGCGCCGATCTCCTCGACGCGTACGGCCGGCCGGGCGGTGCCGGGCTGCGGCAGTGGGCTCAGGAGTTGCGTACCGCGTTCAGGGAGGACTTCTGGGTCGAGGACCGGGGCGGCGGCAGACCGGCGGCCGCCCGTACGCCGGACGGGCGCAACGTGCCGCACTTCGGTGCGATCGCCGCTCATCTTCTCGACACAGGCCTGCTGGGCGCGGGCGAGCCGGCCCCCGGCCTGCTCGACAAGGTGCAGACCGGACAACTCGCCCGGCTGTTCGGCGGTCCGGCCATGGACTCCGGCTGGGGATTGCGCGGCCTGGGTGTCAAGGAGGCGGGGTACAACCCGTTCGGCCACCGGAGCGGCGCCGTGCGGGTCCAGGAGACCGCGGTGGCCGTCGCGGGCCTTGCCACCGCCGGGTACGAGAAGGAGGCGAGTTCGCTGCTGCGCGGCCTCCTGGCGGCGGCCGAGGCCTTCGAGTACCGGCTGCCCGAGATGTACGCGGGGGAGCAGCGTGCGGAAGGAGGAGCCCCGTTGCCCCACCCGGCGGCCTGTCGGCCGTCGGCCACCGCTGCCGCCTCCGGGGTGCTGCTCCTCGCGACCCTTGCCGGTATCCGTCCGGACGCCCCGGCGGGCACGGTCATGCTCCGTCCGGTACGCAGCGTGCCGCTCGGCGAGATCGGCCTGACGGGGCTGCGGATCGCGGGCGCCCCCTTTTCCGTACGGGTCGGCCGTCTCGGCGTCGCCATGGTCGAGGAGGCTGCCGCGGGACTCCAACTGGGAGCGTGACCTCGTACGACATGTCTCGGACGGACGACCTGAAGCGGTCTGTGAGACCGGTGCCCGACCACCGTGGGCCAGTCGTGTGTGCGGCCTGGGAGAGAGTGTTTATCGTCAGGCAGACGACTATGATCGCGGCATGTCCTACGACCCGTCAGCCTTCCCGCCCTTCGCCGTCACCGTGGATCTGGTCGTGCTGACCGTGCGTCGTCACGCCCTGTGCGCGCTGGCGGTACGCAGGGGTGAGTCGCCCTTTCAGGGGCGTTGGGCGCTCCCGGGCGGCTTCGTACGGGCCGACGAGGATCTGTCACAGGCCGCAGCGCGTGAACTGGCCGAGGAGACCGGCCTGCGCGCCCACGACCCGGACGCCCCTGCTCAGGACAACGGCGCTCACCTGGAACAGCTCGCGACATACGGTGACCCCAAGCGTGATCCCCGGATGCGGGTGGTGAGTGTCGCCCATCTCGCGCTCGCCCCCGACCTGCCCGCTCCCAGGGCGGGCGGTGACGCCAACAGTGCCCGCTGGGCGCCCGTCGAGGAACTGCTGCAGCAGGGTGGCTACGGCCGAGACGGCGAACAGGCGGCACCACTCGCCTTCGACCACGCCCAGATCCTGTCGGACGGGGTGGAGCGCGCCCGCTCCAAGATCGAGTACTCGTCGCTGGCCACGGCGTTCTGCCCGACCGAGTTCACCGTCGGCGAGTTGCGCCGTGTGTACGAGGCGGTGTGGGGCGTCGCCCTCGACCCGCGCAACTTCCACCGCAAGGTCACGGGCACCCCGGGCTTCCTCGTCCCCACCGGAGGTACGACCACCCGGCAGGGCGGTCGTCCGGCCCAGCTCTTCCGAGCCGGCGGCGCCACCCTGCTCAACCCTCCGATGCTGCGCCCCGAGGTCTGACACCGAACCAGGTTGGGCAACGCCTGCCGTCAATGGGCCCCGCCGTACCCGATAAAACGGACATAACGCGCTAACTTGCTACGGGTGATCCAGGCCTTCGGACTGACCAGCAACCCCCGCAAGGAGCTCCCGCCCGCCGTCGACGACGTCTCCTTCGAGGCATGCGCGGGCCGCGTCACCACGCTCCTCGGTGCCCCGGGCGCCGGCAAGACAACGGTGCTCAGGCTCATGCTCGAACTCCAACAGGGCCGTGGGACCACCTACTTCAGAGGCCGCCCACTGCACCGCATCGCCCATCCGTCACGTGAGGTCGGCGTGCTTCTGGGTGATGTGCCGGGGCATCCCGCGCGCACCGTCCGGGGCCAACTCCGCATGCTGTGCGCGGCGGCAGGTGTCCCGGTCCGCCGTGCCGACGAAGTCCTCGAGGTCGTCGGCCTCGTCAGCCTGCGCGACGAACGCCTGGGCACACTGTCCCGCGGCATGGACCGTCGTCTCGGCCTGGCCTGCGCCCTGCTGACCGACCCGCACACCCTCGTGCTCGACGCGCTCACCGACGGTCTGTCCGCCCGCGAACGCCATTGGCTGCACGGCATGCTGCGCGCACACGCGACCCAGGGCGGCACCGTCCTGTGTACCACCACCGACCCCAAGGAGGCGGCCCGCACCGCCGACCGGATCATCACCCTGGATCAGGGACGACTCGTCGCCGACCAGGAGGCCGCGGACTTCTCCCGCACCAGGCTGCGCCCCCGCGTCGCCGTGCGCAGCCCGCAGGCCACCCGTCTCGCGGCCCTGCTGACCAAAGAGGCCCGGACAGCGCAGCGCTCTGTAGAGGTCGTCCCGGAGGCGGGTAATCGGCTCTCGGTTTACGGCAGTACCTGCGCGGACATCGGCGAGACCGCGTTCCGGCACGGCATCCTCGTACACCAACTCGCCGACGAGGTCGGTGACATGGGTCCCGGAGCCGGCTCGACCCGCCAGGGCGGGCCGTCGGCGCGCGGTGAGGCCTGCACGACCGACGGGACAATTGAGCTCGGTGAGGTCAGAGCAACCCGTATGACCGGAGAGATCGACGGCGCAGCAGGACAGAAGGCTGCCGGAGCCACGCCGGCAGACGCCGACCTGCCTCAGGTTTCTGCCACGCCTCCGGGCCTTTCCGCATGGCACGGCTCCGCCGGGCAAAGCCCCCGCAGAGCCACTGCCGCGTCAACCGGAGCCACCCCGGCAGCCCGTCTCCCCGAGCCGAACGTACCCCCCAGCCGCTTGCCGGCAGCCACCCGTGTCTCCGAGCCGACAGCCGACCGTGCCTCAGTGACATCCGCGCTCGCACGCCCCCACGATGCCCGCCCGCGCTCCTCCGACGCCCTCACCTCCGACAGCCAGCCCCCGCTCCCACCCCCCATCTCCGTCCGCCCCGCTCCGAGTCCGCTGCGTCCCCTCCGTTACGAGCTGCGCCGGGCCGGCGGTGTCGGCACCGGGTTTCTGACCGGGGCCGCCGTACTCGTCTCGTCCGCGCTCGTCGCCGTACTCCTGGCCCGCGTCGGCCACACTCCGCAGCACCGCCTGCTGGCCGCCTGGCCTCAGGAGCTGCCGCTGCCGCCCGCGGCACTCGGCGCCGGGCTGCTGGGCGCCATCGCCTTCGGTGACGAGTTCCGCCACCCCGCGCTGGCGGTCGACCGGGGCACCGTGCCCCGCCGACTGGGACTGCTCCTCGCCAAGCTCCTCGTCGCCGCGGCCACCGGGCTGCTGCTGGCCTTCCTCACCGTGGGCTGCGACGCCGAAGTGCTCTACCTCGTCTACGGACGGGAGCTGGCGCGAGTTCCCGCGGACTGGCTCGGGCTGACAGCGAGTTGGATCGGCCTCGTGATCGGCTGTGCGTGGGCCGGGGTGCTGGCCGCGGGCATCTTCCGGTCCACCACCGCCGGGCTCGCGGCGGTGGTCGCCGTACCGGTCCTCGTGGTGCCCCTCGTACAGAAGGTCCTGGAGGGTTCATCCGTGCGGAGCGCGGCCGGCTTCTCCCTGCGTCTGCGGGAACTGCTCCTGGCGGAGTGGCCCTTCGGGGGCGAGCGGTATCTGGCCGCCGGAGCGCGGATGATCGCCCAACCCGTCGGAGGCGCGCTGACGTTGTCGCTGGCTGGTCTGCTCTGTGCGTATCTGCTCACGACCCTGCGAAGCAGGGTCCGATGACGATCGTCCGCGCCCTTCCGGTCCTGCCCTGCGCACAACTCCCCGGGGAACGCCCGTTTCTTTCCGATAAGGCGTCAATTGCGACGGGGTGAGCGATCACCCTTTCGTGTGCTTTTCACCAAAGACCTCAAGGGAGTTGTAGACCGAGCCGACAAAGGATCCGTGAGTACCCTTGCGCAGTCCATGATGACCTCCGCCCGCTCCGCAGACTCCGGTCTCGTCGGCCCGGGCGGATTTGACCGCTACCCCTATGCCGAGGCTCCCGGTGTCGACCGGGTGGGAGTCCCCTCCTGGGACGCCACGGACTCGGAGCTGGGCCGTGTCGGCCGCCGCACCGCGGGCAGCCGCGGTCGCGGGCTGCACGGTCAACTCGTCCAGCAGCTGGGCCAGATGATCGTCTCCGGCGACCTGGGCGCGGACCGCCCCCTTGTGCCCGAGGAGATCGGCCAGCGTTTCGAGGTGTCCCGCACCGTAGTCCGTGAGTCGCTCCGGGTGCTGGAGGCCAAGGGCCTGGTGAGCGCCCGGCCGAACGTGGGCACGCGCGTGCGTCCCGTCAGCGACTGGAACCTCCTCGACCCTGACATCATCGAGTGGCGTGCCTTTGGGCCACAGCGCGACAACCAGCGCCGCGAGCTCAGCGAGCTGCGCTGGACGATCGAGCCGCTCGCCGCTCGCCTCGCCGCCGGGCACGGGCGCGAGGAGGTCCAGCAGCGGCTCGTCGACATGGTCGAGATCATGGGCCACGCCATGAGCCAGGGTGATGCGCTGACGTTCTCGCGCGCCGACTCCGAGTACCACTCGCTGCTCATCCAGCTCGCCGGCAACCGCATGCTGGAGCACCTCTCCGGGATCGTGTCCTCCGCCCTCCAGGTGTCCGGCGGACCGATCACCGGTTGTGACCGGCCCACCGAGGCGTCCTTGGCGCACCATGCCCGGATCGTCGAGGCCCTCGGGGCCGGCGACGGCGCGGGCGCGGAGGCGGCCATGCGGCAGCTCCTCATGGTGCACCCCGAGGTGGAGCGCGTGGTCCCGGCCCCGCGCGAGCACTGACCGCGCGCCGAGGGCGGCGCGGGCGGAGGCCGCCTCGCCGTCCGGAAACATCGCTCGGCTCGCGAGCCCTCGCTGCCGGGCCCCGCCGTACCCCGAGAGGGCTCGGCGGGGTCCGGCGGTGAGACGAGGCGACCGAGTGGTGAGTGGTTGAGTGGTGCGAGGAAGAGGCGGCGGACCGTCCTGAAGCGCCTGTCAGGGCTGCGAGTACCCTTGCCGATGAGGGCGCGGAGCCGTCGGGACGGCCTGGCCGTCGGCACGACTGACCACCTCTAGTCACATTTGACCGCTTCTGGGCACTTACGGGGTGTGACTCGGGCCACGCAGATTGGGCGTAACGCTTGCGGAAGCAGCGCGATGACCTAAGAGGTGACAGCCGCGGAGGGAATACGGACGCCGTTCAAGGCGCTGTGTATCTTCCCGGCCCCCGCCCGCGCCGTCGGCCCATCCCCAGTCGGCGGTCGTCGGCTCCTGTCCGTAGTGGACGGGGCCGGAAGCCGTTTTCCAACGTTCGAGAGGTTGTTCGTGTCGGCCAGCACATCCCGTACGCTCCCGTCGGAGATCGCCGAGTCCGTCTCTGTCATGGCGCTCATCGAGCGGGGAAAGGCTGAGGGGCAGATCGCCGGCGACGACGTGCGTCGGGCCTTCGAAGCTGACCAGATTCCGGCCACTCAGTGGAAGAACGTACTGCGCAGCCTCAACCAGATCCTCGAGGAAGAGGGTGTGACGCTGATGGTCAGTGCCACGGAGCCCAAGCGCACCCGAAAGAGCGTCGCAGCGAAGAGTCCGGCCAAGCGCACCGCCACCAAGACGGTCGCGGCGAAGACGGTGACCACGAAGAAGGCCACCGCCACCGCCACCCCTGCGGCCCCCTCCGGCGAGCCCTCCGCCGACGACGAGGCGCCTGCGAAGAAGGTCGCCGCCAAGAAGACGACGACGGCCAAGAAGGCGGTCGCGAAGAAGACCGTCGCCAAGAAGACGGCGGCCAAGAAGACGACCGCCGGCAAGGACGACGCCGAGGCCGTCGAGGACGAGGCACTCGAGGACGTCAAGCCCGGCGAAGAGGAAGAGGAAGGGGCCGAGAACAAGGGCTTCGTCCTCTCCGACGACGACGAGGACGACGCGCCGGCCCAGCAGGTCGCCGTCGCCGGTGCCACCGCCGACCCGGTCAAGGACTACCTCAAGCAGATCGGCAAGGTCCCGCTGCTCAACGCCGAGCAGGAGGTCGAGCTCGCCAAGCGCATCGAGGCGGGCCTCTTCGCCGAGGACAAGCTGGCCAACGCCGACAAGCTGGCCCCGAAGCTCAAGCGCGAGCTGGAGATCATCGCCGAGGACGGACGCCGCGCCAAGAACCACCTCCTGGAGGCCAACCTCCGCCTGGTGGTCTCCCTGGCCAAGCGTTACACCGGCCGCGGCATGCTGTTCCTGGACCTCATCCAGGAGGGCAACCTCGGTCTGATCCGCGCGGTCGAGAAGTTCGACTACACCAAGGGCTACAAGTTCTCCACGTACGCCACCTGGTGGATCCGTCAGGCGATCACCCGCGCGATGGCAGACCAAGCCCGCACCATCCGTATCCCGGTGCACATGGTCGAGGTCATCAACAAGCTCGCGCGCGTGCAGCGCCAGATGCTCCAGGACCTGGGTCGCGAGCCCACCCCGGAGGAGCTGGCCAAGGAACTCGACATGACCCCGGAGAAGGTCATCGAGGTCCAGAAGTACGGCCGCGAGCCGATCTCCCTCCACACCCCCCTGGGTGAGGACGGCGACAGCGAGTTCGGTGACCTCATCGAGGACTCCGAGGCGGTCGTCCCGGCCGACGCGGTCAGCTTCACGCTCCTTCAGGAGCAACTGCACTCCGTCCTCGACACCCTCTCCGAGCGCGAGGCGGGCGTCGTCTCGATGCGCTTCGGTCTCACCGACGGTCAGCCGAAGACCCTCGACGAGATCGGCAAGGTGTACGGCGTCACCCGCGAGCGCATCCGCCAGATCGAGTCGAAGACCATGTCGAAGCTGCGCCACCCGTCGCGTTCCCAGGTGCTGCGCGACTACCTCGACTGAGTCGCGGTCGTACGACACGGAAGGCCCGGTCTCCCCCAGGGGAGCCGGGCCTTCGTGCTGAACGGGCGTGGGTCGTCGCACCGGCGTGCGGGGAGCGCGGCCCGGCGCGTGTGGAGGGGGTGCTCCAGTCCGCGGCGTCCCTCTTTCGTGGCGCGAGCGTGCGAGGCGGTGCCCGTTGGATCACTCTGGGTTTCTCGTGATCACCCCAGAGTGAGGAGCGCGCATGCGCCATCCCTTTGTCCGGGCCCTGTCCCGGACGCTGACCCGGTCGCTGGTTCTGGCGGCCGCGGCGGCCGTGATACCGCTGGCGTCAGCCGCCCCTGTGGCTGCCGACGGCATCGTCGTCGGTGGATTCCCGGTCGACGTGTCCGAGAGCCCGTGGACGGTGGCGCTGTCCAGCCGTGACCGGTTCGGGGGTACGCGCGCCGGGCAGTTCTGCGGCGGCGTGGCCGTCGGCCGGACCACCGTACTGACCGCGGCCCACTGCATGGGCGAAGACGTCCTGGGGGCGCCGCCCAACCGTGCACGGGACCTCAAGATCATCACCGGGCGTACGGACCTGACGTCGGCCCAGGGCAAGGAGATCGCTGTACGCGACGCCTGGGTCAATCCGGGCTACGACAAGATCAGCAATGCCGGGGACTTTGCCGTGCTCACCCTCACCGAGGCACTCCCGGAGGTCTCGGTCATCGGGATGGCGGCCGCCGGCGACCCGGCCTACCAGCCCGGTACGAGCGCCACGGTCTACGGCTGGGGCGATATCACGGGCGGCGGCGACTACGCGCGCAGTCTGCGGGCCGCGCGGGTGCACGTGCTGTCCGACGCGCTCTGCGAGCGGGCGTATCCGGGCAGCGCCGACGGGAAGTACCGCGCCGGCAGCATGTTGTGTGCGGGCGAGGCCGCAGGGGGGCCTGACGCCTGCCAGGGGGACAGCGGAGGGCCGCTGGTCGCCCATGGGCGGCTGGTGGGGCTCGTGTCCTGGGGGAGCGGCTGTGGACGGCCCGGTAGCCCGGGCGTCTACACGAGAGTCTCGGACGTCGTACGGACGATGGGGTGGGGTACCGCCGACGCTGCCGGGAGCGGCGGCTGAGGGCGTGTGTGCGGCGACGTGAGGGGGTTTTCGAGGTCCACCCTCATAGCCGGCGCCCGAGGGCCCCTGGGCGGCTTGAGTGAAGCGGGCGGCCACTCCTGATTGCAGGAGTGGCCGCCCGAATCAACCGACCTGTGTCGGGGCTGGCTCGTCGTCGACGCGCAGTATCAGCGTTCTTCTTCGTTGGAGCTGGCAGGAACGGTAGTCAGTCGCTCCGTCTCGTCCTGTATCTCAGCGGCGATCTTCTTGAGTTCCGGCTCGAACTTGCGACCGTGGTGGGCGCAGAAGAGCAGTTCTCCGCCGCTCGCCAAGACAACGCGAAGGTATGCCTGGGCGCCGCAGCGGTCGCAGCGATCAGCGGCCGTCAGCGGGCTCGCGGGGGTCAGAACAGTAGTCACGTCGCCTCTTCTCTAGCTCGACGAGCTGTCGTACCAGGGTCAACATCCAACCAGGCCGAAAACGTTCCCGCTCGTGGCCTTTCCTCGAAAAAATCTTTTCGAGGTGGCTGTCTGCTTCCGGTTGGCGGCGAATGTGCCGTATTGCGTGTCTTTGTGTCTGTACGGGTTCGCGCTGTCGGTCGTCTGTAGGGGTGTTGGTCCTCCCGGCTGGATTGCCGGTTGTCCATGAGGACGTGCCCGGAGCCTAAATGGTTCATGCCTGGAAGGGAACGTGATATGTACTTCACTCCATCGAGGGATCGAACAGGCATGCGACTCTGGATTAGTGTGAGTTTCGCCGAGGGTGGTGTTACATCGGCTCTACCAGGCCTCGGTACCCTCTGAGCGGCGACCGAAGCCAGGCCCTTACCCATCAGGGCCCCAACTGAAATTCAGCGAGGAGCGAACCGCGTGACCGCCGATACGTCCGTGCCGTCCACAGCGCTGCTGGCAGGAGCAGACCGGGACGGTTCCAACTACACCGCGCGGCACCTGCTCGTCCTTGAGGGCCTCGAGGCCGTGCGAAAGCGCCCGGGCATGTACATCGGGTCCACCGACAGTCGTGGCCTGATGCACTGCCTCTGGGAGATCATCGACAACTCCGTGGACGAGGCCCTTGGGGGCTACTGCGACCACATCGACGTCGTCCTGCACGACGACGGCTCCGTCGAGGTGCGGGACAACGGCCGCGGCATCCCCGTGGACGTCGAGCCCAAAACCGGCCTCTCCGGTGTCGAGGTCGTCATGACCAAGCTGCACGCCGGCGGCAAGTTCGGCGGCGGCTCGTACGCCGCCTCCGGTGGTCTGCACGGCGTGGGCGCGTCCGTGGTGAACGCACTCTCGGCGCGCCTGGACGTCGAGGTCGACCGCGTGGGGAACACCCATGCGATCAGCTTCCGGCGGGGCGTGCCCGGCTCCTTCTCCGACGTCGGCCCGGACGCCACGTTCGAGACAGGGGGCCTGCGCAAGACCAAGCGGGTCCCCAGGACCCGCACCGGTACGCGCGTTCGGTACTGGGCCGACCGTCAGATCTTCCTCAAGGACGCCAAGCTCTCACTGGAGAACCTCCACCAGCGTGCTCGGCAGACCGCGTTCCTGGTGCCGGGCCTCACCATCGTCGTCCGCGACGAGGTAGGGCTCGGTGAAGGCGGCAGCAAGGGCGAGGAGTCCTTCCGCTTCGACGGAGGTATCAGCGAGTTCTGCGAGTACCTGGCCACCGACAAGCCGGTCTGCGACGTCCTCCGCTTCTCCGGGCAGGGATCCTTCAAGGAGACGGTCCCGGTCCTCGACGACCACGGCCAGATGACTCCCACCGAGGTCACCCGCGAGCTGGGTGTCGATGTGGCGCTGCGCTGGGGCACGGGTTACGACGTGAACCTCAAGTCGTTCGTGAACATCATCGCCACGCCCAAGGGCGGCACCCATATGGCGGGGTTCGAACAGGCCGTCGCGAAGACGATGAACGAGGTGCTGCGCACCAAGAAGCTGCTGCGCGTGGCCGAGGACGACATCGTCAAGGACGACGCCCTGGAGGGCCTCACCGCGGTCGTCACCGTGCGTCTCGCCGAGCCGCAGTTCGAGGGGCAGACCAAGGAGGTGCTCGGTACCTCGGCGGCCCGCCGCATCGTCACGAACGTGGTGTCCAAGGAGCTCAAGGACTTCCTGACCTCCACCAAGCGGGATGCCGCCGCGCAGGCCCGTGTGGTCATGGAGAAGGCTGTGGCCGCGGCGCGTACGCGCATCGCGGCCCGTCAGCACAAGGACGCGCAGCGCCGGAAGACGGCCCTGGAGTCCTCCTCGCTGCCCGCCAAGCTCGCAGACTGCCGCAGTGACGATGTCGAGCGCAGCGAACTGTTCATCGTGGAGGGCGACTCCGCGCTCGGTACGGCCAAGCTCGCCCGGAACTCGGAGTTCCAGGCACTGCTGCCGATCCGCGGCAAGATCCTCAACGTCCAGAAGTCGTCCGTGACCGACATGCTGAAGAACGCCGAGTGCGGGGCGATCATCCAGGTCATAGGGGCCGGGTCCGGCCGTACGTTCGATATTGACGCGGCACGCTACGGCAAGATCATCATGATGACCGACGCCGACGTCGACGGCTCCCACATCCGCACCCTGCTCCTGACCCTGTTCCACCGCTACATGCGGCCCATGGTCGAAGCGGGCCGGGTGTTCGCCGCGGTGCCGCCGCTGCACCGCATCGAGCTCATCCAGCCGAAGAAGGGACAGGACAAGTACGTCTACACCTACTCGGACCGCGAGCTGCGCGAGAAGCTTCAGGAGTTCCAGAGCAAGGGTGTCCGCCACAAGGACTCGATCCAGCGCTACAAGGGTCTTGGCGAGATGGACGCCGACCAGCTTGCCGAGACCACGATGGATCCGCGCCATCGCACGCTCCGCCGGATCAACGTGTCCGATCTGGAGTCCGCCGAGCAGGTCTTCGACCTGCTGATGGGCAACGACGTCGCTCCTCGCAAGGAATTCATCTCCAACTCGGCGGCAACGCTCGACAGGTCGCGAATCGACGCGTGACCCGTCCTTGTTCCGGTGCCGGGGCAGCACTCCCGAGTGCTGCCCCGGCACCGTCTCTCCACCCTGGGGTGGACCCCCGACCGGTTGTGGATCCACCCTTGCTCCACCCCTGCTCCGATCCTGTGACCTGCCGATTTCCGTAGTGTCGAAGGCGTCGACAGCACCCGCTGCCGACACCCGCTCCTCCCTCGCCCACGGAGGCCTGATGTCCGGGCTCGTTGATGCCTCGCTGATCGTCGCCGTCGTCACCCTGGTGGTCGTACGACAGTTCCGCACACGTCGGATGGACGCGGACCGGCGCTGGTGGGTCGTGCCCGTGATCCTGGCCGTCGTGGCGCTGCGCGAGCCCGGACTTGTCGACATCCACCACCGCACGGCGTCGATCACCCTGCTCGCGGTCGAACTGCTCATCGGCCTCGTCACCGGCGCCGGCTGGGCCTGGACGACACGCCTCTGGGCGGAGGCGGACGGTGTGGTGTGGAGCCGGAGCACCAAGGCGAGCGTCGCCGTGTGGATCATCGGGGTCGGCCTCCGCGCCGGCCTCTTCGCCCTGGGCGCGGCACTCGGCGTCCACCAGGACACCTCGGCCCTTCTCCTCGCCCTCGCGGCGACCCTGCTGCTCCGCGCCGGAATCCTGCACTGGCGGACACAGTCCCTGCGCCTGACAGGCTCGCAGCCGCAGCCGCAGCCGCAGCCGCAGCCGCAGCCGCAGCCGCAGCCGCAGCCGCAGCCGCAGCCGCAGCCGCAGCCGCAGCCGCTGCGTCCGGCGTCCACGCCCTCGGCACGCCCGCAGGCCACGGCTTACGGTGACGGCGTGCGGTTGCGGAAGGAGCACGTGTGACGAAGAACGACTGGTTGCGCTGGCCCTTCCGGGAGGCGCTCGGCCGCGAGGGAATCTCACGCAACCGCCGTCGGCTCGCCTGGGCCACCCGGATGCTGGTCCTCGGCATGCTGCTGTGGGGAGCCCTCAGCAGCAATCCGCCCCGGGGCTGGGACTCGGCCCTGGCGGTCGGGGGAGTCCTGGCCGCCGCGCTCCTCGCCTGGGCGCTCTACCGGACGACGTTCCAGCACCGACTGTGGCCCTCCCTTGCCCTCCTCCTGCTGCTCCAAGGCCTCGCGGTCGCTGGCCAGGCCGCGGGCTTCCGGGTGCCGGCTCTCGTCCTGTGGTGCGGGTGCGCGATCACGGCCCTGGAGAGAATGCCCCTGTCAGCCGCTCTGCCCATGAGCACCGTGGCCCTCGGCTCGTACGCGGTGGTCAATGACGACCCCTTGCTCACCACGACCGTCACCAGCATCGGTCTCGCACTCGCCGGATACGTCCTGCGGCTCGACGCCGAAGCGCGAGGCAACGCCCAGCGGCTCCTCGCCCAGGAGCGGGCCGCGCGGGCCGCCGAAGCGGAGTCGTCGGCGCTCGCGGAGCGCGCCCGGATAGCGCGGGAGATCCACGACGTACTGGCGCACAGTCTCTCGGCGCAGTTGGTTCACCTGGAAGCGGCCCGACTGCTGATCGAGCGGGGCGCCGACCGGGACCGGATCCTCGAACGGGTGGTGGCGGCGCGGGGGATGGCCCGCGACGGTCTGGCCGAGACGGGACAGGCCCTGTCCGCCTTGAGGGGCGAGATGTCCCCGCTGGAGGACTACCTGAGTGAACTCGTCGGCGTGACCGACGACGTGGGCGTCACCATTACGGGTGAGCGCAGACCACTGCCGGCGGAGGCGTCGCAGGCCGTGCGCCGGGTGGCCCAGGAGGCTCTGACGAATGTCCGCAAGCACGCCCCGGGCGCCAAGGTCCAGGTGCGGCTGGACTACAGCGAGCATCAAGTGAGGCTGGACGTACGGGACTCGGGCGGCTCGCCGGGCGAACTCACCGGCATGGGCGGCGGGTACGGTCTGCTGGGCATGCGGGAACGTGCCGAGCTGCTGGGCGGTTCGCTGGATGCCGGGCCGGGCGAGAAGGGGTTCGTGGTGACGCTGAGGGTGCCGACATGACGCGGGAGGCCGGCCTGAGGCCCGCGCGGGTCGTGGTCGCGGACGACCAGACCGTCGTACGGGAAGGCATCGTGATGCTGCTCGGCCTGTTGCCCGGGATCGAGGTCGTCGGAGCGGCCGGAGACGGGGACGAGGCCGTGAGGCTCGCCGGTGAACTCGCGCCGGACGTGGTGTTGATGGACCTGCGCATGCCGCGGTGCGACGGTGTCGAGGCGACCCGGCGGATCAGGGCGGAGTACCCAGGGACACAGGTCGTGGTGCTCACGACCTTCGCGGACGACGAGTCACTGTTCCGTGCGCTGCGGGCAGGCGCGCGCGGCTATCTCACCAAGGACGCGGACGGCGAAGAGATTGTCAGAGCGGTGCACAGCGTGCTGTCCGGGGACGCGGGGCTGGCGCCGAGCATCCAGCGGCGGCTCCTGGAGCGGCTGACAGAGCCGGAGAAGAAGCCTGCCGCACCCGCCGAGCCGCCCGACGGGCTCACCACGAGGGAGACCGAGGTGCTGGTGCTGATCGCGGACGGCCTCAGCAATCAGGAGATCGCGCACCAACTGCATGTCTCCACGGCGACCGTGAAGACCCACATCAACAACCTCTTCGCCAAGACGGGAATCAAGGACCGTGCGCAGGCGGTGCGTTACGCCTATGGGAGGGGATTGGTACGGCCCCCCACGGGGTGAGTCACCTAATGGGGTGAAGACTGCGGAGAAGAAGAGTCGGGGATCTTCCCGTTCTGTCCATCCTTGGGCATGCAGTCAAGCACCGGTCGCCCCAACAGACGCGGGGGCGGCCCTGAGAGTTCGGCCGAGCCCTCCGAAGGCCGTGACACCGCCCCGACCCACGCGGGGGTGGGTGAGGACCCGCGGTTCGAAGACCCCTGGTACGACGCGCTCGCCTCCGGCTGGGGCGAGTTGGACGGCACGGGTGCGCCCGCGCCCGTCGTCCCGCCCGCGCGCCGGGAGCAGGAGGGCCGGGGTGGTGGCGCGGCCGACGTCTATCTGGAGGTGCAGCGCAGCGCTGCCTTCCAGGAGGTGCGCAGTCGGTACCGGAGGTTCGTGATCCCCGGCGTCGCCATCTTCTTCTCCTGGTACGTGGGCTACGTGGTGACCGCGACCACCGCGCCCGGATTCATGGCCCGGCCCGTGATGGGCGCGGTGAACGTGGCGATGCTGGCGGGACTCGGACAGTTCCTCACGACGTTCCTGTTCACCTGGGCGTACGCGCGGCACGCACGGCTGCGCAGGGACCGGGCCGCGCTCGATCTGCGCTGGGACACCCAGGAACTGACGCGTGGCCTCAGAGGCGGTGGATCATGACCGGCAACCATCAGATGCTGGCGCTGGTGCTGTTCAGCGCGTTCGTGGCCGTCACGCTGGCCATCACCACCTGGGTGAGTCGGCACCGGCAGGGCTCGGCGGAGGAGTTCTACGCGGGCGGTCGGCTCTTCTCCCCGATGGAGAATGGTTTTGCCATCGCGGGCGACTACATGTCGGCCGCGTCCTTCCTCGGCATCTCCGGTCTCATCGCGCTCTTCGGCTACGACGGGCTGCTGTATTCGGTGGGCTTTCTGGTGGCCTGGCTCGTCGTGCTGTTCCTGGTCGCCGAACTGGTGCGCAACTGCGGGCGGTTCACGCTGGCCGATGTCGTCGCGTCGCGGATGCGGGAGCGGCCGGTACGGATCGCCGCGGGAACTTCCTCGGTCACCGTGTCCGTTCTGTATTTGGTGGCGCAAATGGTGGGCGCGGGCAGCCTGGTCGCGTTGCTGCTGGGCGGGTCGAGCGAGGCGGCGCAGTCCTGGACGGTGATCGCGGTCGGCGCGCTCATGGTGATCTATGTGTCGTTGGGAGGGATGCGGGCCACTACCTGGATCCAGATCGTCAAGGCGGTCCTGCTGATGGGCGGGGCGATCACGCTGACCGTGCTGGTGCTGGTGCGTTTCCACGGCGACTTCGACCAGCTGTTGCGCACGGCGGCCGGGCGCAGTGGTCACGGTGACGCGTTTCTCGCCCCCGGCCTGAGGTACGGCGGCGACTGGACCTCGCGTTTCGACTTCATGAGCCTGGGGCTCGCCCTCGTACTGGGTACGGCAGGACTGCCGCACATCCTCTCCCGCTTCTACACCGTGCCCACCGCCAGGGCCGCGCGCCGATCGGTCGTCTGGTCGATCGGGCTCATCGGCGGCTTCTACCTGATGACGATCGTCCTCGGCTTCGGCGCGGCGGCGATCGTCGGACCGCAGGCGGTCCGTGGGTCGAACGCGGCCGGGAACACGGCGGTCCCGCTGCTCGCCCTCGATCTGGGCGGCGGAGCGGACTCCACAGGCGGAACGGTTCTGTTCGCGATCGTCGCCGCCATCGCGTTCGCAACGATTCTCGCGGTGGTCGCAGGTATCACCCTCGCGTCCTCGGCGTCCGTGGCCCACGACCTGTACGCGTCGCTGCGGCGTCCGCGCGCCAAGCCGCGCAGCGAGGTGGCCGTGGCCCGCACCGCCGCGGTCGGCATCGGCGTGGTCGCGATCGCCCTCGGCCTGCTGGCCCGTGACCTCAATGTCGCCTTCCTGGTGGGTCTCGCCTTCGCTGTCGCGGCGTCCGCGAACCTGCCGGTGCTGCTCTACTCGCTGTTCTGGGGCGGCTTCACCACCCGGGGCGCGGTGTGGTCGGTGTACGGGGGGCTGATTCCGTCAGTGGTCCTCGTACTGCTGTCGCCCGTGGTGTCGGGCAGCCCCGAATCGCTGTTCCCGGGAGTGGACTTCCAGTACTTCCCGTTGCAGAACCCCGGGATCGTCTCGATCCCGCTGGGATTCCTCGCGGGCTGGCTCG
Organism: Streptomyces sp. SID12501; assembly: GCF_010550245.1. Lineage (GTDB taxonomy): Bacteria > Actinomycetota > Actinomycetes > Streptomycetales > Streptomycetaceae > Streptomyces. Next base: position 105,150 of record NZ_JAAGLU010000024.1, read on the forward strand.
GCACGGTCACCTCGGCGGAGGACCCGGACGAGGCCAAGCACGCGGAGACCGAGGTGCGGTCGCTCACGGGGGCGGGGGCCGTCTAGCGGGCGGCGATTTCACTGTCGTACGACCTTGACGGGCAAGGCAGTGACTCAGGGGGCCACCCATGCGTACCGGTGTTCGGGACGGCCCGTGTCGCCGTACTTGAGGGAGAGGCGGAGGCGGCCCGCCTGTTCCAGATGGCGGAGGTAGCGCTGGGCCGTGGAGCGGCTCAGGCCCGTCTCGGCTGCCACTTCGTGAGCCGAGAGCGGGTGGCCGGCGCGGTGGAGCACGCCGCAGATGAGGTCTGTGGTCGGTTCCGAGTGGCCGCTCGGCAGCCCGGGGGACGAGGGGGCGGGCGGCGTGCGCAGAGCACTGAAGATCCGGTCGACCTGCTCCTGCCCGGCGTGGCTCCGGTCCCCGACGTGGTCGACGGTGCGGCGCAGGGCGGCGTAGGAGTCCAGACGGGTGCGCAGCGCGGCGAAGGTGAACGGTTTGACCAGGTAGTGCAGCGCGCCCACGCGCATCGCGGCCTGTACGGTCACCACGTCGCTCGCCGCCGTGATCATGATGACGTCGGTGCAGTGGCCCTGTTCCCGCATACGGTGAACGAGTTCGACTCCCGTCTGGTCGGGCAGGTAGTGGTCGAGCAGGACCAGGTCGATGGTGCCCTGCTGCACGGCGGCCAGGGCCTGAGCTGCGTTGTGCGCGCGGGAGGCGACCCTGAATCCGGGAACCCTGCCCACGTACCTGGCGTTGATCTCTGCCACACGGAAGTCGTCGTCCACTACCAGGACGTCAATCATCGGGCCTCTCCCTCAGGGCCGACGAGCGGCAAGCCCGTGCGGTGAACCCGTGTTGCGGCTCCGCTGCGTTGGCGCGCGGAACAAGCAGAACAGATTTTCGCAAGCAGAAGAACGGCTTGCGCGCCGAAGTCCGATGTTGTGGCATGTGCCATGTCTCCCGCCATCGAACAGCGGGGCGCGAGCAAGATCTTCACAACTCCGCCGTGCCCACTCTCAGGGGCGGGTCGCCCACACGTAACGGTGCTCCGGGCGGCCCGCGTCACCGTACTTGAGGGTCAGCCTGGCCCGTCCCGTGCGCTCCAGCAGCTTCAGATAGCGCTGGGCGGTCTGGCGGCTCACCCCGGTCCGCTCGGCGATCTCCTGGGCGGAGAGGGGGCCTTCGGCGTTCACCAGGGCCCGCCGCACGAGTTCCGAGGTGGTGGGGGAGTGCCCCTTGGGCAGTTCGGGCTCGGGCCCGGAGGACAGGGCGCCGAAGATCCGGTCCACCTCGGCCTGTTCGGCCTCGCCGCCGCCGTCGAGGGTGCGGCGCAGCTCCGCGTACGCCTCCAGCTTGGCGCGCAGCCCCGCGAAGGCGAACGGCTTGACCAGATACTGCAGCGCTCCCTGCCGCATCGCCGCCTGTACGGTCGACACGTCCCGGGCCGCCGTCACCATGATCACGTCGGTCTCGTGGCCGCGCTGGCGCATCTCCTGGACGACCGAGAGGCCCGTGCCGTCGGGCAGGTAGTGGTCCATGAGGACGAGATCGAGATGCGGCAGCGCCTCCAACTGCCGCAGTGCCTCGGCCGCGCTGTGCGCCGCTCCCGCGACATGGAAACCGGGCACCTTCTCCACATAGGCGGCGTTGACGCGCGCCACCCGGATGTCGTCGTCCACGACCAGGACCTCGATCATCTCGACTCCTCCTGTGCGGGGCGCGCGCCGGTGGCCGGGGCGGGGGTCGGGGTCGGTTCCGTGTCCGGGATACGCACGTGTTCCGTCTCCGGGCCGTGGGTGTGCCGGGGTTCCACCGCCGGGTCCGGTTCCGCGAGTGCCTCCGGCAGTACGACCGTGAACTCCGCGCCCCCGCCCTCGGCCTCGTCCACGCGCGCGCTGCCACCCTGCCGCTCCGCGAGCCGACGTACCAGGGGGAGACCGATTCCGCGCTTGCCGTGCGCCGGGGGCTTCTTCGTGGACCACCCCTCCGTGAAGACCAACTCGCGCTGTTCCACCGGGATTCCGGGTCCCGTGTCGCACACCCTGAGGACCGCGGTCCGGCCCTCCGCGCGCAGTTCGACCTCTACGCGCGCGTGCGCGGTGCCGGCGACGGCGTCCAGCGCGTTGTCGACCAGGTTGCCGACGACCGTGACGAGCCCTCTGGGATCGATCAGCCGGTCCGGGAGCAGGGTCCGGTCCGAGACCCACAGGGCGACACCGCGCTCCGCCGCCACGGTGGCCTTGCCGACCAGCAGTGCGGCGAGCAGTGGATCGCGGATCTTCTCGGCGACCTGTTCCGCGGTGGCCCGATGGTCGCCCACCACCTCGCCGATGAACTCCGCGGCGTCCTCGTACATCTCCAGTTCGAGCAGCCCCAGGAGCGTGTGCATGCGGTTGGCGTGCTCGTGGTCCTGGGCGCGCAGGGCGTCGAGCAGACCGTGTGTGGAGTCGAGTTCGCGGCCGAGCTGCTCCAGCTCGGTGCGGTCGCGCAGGGTGGCGACGGCACCGCCGTCGTCGGTGGGCATGCGGTTGGCGACCAGGACACGCTGGCCGCGCACGGTGAGCAGGTCGGTTCCGGTCACGCGTCCGGCCAGCACATCGGTCGTACGTCCGGCACCGAGCGCCTCGTCCGGGGAACGGCCGACAGCCTCCTCGCCGATGCCCAGCAGGCGCTGTGCCTCGTCGTTGAGGAGCCGGATGCGGCCCGCGCGGTCCAGGGCGACGACACCCTCGCGGATGCCGTGCAGCACGGCCTCGCGCTCCGCGAGCAACGCCGCGATGTCCGAGAAGGCCAGGTCCCGGGTCTGCCGCTGCACCCGCCGGGAGATCAGCCAGGCGGCCAGGGCACCGACGGCCATGGCTCCGCCCGCGTACGCGAGCAGCCCTGGAATCGCGTGGAACAGCAGGGCGCGCACACTGTCGTACTCGATGCCGACCGAGACCGCCCCGACGACCCTGCCGCCGGTGTCGCGCAGTGGCACCTTGCCGCGGGCCGAGCGGCCCAGGGTGCCGCTGTCGATCTCCATGACCTCCTTGCCCGCCAGGGCCTGGCGGGGGTCGGTGGAGACGACCCGGCCGATCTCCTTCGGATCCGTGTGCGACCAGCGAACGCCTCGCATGTCCATCACCACGACGTACTCGGCCCCGCTGGCCTTCCGGATCCGCTCCGCCTCGACCTGCACCGGCCCGTCGACCGACGGCCTGGTGCCCTGCAGGTCCTCGGCGATCTGCGGCTGGGCCGCGGTGGTCTGCGCGATCGCCAGCGCCCGGCGCATCGCCTGGTCGTCCAGCTGATCGCTGAGCGGGGCGAGGAACAGCCCGGTCGCGAGCACCGCGACTCCCGCGGCGATCGCCACCTGCATCAGCAGCACCTGCGAGAACATCCGCCGCGGCAGACCGAGGCGCAGGCGGCGTCCAGGGGGAGTGGGGCTCATACCCATGACGGTACGGGGATGAGGTGCCTGTGCCGTAGTGGGGTGCTACGCGGATCTCTTGATCAATGTGTGTACAGGCGTGCCTGGGCGTGTACGGGGTGCTTGAAGGGTGGGCCACGGTCCGTATGGACGGGATGATGTCGTGCGGTCAGCGCGGCGGAGCCGTGGACACCACTTCGCGCACCGCCACCACATCCATCCGCGCAGGCGAACCCAACGCCGATCCGCAGCTTTCCGGGCGAGGCGGCAGCGAGGCGCCCTGGACCACCGAGACACTCCACCGGCGCCCGTCCGTGTGAGCGACGGTCACCTCCCAGTGCGGTGCCGAGCCGTCCGTCCGCATGACGCTCAGCGTGTCCGCCGCGTACTCGCGCGCCGCCGAGCGGACGGCCAGTTCCGCGGCCTGTCCGGGCCGCTCCCAGGCGGATCCGCCGCGACAGCCCTCCACGACGACACGCCCTTCGCGCACGCCCTGGAGGACCTCCTTGACGTGCGGGGCCTGGACGCGGCCGTACGCGTATCCGTACGGCAGGACGAGCAGCGTCGGGGAGAATCGATGTCCGCCGAGGTGTGTGACCTCCCAGGCGCCCTCGACCCCGGAGGCGGCCAGTTCGGCGGCGAGGGGACGGCCGAGCAACGCGCAGCAGCGGTCGCGCTTGCCGTTGGTGCAGACGAGCGCGAGGGGGTCCCCGGTGTGGGGGCGCCCCTGGAGTGCGGCGTCGAAGGTCTGGGGAGCGCCCTTGCCGAGCGCGCCGAAGTCGAGGTCGAGCAGCTGTTCGGGGGCGCGGGTCGTGGCGCTGTGCAGCCAGACGTTCCCGGGCGTGGTGTGGGCCGCGTACACCTGTCGTGCGGCGGGTGGCCCGAAGTCGGCGTGGCGGCCGGGGCGGCGGATCAGTGCGATCCGTACGCCGGTGCCCTCCGCGGCCTTCTCCAGGGCGCGGCCGAGTGCGGGCTCCAGGTGGCTCATGGTGAGCGCCTGGGCACCCCACGGGCCCGGCTGCTCCAGCAGCAGCCACGTCCTCGCGGTCGCCGCGGTTCCCGCGATGGGCTCGTCGAGGTCCCTGGAGACGGTTGCGCACCTACTCACAGAGGTGAGCCTAACCTGACTCGCCGCAAGGTGACTTCCAGCCGCGCGGAACGGTTGGTTCCGGCATTGTCGGGCTACTCCGGGAGTGGTTGCGGAGGTCGCTCACCCACGTAGGTTCCGGACGGGCGCATCCGCAGCGGACGCTCGCCGTACTCCTCCAGGGCGTGTGCGATCCAGCCGGCCGTACGGGCGACGGCGAAGATCGTCTCCCCTGCCGACGCTCCCATGCCGCAGGCGACGGTGAACACGGCGATGGCAAGATCCACATTGGCGTGCAGGGGGGTGTGGCGGGCACTGGTCGTCACGACGTCCCGGGCCGCGGCGAGGGCGGGTGCGGCGTGCGGCATCTCGTCGAGGAGGGCGAAGAGGGCGCGCGCGCGCGGATCCTCGCCGGGGTAGAGACGGTGGCCGAGCCCGGGGACGCGGCGGCCCGCGCGCAGCTCGTCCGCGACCACGGGAGCCGCGTCGCCCTCGTCGAGCACGTCGAGGAGCATCCGGTGGGCCAGGCCGCTCGCAGCGCCGTGGAGGGGGCCCTCGAGGACGCCGAGTCCCGCCGAGACGGCTGCGTAGGGGTGCGCGCGGGCGGACGCGGCGACGCGTGCGGCGAGGGTCGAGGCGGCCAGGTCGTGGTCGACGAGGAGGCCGAGTGCCGTGTCCAGGGCGTGCAGTGACGCCTCGTCGGCGATCCGGACGGTGAGCCGGGCCCAGAGGCGGTGGGCCAGCGGGCCGTCCTCACGGTGGCCGGACGCACGTGGCGGCAGGGCGGCGACGAGGGTGGGGATGAGGGTGCGGGCGGTGCCCAGCACGGTGCCCTCGGAGAGGTCGAAGCGGAGCGGATCGACCGCTGCCGCGGCGATGGCGGCGACCCGGAGCCGGTCGACCGGGTCGCTGTGCTCCGGCAGCGCGTTGACGGAGCGGCGGGCGGCGGCGACGGAGGCCCTGGGCGCGGTGAAGGTGGCCCCGGGGCGCAGGGTGCCGGTCCACAGCCATTCGGCGACTTCTTCGTAGGAGTGGCGTGCGGCCAGCTCGGCGGCGTCGACGCCCCGGTAGTAGTACCGATCCTTGTCGATGAGGGTGAGCCGGGTCCGTACGGACAGCTCGCCGCCAGAGGGTGAACTCCCGCCGCTCTCCCGCTTGTTGCGGCGGGCGAGCGCCTCCACCTCCGTGGCGTCGAAGGTGCTGCCTCGGCCCCCGGGGTCGCGTCGGCTGCTGAGCTGACCGCGACTCACGTACGCGTACACGGTCTCGGGCTTCACGCCGAGCAGTTCGGCGGTCTCCTTGGTGCTCAGCCGGCGGCTGGTGTGGTCGGGGGAGGGTTCCTGATCGCGCATGGAGATCACCGTATCCGTGTGGACTGTGCATTGATTCAATCAATATTGACATCGCTTCAGTCAATCATGGACAGTCGAATCAAGTTCAGGGAGGAAACATGCCGAACAATCGGGCCTCAACAGCCGTAACCACCGTTGTCGACGTACCGCGAGGGCTCGCGGGCGTCGTCGTCACCGACACCCGAATTGGTGACGTCAGAGGGCGCGAGGGCTTTTACCACTACCGCCAGTACTCCGCCGTCGAACTCGCGCAGACCCGCGGCTTCGAGGATGTCTGGCACCTCCTGGTCCACGCCGAGGTGCCGGACGCGCACCGTCTCGCCGCCTTCACCGCGCAGACCGCGGCGCTGCGGCGGCTGCCGGACGAGGTGCGCGCGGCACTGCCGGCGATCGCGGCGGCGAGCGGACGGTCCGGACCGCTGGCCGGCATGCGCACGGCGCTGTCGCTGCTCGGTGCGGCGAAGGGCTTCCGTCCCGTGTACGACATCGACGCGGAGGAACGGCGCGCGGACGCCCTGGTCGCTTCGGCTGCCGTGCCGACCGTGCTGACGGCGCTGCATCGGCTGGGCAGGGGCCTTGATCCGGTGGAGCCGCGGGACGACCTCCCGTATGCGGCCAACTACCTGTACATGTTGACCGGGTCGGAGCCGGACCCGCTGCACGCCAGGGCGATCGAGCAATACTTGATCTCAACCATTGATCACGGATTCAATGCGTCAACCTTCACGGCGCGGGTCATCGCGTCCACAGGGGCGGACGTGGCGGCCTGTCTCGTCGGAGCCGTCGGAGCACTGTCGGGCCCGTTGCACGGCGGCGCTCCGAGCCGCGCACTGGACACCCTGGACGCGATCGGGACGCCGGACCGCATCGACACCTGGATCCGCGAACGGGTTCTCGCCGGCGACCGCATCATGGGCTTCGGCCACCCGGTCTACCGCACCGAGGACCCCCGCTCCCGCATGCTCCGGGGCATCGCCGAGCAGTTCGGCGGTCCGCTGGTCGATCTGGCGGTCGAGGTCGAACGACGGGTGGAAGCGATCCTGGCCGAACTGAAGCCGGGCCGCGAACTGCACACGAACGTCGAGTTCTACGCGGGCGTGGTCATGGAACTGTGCGGCCTGCCGCGCGAGATGTTCACGCCGACGTTCGCGGCGGCCCGTGTGGTGGGCTGGAGCGCCAACATCCTGGAACAGGCGGAGGACTCGAAGATCATTCGTCCGGCGGCGCGGTACGTGGGGCCCGTACCGCCGGTGCCGGTGCCGTCGATGGTGCCGTCGATGGTCTGACAGGGACCGGCCGCTGACGGCCGTTCACCCGGCGACGATTCCTCCGGCTCGTATCCTGGAGCGGCATTCGTTCCCGTACGCGCTCGGGGCCGTGAGTCCCCGTGTGCGCGTCGGCGTGAGAGAGGTCGCAGATTGAGTCAGCCGGGTCCGAGCCAGAGCCCTCGGCAGATCCCCGTCATCGTCCTCGCCGGCTTCCTCGGTTCCGGCAAGACCACCCTCCTCAACCATCTCCTCCACCGCGGCGGTGGCAGTCGTATCGGGGCCATCGTCAATGACTTCGGCGCGATCGAGATCGACGCCATGGCCGTCGCGGGGGCGTTGGGGGACTCCACGGTGTCGCTGGGCAACGGATGTCTGTGCTGCGCTGTTGATACGAGCGAGCTCGATGTCTACCTTGATCGACTCGCTCAACCCTCGGCCCGGATCGACGTCATCGTCATCGAGGCCAGTGGGCTCGCCGAACCGCAGGAACTCGTTCGGTTGGTGCTCGCCAGTGAGAATCCCCGGGTCGTGTACGGGGGACTCGTCGAGGTCGTCGACGCCGTCGAGTTCGACGACACGCGGGTGAAGCACCCCGAGATCGACCGGCATCTCGCCCTCGCCGATCTCGTCGTCGTCAACAAGGTCGGGCGGGTCGCGGACGGCGGTGAGCGAATCCTGGAGACCGTCCGCGGGCTGGTCGACCGTGCCGCCGTAGTCCCCGCCGACTACGGGCGCGTGGATCCCGAGTTCCTTTTCGACTGCCGGCCGACCCAGGAGCGCATCGGGCAGTTGTCCTTCGACGACCTGCACGATCACGCGAAGGACAGTCGCGGAAAGGGCGAGCACGGGGACGACGAAGACGGTCATGAGGACGGCGCGGGAGACCATTCCGGGCATCTGCACGCCGCCTACGACAGTCTCTCCTTCAGCTCCTCGACCCCCCTCCATCCGCGTCGGCTGATGGACTTCCTCGACAGCCGGCCCGAAGGGCTCTACCGCATCAAGGGGTACGTCGACTTCGGACCGCACGACCCGGGCAACCGGTACGCCGTGCATGCCGTCGGGCGGTTCCTGCGGTTCTATCCCGAGCCCTGGGCCGACGGCGAGGAGCGGCTCAGCCAGCTCGTCCTCATCGGGTCCGGCATCCAACTGCCTCTCCTCGGCAAGGACTTGGAGGCCTGCACGCACGACGCCCCACACGCCGACGAGCACAGCATGTGGGGCGTCCTGAGGTACGTACAGGAGCGGAGCCCGGAGGGCTCGGGAGAGGTCGGCTGACCTACACCGGGCCCGTCACCACCCCCACCGTCTTCGGCAAGGAGAGGCCCGAGCCGTCGCGGCGCGGGTCCATCTCCGGGAGCTCCGCCGGGGTGCCGTTCTTCTGGGACGCCCGCGCCGGCGTGGGGCCCGCCCAGGCCAGGGACAGACAGTCCTCGCCCTTCAGGAACCGCTGGCAGCGGACACCGCCGGTGGCGCGGCCCTTGCGCGGGTACTGGTCGAAGGGCGTCAGCTTCGCAGTGGTCTGCACGGAGTCGTCCAGCGTGCCCCGCGAGCCGGCGACCGTGAAGACGACCGCGTCCACCGCTGGGTCCACCGCCGTGAACGAGATCACCTTGGCGCCGTCCGTGAGCTTGATGCCGGCCATACCGCCGGCCGGGCGGCCCTGAGGGCGGACATGGGCGGCCTGGAAGCGCAGCAACTGGGCGTCGTCCGTGATGAAGACCAGGTCCTCCTCGCCCGTGCGCAGCTCCGCGGCACCGACGATCCGGTCGCCGTCCCTGAGCGTGATGACCTCCAACTCCCCCTTGTTGGAGGGATAGTCGGGGACCACACGCTTGACGACGCCCTGTTCCGTGCCGATCGCGAGCCCCGGCGACGACTCGTCGAGCGTCGTCAGGCAGACCACCGTCTCGCCGTCCTCCAGGGAGAGGAACTCCGACAGCGGGGCGCCGCCCGAGAGGTTGGGCGCCGCCATCGTGTCGGGGAGCCGGGGGAGGTCGATGACGTTGATACGCAGCAGGCGGCCCGCCGACGTGACCGCGCCCACCTCGCCCCGTGCCGTCGCCGGGACCGCGGAGACGATCAGGTCGTGCTTCGCGCGCCGACCGTCCTCGTCCGCCGGGAACGGCTCGCCGTTCGCCGTACGCGCCAGCAGGTCCGTCGAGGAGAGCAGGACCCGGCACGGGTCGTCGGCCACCTGGAGCGGGACGCCCGCCGCAGGGGCGGCGCCGGCCGACTCCAGCAGGACCGTACGCCGCTCGGTGCCGAACTTCTTGGCCACCGCGGCCAGTTCGTTCGACACCAGCTTGCGGAGCTCCGCGTCCGACTCCAGGATCCGGGTCAGCTCCGCGATCTCGGCGGCCAGCCGCTCCTTCTCGGACTCCAGCTCGATGCGGTCGAACCGGGTCAGTCGGCGCAGCGGGGTGTCCAGGATGTACTGCGTCTGGATCTCCGAGAGGGAGAACCGCTCCATCAGGCGTTCCTTCGCCTGCGAGGAGTTGTCGCTGGAACGGATCAGCCGGATGACCTCGTCGATGTCCACCAGCGCGGTGAGCAGGCCCTCGACCAGGTGCAGCCGGTCGCGGCGCTTGGTGCGGCGGAACTCCGAGCGACGCCGTACGACCTCGAAGCGGTGGTCGAGATAGACCTCGAGGAGCTCCTTGAGCCCCAGGGTGAGGGGCTGACCGTCCACCAGTGCCACGTTGTTGATGCCGAAGGACTCCTCCATCGGTGTCAGCTTGTAGAGCTGCTCCAGGACGGCTTCCGGTACGAAGCCGTTCTTGACCTCGATGACCAGGCGCAGGCCGTGGCTGCGGTCGGTGAGGTCCTTGACGTCTGCGATGCCCTGGAGCTTCTTCGAGCCGACCAGGTCCTTGATCTTGGCGATCACCTTCTCCGGGCCGACGGTGAAGGGCAGTTCGGTGACGACCAGGCCCATACGGCGCGGCGTCACGTTTTCCACCGACACCGTGGAGCGGATCCTGAACGTGCCGCGGCCCGTCTCGTACGCATCCCTGATCCCGGCGAGGCCGACGATCCGCCCGCCGGTGGGCAGGTCGGGGCCCGGGACGTGGCGCATCAGGGTGTCGAGGTCGGCGGCCGGGTAGCGGATGAGATGGCGGGCGGCCGAGATGACCTCGCCGAGGTTGTGCGGCGGCATGTTCGTGGCCATACCGACGGCGATGCCCGACGCGCCGTTCACCAGCAGGTTCGGGAAGGCGGCGGGCAGCGCCACCGGTTCCTGCTCCTGGCCGTCGTAGTTGGGGGCGAAGTCGACCGTGTCCTCTTCGATCGACTCCGTCATCAGGGACGTCGCGTCGGCCATCCGGGCCTCGGTGTACCGCATGGCGGCCGGCGGGTCGTCGTTGCCCAGCGAACCGAAGTTGCCGTGGCCGTCGACCAGCGGCACGCGCATGGAGAACGGCTGGGCGAGACGCACCAGGGCGTCGTAGATCGACGAGTCGCCGTGCGGGTGGAGCTTACCCATGACCTCGCCGACGACGCGGGCGCACTTCACATAGCCGCGGTCGGGGCGCAGGCCCATCTCGTTCATCTGGTAGACGATGCGACGGTGTACGGGTTTGAGGCCGTCTCGGGCGTCGGGCAGGGCTCGGGAGTAGATGACCGAGTACGCGTACTCGAGGAAGGAGCCCTGCATCTCGTCGACGACGTCGATGTCGAGGATCCGCTCCTCGAAGTCATCGGGCGGCGGGGTCTTCGTGGTGCGGCGGGCCATCGCTGCCGGCTCCTTGCTGAGACATGAACAGGATCTGACGCGGACCATTGTGGACTGCCGCACTGACAACGCGGACCAAGGCCCGTGCCTGCGGCGGTGTTGGGCGATGGCCGCTAATGCTGAAACGTACCGCCTGGCACCCGAGGAATCTCGCTGTCGGCGTACGTCCGCCGGGAACTTCGCCAGCACTCCACACGCTTGCATACAGTGGCAGGACCGGCACGAAACCAGCGGTTGCAACAACCGCATCCGCGATCGAAGGGACGTACATGCCCATGGGTCACACGGCCACAGCCGAGGCAGGCTCCGGCGGCCTGACAGCGACCGAGCACCGCCTCGCCAACGGGCTGCGCGTGGTGCTTTCCGAGGACCACCTGACCCCGGTCGCAGCGGTGTGCCTCTGGTACGACGTCGGGTCGCGCCACGAGGTCAAGGGCCGTACCGGCCTGGCTCACCTCTTCGAGCACCTGATGTTCCAGGGTTCGGGCCAGGTGAAGGGCAACGGCCACTTCGAACTGGTCCAGGGCGCGGGCGGCTCGCTCAACGGCACCACCAGCTTCGAGCGCACCAACTACTTCGAGACCATGCCCACCCACCAACTGGAGCTCGCCCTCTGGCTGGAGGCCGACCGCATGGGCTCGCTGCTCGCGGCCCTCGACGACGAGTCCATGGAGAACCAGCGGGACGTCGTCAAGAACGAGCGCAGGCAGCGTTACGACAACGTCCCCTACGGGACGGCGTTCGAGAAGCTGACCGCCCTCGCCTACCCGGAGGGGCACCCCTACCACCACACGCCGATCGGCTCGATGGCCGACCTGGACGCGGCGACGCTGGAGGACGCACGCGCGTTCTTCCGCACGTACTACGCGCCCAACAACGCCGTCCTGTCGATCGTCGGGGACATCGACCCCGCCCAGACGCTCGCCTGGGTCGAGAAGTACTTCGGATCCGTCGCCGGGCACGACGGCAAGCCCGCGCCGCGCTCCGGCGCCCTCCCCGACGTCATGGGCGAGGAACTGCGCGAGGTCGTCGTGGAGGAGGTCCCCGCGCGCGCGTTGATGGCCGCCTACCGGCTCCCGGAGGACGGCACGCGTGCGTGCGACGCGGCCGACCTGGCGCTCACCGTCCTCGGCGGCGGCGAGTCCTCCCGCCTCTACAACCGGCTCGTACGGCGGGACCGTACGGCGGTCGCGGCCGGGTTCGGCCTGCTGCGGCTGGCCGGAGCACCCTCCCTGGGGTGGCTGGACGTGAAGACCTCGGCGGACGTCGAGGTGCCGGTCATCGAGGCCGCCGTCGACGAGGAGCTCGCCCGGTTCGCCGCGGAGGGCCCCACAGCCGAGGAAATGGAGCGCGCCCAGGCCCAGTTGGAGCGCGAGTGGCTGGACCGGCTCGGTACGGTCTCGGGCCGCGCCGACGAACTGTGCCGTTTCGCGGTGCTGTTCGGCGACCCGCAGCTCGCACTGACCGCCGTGCAGCGCGTGCTCGACGTGACGGCCGAGGAGGTCCAGCAGGCCGCCAAGGACCGGCTGCGCCCCGACAACCGCGCGGTGCTCGTCTACGAACCCCTCACCGCCGACACTGCCACCGACACCGACGAGGAGGCGGCCAAGTGACCGAGCTCGCCACGATGGAGTTCCACCCCCAGCCCCAGGCGGGCGAGGCCAGGCCCTGGGCGTTCCCGGCCCCCGGGCGCGGCACGCTCGGCAACGGTCTGACCGTCCTGCGCTGCCACCGCCCCGGCCAGCAGGTCGTCGCCGTCGAGGTACTCGTCGACGCCCCCCTGGAGGCCGAGCCGGCCGGTCTCGACGGAGTGGCCACGATCATGGCCCGGGCCTTCTCCGAAGGCACCGACAAGCACTCCGCCGAGGAGTTCGCCGCCGAGCTGGAGCGCTGCGGCGCCACCCTCGACGCGCACGCCGACCACCCGTGCGTGCGCCTCAGCCTCGAAGTCCCCGTGTCGCGGCTCCCCAAGGCGCTCGGTCTGCTGGCCGACGCCCTCAGGGCGCCCGCGTTCTCGGACAGCGAGATCGAGCGGCTGGTGCGCAACCGGCTCGACGAGATCCCGCACGAGACGGCCAACCCGGCCCGTCGCTCCGCCAAGCAGCTGTACAAGGAGCTGTTCCCGGCGGCCTCGCGGATGTCCCGTCCGCGCCAGGGCACCGAGGAGACGGTCGCGAAGATCGACGCGGCTGCCGTACGCGCCTTCTACGAGAGGCACGTCCGGCCCGCCACGGCCACCGCCGTGGTCGTCGGCGACCTCACCGACATCGACCTGGACGCGCTGCTCGGCGACACCCTGGGGGCCTGGACGGGCTCGCCGGCCGAGCCGCGGCCCGTGCCGCCGGTGACCGCCGACGACACCGGCCGGGTCGTCATCGTGGACCGCCCCGGCGCCGTGCAGACCCAGCTGCTCATCGGCCGCATCGGCGCCGACCGGCACGACCGTGTCTGGGCGGCCCAGGTCCTCGGCACGTACTGCCTCGGCGGCACTCTCACCTCCCGCCTGGACCGCGTCCTGCGCGAGGAAAAGGGCTACACCTACGGTGTGCGGGCGTTCGGCCAGGTCCTGCGCTCGGCTCCGGACGGTACCGGCGCCTCGCTGCTCGCCATCAGCGGCTCCTTCGACACCCCGAACACCGGGCCCGCGCTGGAGGACCTCTGGAAGGTGCTGCGCACCCTCGCGGCCGAAGGGCTCACCGACGCCGAACGCGATGTCGCGGTGCAGAACCTGGTCGGCGTCGCCCCGCTCAAGTACGAGACCGCGGCGGCCGTGGCGAGCACGCTGGCCGACCAGGTCGAGCAGCACCTGCCCGACGACTACCAGGCGACGCTGTACCGGCAGCTCGCCGCGACCGGCACCGTGGAGGCCACGGCGGCGGCCGTCAACGCCTTCCCGGTGGACCGTCTGGTGACGGTCCTCGTCGGGGACGCTGCGACGATCGAGGAGCCCGTCCGGGCCCTCGGTATCGGTGAAGTGACCGTCGTTCCCGCCGAGTAGCGGTAGCGGCGTACACGACAGGGGCCCCGGTGACGAAAGCGTCACCGGGGCTTCTTTGTCCATGTTGATGGTCAAGTTGTCCGTATTGATGGAGAGGTGGACTGTCTGCACTGTGGCATGCGCGACAAAACCCGTGATCGGTTTGTTGATTGAAAGACGTCCCGCTTAGCGTCTGTCCGGCTGTCCGTCATGCACTGCGCCGCACCCGCGGCAACCGGACAGTCATCGCCGAGTCCCCGTACGGCGCGAGCCAGGGGAGCCGGGGACCCACCATGTGCAGTCCCTGGGGTGAATCGGATGCCCGCGCGTGCAGCGAGGGTGTCCGTAGGAGACCTTCCTGCTCCGAACCCGTCAGCTAACCCGGTAGGCGAGAAGGAAGGAAAGGACCCACCACCACATGGCGTTCACCCGCGCCACCGGGAAGCACCGGCGTCCCAGCCGCCCCAGCCTTGTCACCCGTACGACCGTCCGCGCGGCCGGCGTCGCCGCCCTCGCGACCACCGGCGTCGTCGGCTCCCTCGCCGCTCCGGCGCTCGCCGCGGAGTCCGCGGTAGAGCAGACCGGTCTCACCCCGGTGATCTCCATCGGCGAGGCGCTCGCCGACCAGATCGACGCGCAGGCCGCCGCCCAGGAGCAGGCCGCCGAGAAGGCCGCCGCCGAGAAACGGGCCGTGGCCGCCGCGCAGAAGGAGGCGGAGGAGCGGGTCAAGGAGGCACGCGAGGCGAAGGCCCGCGCCGCCCGTGAGGCCGAGCGCAAGCGCCTCACCAGCTATGTCGCCCCGATCTCCGGCTCGTACATCTCCACGGGCTACAAGACGGGCGGCGCCCTCTGGTCCTCCGGCAGCCACACCGGCGTCGACTTCCACGCCGCGTCCGGCACCACCGTCCAGGCGGTGGGCTCCGGCACCGTCGTCGAGGCCGGCTGGGGTGGGTCCTACGGCAACAACATCGTGATCAAGATGATCGATGGCACATACACTCAGTACGGTCATCTGTCGTCCATCAATGTCTCCGTCGGCCAGACGGTCACCCCGGGCCAGCAGATAGGCCTCTCGGGGGCGACCGGCAACGTCACCGGCGCGCACCTCCACTTCGAGGCGCGTACGACTCCGGAGTACGGCTCGGACATCAATCCCGTCGCCTACCTCCGCTCGCACGGTGTGAACGTCTGACGACCCCGCGCATCACTTGTCGTGGCCCCGGCTCCCCGAGCCGGGGCTTTCGGTGTTTCGGAGGGTGGTGTGTCCAAAAAATATCCATCGATTCCGGCCTGCCGTCGGAAATTCCGGTTCTCTGCAATAGAGTCACTGAACACACGTCAATCGTCGACGTTTCACGGGGATTAAAGCGGAGGTCGGACATGCGTATTCCGGCGCACTCGGTATGCACGGCGATCCGGGACGACATCGTCGCCGGTGTCTACGAGCGCGGCAGCCGGCTCACCGAGGAACTGCTCGCGCGCCGGTACGGCGTCTCGCGCGTCCCTGTCCGCGAGGCCCTGCGCACCCTCGAGGCCGAGGGCTTCGTGGTGACCCGGCGGCACGCGGGCGCGTGCGTCGCGGAGCCCACCGAGCAGGAGGCCTCCGACCTGCTGGAGATGCGCATGCTCCTGGAGCCGCTGGGTGCCTCCCGGGCCGCTCAGCGGCGCACCGAGGCCCATCTCAAGGTGCTGCGGGGCCTGGTCCGGCTGGGGCAGGAGCGGGCCAGGAGGGGCAACAGCGAGGATCTGCGCTCCCTGGGGGGCTGGTTCCACGAGACGCTCGCCCAGGCCTCCGGGAGTCATGCCCTGACCTCGACGCTCACCCAGCTCCGGCACAAGATCGCCTGGATGTACGCGGTGGAGGCGCCGGCCAGTCCCGTCGAGTCCTGGGCGGAGCACGGGGCGATCGTGGACGCCGTGGCACGCGGTGACGGTGAGCGGGCGCGGGCGATCACGACCCTGCACGCCGAGCGGGCGACCGGTGTGCACCGGCTTCGATTTCCGGGCGCCGGGGACCGGCCGGATCGTGTGAGGACTTCGCAACATCCCGTAAACATGACGGGCCTGCGTCATTAACACGGGCGCCGTATACAAAGAGGGTTGAATTCGCGGGGGATTATTTCTGCTGCCTGCGACCGGGAATTAAGAAGGGCCCGCCCGATATTCGGGCGGGCCCTTCGTCATGTGCGGATGATGCTTTTGCGGTGGCGTCTGCCGCCACCGTCAATCGAGGACTCCGCCGGACTTTTCAGACCGTCTCGGGGAGTTCCTCGAGACCCTCGGCCACCAGCTTCGCCAGGCGGTCGAGTGCGGCATCGGCGCCCTCCGCCTCGGAGGCGAGGACGATCTCCTCGCCGCCCTGGGCGCCCAGGCCGAGGACCGCCAGCATGGAGGCCGCGTTGACGGGGTTGCCGTCGGCCTTGGCGATCGTCATGGGGACGCCGGCGGCCGTGGCCGCACGGACGAAGATGGAGGCGGGGCGGGCGTGGAGGCCCTCCGCCCAGCCGACGTTGACGCGGCGCTCAGCCATGTGATGCTGCCCTTCACTGTCTCAGGGTTGTCTAGACCATTATTCCATAGCGTGAAGCGTGCCGGGAGGCGGGCCGAAACCCGTCCCGGAACCGCGTTCGAACCCCGGCCTGGGCCCGACTTCGGTCCCCCACAGACTGCCTCGCGACGTTGTCGGACGCGAGCCGTACTCTGGGGCGCATGCAGAACTCGGCGGACCGGCACGAGTACCCCGCCCACTGGGAGGCGGACGTCGTGCTGCGCGACGGCGGCACCGCCCGTGTCCGGCCCATCACGGCGGACGACGCCGACCGGCTGGTCAGCTTCTACGAACAGGTTTCGGACGAGTCGAAGTACTACCGCTTCTTCGCGCCCTATCCGCGCCTGTCCGCAAAGGACGTCCACCGCTTCACCCACCACGACTTCGTGGACCGGGTGGGGCTCGCGGCCACGGTCGGCGGCGAGTTCATCGCCACCGTACGCTACGACCGTATTGACGCCGAGGGACTGCCCGCCTCCGGTCCGGCCGGCGAGGCAGAGGTCGCCTTCCTGGTGCAGGACGCGCACCAGGGCCGGGGCGTCGCCTCCGCCCTTCTCGAACACATCGCGGCTGTCGCCCGCGAGCGCGACATCCGCCGCTTCGCCGCCGAGGTGCTGCCGGCCAACAGCAAGATGATCAAGGTGTTCACGGACGCCGGGTACACCCAGAAGCGCAGCTTCGAGGACGGTGTCGTACACCTGGAGTTCGACCTGGAGCCCACCGACCGCTCACTCGCCGTCCAGCGCGCGCGGGAGCAACGGGCCGAGGCGCGCTCCGTACGTCGGCTGCTCGCCCCGGGCGCCGTGGCCGTCATCGGCGTCGGCCGCGCCCCCGGCGGCGTCGGCCGCAGCGTCCTCGACCACATCAGGGACGCCGGTTTCACCGGTGACCTGTACGCGGTCAACAGCGCCTTCCCGGAGGACCAGAAGGACATCGACGGAGTACCGGCCCACCGATCGGTGGGCGACATCGGGGGCCCCGTCGACCTCGCGGTCGTCGCCGTCCCGGCCGCGTACGTCCCCGATGTCGTCGCCGAGTGCGGTGAGCACGGCGTGCAGGGGCTCGTCGTGGTCTCCGCCGGGTACGCCGAGAGCGGCCCCGAGGGACGGGAGCGGCAGCGCGAACTCGTGCGGCACGCGCGCACGTACGGGATGCGCATCATCGGCCCCAACGCCTTCGGTGTCATCAACACGGCGCAGGACGTCCGGCTGAACGCGTCGCTCGCCCCCGAGATGCCGAGGCCCGGGCGTATCGGGCTGTTCGCGCAGTCCGGGGCCATCGGGATCGCACTCCTGTCCCGGCTGCACCGGCGCGGGGGAGGGGTCACCGGGGTCACCGGGGTGTCGACCTTCGTCTCGTCCGGCAACCGGGCCGACGTGTCGGGCAACGACGTACTCCAGTACTGGTACGACGACCCGGACACCGATGTCGTCCTCATGTACCTCGAATCCATCGGCAACCCGCGCAAGTTCACGCGCCTCGCCCGGCGTACGGCGGCGGCGAAGCCGCTGGTGGTCGTCCAGGGGACGCGGCACGGCGGCGCGGCTCCCCAGGGGCATGCCGTACGGGCCACGCGGTTGTCGCACGCGACGGTGTCCGAGCTGCTGCGGCAGGCCGGGGTGATCCGGGTGGACACGATCACCGAACTGGTCGACGCGGGGCTGCTGCTGGCCCGGCAGCCACTGCCCGCCGGACCGCGGGTCGCGATCCTGGGGAACTCGGAGTCGCTGGGGCTGCTGACCTACGACGCGTGCCTCTCCGAGGGGCTGCGGCCGCTGGCGCCGCTGGACCTGACGACAGGAGCGTCGCCCGGGGACTTCCACCGGGCGCTGTCGGAGGCGTTGGCGGACGAGGAGTGCGACGCGGTCGTCGTCACCGCGATCCCGACGGTGGGGGAGGGTTCCCCCGGGGACGCGGCGCTGGCCGAGGCCCTGAGGTCGGCCGCGGCGGAGGTTCCCGGGAAGCCGGTGCTGGTGGTCCATGTGGAGCTGGGCGGGCTTGCGGAGGCGCTGTCGGCTGCGGCCAGCACCGCCCCACAGGCAGGTTCACCGGCACCGGGCACCGCGGTGACGGAACGGCCGCCCCCCGCGCCGGTGTCGCAGGCACCGGCATCCCCGACCCCGCCCACCCCGGACTCCTGCTCCCGTCTCATCCCCGCCTACCCCGCCGCCGAGCGCGCCGTACGGGCCCTCGGGGAAGCCGTGAAGTACGCGCAGTGGCGGCGGGAGGCCGCCGAGCCCGGCAAGGTGCCCGGCTATGAGGACATCGACGAGAAGGGCGCCGCCGCGCAGATCGGCGGGCTCCTCGCGCGCGGGCAGGGGCTCACCCTCGGTACGGACGACACGTGCGAGCTGCTCGGGACGTACGGCATCCCGGTGCGCGTGGCCCTGCCCGCCCCGAGCCCCGAGGACGCCGTGGCCGCCGCGCGGACCCTCGGCTACCCCGTCGCCCTCAAGGCCACCGCACCGCACCTGCGGCACCGCGCCGACCTGGGCGGCGTACGCCTGGATCTCGCGGACGAGGAGCAACTGCGGCGGGCGTACGCCGAACTGACCGGCCTCTTCGGGAACCCGGAGGAGGTGCGGCCCGTGGTGCAGGGGATGGCACCGCGGGGAGTCGACACCGTCGTACGGGCGGTGATCGACCCGGCGGCCGGAGCGGTGCTCTCCTTCGGGCTCGCCGGACCCGCCTCGCAGCTGCTCGGGGACATCGCGCACCGGCTGATACCGGTCACCGACCGCGACGCGGCCTCGCTGATCCGGTCGATCCGGACGGCGCCGCTCCTTTTCGGCTGGCGCGGTTCGGCGCCCGTCGACACCGGGGCGCTGGAGGAACTGCTGCTCAGGGTGTCGCGGCTCGTCGACGATCACCCCGAGGTCATCGCGGTGTCCCTGGAGCCGGTGGTCGTCGCACAGCACGGACTGAGCGTGCTCGGGGTGTCGGTGCGACTGGCGCCGCCGCCCGTCCGTGACGACCTGGGTCCCAGGACACTTCCTGTGTACTGAGCGGTGCCTCGCAGTCAGTGGGCCCCCGTAGGATGGACACATGGCCAAGACCAGTACGTCGACCCAGGGGCTGCGAGCGGCGATCGAGCGCAGCGGCTACTACCCGGCCCTCGTGGCCGAGGCGGTGGAGGCCGCGATCGGCGGCGACTCCATCCGGTCGTACCTGGTCCACCAGGAGACGACATTCGACGCGAACGAGGTGCGTCGGCACGTGACCGTGCTCGTCCTCACGGGCAACCGTTTCATCGTCAGCCACACCGACGAGCAGGCCGAGGACACCACGTCCCCGACGCCGTACGCCACCACGTCCACGGAATCCGTGAAGCTGGGCCGGATCTCGTCCGTCGTCCTCAGCAGGGTCGTCGCCAACCCGGAGTCGTACACGCCGGGCACGCTGCCCCGCGAGGTCGTCCTGACCATCGGCTGGGGCGCCGTCTCCCGCATCGACCTGGAACCGGCTGCCTGCGGCGACCCCAACTGCGAGGCGGACCACGGCTACACCGGCAGCTCGACGGCGGACGACCTGAGCCTGCGTGTCAGCGAGGCCGGTGACGGCCCGGAGACGGTCCGCCAGGCCCTCGTCTTCGCCCAGGCCCTCTCGGAGGCGACCGCGGACGTCCCCCGCTGATGGCGCAGCCGACCGCCTGGGACTACCCGGAACCACTGGCCGTGTCCTCCGCCCCCGTCCCGCACTACGGCACGGGTTCGCTCGCCGACCTGCTGCCCACCCTGGCCGCCGGCATGGACGTACCGGGCATGTCCCCGATGATCCCGGAGCTGGCACCCGCCGACCGGAACTGCGTGTTCCTGATCGACGGACTGGGCTGGGAGCAGCTCCGGGCCCACCCGGACGAGGCGCCCTTCATGAGTTCGCTCATGAGCAGCTCGCGCGGTGACACGGGCCGCCCGATCACCACCGGCTACCCGGCGACCACCGCGACCTCCCTCGCCTCCGTGGGCACCGGGCTGCCGCCGGGCGCGCACGGCCTGCCCGGCTACACCGTGCGCAATCCGGCCACCGGTGAGCTGATGAACCAGCTGCGCTGGCAGCCGTGGACGGACCCGCGCGCGTGGCAGCCGTACCCCACGGTGTTCCAGCTGGCGCACGCGGCCGGTGTGCACACGGCCCAGGTCTCCTCGCCGACCTTCGAGAACACCCCGCTGACGAAGATCGCGCTCAGTGGCGGAACGTTCCGGGGGAAGCTCTCCGGTGAGGACCGGATGGACCTCGCGGCCGAGCAACTGGCCGCCGGTGACCGTTCATTGGTCTACACGTACTACGCGGAGGTGGACGGCAAGGGCCACCGTTTCGGCGTCGACTCGGACGACTGGCGCGGTCAGCTCATGTATGTCGACCGGCTCGTACAGCGGCTGGCGGAGCAACTCCCGCCGCGTACCGCGCTGTACGTCACCGCCGACCACGGCATGATCGACATCCCGTTCGACGAGCAGCACCGCATGGACTTCGACGAGGACTGGGAACTGCGCGCAGGCGTCGCCCTGCTGGGCGGCGAGGGCCGAGCTCGGCACGTGTACGCGGTGCCGGGCGCCGAGGCCGACGTACTGACCTGCTGGCGCGAGGTGCTCGGCGAGCAGTTCTGGGTCGCCTCGCGCGACGAGGCGATCGCGGCAGGCTGGTTCGGACCCACGGTTGACGAACGCGTGTACGGGCGGATCGGTGACGTGGTCGCGGCGGCCCGGGACGACGTCCTGATCGTCGCCTCCGAGCGGGAGCCGAGGGAGTCGGCGATGGTCGGCAACCACGGTTCGATGACCCCTGCGGAACAGCTGGTCCCGCTCCTGCAAGTACGCTCCTGACGCCCGTTGCCGACCGACAGCCCCTGCCCGGCTCCCCCGCCTTCTTCTCGTCCTCCGCACATCTCGCCGAAAGGTGCTCGACCTCCCATGCCCGAGCTGGTGTTCTTCTCCGGAACGATGGACTGCGGGAAGTCGACGCTGGCGCTCCAGATCGGGCACAACCGGTCGGCCCGGGGGCTGCAGGGTGTGATCTTCACGCGCGACGACCGGGCGGGGGAGGGCAAGCTCTCCTCGCGGCTGGGTCTGGTGACGGAGGCGGTCGAGGCGACCGTGGGCATGGATCTGCACGCCTATCTGGTGGACCAGATGTCCAGGGGCGGCAAGGTCGACTACGTGATCGTGGACGAGGCGCAGTTCCTCGCGCCGCAGCAGATCGACCAGTTGGCGCGGGTGGTGGACGACCTGGGACTGGACGTCTTCGCGTTCGGCATCACCACCGACTTCCGCACGAAGCTCTTCCCGGGCTCCCAGCGGCTGATCGAGCTGGCGGACCGGATCGAGA
This sequence comes from Streptomyces sp. SID12501, assembly GCF_010550245.1. Taxonomy (GTDB): domain Bacteria; phylum Actinomycetota; class Actinomycetes; order Streptomycetales; family Streptomycetaceae; genus Streptomyces. The sequence continues at coordinate 126,879 of NZ_JAAGLU010000024.1, forward strand.
CCCTCCAGGTGGAGGCGATGTGCTGGTGCGGCGCACGGGCCACGCACAACGCGCGGACCGTGGGGGGCGTGATGGTCGTGGAGGGCGAGCAGGTCGTCGTGGGTGACGTGAACCGCCCGGCCGAGGAGATCGGCTACGAGGTGCTGTGCCGACGCCACCACCGGCGCCGTATGACAAGCGCAGCCGCGCACGCCTCCGTCATCTCTCCGGACGTACTGCCGGTCAATTCGGCCTGATCGTTCTCCTGGGCGGTTCTTTCCGGCCGTTCCGATACGATGAAGGTCACAATAACGTATCGGGCATTTCGTGCTTCAACCTTCACCTGAAGCACACAAGTTGGCTAAGTTGACCTCCGAACACCTTCCCAAACCTTCTGTCCGCACCTGACAGTGGGCTGGGGGGACGTACCACGGAAGGAGCTCGTCCCGCATGGCGCCGGAACGAACCCGAGATGATGGGCCGAGCCGTGAGGAGGTCCAGCAACGGATCAACAGCCTCTACGACCAGGCCGAGAGCTTCACCGGGACCTTCAACGCCACCCGCGCGATGAGGCTCGGGATACGCAAGCGCGTCAACCCTGCGCCTGAAACCGCGCGCAGGCGTTCCGATCCCGCCCTTGACGAGGTCGCCCGGCCGTGGTTCGACGTGGGGCGCGCCCAGTTGGGCCCGACCGTGCCGGCCGTGCTGCCGCGCGACAGGAGGCCGGCCCGCTCCCCGGAGGCCCGGCCCACCCGACCCGCGGGCCCCCAGGTCGAGCTGACCGCCCTTCCGGTGCCGGAGTTGACCGCCGGACCTGTGGCCGCGCTGCCGCCCGGGCGCATGGCCGAACTGCCGCCCGCGCCGGTCGCCGAACTGGCCGCCGCACCCATGACCGTGCTGCCGGCCGTGCCCGCGCCGCGCCAGGAAGCTCCCGGGAGCCTGAACGCGCTTTCGGCCGAGCCCAGTTGGTTCCCGACGCCTGCCCAGGGCGCCGCTCCGCTCCCAGTCGTCCCCCTGCCCGTCGAGGATGCCTGGCGCCTGCCCAACCCCGTGGAACAAGCTCGCCCGCAGCACGCCGAGGAGTGGCAACTGCCCCAGCCGGCCGGCCTGGGCGCGGACGCGTTCCTCGACGCGGGCACACCCGTCTACGCGGGCACGCTCCGCGACGGGGACTACGCCCTTGTCACCGAACTCCCCCTGGTCACCGAACCGTTCCCCGTCGCCGACCCCTTCCCCGCGACGGACACGCCCTACGGGACGCAGACGCCCCCGCACGGCACGCCGTCCTACGGAACGCACACGCCGCCCCACGGCATGCAGACGGCCTACGGAACGCAGACGCCGCCCCACGGCACGCAGACCTCCTACGCCACGGGGACCCACTACTTCGGTGCCGAGTCATTTCCCGGTGCCGGGACCGGCGCGAGTGTCGGCACCGGCCTCGCGTTGGGCGTGGAGCCCGGCGCGAAGGCCGCGAAGGCGGCCGCCTTCGCCCGTGCGCAGATCGGCAGACCGTGTGTCTGGGGCGCTGTCGGGCCGGGGTCGTACGACAACGCCGGTCTCATCCAGGCGGCTTGGAAGGCCGCCGGGGTCGCTCTCCCGCGTTCCATGTACGAACAGGCGAGCGCCGGTATGGCGATCAATGTCGCCGACGTCCGGCCAGGTGACCTCGTCTTCTTCCACGGCGACGCGGGCCAGGTCGGCCATGTGGGCATCTTCGTCGGCGACGGAATGATGATGCACGCGCCGAGTCCGGGATCGAGAGTGCGCGAGGACTCGATCTTCGCGGCCGGCGAGACCGCGATCCACAGCGTCCTGCGGCCCGCGTAGGCGCCCTTCCAGGGGGCCGTCAGTGGGCCCCCTGGATCAGCGAGAACATCGCCCCCTCCGGGTCCGTCACCGTCGCCACGCGGCCGTGTGCGCTGTCGTGCGGGGGTTCGACGACGTGGCCGCCCAGGTCCACCAGGCGGGTGGCCGCCGCGTCCGTGTCGGCGACCTCGAAGTACGTCATCCAGTGCGGGCCCCGGTCGCGGGGCAGGAAGTTGCCCACCCCGTGGATGCCGGCGACCGGGTGGCCCCCGACGTGCAGGGTGACGTAGTCGAAGTCCGCCGACACCACGGGCTCCTCCTCGTAGCCGAAGACGGTCTTGTAGAACTTGGCGACGCTCGACGAGTCGCGCGTCACCAGCTCGTTCCAGGCGGGGGTGCCGGGGACGCCGGTGATGCCGATGCCCAGATGGGCGGCGGTCTGCCAGATGCCGAACACCGCGCCCATCGGGTCGGAGGCGATCGCCAGCCGGCCCGCCTCGGCCGCGTCCAGGGGGCCCACGCCCACGGTGCCGCCCGAGTGCCGGACCATCTCCGCCGTGACGTCCACGTCGTCCGAGGCGAGGTACGGCGTCCAGGCGACGGGGAGGTGGCGGTCCGGTGGCAGCTGGCCGATGCCGGCCACCTCCTGGCCGTCGAGCAGGGCCCGTACGTACCAGCCGAGCTGCTGCGGGCCCGGCTCGAACTCCCAGCCGAACAGCTCCCCGTAGAAGTCCTGGGTCGCTGTCATGCCGTGCACCATCAGGCTCACCCAGCAGGGTGTGCCGGGCGCGTGCCGGGCCGGCGCTTCGCTGTTCCGGTCGGCCGACTCCCGTGCCTCGGTCATCGTCACTCTCTCCTCGACCCCTCGCGGTGGCCGTGTCACTTCCGCTGTCCGCCGCGTCGGCGGACCTGCCGCATGCCGTCGTACGGCGTGCTCCGTTGCGTACGCCGGTCGTGCCGTACTGCGTTGTCGCGTGCCCGCACGTTCCGTGCCGATGCTCGCACCACCCGCGGTACCGCGCGCCCGGGCCGCGCCGACCCCGCACGTCCTCGTCCTGAGGGTGCCCGACCCGGTGTTTCCCGCCCGTTTCCGCGCAATTGCCGCAAGGTGTCCGTCAGTTGTACAGCATGTGCCCGATCCCGTACGCCGCGTGATCGAACCTGTCCGGCGGGACAGTAGCCCGCCCTGGCCGCCGCGGCCACCCCGTGGGTAAGGATGGAGCCATGAACGCCATCATCTCCGCACCCGAACTCGTGAACGAGCTGGCCGGTTCCAGCCCGCCGGTCCTGCTCGACGTCCGCTGGCAGCTGAGCATGCCCACCGCGGGCGGCGCGGCGCCCTTCGACGGGCGCGCCGAGTACACCGCCGGGCACCTTCCCGGCGCGGTCTTCGTCGACCTGGACAGGGAACTCGCCTCTGCGGCGGGACCGGCCGGGCGGCATCCGCTGCCCGACCCGGAGGTGTTCGGCGCCGCCATGCGCCGCGCTGGTGTCTCGTCCGGAGTCCCGGTCGTCGTGTACGACGGCGGACAGGGCTGGGCGGCGGCCCGCGCCTGGTGGTTGCTGCGCTGGACGGGTCACCCGGACGTGCGGGTCCTCGACGGCGGGTTGCCGTCCTGGGAGGGAGAGCTCGACACGGACGTACGGGTGCCCGCCGAGGGCGACTTCACACCGGTGCCGGGAGCGGTCGGGCTGCTCGACGCGGACGGGGCCGCCGCGCTGGCCCGCTCCGGGCTGCTGCTCGACGCGCGCGCGGGGGAGCGTTACCGGGGCGAGGCCGAGCCCGTCGACCGGGTCGGCGGACACATCCCGGGCGCGGTCTCGGCGCCCACGAACGAGAACGTGGCCGCGGACGGACGGTTCCTGCCCGCGGACGAGCTGACGGCCCGTTTCAAGACCCTGGGCGCGGCGGACACCACCGCGGTGGGCGTGTACTGCGGATCGGGCGTCTCGGGCGCCCACGAGGTCCTGGCCCTGGCGGTCGCGGGCATTCCGGCCGCGCTGTACGTCGGCTCGTGGTCGGAATGGTCGGGGGATGCGGCGCGGCCGGTGGCCGTGGGGCCCGACCCGCAGTAGCGCAGTAGTTCGGCGGGCAGCCGGAGCGTGCGGCCGAACGGGGGGCGTGATCGACTGTGGGGGCCGCATCCGACGGACGCGGCCCCCACAGTCGTACGAGTAACCCGGACGGGTGACTACTCCTTGTTCTTCCGGCGTGTGCCGAACACGATCTCGTCCCAGCTCGGTACCGCCGCTCTGCGGCCGGGACGGACGCCGTCCGCCTCGGCCTGGCGGTCGGTGGCGCCGACCAGCCGGTCGCGGTGGGCGCCGACCGAGCGGGGCATGAGCACGTCCGCGTACGCGGAACCGGCCGAGGCCGCGGGAGCCGGGGGCTCCTCCAGCTCGGGCTCGGGTGCCGGTTCCTCCGGGGCTTCCGTGGAGGAGGGCCGTTCCGGCACGACCATGTCGCCGCGGAAACTCGGTACCGCTTCCAGGAGGCTGGTCAGCGAGTCGCGCTCACTCGCGCTCACGCCCTCCTCGGTGAGCTCGGACGTCGGCGCGGGCAGCATCGGCCGGTCGCGAGGCAGCCGAGCGATGCGCGGTACGAACGGGAAGCTGGGTTCGGGCGCCGCGAGGTCGTCCGAATCGCCGATCAGCGAGCGGGCTTCCTCGTCGACGGCCTGTACGAGCCGCCGGGGCGGGTCGTACGTCCAGCTCGCCGAGTGCGGTTCGCCGGCCACCAGGTAGACCAGGAGGACTTCCCAGGTGCCGTCGTCGCGGCGCCAGGAGTCCCACTGGACGGTCTCCTTGTCGGCGCCACGGATCGTCAGCCGCTCCTGCACGGCCTCGCCGAGCTGTGGACCGGCGTTCTCACCGGGCCGACGGACCGGAGTCTTCCGGGCCCGCTCGGCCATGAAGGCTCGTTCGGCCAGCACGGGGCCCTCGAAGCGGCGTACGCGGTCCACCGGAATCCCGGCGAGCTGCGCCACCTCTTCCGCGGACGCGCCGGCACGTATGCGTGCCTGGATGTCGCGGGGGCGGAGATGACTCTCCACCTCGATCTCGATCTGGCCGAGGCGGGGACGGTCGCCGCGTACGGCGGCGCGCAGACGCTCATCGATCGGAAGCGTGTACTCCGTGCTGTCCGCAGCCTTCAGCACCAGCCGTGTGCCGTCGTTAGAGACGGCCACGACACGCAGTTCGGGCATGGGGACCTCCCGGGTGGTGCCTGCCGACGTCACGTGCGTCGCTGCTTCCGCTAGTCGAGTGTGGCCTGCCCGGGTGCAGCCTGCCACAACCTTGCCGAGTTGCCCGGCGTGTCGGGCAGGGGCCCGAGATCGCCGTTATGCCACGGTTATCTATTCGCAACGCTAAGTGACAAACTCCGTCACCCTGTGCAACGGGACCCCTCTTGGCCGTCCTGGAAGGCCCTGGACGCCCAGGCGGGAGACCGGACCCAGGGCTCGCAACAGTACTCCATTTGGGCCACGTGCGTGGATTGGCACGCCACCCAATTCCAGCCGGAGAGTGCGAGTTGGCCGTTCCCCCGCCGGTTCCGTGACCTCGGACGCAGCACAGTTCACGTAAACATCGGAAACGGAACCAATTGCCTCGCTACGCGCCGAGAACCCGCCGCAAGTAGTCGTTCTGGAACAGGCGTTCAGGGTCGAGCCGGTCCCGCAGGGCGGTGAACTCCCCGAAGCGGGGGTAGACCCCCGCGAAGTACTCGGCGTCCCGCGTGTGCACCTTGCCCCAGTGGGGTCGTCCCTCGTGCGCCCTGAAGATGCGCTCGGCGGCGGTGAAGTACGCCTGGTAGGGCGTCCCGCGGAACATGTGGACGGCGACGTAGGCGCTGTCGCGGCCCGAGGCCGTGGAGAGCGTGATGTCGTCCGCGGGGGCCGTGCGCACCTCCACCGGGAAGCTGATCCGCATGTCCGACCGGTCGACCATCGCCTTGAGTTCGCGCAGCGTCGCCACCAGGGCCTCGCGCGAAACGGCGTACTCCATCTCCACGAAGCGCACCCGGCGCGGCGATGTGTAGACCTTGTACGGGATGTCGGTGTAGGTCCGCGCGGACAGGGCCTTGCTGGAGATCCGGGCGATAGTCGGGATCGTGGCGGGCACCGTGCGACCGACCAGCTGGGCCGCCTGGAAGACGCCGTTGGAGAGGAACTCGTCCTCGATCCAGCCGCTGATCCGGCTGACCGGCTTCTCGGGGCCCGCGCTGCGGTTGTTGCGCTTGGTGTTGGTGTTGCCGGTGTGCGGGAACCAGTAGAACTCGAAGTGCTCGTTCTCGGCCCAGAGTTCATCGAAGGCGCTGGTGACCTTGTCGAAGGTCATCGGCTCCTCGCGGGCGGTGAGCAGGAAGAGGGGCTCCACGGCGAAGGTGATCGCCGTGATGATCCCCAGGGCGCCGATGCCGACCCGGGCCGCCGCGAAGACCTCCGGATTCTCCTTCTCGGAGCAGACGAGCAGCGAACCGTCCGCCGTCACCAGCTCAAGTGCCTTGATCTGGGCGGCTATCGAGCCCGACTCGCGGCCCGTGCCGTGTGTGCCGGTGCTGGTGGCGCCCGAGACCGTCTGCTCCATGATGTCGCCCATGTTCGTGAGCGACAGACCCTCGCGGGCGAGGGCCAGGTTGAGTCTCTTGAGCGGAGTGCCAGCCTCGACCGTGACCGTCATGTTCTCCCGGTCAACATTGCGGATGCCGGTCAACAGTTGAGGGCGGATCAACACCCCGTCCGTGGCCGCGGCCGCCGTGAAGGAGTGCCCGGTACCTACGGCCTTCACCTTCAGGCCGTCCGCGGCTGCCTTTCGTACGGCCTCGGACAGTTCCTCCACGGAAGCGGGCGTGACCTCCCGGGCGGGCCGGGCGGTGACGTTGCCCGCCCAGTTACGCCACGTGCCGCTCTTGCCGCTCACTGTGCTGTTCAACGGTGCCTCCCCGACATGGAGCCGGTCTGTTCAGCCGGCGGTACCCGAGGAAACCGACCGCGACCGCGACGGCCCCGGACGCCACCGGAACCCCGTACCCGGCGCTCGCACCGGCGGCGTCGATGACCCAGCCGGACACGGAGGATCCGAGCGCGACGCCGACCGCGAGCCCGGTGCTCACCCAGGTCATGCCCTCGGTCAGTTGCGCGCGTGGTACGTGCTGTTCGATGAGGGACATCGTCGTGATCATCGTCGGAGCGATGGACAGACCCGCAACGAACAGCGCCACGGCCAGAGACGGCAAGTTTCCGACCAGTAGGAGGGGGATCATACTCACGGCCATCGCACATACGCCCAGCAGCCACCGACGTTCCGGGGCTCCCGGGAGGTGCAGCAGCCCGAACACGACTCCCGCCGAGCAGGAGCCCGCCGCGTAGAGGGCCAGCACGATGCTCGCGGCGCCCTTGTGCCCTCGTTCCTCGGCGAAGGCGACGGTGACCACGTCGACAGCCCCGAAGATCGCCCCGGTCGCCGCGAAAGTGACCACCAGGACCTGGAGACCGGGGGAGCGCAGCGCCGAACCGCTCCTGTGCTGCGTGAGGGGATGCGGCTTCGGCTCGGTGTCGCGCTGGGACGTCAGCCAGAAGACGCCGACGGCCAGGAAACAGGCGGCGAGCAGCGGTCCCGCCTCCGGGAACCACGCCGTGGACAGCCCGATCGAGATGATCGGCCCGAAGATGAAGCAGACCTCGTCCACCACGGACTCGAAGGAGTACGCGGTGTGCAGTTGCGGGGTGTCCCGGTAGACGGCCGCCCAGCGCGCCCGGGTCATCGCGCCGACGCTCGGTACGCAGCCGATGCCGGCGCTGCACACGAACAGCACCAGGTCCGGCCACCCGAAGTGCGCGGCGAGCAGCAGCCCGGCCGAGGCCAGCAGGGCGCAGAGCGTCGCGGGACGCAGCACGCGGCGCTGCCCGTACCGGTCGACCAGGCGCGAGATCTGCGGGCCCACCACCGCGGCGGCCAGGGCGACGGTCGCCGCGAGGGCGCCCGCGAGCCCGTACCGGCCGGTGAGCTGGGAGACCATCGTGACCACGCCGATGCCCATCATCGACATCGGCATCCGGCCGAGGAACCCCGCGGCGGTGAAGCGCCTGGAGCCGGGGGCGGCGAACAGGGCGCGGTAGGGGCTGGGCACGGCAGTCTCCGGTCGATCCGGTAAGGCGTGAAGGAAGCCGTTACAGCTTACGAGTTAGGTGACCCTAATGCACGGGCGGGGACGGGCCGGGATCCCGGCTGTCAGAGGGTGGTGGCAGGATCGGAATCATGCGAGACGCGCTCGACGCCACCCCCTACGACGCCCTGCTCCTGCTTTCCTTCGGCGGCCCCGAGGGCCCGGACGACGTGGTTCCGTTCCTGGAGAACGTGACACGTGGGCGGGGTATCCCCAAGGAACGCCTCAAGGAAGTCGGACAGCACTACTTCCTGTTCGGCGGGGTCAGCCCGATCAACGACCAGAACCGCGCCCTTCTGGACGCCCTGCGCAAGGACTTCGCCGATCACGGTCTGGAGCTGCCTGTCTACTGGGGCAACCGCAACTGGGCCCCGTATCTGACCGACACCCTGCGCGAGATGGTCCAGGACGGCAGACGCCGCATCCTCGTCCTCGCCACCAGCGCGTACGCCTCTTACTCGGGCTGCCGTCAGTACCGCGAGAACCTCGCGGACTCCCTGGCCGCCCTGGAGGCCGAGGGCCTCGACCTGCCCGAGGTCGACAAGCTGCGGCACTACTTCAACCACCCGGGCTTCCTGGAGCCCATGACCGAGGGCGTGCTCACCTCCCTCGCAGACCTCCCCGAGGACGTCAGGGACGGCGCGCACCTCGCCTTCTCGACCCACTCCATCCCGACCGCGTCCGCCGACACCTCCGGGCCCGTCGAGGACCACGGGGACGGCGGGGCGTACGTGAAGCAGCACCTGGACACCGCGCGGCTGATCGCGGACGCGGTGCGTGAGCGGACCGGCGTCGACCACCCCTGGCGGCTCGTCTACCAGTCGCGTTCCGGAGCACCGCACATCCCGTGGCTGGAGCCCGACATCTGCGATCACGTCGAGGAGCTGCACGGCGCCGGTGTCCCGGCCGTCGTGATCGCACCGATCGGGTTCGTGTCGGACCACATGGAGGTCCTGTACGACCTCGACACGGAGGCCAGGGCGAAGGCGGAGGAGCTGGGCCTGCCCATGCGCCGTTCCGCGACGGTGGGCGCCGACCCGCGCTTCGCCGCCGCGATCCGTGAACTCGTCCTGGAGCGCGCGGCCACCGAGAGCGGGCAGGACATCACGCCGTGCGCCCTGGGCACGCTCGGCGCGAGCCACAACCTGTGCCCCGTGGGCTGCTGCCCGTCCCGTGCCCCCAGGCCCGCAGCCGCGGGCGCCGACAGCCCGTACGCGTGAGGACCCCTGTGAGCGACCCCTTGCTGCCCGAACTGCTCCGGCTCGCCCAGGAGGCGGCGCGCCGCGCGGGAGAGCTCCTGCGGGACGGACGGCCGGCCGACCTCGCGGTCGCCGCCACCAAGTCCAGCCCCATCGACGTCGTCACGGAGATGGACATCGCGGCGGAGAAGCTGATCACCGACGTGATCTCCGACCACCGCCCGGACGACGGTTTCCTCGGCGAGGAGGGTGCCTCCAGAGAGGGCAGCAGCGGCATCCGCTGGGTCATCGACCCGCTCGACGGCACGGTCAACTACCTGTACGGGCTGCCTACTTGGTCCGTCTCCATCGCGGCCGAGCAGGAAGGGGAACGCATCGTCGGCGTGGTGGCTGTGCCCATGCGTGGTGAGACCTTCCACGCCGTGCTCGGCGGAGGAGCCTGGGCCTCCGGCGCCTGGGAGGGCGTTCGCCGGCTCGCCGTCCGCCCGGCTCCGCCCCTGGACCAGGCCCTGGTGTCGACGGGCTTCAACTACGTCGCCGAGGTCAAGGCCCATCAGGCCGAGGTGGCCCGGCGACTGATCCCGTTGCTGCGTGACATCCGGCGTGGCGGCTCTGCGGCGGTCGACCTGTGCGACGTGGCGGCAGGTCGCCTGGACGGCTACTACGAGCGCGGTCTCAACGCCTGGGACGTCGCCGCGGGCGACCTGATCGCCCGAGAGGCGGGCGCGCTGACCGGTGGACGCCCCGGAGAGCGCCCGTCACGCGATCTGACGGTCGCGGGCACCCCCGGCGTCTTCGAACCCCTCCAGCGCCTCCTGGAGGACTTCGGCGCCTGGCACGACTGACGAGCGAAAAGGAGGAGGCCCCGGCACTGGATCGATGCCGGGGCTCCTCTTTTTCTCTCTTACGGACTGATCAGACGCTGGCCGCGCCGACCTCCACGCCATGTTCGGCGGCGAGGCGGCGCAGTTCGTCGAGGTCGGCCTCTTCCACCTCGACGAGGAAGTCGTCGCCCTCGTCGCGAGCCCGTGTCAGGTCGGTCTCAGTCGCCCTTATGCGCTGCAGAAGTCCTGCGGTGAATGCGTCCATGCTGCGCCCCCTCGTCCTGGGTCGTGGGTCGACGGCACGGGGGTGTGCCGTTCGGAAGGGGCGATCACGTCTCCAACTGGATGCCCGGCGTTGCCCTGCCGGGCGGCCACGGTGCCGGACACCCACGCCCGCTCCGCGGAAAGCGGTTCGTTGTACCACTAGGTGTCATGGCACACGCAGAGCGTGATCGCGGGGTGTAAAGCCGTCCTCCCCGCGCTCCCCGGAGAGGAAACCTCCGCCCGCCAAGATTTCTTCCGCCCGCTGTCGGCAGGAGCGACTCCGGTCGGCCGGGAAGGAGCCCCGCAGTGATCGTCCGGAGGCCCCTTACAACCGGTTTACGGCCCAAAGCGGCAGGATGGAGGCCTGACCGCTGGAAAAGTTTCCGCCAACGTGCCGTCCCGGCCCGCGGGCGACCCCGAGGAAGGACAAACGACGTGCGCGTACTCGTCGTCGAGGACGAGCAACTGCTCGCCGATGCGGTGGCCACCGGACTGCGCCGGGAGGCCATGGCCGTCGACGTCGTGTACGACGGCGCGGCGGCCCTGGAACGCATCGGGGTCAACGACTACGACGTGGTCGTCCTCGACCGGGACCTCCCGTTGGTGCACGGCGACGACGTCTGCCGCAAGATCGTCGAACTCGGCATGGCCACGCGCGTGCTGATGCTCACGGCTTCCGGGGATGTCAGCGACCGTGTCGAGGGGCTGGAGATCGGCGCCGACGACTACCTCCCCAAGCCCTTCGCCTTCAGTGAGCTGACGGCACGCGTGCGTGCCCTCGGCCGGCGTACGAGCCTGCCGCTGCCGCCCGTCCTGGAGCGTGCCGGGATCAAGCTCGACCCGAACCGCCGAGAGGTCTTCCGTGACGGCAAGGAAGTCCAGCTCGCGCCCAAGGAGTTCGCCGTCCTGGAGGTGCTGCTGCGCAGCGAGGGCGCGGTCGTCTCCGCCGAGCAGCTCCTGGAGAAGGCCTGGGACGAGAACACCGACCCGTTCACCAACGTCGTCCGGGTGACCGTGATGACCTTGCGCCGCAAGCTGGGTGAGCCGCCGGTGATCGTCACCGTGCCGGGTTCCGGCTACCGGATCTGATCTCCGATGACCACGACACCCGCGCCCCCGCAGGCGCCTCCGAAGCCCACCTGGGACCCGAGGAAGCCTCAGCAGCTGCCATTGCCCTGGCTGCGCCCGACCATCCGCATACGCCTCACGCTGCTGTACGGCGGCATGTTCCTGATCGCGGGCATCCTGCTGCTGTCGATCATCTACCTGCTGGCCGCCCAGGCCATCCGTGAGGGCAGTGGCAGCCAGTCCTTCCAGATCAACGGCAGCGGCGTCAGCATCACCAGTGACACCTGCCCGGCGCTGAACGTCGCGACCAACGACCAGCAGCGCAGCGCCGCGCTCAAGGCGTGCTACGACGCCCTGCGCCAGCACGCCCTGGACGGACTGCTCAGCCGCTCCCTGCTCACGCTGCTGGGTCTCGCAGTGATCGCCTTCGCCTTCGGCTACGCCATGGCAGGCCGGGTTCTGACCCCGCTCGGCCGGATCACCCGGACCGCCCGTGCGGTGGCCGGCTCGGACCTGTCCCGTCGGATCGAGCTGGACGGACCCGACGACGAGCTGAAGGAGCTGGCGGACACCCTCGACGACATGCTGGAGCGTCTCCAGCGGGCCTTCACCGCCCAGCAGCGGTTCGTCGGCAACGCCTCGCACGAGCTGCGAACGCCGCTGGCGATCAACCGCACGCTTCTGGAGGTGCACCTGTCCGACCCGGCGGCGCCGCCGGAACTCCAGCAGCTCGGCAAGACACTGCTGGCCACCAACGAGCGCAGTGAGCAGCTCGTCGAGGGCCTGCTGTTGCTCGCCCGCAGCGACAACCAGATCATCGAGCGAAAGCCGGTGGACCTCGCCGAGGTCGCCGAGCAGGCCGTCGACCAGACGCATGCCGAGGCCGAGGCCAAGGGCGTCGAGTTCCGCGGGAAGCGCGATCCCGCGGTCGTCCAGGGCAACGGCGTACTGCTGGAGCGGATCGCGCTGAACCTCGTGCAGAACGCGGTGCGGTACAACGTGCCGGAGGACGGCTGGGTCGAGGTGGCCACGGCGGTTCAGCACGGGCAGGCGGTGCTGCTTGTCTCGAACACGGGTCCCGTGGTCCCGGCGTACGAGATCGACAACCTCTTCGAGCCCTTCAGGCGGCTGCGTACGGAGCGAACGGGCAGTGACAAGGGTGTGGGCCTCGGACTGTCGATCGCACGCTCTGTGGCGCGCGCTCACGGCGGCCACATCTCGGCCGTGCCGCGTGAGGGAGGTGGACTCGTGATGCGAGTCGCCCTGCCGATCTGAGATCATGTCGCCGACACGCGAGGATGTTCGCTTTGCGCGGAATTTCCGGGGTACCCTCCCGGCGACCTCGTGTGTGATCGATCACAAGGGCGAATTTACGGCCATCCACTCTCCGTGATTGCACAAGTCGTCGTAAGGCCCGGTAGATACGGGTTTTCGGGGGTCTTGATCACGGGAAGTACACGGTGGGGGCCTTTGAAGTATGGCATTCGGACCGTGTACGGTCCCGATCGCCATCCATGCCGATCTCTCTCAGAGGGGCCGGTTGGGTGTCGATTGAGTAACAGACCTTGATGTGAGGCAAAATCTCCGCCTCAGGTCGGGCACAAGTCCGGCCTCTCACGCGTTACCTGCGCTGAGACACCGCAGACACCCAGAGGGGGAGAGCGCGACATGGCAACGGATTACGACACCCCACGCAAGACCGACGACGACGTTGACTCGGACAGTCTTGAAGAACTGAAGGCCAGGAGGAACGACAAGTCGACTTCCTCCGTCGACGTCGACGAGTTCGAGGCCGCCGAGGGCCTCGAACTGCCCGGAGCGGACCTCTCGAACGAGGAGTTGGCCGTCCGGGTGCTGCCCAAGCAGCAGGATGAGTTCACTTGCATGACCTGCTTCCTGGTGCACCACCGCAGTCAGCTGGCCCGCGAGAAGAACGGTCAGCCCGTCTGCCGCGACTGCGACTGAGGAAGGGTCGGCCGTGACTGGCTCGACCCCACCTTGGAAGCGCCGCTTCCCCCTGCGGGGAGCGGACCAGGGGCCGCAGGACGGCCCCGGTGTGCGTGACGACGAGCGGGGCTCATCCGATACAGGATCGGCCTCGCTCGAACCGGCCGCCAGGCCGGCCGACCACGGGGATTACCTCCCGGTGCCGGCCGAGCCTTCCGCACCCGTCACCGGACGGGTGGCCACGATCCGGGAGAAGGCCAGGCAAGGCGTCCGCAAGGGCGGCAGCCGCGCAAGGGCGGGCCTGGCTTACCTCACCGACCGGATCATCGAGAACGCCCCGCGCATCCCCGTACGCGACCTCGCCACTCTCCGTCGGCAGTTCCCCGGTCTCGGTCCGGAGCAGCTCGCGGACAAGCTCGTCGCGGGCGCCGCGAGTGCGACGGGAGCCGTCGGCGCGGGCATCGGGGCGGCGGCGATGCTGCCGGTGCCACCGGCCATGCCGACCGAGCTGGCCGCCGAGATCACAGGTGTGGCAGCGATCGAGCTGAAAATGATCGCGGAACTGCACGAGGTCTACGGCGTACGGCCTCCGGGCAGCCTGAAACAGCGCAGTACCGCGTACCTGAACTCGTGGTCGGGTGAGCGCGGGATCGACGTGACGAAGCCGTCGACGATCAACTCGGCCCTCGGGGGCCAGATGAAGCGTGAACTGCGCCAGCAGATCATGAAGCGGATGATCCGGGACCTGCCCAACCTGATGCCGTTCATGGTGGGCGCCGCCGTCGGCGCGGTCATGAACCGGCGCGACACCAGAAAACTCGCGGACCGCATCCGCAAGGACCTGCGTACGTTCCAGGTCCCCTGGGACCAGCTCCCGGAACTGCCCCCGCTCGAGCCGCCCACGGACGCGCTGAGCCTCGGGGACGGGCCGAAGGAACTCGGGAAGTAGGGGCCTCGAGGGGCGCGCGACCCTGGACACAGGTGCGGCGGGCAAGTCTTTGCCCGCCGCCGAAGAAGAATTTGCCGATGCGCGCCGAGCCGCCGCTCCGGCCGGTTCAGCCCGCGTCGCGCACAGCCGCCCGCGCCGACTCCAGTGCCGCCACCAGCTGTTCCGGCTCCCGCGTCGACAGGTACAGATACGGGGTGGGGTCCTTCGGGTCCGTGACCTGGACGCGCAGCGCCGTCGGGATGTACGAGCGCAGAAGCATGAAGGCGCGGGTGTCCGCCTTGTAGGTGCGCCAGGCGCGCGCCTCCTGCGCGTCCAGGATCTCCGTCTCGCCCAGGGCCGCCACCGGGATCCTCGCCTCGCCCGCGATCAACGCGTCCCCCACGACCCGGATCCGGATCGAGCCGTACGAACTCGCCGCCACCGCGGCCACCGCGGTGCCGCCCACCAGGCCGCCGAGCAGGGGCAGGGTGCCGAACGGGAGCAGGATCAGGGCGAAGGAGACGCCGACCAGGAACGAGATCAGCCACCAGGAGCGGGGGGCCGTGAGGCGTTCTTCGTACGGGGAGGCCGAAAGCTGCATGGAGCCAAGCTTGGCATGGTGTCGGTCCATGGCCGACTCGCGGGTAAGGTCTGCGGCTGTGAGTGGTACTTCCGCAGCTCTGAAGCCCCCCGCCGACGCAGTGGCGCCCGTGCGGCACCCCGACGCGCCCGCGCCCGGAGAGCTCCTCGGTGCCCACTACGAACAGTGTTTCGGATGCGGCGGTGAACAGGCCCACGGGCTGCACCTCGCCGCCCGGGCCGGCGACGGTGTCACGGTCACCGCCGAGTTCACCGTGCGGGAGGCCCACCAGGGCGCCCCGGGGCTCGCCCACGGCGGCGTCCTCGCCAGCGCGCTGGACGAGACGCTCGGCTCGCTGAACTGGCTGCTGCGCACCATCGCAGTGACCGGACGGCTGGAGACCGAGTTCGTCCGGCCCGTGCCCGTCGGCACCCTGCTGTACCTGGAGGCCGAGGTCACCGCGGTGGCCCGGCGCAAGATCTACTCGACCGCCACCGGACGCATCGGCGGCCCCGACGGGCCCGTCGCGGTGCGCGCCGAGGCCCTCTTCATCGAGGTCAAGGTCGAGCACTTCATCGACAACGGCCGCCCGGAGGAGATCCAGGCGGCCATGAGCGACCCGGACCAGGTCCGGCGCGCCCGCGCATTCGAGGTGAACCCGTGAGCCCCGCACCCATGGGCCGTGAGCCCCTGGACGTACTCATCCGCCGCGTCGATCCGGACGTACCGCTTCCGGCGTACGCGCAGCCGGGTGACGCCGGAGCCGACCTGCGGACCACGCAGGAATGCGAACTGGCGCCCGGGGAACGGGCTGTTCTGCCCACCGGGGTGTCTGTCGCGCTCCCGGACGGGTACGCGGCCTTCGTGCACCCTCGTTCGGGCCTCGCGGCCCGGTGCGGTGTCGCTCTGGTGAATGCCCCGGGGACGGTTGATGCCGGGTACCGTGGGGAGATCAAGGTGATCGTGGTGAATCTCGACCCGCACGAACCCGTGCGATTCGAGCGCTTCGACAGGATTGCCCAACTGGTCGTCCAGCAGGTCGAGAAGGTCCACTTCCGGGAGGTCGCGGAACTTCCAGGCTCGGCGCGGGCCGAGGGGGGCTTCGGGTCCACCGGCGGTCACGCCTCGGTGGGCGGTCCGAGCGGTCACAGCGGTCAGGCCGCAGCAGGCGGCACAACGGGTGGGAATCGATACGCTTCGGTCGTAGCCGACCGGGAAGGACAGTGACGTGTTCGGACGTCGCAAGAAGAAGGGTGCCGCCGAGGACGCGGCCGGCGAGGCCGAGCAGGTCGTCGACAGCGTCGATACCGAGGCGGACGAAGCGGCGGGCAGCCGTGCGCGCGTCCGGCTGGAGCCGGAGCCGCGTCCCGACGGGCCCTGGGACGACACCGAGGTGCGCGAGCCCGGCGAGGGCCGGGTGGACCTGGGCGGACTCTTCGTGCCCGGGGTCGACGGCATGGAGCTGCGGGTCGAGGTCGCGGGCGACGCGATCGTCGCGGCGACCGTCGTGCTGCGCGACAGCGCCGTGCAGCTCCAGGCCTTCGCCGCACCCAAGCGCGAGGGCATCTGGGGCGAGGTGCGCGAGGAGATCGCCACCGGTATCACCCAGCAGGGTGGCATCGTCGACGAGGTCGAGGGGCCGCTGGGCTGGGAGCTGCGGGCGCAGGTGCCGGTGCAACTGCCGGACGGCACGGGCGGTTTCCAGGTCGTGCGGTTCGTCGGTGTGGACGGTCCGCGGTGGTTCCTGCGAGGGGTCATCTCCGGGCAGGGCGCCGTGCAGCCGCAGGCCGCCGGTCTGCTGGAGCAGATCTTCAGGGACACGGTCGTCGTCCGTGGAGAGGGGCCGATGGCGCCCCGCGACCCGATCGTCCTGAAGCTGCCGAACGACGCGCAGATGGTGCCCGAGGGCGTGTCGCAGGTCGAGGAAGAGGCGGGTTCCCGCTTCGGTGGCGGCATGGGCCAGCTGCAGCGCGGACCGGAGATCACCGAGGTTCGCTAGCCGCGTCACTTTTCACGGCACGGGCCGCACTCCTCACCGAGGAGTGCGGTCCGTGTTCCGTTCGCCGGTGCGTCAGGGTTGCGTCAAGGACCTGCCTCGGCCTGCTTCTCGTCCCTTTTGTCGACATTGTTGGACGTAAGGTCGACGCTGCGCAATCAGTGGGCACGGGAAGACAATGAGGCCATGGGACGCGGCAAGCTTCGGATCTACCTCGGTGCGGCACCGGGCGTCGGCAAGACGTACGCGATGCTGTCCGAGGCGCACCGCCGTGTCGAGCGCGGGACGGACTGCGTGGTGGCCTTCGTGGAGCACCACGGCCGGCCGCGCACGGAGGTGATGCTGCACGGGCTGGAGCAGATCCCGCGCAAGGATCTGACCTACCGCGGATCCGTGTTCACCGAGATGGACGTGGACGCCGTGCTCGCCCGTCGCCCGCAGATCGCCCTGGTGGACGAACTGCCGCACACCAACATTCCCGGCTCGCGCAACACCAAGCGCTGGCAGGACGTGGAGGAGCTGCTGGCCGCGGGTATCGACGTGATCTCGACTGTCAACATTCAACATCTTGAGTCGTTGGGTGATGTGGTTGAGTCGATCACTGGTGTACGTCAACAGGAGACCGTCCCCGACGAGGTGGTCCGGCGTGCGGATCAGATCGAGCTGGTCGACATGTCCCCGCAGGCGCTGCGGCGACGGATGGCTCACGGCAACATCTACAAGTCGGACAAGGTCGACGCGGCTCTCGCCAACTACTTCCGGCCGGGGAACCTGACCGCGCTGCGGGAGCTGGCCCTTCTGTGGGTGGCGGACCGGGTCGACGAGTACCTGACCGAGTACCGCAGCGAGCACCAGGTCTCCAGGATCTGGGGCTCTCGCGAGCGGATCGTCGTCGGACTGACCGGCGGGCCCGAGGGCCGCACGCTGATCCGGCGGGCCGCGCGGCTCGCGGAGAAGGGCGCCGGCGGCGAGGTGATGGCCGTCTACGTCGCCCGCAGCGACGGTCTGACCAACGCCTCGCCGAAGGAGCTCGCCGTCCAGCGCACGTTGGCCGAAGACCTTGGCGGAACGTTTCACCATGTGGTCGGGGACGACGTCCCGGTGGCGCTGCTGGACTTCGCGCGGGGCGTGAACGCCACCCAGATCGTGCTGGGCGTCTCCCGGCGCAAGACCTGGCAGTACGTCTTCGGGCCCGGGGTCGGCGCGACCGTGGCCCGGGACTCGGGGCCCGACCTCGACGTCCATCTGATCACCCACGACGAGGCGGGCAAGGGCCGCGGGCTGCCCGTGGCCCGGGGGGCCAGGCTCGGGCGGGCGCGGATCGTGTGGGGCTGGCTGGTCGGCGTGGCCGGGCCGGTGTTCCTCGCGCTGCTGCTGAACGCCGTCGACCTCGGCCTCGCCAACGACATGCTGCTGTTCCTGGCGCTCACGGTCGCGGCGGCCCTGCTCGGCGGCCTCTACCCGGCGCTGGCCTCGGCGGCCGTCGGCTCGATGCTGCTGAACTACTTCTACACGCCGCCGTACCACCGGCTGACCATCGCCGATCCGAAGAACATCGTCGCCCTCGTGATCTTCTTCGGGGTCGCCGTGTCGGTGGCGTCCGTGGTGGATCTGGCCGCGCGGCGCACGCATCTGGCGGCCCGGCTGCGGGCGGAGTCGGAGATCCTCTCCTTCCTCGCGGGCAGTGTCCTGCGCGGCGAGACCAGCCTGGAGGCCCTTCTCGACCGGGTCCGGGAGACCTTCGGAATGGAGTCCGTGGCCCTGCTGGAGCGGGCCTCCGACGTCGATCCGTGGACCTGTGCGGGCAGTGTCGGCACCCGGCAGGCGGTGGAGCGGCCGGAGGACGCGGACGTGGACATGCCGGTCGGCGACCACATGGCGCTCGCGCTGTCCGGCCGGGTGCTGCCCGCCGCCGACCGGCGTGTGCTGGCCGCGTTCGCCGCCCAGGCGGCCGTGGTGCTGGACCGACGGCGCCTCCAGTCCCAGGCCGACCAGGCCCGTACCCTCGCCGAGGGCAACCGGATCCGCACGGCTCTGCTCGCCGCCGTCAGCCATGACCTTCGTACGCCGCTGGCCGGGATCAAGGCGGCGGTCTCGTCGCTGCGGTCGGACGACGTGGCCTGGTCCGAGGAGGACCAGGCCGAACTGCTGGCCGGCATCGAGGACGGCGCCGACCGGCTCGACCACCTCGTGGGCAACCTGCTCGACATGTCCCGGCTCCAGACCGGCACCGTCACGCCGTTGATCAGGGAGATCGACCTCGACGAGGTGGTGCCGATGGCGCTGGGGGGCGTACCCGAGGACAGTGTCGAGCTGGACATTCCCGAGACCCTGCCGATGGTCGCTGTCGACCCCGGGCTGCTGGAGCGGTCGGTGGCCAACCTGGTCGAGAACGCCGTCAAGTACAGCCCGGACGGGGAGACGGTGCTGGTGGCCGCCAGTGCCATCGCCGAGCGGGTGGAGGTGCGGGTGGTGGACCGGGGGCCGGGCGTGCCGGACGAGGCGAAGGACCGCATTTTCGAGCCCTTCCAGCGGTACGGTGACGCTCCGCGCGGGGCCGGGGTGGGGCTGGGGCTCGCGGTGGCCCGGGGGTTCGCCGAGGCGATGGGCGGCACCCTGCGGGCCGAGGACACGCCTGGGGGCGGCCTGAGCATGGTGCTCACGGTACGGGCGGCGACGGCGGGCGCGGGGGACGAGTTCCTGTGGCGTGGCGGGGCGGGGGCCGTGGAAGTGGGAACAGAAGTGTCAGCGGAGTCGGCAGTGGCGGCAGAGTCGGAAAGGCAGGTTTCATGACCCGGGTGCTGGTGGTCGAGGACGAGCCGCAGATCGTGCGTGCACTCGTGATCAACCTCAGGGCACGGAAGTACGAGGTCGACGCGGCCCACGACGGTGCCACCGCCCTCGAACTCGCCGCCGCGCGCCATCCCGACGTGGTCGTGCTCGACCTGGGACTGCCCGACATGGACGGCGTCGAGGTGATCAAGGGGCTCCGGGGATGGACGCGGGTGCCCATCCTGGTGCTGTCGGCCCGGCACTCTTCCGACGAGAAGGTCGAGGCGCTCGACGCGGGCGCCGACGACTACGTCACCAAGCCCTTCGGCATGGACGAACTGCTGGCCCGGCTGCGGGCCGCCGTCCGCCGGGCCGAGCCCACCGGGAGCGCCGAGGACGACGTCATGGTCGAGACCGACGAGTTCACCGTCGACCTGGCCGCGAAAAAGGTCCACCGCGACGGGCGTGACGTACGGCTGACGCCCACGGAGTGGCATCTGCTGGAGGTGCTCGTGCGCAACACGGGACGGCTGGTCAGCCAGAGACAGCTGCTTCAGGAGGTCTGGGGGCCGTCGTACGGGACGGAGACCAACTATCTGCGTGTGTACATGGCGCAGCTGCGGCGCAAGCTGGAGGCGGATCCCTCGCATCCGAAGCACTTCATCACCGAACCCGGCATGGGGTACCGGTTCGAGCGGTAGGGCCGTCCCCAGGGAGGCATGGTCCCGGGGTACGTCGGTGTCGGTGGGCGCCGGTAGGCTTCAGGTATGAGTGCTGTTCCTCGTTCCGAGAAGCCGGTGGGCCGGTTCCGGCGCATGCTCGACCGGCTCTCCTCGTCGCAGGAGGACCTGGAGTCCGAGGAGCTGTGCGAGGACACCGAGACCGCGGGCTGTACGCGTATCGGTGACTGCCACGACCGACAGATAGTGACGGTTACTGGTACCTTGCGCACGGTCACGCTACGGCCGAGGGCGGGGGTTCCGGCCCTGGAGGCCGAGCTCTTCGACGGTTCGGCCGCGCTGGACGTGGTGTGGCTCGGCAGGCGTTCCATCGTCGGGATAGAGCCGGGGCGCAAGCTGATCGCGTCGGGGCGGATCTCGATGAGCCGGGGCCGCCGTGTGCTGTTCAATCCGAAATACGAACTGAGACCCCTCGGACGGGAGTAGCCGGTGACGTCGCTCGACAAGCCGACCGAAGACGCCCAGCACGATTCCAGGGCGGTGACCGAGGCCGCGCTCTTCGAGGCGTTCGGCGGTCTGCGCGGCATGATCGAGACGGTCCTGCCGGGGCTGCTCTTCGTCACGATCTACACGATCAACAAGGACCTGCACTCGTCGGCCATCGCGGCCCTCGGTGTCTCGGTGCTGCTGGTCGTGGTGCGCCTCGTCATGAAGGACACCGTCAAGCACGCCTTCAGTGGTGTGTTCGGTGTCGCCTTCGGTGTCGTCTTCGCGATGATGACGGGCAATGCCAAGGACTTCTACCTGCCCGGCATGCTCTACACGCTGGGGCTGTCGCTGGCGTACATCATCACGACGCTGTTCGGTGTTCCGCTGCTCGGGCTGATCCTCGGCCCGGTCTTCAAGGAGAACCTCTCCTGGCGTACGCGGAATCCGGGGCGCAAGAAGGCGTACGCGAAGGCCAGTTGGGCGTGGGGGCTGATTCTGCTCGCCAAGTGCGCGATCCTCTTCCCGCTGTACTGGTGGGCGGACACGGCGTCGCTCGGGTGGGTGCTGGTGGCGTTGAAGATTCCGCCTTTCCTGCTGGCCGTGTGGCTCACGTGGGTGTTCCTGGCGAAGGCGCCCGCGCCGATCGATGTGTTCGCTGAGATGGAGGCGGAGGAGCGGGCGGCTGAGGAGCGGAAGGCCGCGGCTTCTTCTTCCGAGTAGGTTCCGGGTAGGGGGAGTGGAGGGCGGGCGTCGGGGTGTTTCGCCCCCGCCGCCCTTACCCGTCCCATCCCCAGGGGCTCTGCCCCTTCGACCCCGCTGGGGCTGCGCCCCAGATCCCCCTTCGGCCTGGACGGCCTCGTCCTCAAGCTCCCCCAGAGGGGGACCCCCGGACGGGCTGAAACAATCAGCTCGGGGCTTCCTCCTTGCGTACCGACAGGAGGTCCTCCAGTTCTTCCTCCCTGGCCTGGGCGGCTACGAACAGGAGTTCGTCGCCGGCTTCCAGGGAGTCCTCCCGGGTCGGGGTCAGGACCCGGGAGCCGCGGATGATCGTCACCAGGGACGTGTCGTCCGGCCACTCCACGTCGCCGACCTGGGTGCCGGCCAGCGCCGACTCCGGGGGGAGCGTCAGTTCGACCAGGTTCGCGTCGCCGTGGCTGAAGCGGAGCAGGCGAACCAGGTCGCCGACGCTCACCGCCTCCTCGACCAGGGCCGACATCAGGCGGGGGGTGGAGACCGCCACGTCCACGCCCCAGGCCTCGGTGAACAGCCACTCGTTCTTCGGGTTGTTGACGCGGGCGACGACGCGCGGAACGCCGTACTCCGTCTTCGCGAGCAGGGAAACGACCAGGTTCACCTTGTCGTCGCCCGTCGCGGCGATCACGACGTTGCAGCGCTGCAACGCCGCCTCGTCCAGCGAGGTGATCTCGCAGGCGTCGGCCAGCAGCCACTCCGCCTGGGGGACTCGTTCGACCGAGATGGCCGTGGGGGCCTTGTCGATCAGCAGGATCTCGTGGCCGTTCTCCAGCAGCTCGCCCGCGATCGAGCGGCCGACGGCACCGGCACCGGCAATGGCGACCCTCATCAGTGACCGGCCTCCTCTTCAGGGCCCTCGGCGAAGGACGCCTCGACCTTCTCGACGTGGTCCGTACGCATCATCACGTGCACCAGGTCGCCCTCCTGCAGCACCGTCTGCGAGGTGGGCAGAACCGCCTCGCCCAGGCGGGTGAGGAAGGCGACACGCACGCCGGTCTCGTCCTGCATCTTGCTGATCTTGTGGCCCACCCAGGCCGACGACGCGTGCACCTCGGCCAGCTGGACGCCACCCGTGGGATCGCGCCACAGCGGCTCCGCCCCGGACGGCAGCAGCCTGCGCAGCATCTGGTCGGCCGTCCAGCGGACCGTGGCGACGGTCGGGATGCCCAGGCGCTGGTAGACCTCGGCGCGGCGGGGGTCGTAGATGCGGGCCGCGACGTTCTCGATGCCGAACATCTCGCGGGCCACCCGGGCGGCGATGATGTTCGAGTTGTCACCGCTGGAGACGGCTGCGAACGCGCTGGCGTCCTCGATGCCCGCCTCGCGCAGGGTGTCCTGGTCGAAGCCGACCCCGGTGACACGACGGCCGCCGAACCCGGAGCCCAGTCGTCGGAAGGCGGTGGGGTCCTGGTCGATCACGGCGACCGTGTGCCCCTGTTGCTCCAGGGTCTGCGCGAGAGCGGAACCCACTCTGCCGCAGCCCATGATGACGATGTGCACGACCGTCCTTCCGATCCGATGTCGAAGCCCGCCGTTGTCGACTTGGCTTGAACAGGGTCTCAGACCCCCGCCCAAGCTATACACGCACGGTGGGCGCGGGGCACTCCCGTGTGCACTCCGTGTGTACCTGTGGGCCGCCTACCTGCGGCTGATGCTGCGCACGCTGGCCACGGTCAGCAGCACGAGGACGACGAGTGCGAGAGCGGCGCCGATCAGCTCCGCGGCGAGTTGCGGCATGGGGTCTCCCGGGCAAGAGGGGAAGCAAGGAAGCCGGAAAGGCGGCTAAAGGGGGCATAAAGAGCGCTGTGGTTTCGTCATATAGCCATGAGGACGCGGTCCCGGGGGTGTTCGCCTGTCTCGGATGCCGGGATTTCACTCGGCGGACCGTCGGGTTTTCACCCGGATGTGCCCAGAACAAGGCGGGGAGCTTACGATCCTGTCCGTGTCCAAACTGACCGACGTGCCCAAACGGATCCTGATCGGGCGCGCACTGCGCAGTGATCGGCTCGGCGAAACGCTCCTGCCGAAGCGCATCGCTCTCCCCGTCTTCGCCTCCGACCCGCTCTCCTCCGTGGCCTACGCCCCCGGGGAAGTGCTGCTGGTCCTGTCGATCGCGGGCGTGTCGGCATACCACTTCAGCCCGTGGATCGCGGTCGCTGTCGTCGTGCTGATGTTCACCGTGGTCGCCTCCTACCGGCAGAACGTGCACGCCTACCCGAGCGGCGGCGGCGACTACGAGGTGGCGAACACCAACCTCGGCCCCAAGGCCGGCCTCACGGTCGCCAGCGCGCTGCTCGTCGACTACGTGCTGACCGTCGCCGTGTCCATCGCCTCCGGCATCGAGAACCTCGGCTCCGCCGTCCCCTTCGTCGTCGAGCACAAGGTGTCCTGCGCGGTCGGCGTCATCGTGCTGCTGACACTGATGAACCTGCGGGGCGTCAAGGAGTCCGGGAAGCTGTTCGCGATTCCGACGTACGTGTTCGTCGCGGGCGTCTTCATCATGATCGCGTGGGGCGCGTTCCGCAGCCTGGTGCTGGGCGACCACATGCGCGCGCCGACGGCCGGTTACGAGATCAAGGCCGAACACCAGGGACTGGCCGGGTTCGCACTCGTGTTCCTGCTGCTGCGCGCCTTCTCCTCCGGCTGTGCCGCGCTCACCGGCGTCGAGGCCATCTCCAACGGTGTGCCGGCCTTCCGCAAGCCGAAGTCGAAGAACGCGGCGAGCACGCTCGCGGCGATGGGCATCCTCGCCGTCACGATGTTCTGCGGGATCATCGTGCTGGCCATGACCACCAAGGTGCGGATGGCCGAGAACCCCGCGCACGACCTGCTGGACAAGGGCGTCGAGGTCGGCTCCGGCTACGTCCAGAACCCGGTGATCTCGCAGGTCGCCGAGGCCGTGTTCGGTGACGGCAGCTTCTTCTTCATCCTGCTCGCCGCCGCCACGGCGCTGGTCCTCTTCCTGGCTGCCAACACCGCGTACAACGGCTTCCCGCTGCTCGGCTCGATCCTCGCGCAGGACCGCTACCTCCCGCGCCAGCTGCACACGCGCGGCGACCGGCTCGCCTTCTCCAACGGCATCGTGCTGCTGGCCGGCGCCGCCATCCTGCTGGTGTGGATCTACGGGGCGGACTCGACCCGCCTCATCCAGCTGTACATCGTCGGCGTGTTCGTGTCCTTCACGCTCAGCCAGACCGGCATGGTCCGGCACTGGAACCGCCATCTGGCCACCGAGAAGGACCAGGCGAAGCGCCGGCAGATGGTCCGCTCCCGAGCCATCAACACCTTCGGCGCCTTCTTCACCGGGCTGGTGCTGGTCGTCGTACTCGGTACGAAGTTCACGCACGGTGCCTGGGTGGCGCTGCTCGGCATGGTGATCTTCTACGCGGTGATGACCGCGATCCGTAAGCACTACGACCGCGTCTCCGAGGAGATCGCCGCCCCGGAGGGCCCGAGCGACGACAGCGTACGGCCGTCGCGGGTGCACTCGGTCGTCCTGATCTCGAAGATCCACCGGCCCACGCTGCGCGCGCTCGCGTACGCGAAACTGATGCGCTCCGACACGCTGGAGGCGCTCAGCGTCAACGTCGATCCGGTGGAGACGAAGGCGCTGCAGGAGGAGTGGGAGCGGCGGGGGATCACCGTCCCGCTGAAGGTGCTCGACTCGCCGTACCGGGAGATCACCCGGCCGGTGATCGAGTACGTGAAGGGGTTGCGCCGGGAGTCGCCGCGCGACGTCGTGTCCGTGATCATCCCGGAGTACGTGGTCGGCCACTGGTACGAGCAGTTGCTGCACAACCAGAGCGCGCTGCGGCTCAAGGGGCGCCTGCTGTTCACGCCTGGCGTCATGGTGACGTCGGTGCCCTACCAGCTCCAGTCGTCCGAGGCGGCCAAGAAGCGGGCGCGCAAGCGGCAGGAGTGGAACGCGCCCGGATCCGTCCGGCGCGGGCCGGCCGAGGAGCGGACGCGCGAACCGAGCGCGAAGAACTGACGAGCCGGGGACGGCCTGCACGGCCTCCTCGGGCTTGTGGTGAGCGGTCGGGCGGCGCCCACGTAGACTGGTGGGCTGTTGTCCGGCCGTTCCTTTTTCTCTCCCCTGGAGTCACCCCGCCATGCAGGCAGAACCGAAGAAATCGCTGGCGGGGCAGGAGTACGAGGTCGAGGTCGGTCCCGTCGCCCATGGCGGCCACTGCGTCGCCCGTACGGATGACGGGCAGGTGCTCTTCGTACGGCACACGTTGCCCGGTGAGCGGGTCGTGGCCAGGGTGACGGACGGTGAGGAAGGGGCGCGGTTCCTGCGCGCCGACGCGGTGGAGGTGCTGACGGCGTCCAAGGACCGGGTCGAGGCCCCCTGTCCGTACGCCGGACCCGGCCGCTGCGGCGGCTGCGACTGGCAGCACGCCAAGCCGGGCGCCCAGCGCCGCCTCAAGGGCGAGGTCATCACCGAGCAGCTCCAGCGGCTCGCCGGTCTGACCCCGGAGGAGGCCGGCTGGGACGGCACGGTCATGCCGGCCGAGGGCGACAAGCTGCCGCCGGGCGAGGTGCCCCAGTGGCGTACGAGGGTCCAGTACGCGGTGGACGCGGACGGCAACGCCGGGCTGCGGCACCACCGTTCGCACGAGGTCGAGCCGATCGAGCACTGCATGATCGCGGCGCCGGGCGTCAGCGAGCTGGGCATCGAGAAGCACGACTGGTCCGGCATGGAGTCCGTCGACGTGATCGCCGCGACCGGCTCCCAGGACCGCATGGTCATCCTGGAGCCGAAGCCGGGCGCCCGGCTGCCCCTGGTCGAGCTCGACAAGCCCGTCTCCGTCATGCGGGTCGAGGAGCACGACGGAGGCATCCACCGTGTCCACGGCCGTGGCTTCGTCCGCGAGCGCGCCGACGGCCGTACGCACCGGGTCGGCAGCGGTGGCTTCTGGCAGGTCCACCCGGCGGCGGCGGACATGCTGACGAAGGCGGTCATGCAGGGTCTGCTCCCGCGCAAGGGCGACATGGCCCTCGACCTCTACTGCGGTGTCGGCCTCTTCGCGGGCGCCCTCGCCGACCGGATCGGCGACAAGGGCGCGGTCCTCGGCATCGAGTCGGGCAAGCGCGCGGTCGAGGACGCCCGGCACAACCTCGCCGCCTTCGACCGCGTCCGCATCGAACAGGGCAAGGTCGAGGCGGTGCTGCCGCGCACGGGTATCACCGAGGTCGACCTCATCGTCCTGGACCCGCCGCGCGCGGGAGCCGGCCGGAAGACGGTCGAGCAGCTGGTGAAGCTGGGCGCGAGGAAGATCGCGTACGTGGCGTGCGACCCGGCGGCGCTGGCTCGGGACCTGGGGTACTTCCGGGAGGGTGGGTATCGGGTGCGGACGTTGCGGGCCTTCGATCTGTTTCCGATGACCTCGCATGTGGAGTGCGTAGCGATTCTGGAACCGACCGCCAAGGGCGTCTGACCTGCTGGTTTCCTTCGTTTTCACGTTCCTGGCGGATGGTGTTGACCTGTTTCCCGACCCCCACCAGGTGAAGGGCGCCATACGCTCGGAATTTCCCGTCTGACATGGGGTTTCGTTAGGGGGATGAGGATGACGGTTGAGTTCCCTTTCCTCTCGGCAGGATGGTGGCCGACGGTCTTGACGCTCGACTGACGCCCGCTCTGATGGGTTGTCACCTTTGGTGCGAACTCGACACAGGCGTCCACCACTCCTTCCAGCGCGGCACGCTCCACCACGGCGCGTTCGCGCATGGACTGTCGGGTCGTGGTCCGGCCGTCACCAGTTCAGGCAGCGGCTGTGCTTCCCTCACAAATAGCTGGCAACAAAAGGCGACAGGCGTGAAAAGCCTGGTGCGAACCTCACCCTGCATGGTGATGGGGGTGCGGAACGCGCGCACACTGCACGAGAAGTTCAGGCTGGCGATGCACATGTGCAGCCGTGGCTTGTTCGAGGCGGCGCACAAGGGCCTCACCACGGCCACGGTCGTGGTGAAGGGCGACACCGTGGGTTACGTCGATCACGCCCCGGCGGCCGAACACCGGTCGTCGCCACGCAGGCTGCCGCTGGAGCTGGGCAGCGCCGGCAAACGTGTTCCCGGGCACTCGGCGAAGGCGGGCACCGTGGTGCGGGAGATGTCCGCCGGCTAGGGACCGGACGCGGTACGGGCCCCGTCGCCCTGCGGGACGACCTCGTAGGGAACCTAGCCTCGCTGGCTTCTACGAGGTGCCCGACCGGCTGTGCATTGCCGCCGTTACGGCGCACGCGCTGCTCGGTGGGCCGCACGGCCGCCGCCAGGAGTGGCGCGGGCCGTCGGTGATGGGTCACCGGCGGCCCGCGTACTCGCTGGCGGGCTACCGGTTATCAATTGCCCGGGCCCGGCGAGCGCCTGAGGAGGGTTGCCTCGCCGCAGCGGGAACCTTTACGGAGGTGGCTGGTTGAACAGTTGGATCAGCGCGGAAAGCGGATTGCCCGGCGGGAAGTACTCGGTCTCCACGGATTCCTTGTAGGACCCGTCCCGCCTGCGCTCCATAACCCTCTTGTGCTTCTTCCGGCCACGTGTGGCCAACAGGTACATGCCGTACATCACCACGATTCCCAGGATGGCGACCTCGATGACCGGCAGCTTCGCCTTGGCGTCCAGCAGCGCGTCGCGGACCATGTCTCTTTCTCCCGGGTCCTCCCAGGCCGTCGAAAGGATCACCAGCGCACCCTGTTCGAGGTACTCCGAATGCGAGGTCAGGAGGTGGAGAAGTTCCTCGGCCTCCGCCGCGTCAGGTGCTGCTGCTAGTGCCTCGTCCCTCATCTCCTCGTAGTCGAGGTCGTCGGTGTGTTCGGCGAGGTAATAGCGGGTCGCTTGCTGCACGGTGTCGGCGTCGGCCCCGATGTGCTCGAGAAACGCTGCCAGGGATTCCGTCATCGCCAGTCTCCTTCGAGGGTCAGGGACCACGCCAGCCAGGCTGGCAGGTCCTCGGTCGCGTCCAAGGACGCCTGCCGGAGCGCTCGTCCCAGGGACTGTCCCGCCATGAAGCGCGCCAGGGTGGCGTCGAGAACAGGCAGTGTCGCCGAGGCCACCACATCCCAGCCGGGAGCGACGACCGCCGATGTTCCCGAATGGCGCAGTGCCCCGAAGATGCCGAGGCGGTCACCCAGCCCGGCGTGGTGGCTCATGCCGCTGGAACAGGCCGCGGAGAACACCGTGCGCGAGGCGTGGGGCAACAGGACGCAGTCACGCCAACTGAGCCGGTGGGCGTTGCCCAGCGAGCTGCCGGCGGCGACCGAATCGGCCAGCGGCGCGTTTCCGCGATCGGCGAGCATCAACGCCACTTCATGCTCGACGTGATTGACGAAGCCATGGCACAGCAAAACCGCAACATCACAGTGGCGCATCACCTCCTCGAAGGCCGCTATGTCACAGGCGCCTTCCTGCGGCGCCACCGCACCCGCCCCGAGCGCCGCGGCGCGGCCTGCGGACGCGCGCAGCGCCGCGGCAACCTCGGGCTGTTCGCCC
Source organism: Streptomyces sp. SID12501 (assembly GCF_010550245.1). Taxonomy (GTDB): domain Bacteria; phylum Actinomycetota; class Actinomycetes; order Streptomycetales; family Streptomycetaceae; genus Streptomyces. The sequence goes on from NZ_JAAGLU010000024.1 coordinate 155,821, forward strand.
GAACGCGGCACGGTCAGGACCCCAATACGTTCCCTCGGCGGTACAGGCTGCCGCAGGAGCGAGTGGAGGGCCGTCCAGCCTGATGCGTACGACACCGACCAGTGCGGTCCGATCGCCGTGTGCCACGGCAGCCCGGCCATCGCCGCGTGGGCCAGGACGACAACATGATCGTCGGCTTCGGCGCAGGTGCGCAGCACATTGACCATCCACTCTTCGGCCCGGCGCCACTCCGCCTGGTCCAGGGGGTCGCCCCGACGGCGAGGTCTCCAGTCGAACAGGCGCTTGCGGAGACGCGCCCCCAGTCGGGCGTAGTCGATCTGTTCCTGCGGGAGGAAATACGTCGTGACGTGGCCGGCTGCGTCGATGCGCGTCAGCACGGAGCAGAGTCCGCTGTCGCGTTGATCGTCCTGGTGACGTACGTAGAACCATTCGACCACCACCAGGCCATGGCCCGGCTGGGCCAGCCGGGCCACGGCAGCGTCGGTGAACCCCTCGTCCAATACGGTCACGTCCGGCAGCCGGCGCCGCGATGCGGCCCGCCCGGCGGCGTCGCGCTGGAGCTCGGCCACCATGCGGAAGTCCGGCCACTCCACTCGCGCGGCACCGGGGCTCCGTTGCGAGGGCTCGGTCCCGCCGTCGGTGAGGACGCCGAGCAGGAGGCCGCCGATATCGGCCAGCGGGGCGGCCAGTTTCGCCGGTGCGTGGACCACCTTGCTGATGTCTGGTACACCTCCGATCTCGGCGGCCACGGCGGCCGGGACCGCCGCCAGGTGACGCCGAGCCGCTTCGGTGTCCGCGTGGGCGTACGCGTCGAAGGCCAGCTTCAGCAGGGTCATCCCGTCGGGCGCCAGGCCATGGCGTTCCCCGACCGCGTGGGCCTCGCGCCACGCCTCGGCCACGAGGTCGTCCCCTGTGGCGCCGGTGTTCATGGCGTCGAGGAGCTCGGCGCGGCACCTGTGGGCGGCGGCGGCGAGCGTCGCGTGACCCGCTGCCTCGCTCCACTCCGCGAAGGTGTGCAGCAGCGGGGGCAGAGCGGCGGCCCGCGCCTCGGCCGCCGGGTGCAGCTCGGCCCGCCTGTCCAGGAGGGCCGCCCAGGCGCGGGACTCCGTCAGCAGATCGCGGCCGTCCGCTGTGGCGGCTGCCGTGCCCTTGAGCCCCGAAGCGCTGGTCAGGAGACCGATCGCCTCGTCGCTCCGCCCGCGTACGGCCAGCCGGTGCGCCCGGAGCAGGGCGTAGTGCCGGGAGCGGTCCGTGGACGAGAGCCTCTCGGCCATGGCCAGGGCGGCCTCGGCAGCCGACCGGTCGCCGACTGCCTCGTGCGCCATGGCTTTGTACTCGAGTAGTGATGGGTCCGGGCCCAGGAGCCGTATCGCCTTCTCGATTCCGGGCAGCGCCAGGTCGGGTCGGCCCATGTCGAGTTGGGTCAGGGCGAGATTGGTGAGCGCCCAAGGGTGCCTCGGGGACGCCTCGTTCAGCAGACCGAGGACCGCCACCCGGATGGCGAGCGCCTCTGCCAAGCGTCCCGCACCCTCCAGCGCGGTGGCCCGTTCGTGGTGGAGGTTCACTCTCAGATCCGTGTCCAGTTCCGCTTCCCACGGCTGCGGGGCGGTGCCGAGCCTGGTGATCACCGACGCGGGCCGGTGCGCACGGTTCAGTGCTCCGGCCAGCCAGGTCTCCGAGCGGCCCCGTGCGGGGCCGTCCCCGCCCAGGCACTCCCGCAGGGCCTCTGCGACGGCCTCCAGGTCCTCCACCCGTCCTTGGGCGACCAGGAACTCGGCATGGAGCCGGACGAGCGGGACCAGGTCATCGGGGCCGCGCGTAGCCGCCTCGCGGCGCAGCTCCTGAACCACGCCTTCCACCGTGTTGACGGCGCTGCGCAGGTGTGCCTGGCTCATCGCTTCCATCAGGTGGGGGTGCCCGGCGCCGGTGGCGATCTCTTCGAGGAGTGCGGGCCCACCCGGCAGGGCCAAGCCCCCGCGCCCTTCGGTCATGAGCGTGGCCAGTGCCGCTCCGGCGGCCCCCCAGGCGTGCTCGTGGGGGATGGTCGCCTGCGCCCGTTCGGCCGCTACGCGGCTCGCCGTGATGTACGGCGCCGGGGGCCGCCGCGCCCGTGCCACGAGTTCGTGCGCGAAGTAGAGCTCCGCCCACTGGCTGCCCCGCGGGTTGGTAACCCCAGTGCCGGCGTGGAGGCTCGCCAGGACGGCTTCGAGGACGTAGGGCACTAGCCCCTCCTGTTCCCGAAGGACCTCGTGCGCGGCCGTGGCCAGCCGGGACCGGTCCGGGCCCCGGTCGACATAGGCGTGCAGATCCTCCTCGAAGGTCACGCCGGGCGGCGACGCGCACTTGGCGTCGATGAACGCACTCCACTCCCTGCACAGTTCGTCCAGCGCGGCAAGCTGTACGAGGGTCAGCGCGGCCAGGCGGTCGGCGTGGGCGTATCGGTGGGGCGCGACCAGGGGGGCCAGCGCAGAGTCGTCGGATTCGTCCGCGTCGGCGCCACCGAGCTCCAGTTGGGGGAACTCGCCGACCACGGCGAGGTGTCCAGCGGCGAACACGGCAGGGGTGAGCATCCGCCATTGGACGGAGATCAGCTCCGGCATCGTGCCGTCGGCGACCGCGCGGACGACGGCACGGAGCGGTACGAGCTGCCCGGCCAGCTCCGTGGTGACGGCCCGCCGCAGGGCTTCAGCGTCCGGATGCTCGACGAGCCGGGGGGCTGCCGCACCGGGGAGCAACGCCCGCAGATTCGCCCGCATGACGGACGCAGTTGGGCTGTGTCCCCTCACCTGTCCCGCTGTGTAGTAGGCGGCGCCCTTGCTGGGGAGGACCGCGATGAGCATGGGGGTCCGCCCCAGCGCTGCCTGGCATGCCGGGCAGCGCACACTGTCCAGATCGCCGCGCAGGAGCGCGCCGAGGAGGACGACGTCGGTCTCACCGATCAGACGAACGGTGCTCCCGGCGCCCCCCGGGAAGGAGGCGCCGCACCGTGCGCACCTCATCACGACGCCTGCCAGGACGAGCCGATACGGCGTGCCGCCTCACGTACCGCCTCGATCTCGCGCAGCAGGTCCGCGAGGGCGACGCGCCGCTCGTCCCCCTGCCGTTGGACGGCCCGCGCGGCGGCACGCACGATGACGTTCACGATGTCGGCACCGGACAGTCCTTCCGAGCGGGAAGCCAGCTCGCGCGGTTCGACATCCGCGGCCCGGGGCAGTTCGTCGAGCAGCATGCGCTCCCAGAGGCGCACCCGGGTCGCCTCGTCGGGCAACGGAATCTCGATATGGGCGATCATGCGGCGCACGAACGCCGGGTCGTAGTCGGCGGCGCGGTTGGTGGCGAAGACGACGACTGAGCCACCCCGGTCGAGTTCACCGAGCAGCACGGAACGGTTGAGGTTGGCGGAGTCGGCCGCCTCACCGCCCGCGTGCTCCCGGGCGGTGAGCAGCGCGTCGGCCTCGTCGAAGAACAGCACGGCACCGGTCCGCTCAGCGGTGCGGAACACCGAAGCGATGTGTTTCGGCGTGTCCCCCACGTACTTGGAGACGAGCGCGGTGTAGTCGACGACGAGCAGATCCCGCTCCAGCGCCGAGGCCATCACCTCGGCGCAGAGCGTTTTGCCCGTGCCCGGCGGGCCGTACAGGTTGACGGCCATACCGGTCCTGTGCGGTACCAGCCGGGCGAGGTTCCAGGTTTCCAGCAGCGTCTGCCGGTGGGTGACGATGGTCAGTGTCTGCCGGAGCTGCTCGAGGACGACGTCCGCCACGATCAGCTCGTCCAGCGTCCGTGCGGGCCGGCGTCGCTCGCCCGCGACCGGGTCTTTGGCGGCCGGTGGCAGTGCGGCGACGGCGGCGGGCCGGGCTGTTCCGTTGGTGCTCCATGCCGGCATGTCAGCGCTCCCCGTTCTGGTCACCGAACAGCTCGTTGTCTCTGGTCTGCACGATCTGGAGCGTCCCCTTCTCGTGGAATGCGCGCCAGCGGGCCAGCTCCTCCTCGGAGAGGTCGCCGAGCTCGGTCCACACCTCCTGCTGCTGCTTCCTCGGTGGCTGCCCCTGTCGGGCGGCGTCGACCACCACGCTGGTGAGCTTCAGGGCCCAGTGTCCGTTCGGCTGGCGAACCAGCTCCGCGGTCTGGTCGAGCAGGACCTGCCGGACACGGAGCCATGCCCTGCGGACCTCGTCCAGCTTCCGCGCCGAGAGGTCGTGGATGTGCAGGTAGGCGAGCCGCAGGTCCTGGGCCAGCGCGGGGAACCGGGCCTCGGCCCACGGCAGAAGGCTCTGTTCCGCCCATTGCAGGACCCGGAGCCAAAGGGTCTCCACGGCCTTGGCGGCCAGCCAGGCGGCACCCCCGGCGAAAGCCATCCAGATCAGGATGGGAAGCGGCATGTCACACCTCCGCCGCGGTCGGCGGATAAACGGTGAAGCGGGTCTCCGTCTCGCCGGCCATGATCCGCGCCTCGGTGACCCGGTGCGGGACGTCCAGACCGTCCGCGTAGGTCTTGTTCCGATAGACCACCGGCTTGTCGCCGTTGCGGACGACGAGTTCGACGACCCGCACGTACGGTCCTTCGATGTACTCGAAGATCACCGTGAGGGCGATCAGAATCTCCCTCAACCGGTCGACGAGCGTTTCGTCCACCGGCTCTTCGCCCCCGGACGAGAGCACACGGGGGTCGTCCTCCTCGCACAGTCGCATCAGGGCGACCCGCAGGGGCGCGGGCGGCGCGGGCAGGAGCTGAGCCATCCGGCCCGCCACCCGGCGGTACACATCTCGCTTGTGGTGCACGAGGCGGAGATCGGCCTGATCACCGTCGCCGTCCCCGTCCTTCCGGAAGGCGCGCCGAAAACGTTGGGTGATGGCGGACCTGGTTGCGGTGGCTTCCTCCGGGTCTTGGCCGGTCATTGTGCCTCCTCGTCGTCAGGACGCGGCGTGCGCGGCTGGCCCCCTCGGGGAGCCGCGTCTCCAAGGTCGCAGGGCGGCGAGCGGAGGGCGATATGCCCAGTGTGCGTGTACGGGGATGGAAACCTCCCTGCACGAGGTGTAGTTGCCTTCACCTGTTGGTTCGCCCCATGGTGGTCCGGCTCGCTGACTAGGCTTGCGGTCATGCTCATCCGAGTCGTACTGGCCGAGGACGACGTGCTCCTGCGCAAGGGCCTGGCCCAACTGATCGATGCGGCACCCGGTCTGGAGGTCGTGGGGGAGGCGGCGGACCTCTCGACGGCTCTGGAGCAGGTCGACGCTCTGCGTCCCGACGTCGTCGTGACGGACATCAGGATGCCGCCCACCAAGAAGGACGAAGGAATCCGGCTCGCCGCGCTGCTGCGTGAGCGGCACCCCTCGACCGGTGTCGTGGTACTCAGCCAGCACAAGGAACCCGCGTACGCGTACGCGCTGTTCGAACACGGTGTCGCTGGTCGTGGGTACCTGATCAAGGAACGAGTCGCGGAGGTGAAGGATCTGACGGATGCCGTACGGCAGGTGGCCGCGGGACTGTCGGTCGTCGACCCCGCCGTGGTCGAGACCATGGTGCGCGCCCGGCGAGGCGGCAGGCGGTCCCCGCTGGACGCACTCACGGCCCGGGAGCTGGAGGTGCTCGGTCATATGGCGCAGGGGAAGAGCAACGCGGCGATCGGCAAGGCTCTCCAGTTGACGGAGGGGGCGGTGCAGAAGCACACCAACTCAATGTTCGCGAAGCTTGGGATCGCCGAGGAACGGGACATCAACAAGCGGGTACGTGCGGTGCTGCTCTTCCTCGACCAATGACGGCGGCGTCGGGCGTATCGCGGACTGGCACGGCCTCCGCGGCCGCCCACAAAAGGAAATGGGCCGTGAGGCGGGCCCTCACTCCGCCCGCAGCTCTGTGGACACCGCGCGGTCCTCCTTCCGCGTCCAGGCGGTGGGAAGCACCATGCTCGCGACGAGCACAGCCAGGGCGGCGGCCGTTACCCACGCGCCCGGAAGCAGCACATCCCCCTCCACCCCCGACGTGGTTGCCACCTCCCACCACACCAGCCGGCCCAGGCCCAGCCCCATCGGGACACCGAGTGCCAGGGCCGGTGCGACGAGCGCCGCAACCATGGTGACGCGTAGCGCACCAACCCGTGCCGGGGTGAACCCCAGTGCCCGGACCACGGCCGTCGCCCGCCGACTGCGCCGCCGCGTCTGCCACAGGGAGTGGGTGACGGCTATGACCACCCCGGAGGCCAGCACGCTGGTCAGGAAGTCGAGCAGGGGTCGCAGCCCGTCGAGGGTTGTGATCTCCCTGGGCGTCTCGGCACCGTAGATCTCGAGGGTGTGCTCCATAGACGCCCGCAGGGCTTCGAGCCGGCCGGGCTCCGCCGTGATGCGGGCGTCCTGTCTCGGCGGTGTCACCGCCACCCGGTCGAGACCGGACGGGGAGAGGACCGCGCTCGCGCCGAGACGCTCGCTCGCGTCGATCGGCTGGTTGGTGATGACGCCGACGACGCGCAGCGTCGCGGTGGATCCGTCGGCAAGGGTGACGACGAGACGGCCGTCCCGCTTCCGGCCCTGGAGCTGGTCGGCGAGCCGCGGCCCGAGGGCCACCTCATCCGCCGCAGCGGGGCGTCGACCCGAGATCACGGTCACTTCTCGGGCGCTCTTGACCGGCCGATAGGCGTAGGCGCGCACCATTTCGCCGGCCAGGACGACTTCACCGATGCTCACGACGTCGATCGCCGCGACCCTGGCATCGGTGGCCAGGCGGGCGACGTCCGGAGCCTTGGCGTCCATCAGCGAGATGTCGGCGGGCGCCCCGTAGCGCGAGGGAGTGGACACCAGCCTATCCAGGCTAGTCGAGAACGTCGAGACAGCGACGCTCAGCGTGACGACCGCCGCCAGTCCGAGGACTTGGGCGGCCATACCGGTGCCATGGCCCTGTCCGGGCCCCCAGGCCATGCGCAGCCCGGCCAGGAGGACCGGGCTACGCCGTACGAGCGGAAGCCATGGCCCGCGCCGCGGCGTTGCGTTGCCCGCGAGCGTGCTGCGCAGGACCGCCGCGGCCGTCGCACCGGAGAGCGCGAGGTGGATCAGGGCGATGGACGTCCCGCCGATGAGCGCGATCCCCGGGTTTGGCAGGTAGCCGGGCGTGGGCTCGAACGCCCGCAGCGCGCCGAGCGGCTCCAGCAGTCCGGCGGCCAGACCGGTCGCCGTACTCGTCGAGCCCGCGACCGTCGCACCGGGTAGGGCGGCCGCCGTTCTCGCCACCGCCCGTTCGAGGCGTGTCATCCCAAGAGCCGCCTCGACGCGGTGGGCGGTGAGGCTCTGGGCGTGCCGGCGGTTGAGGGCCTGTGTCGTGATCAGGAGCGCGGCCACGGCGGTGACCCCCGCCGACATGGTGAGCCCGGCGACCAGGACCCGGCGCACGGGGGCCACCAAGGGGTCCTCGGTCGCCGTCGGATACCGCACCTGCGGCGGCCCCAGTTCCGCCAGCTCCGGGGGCGCCGGGTTGGCCGTGGCGAGAGCGGTGAAGGCCCGGTCGAAGTTCCGCCGGGGCTTGTCACCGGGAGCCAGCCGCAGAAACGAGACATGACCGGCGGACGAGGACACGTACCGGTCGGTGAACGCGGGAGTTGCGATGGCGGTGCCCGCATCGCTTCCCCACAGCGGCATCCTTCCGATGCCGACGACGTGCAACGTCACCCGCGGACCGGCCGGCTTGCCGAAGCCGACGCCGAAGCGGGCGACCTGCTGACCCGTCAGCAGCGTCATGTCGATAGTCGAACCGGCCGAGACGCCGGATGCCCGGGCGTAGTCCTCGGAGAGCAGGACCTCATGCGGTGAGCCCTCCCGCGGCTCACGGCCCTCGAGCAGCACAGGCCGGACGAGGTCGGCCGGATGGCCGGGCCCCGCTATGACGCTCAGATAGGTGAGGGGGCCACTGTCCAATTGGCCGACCCAGATGTGCGGCGCCCATGATTCCTCTACCCCCGGCAGGGACGCCACCTTCTGGAGCAACGCGTCCTGCGCGCCCACGACATGCGTGACCGCGTCCGGGCGGTGCACCGCTGCCACAAGCCTGGGGAAGGCCGAGTCGGTGCGCTGGGCGACCGTGAGAATGGCCAGTACGCACCCCCCGATCAGGCCGAACATCAAGCCGATGACCAGTGAGCCGCGCCACCGGCTGCGCCAATCGGCCTTCGCGACCGCCAGGACGGCGCCCCACTGCACGTCACGCCTCCTTGCACAGCGGCACGAACCCGCACACCGTGGTCCCGGCCCCTGGCGCCGACTTACAGGTCAGCTCGCCGCCGAGTGCCCGCAGTCGGTCCTTCATGTTCAGCAGACCTCTGCCGCGGTGAACGGACGCGGGGTCGAAGCCCGGGCCGTCGTCCCGGACCATGAGGTGCAGCCGGCCCCCAGACGCCCACAGGCAGACCGACACGGAGACGCCCGGCGGCGCATGCTTGGCGGCGTTCTGCAACGCCTCCACGCAGCAGAAGTAGACCGCCGCCTCCACTCCGGGCGCGTAGCGGGTGCTGTCCGGCACATCCACGGTCACCGGGGCGGTACTGCGTGCCGCCACCGCTTTCAGCGCCGCACGCAGACCGAAATCGGTCAGCACCGCAGGGTAGATGCCGTGTGCCAGGTCCCGCAGCGCGTCCGCTACCTCCTTGACACGTTCGGTCAACGCATCGAGGTCCGCCAGACAGGCCGCGCGTTCCCGGTCGCCGAACCGTGCCGCGCGGCACAGTGAGTTGCGGACCCGGCCGATGGCGGCGACGAGTCCGGTGATATGTGCTTGCGCACCGTCGTGGAGGTCGCGCTCGATCGCGGCCCGGGCGGCGTCCGCCGCGGTGACCAGGCGGCTGCTCGACTCCTCCAACTGCTGGTTCATGCGCCGCAGATCGCGCAGGGTGTCTCCCAGTCGCTCGTCGAGTTCCCTGTTGCGCAGCACCATGGCCAGTCGCTGGGCGACCTCCATCAACGCCCGCTCCTCGGCCTCACCGAACCGGTCTGCGTCGTCGTCCCGCTCGACGACAACGAGGGCGAGGACGTCCCGGCCATGGACGGCGGGTGCGAGGCGCAACTCGCAGGCCGTCCGGGCTCGGAGGAGACCCGGCAGCCAGTTGTGCAGCCAGCCGGATCCCGCGACCGAGACCCTGCGGAGCAGGTGGATGTCCTTCGCCTCCACGTCACCCGGTGGTTCAGCCGGCCTTGGTACGGATACGGAGCAGCGCAACGCACCCTCCTCGGCGGTCCACAGGTGAACCGCCGAAAGCTGCCAGTGACGGCGTAACGCCTCGGCAAGCTCGCGCAGCAGTTCTGCCAACTCCGCGCCATGCGCGGAGCGGGAGGAGAAGACGGCCAGGAGATCGTCCGGAAGCCGTGCCGGGGGAGGTGCCCACCGGCGCAGTGCGGGTGACACGCGCCGGGCCGACGGGACGGCGAGCACGGCGGCCAGTGCGATGCCGGCCGTGGCCGCTCCCATCAGCTCGCCCTCGCCCTCGCCGTGGTCGGGCAGACGTCCGAGCAGCAGTACGGTCCCGGCGACACCGGCCATGACGGCCAGGGCGGTCGCCACCACCCAGGCGGCGACCGCGGTGGCGGGGCCACTGACCTGTCGGGAGCCGCCGACGAAGCCCGCGATCGGCCACAACAGGACGGCGGGAACGACGACAGTCAGGACCATCACCAGCAATGACGGCCCTCCGGTCACCCACCGGACGAGAAGCAGGGCACTGCCTGTGCCTGCCGCCACCACAACGGCCGAGGCGGCCAATGACACCTGGGCTCGAAGTGCCACCGCACTCGACTGTCCGGTTGGGATCATGCCGGCCCGCCTCCGTCCGCCATGTCCTCCCCCGACCCGGCCTCCAGACAGCCGTCCCGCATGTGCACGATCCGGCGCGCCGCGGCGGCGACCTCCGGATTGTGCGTGACCAGCACGATGGTCTGCCCGTCCCGGTGAAGCCGTTGCAGCAACTCGATGATCTCCCTAGTCCCGCCCGAGTCGAGGGCTCCAGTGGGCTCATCCGCCAGCAGAAGCGTGGGCCGGTTGGCGAGCGCCCGGGCGATGGCCACCCTCTGGCGTTGCCCACCGGACAGCGTGTGCGGTAAGTCCCCCGCTCTGCCGAGCAGCCCCAGGGTGTCCACCAGAGTGATCGCTCGCCGCTCGCTGTCGGCGGCGGAGGCACCACTCAGGAGCGCGGCGAGCTTCACGTTCTCCAACGCGGACATCTGGGGGACCAGTTCGAAGAACTGGAAGACCATGCCGATGTGTCTGCGCCGCATCCTGGCACTCTGCGCGGCCGACAGTCTCTCGACCCGCGAGCCGGCCACCGCGATGGCGCCCTCGTCCGGTTGGTCGAGGGCCGCGACAAGGTTCAGCAAGGTGGACTTCCCGCACCCTGATGGCCCCATGATGGCGACGAAGTCGCCCACGCTCACGCGGAAGTCGACTCCGCGCAATGCTCGTACCGATGCGGCTCCCGTCTCGTAAGTCTTGAACAGTCCCCGTGTGACGAGGACATCGTTCCCCTCCCGTGCCCGCACACGACCAGCGTAGACAGCTACGGGTCGGTAGGTGCAGGAACCATGGCATCTGCCGCACGCGGTGACGTGTCAGGCGCGGCCGCCGACGTCGTACCACTCGACGAGCTCACGGACCGCCCGCCCGACGAGGCCGCTGTCTGCGTCACTCCGAGCCCGTGACGTGGGCCGGGCGATCACGCGCCGGAGGGCGGCTGCCCGCTGCCGTTCCTGCGCACGGTACGCGGCGTTCTGCTCCAACGTAACCTGCCCGCACAGTCCATCCACGACGAGGCCCGGCGGCGAGTGAAGTGAGCCGGGCGCTGAAGGAGAGTGTGCACATGAATCCCACGTCCGCCGCCGTGACCGCGGCGGTAGTGCATCGCGGACGTCTCGGCGGCCCTTCGACATGCAAACCTGGGGCACTTGGACGGTACTAGCCACGCTGGCTGAACACTCACAGGCTACGTGAACTGGTACATGTCGATCCCCAACCGATCACGCCCGACTGGGCCGATCGATGGGCGGCGATGTTGGAGCACGCCCGCACCCGAGGATGGCTGCGGGCAGACGCTGTCCGGGGCGCACATCGTGGGCATCACGGAAACCTCACGCACCTCCGTTGCACCGGTCACTCTGTCACTGGCGAGCCGATGCGCCCGGGGAGCTGGGCTGCAGGTCAGTGCAAAGAAGAGGCAAGCCTTCGCCCCAGCCAGTCGCCGGTTGATCACGACGGGCAGGCTCGCACCGTGACGCTCGTTTGACGCTCAGGGCCCCAAGATGTCGTCCACCGAGCCGAGAACCCGGCCCTGAACTGCGGTTTCTGTTGACTCGTTCCCTGTGACATCTTTCCGATGACGCACCATGTGGAGTGCGTGGCGATTCTGGAGCCTGCTGCCAAGGGTTCCTGACCTGCAGCTTTGCGCGTGCGCATTGTGTGCGGTGTGGGCGTTACGGGCGATATCCTGACGCTGGAACGGCGCTCGTGACGCTCGTTCCGATGGGGAGTCAGGCGAACTGTTGGGCTGGGCGGGCCCCGTAGGGCGGCGCGGCGGGGCCAGGGCTGTGCGCTGGAGGCCGGCCTTGTTCCTCCGCGGCAGCGGGCGGCTCACCTCCGCTCGCGCGGAGAGCACGTCTGCCGGCCTACCCGGGTGTGCTGGTACAGCTTCGCTGTGCCGCGTCCGCTGGAACGGGATCCGCTCACCGGCCGCAGCTTCCACGATGAACCGGGTGCGGCCTGGAATGTGTTCCTCGGCTCCCTCGGACAGTAGCCTTTTGCAGGTCTGCCCCCGATCTCTGTTGGGGCAGACCTGCGTCCGCCTACGGCCGTGCCTTCTCGTACAACGCCCGGGTGATCGCCACCCAAGTCTCCTTCGGCAATGTCGGAATCCGGTCCTCCTTCGCGTCGATCAGGAGTTCCTGCAGGATCTGGTGGTCGGCCGGGGCGTCGGAGGAGGCGATCGAGCTGAGGTACTTGGTGAGCTGAGGGCTCTGGGTCTTCGTGGCTCGGGGTTCGACGAGCCAGATGAAGAACCAGCGGATCATGCGGGCGGTGCGCTGGGTGTGGAGGTCGGTCAAGCACGGGTCCGGGAGGCCGGGGGGTGTTGTGATCCGGAAACCGCTCGCCAGGAGGCTGGTGAGGAGGTCGCGGGCCGACTCCTCCGCCTGGACGGCGGGTGGGAGGTGTTCGAGGACGATGTTCTGGGCGGCGTAGGGCAGGGATTGCCGGAGGAGGGACAGGAGGTCCTCGTGGTGGAATTGGGCCAGGCGTTCCTCGGCCTTGTGCCTGAGGTCGGCGGCGCGTTCCGCCGGGTTCGTCGCGCGGATCAGGTCCTCGGCCAGCGCTCGGATCTGAGATGTCTCCATGCGGGCCCGGCGGCCCCTGTGCACCCAGAACTTCGAGACCGCCGATCTTCCCGCGACCGGCTGGTCGAAGAACTCCGGCAACGCCTCTTCCTCCAGGGCGCGTTGGCGGTTCGGCGTCAGCCGGTCGGTGATCGTTCCCATCGCCGGGGTTGTCGCGGAACCCATTTCGGCGCCCGTAGCGGGGCTCGCCGCGTGGTGGGTGGTGGGCGGGTCCGCCTGCGGGGAGAACTCGGGAGGCGGGTTCGGTGGTGGAGGGTACTGGGGTGGGGTGTTCGGTGGCTCCGGGTATCTGTGGTGGGCCCCCTGTCCTGACCGTCCGGACCGCCTGTGCTGTCCTGGCTGCCTGGGCTCCACGGTCTGCCCGGACGTGTATGTCCCCTGTGCCGCCGCGGACGTTGATCCGTCCGGCGATGGCGATGGCGGCGACGACGCCGACGACGGAGTCCCCGTGCCGGACCGCTGCGCTTCCGTCGCTTCGAGTGAGCCCTGCCCCTCCTCCGTGGGACTCCCCGCCTGCCGTAGCCCTGTCGCCGGCTCCGCCGTCGGGCGGGAGTGTGGGGAAGGGGGCAACTCCGGTTCTTTGTGAAGCTGTTGGCGCCACTCCGCTGGGGAGGACCAGCTTGCGTCGGAGGCCGGAGTGCGCCGGGCCGGCGGATGGGCAGGCAACTCGTCCTGGATGTAAGGATGTTGTGGCGGAGCGGGCTCCTGGTTCCGTTCCGGGGCCGGGGGTGGGGAGATCACGGGGACGGAACCCGTGTCCGTAGTTCCCGGGCCCTCGTATCTGGTGGGCCACACTTCGCGGAGCCGGGTGTGGAAGCGCCGTAGCTCGGGGTCGGTCGTGTTCGGGTCGGTGTCCAGCAGGCGGTGGTACTTGACGGCTGGCCAGTGCAGGTAGTGGTCCACGAGGGTGGCGGCGAGTTTGGAGGCCAGGTCCGTGCCGGGGTCCAGCAGGTCGATCCGGCGCAGACGGCTGTCCTCGGTGGGGGAGACACGCCAGGCCGGGACGAACACCACCCGGTACGCCTGGTCGTCCATCGTGTCGAAGGTGGCGAACTGCCAGCTTCCCGAGCCTCGGTCCAGCGAGGAGCCGAAGATCCACCACAGACCCCACAGCACCAGGAGTGCTGGCTCCGGCAACTCCCTTACGGGGGGCACCGGTTGATGCTCCAGGGTCTGGGCGTGCGCCTTGGCCAGGGACTCGTCCAGCTCGCCCACGAGAGCCGACAGCCGGGCCCCCGGAGTGCGCAGGAACTGGGCCACCAGACAGAGCAGCGGGCGCCGGACCAGCCGTACGTTCTCCCACATGCGGTTCCGCATGTGGTTGGCAAGGGCGTTGAGCCGTTCGCGCGGCATCGGGTCGATCCGCCCCGTCACCCGGTCGGCCCAGCCCTGCTCCGCCCAGGGAACCGCGCCCAGGCTGACGCAGTACAGCGGCACCAGGAGCTTCGCCGGTCCCAGCAGCGCATGGCACACCGTGCTGTCGCGCCCGTGGGCGTCGGAGCCCGGGGTGCGGCGGACGAGGAGGACCCGGCCGCCGGGGATGATGTGCCGGACCAGGCTGGGGCGCTGCTCGCCGCCCATGACGCGGAGGACTGGGCCGAGCCGGTCGGCGAGTGCGCGTGCCTCGGGCTCGGGGCAGGAGTAGGCGACCGCGGCGATCCCAGCGCCCCGGTGGCCGAGGTTGCCGGCCCAGCGGAACACGACCTGGTGCACCTGGTCGTCGGGTGCGGCCGTGTCGCCGGGGCGGCCGGGCTGCGTACGTGTCACAAGCCCACCGCCGCCGGTCCGTCCTCGGTGCCGTCGTCGAGCAGTCCGCACATGGCGAGCACCGAGATCAGCGGCTCCAGCACTCGCAACGGCCGGGTGCCGTGCGGGAATCTGCCCTCGTGGTCGTGGCTGCCGGTGGCCGAGGCGAAGTGCAGGGTACAGCGCAGCACGCTGTCGAAGGGACCGACCCACGCCTGCCCGGTGTGGTGCCGCAGGAACGAGTACGCGTCCCGGCTCTCCTCCACGAACCGCTCGGCCATCCGCCGTTCCGGCGGGGGTTCGCCCAGCCAGCGGTCCACGGGCGGTTCGAACCGCACCAGATCGCTCTTGTTGATCACCACCGCCGCCGCCACCCCGAGATACTGCCCGCCCGCGCGCGGCAGCCGGTCCAGTACGGTTTGGAACGCCGGATCGCCGCCCCGGGTGTAGCCGAGGTCGCCGCGCAGCGGGTCCAGATACGGCATCGGCAGCGCCCGCAGCGGGTCCACCACGAAGATCAGCGCGTCCACGCCCACCATGAACCGGGTCAGCGCGTCCGTGCGGCGCAGGTCCTCACCGGCCAGGTCGAAGAACGCCACCGGCCGAGCCAGCCCGTCCGGGCGGCTCAGCAGCAGCGCGTCCACGAGTGCGGCGAACTCACCGGCGCTGCGGGTGTGCTCCAGCATCGTCCCGGACCGCAGCCGCTCCACCCGCTCGGTCATGAACGTCTGGTGGTCCTGCGGGTTCACCGACTGCATCTGCAGCCCGTACCGCTTCAGGCCGCCGTCGGCGATCTCGGCGATCATCTGGGTAAGCAGATGTGTCTTGCCGGTGGCAGAGTCCCCGACCATCGCCACCGTCAGCGGACTGCCGTTGGTCAGGTACGGCGCCGGGACGTAATGGGCTTGCCCACCCTCGGAGTTGCCGCACCGCTGATAGGCGGAGCGGAGGGTGTCGGCGAGCCGCAGCGGACTGATCCGCCGGTCCACGTGCAGCTCCTCGAACAGCTGCTTGTCGTTGCGAGCGAACAACTGCTGCTCGTCGTAGGAGATGATCTCCAGGCAGTACGGGCAGAGGATCTCCTGCGCGGTGGCGCCCGGCGGCATCGGAACGGTCATCGGCGGGTGTCTCCTTCGGACCGGCTCCCGCCGGGCTCGTTCGTGCCGGAGGTACGGCCTCCGCTGATCCAGGTGCGCAGCCGGCCGCGTTCGCGGGTCGGATACTCGTAGCCGGTGGACTGCGTCGGCGGTGCCCCGCCGTACCCGGGCCCGTCCGCGCCGTAGCCGCCCGGGACCCCGGTGTGTTCCTGCTCCGGGAGGTACGGGGCGTGCGCCGGGGGCGGCGGGGCGAGGGAGGCGTGCTTACGGCGCCGGACCTCGTCGAACTCCCGCCGGTGGTGCTCCAGCGGGTCCGGCAGCAGCACGCTCGCCGCCTCGGCGGCGACCTCGGGCACCAGACTGCGCAGCAGCGCGTCCGGCGTCGGCCGGTCCTGAGCGTGCCGGGCGAACACCTGGCCCAGCGTCTCCGTCACCGACCGCTGCGCGGCAAGGTCGGCGGGTGGACCGTCGGCGTTACCCGGCCGACCGGTGACCAGGTGGTACATCACCTGCGCCACGCTCCACAGCGCGTCCCGCGCCTCCGTCGTGCCCACCCCGTTCCGCTGCTCGGGCGAGGCGTACGGCGGGATGCCGTACGGCATCCGGGGACGCCCGGCCCGCACCACCGAGCCCAGGTCCCACACCTGCACGCCCTGCGCGTCCCAGCGGACGGCGCCCGGCACGATGCCCCGGTGCACCAGGCCGACCGCCTCCATCAGCCGTACGGCCAGAACCAGATCGCGCTCGACGGCCCGCTGGTCGCCCATCGATACCCGCTCGGTCGGCCCGGACAGCGGGCGTCCGCGCGGTACGGCGTACAGCACGAACGGCGCCAAAGTGTTGACGTCGTAACCGACCGGCGTCGGGAAGAGACCCGCGAAGCGGGTGCCCGCGTACGCCCGGTGCAGCGCCAGCGCGGCGGTGATCTCCGCCTGGAGCAGGGTGTACGCCTCCCGGTCCGCGCCCGCCTCCTGCGGCAGCCGGACCTGGAAGCCCTGCCAGCCGTCCTCGAAGCGGACCGGCCGGGCCAGCGCGGGCGGCCGGACCAGACGCGGCCGGTCCGGCCCGAACCTGGCCCGCACCCGGTGCGTGACGCCCTGCGGCGAGACGAACGAGAACTCCACGGCAGCCTCCCGGGACGCGGCAGGGCCGGTCTTCCGGCCGGTGTGCTCGCGGGGCCCCCTCCGCTCCGCGCGGTCACCCTCCGCGTCGTGGACGGACTCCTGACGGGCGCTCGGCCGGGGGTCGGCCGCCGCGTACGGCTCCGGCGCCGGCCCGAACCGGTCCGGGTGCGGTGCGGGCCGGTGGTCGTTCACCATGACTTCCCCACTGTGTTGGTCCGTGCGCCGGGGGCGCGGTCGGTCGTCGTCGTACGGGTACGGTTCACCGCTGCGCCCATTCCTCGCCGGGGTCCGGGACGGTTCCGGTCGTGCCGCGGTCCGGGCCGGGGAGGGGGCCGTCGTCGGCCCAGGTGCGCACGCGCACGTTCTCCACCACACCGGCACGCAGCGGGACCAGCCGCAGCGTGCCGGCGAAGCGGCCGGACGCCGTCCACACCATCGCGGCCGGCACGGCGTCGGGACCGAGCCCGCCTGCGCGCACCTCCATCACGGGCCGTACGGCCTGCGGGGCGAATGCGATGGACCGCGCCTCGGCCGGGTCCCGGCTGAGCAGCGAGAGCTGCGCCGGGGGGCACAGCAGCAGCGGTCTGCCCTGCTCCGAACCGGTGTTGAGCACGTCCCGGACCCGCTGCGCCCCGATGCCCAGCAGCGCCGAGGCGTCTCCCCGCACCCGGTCCTGCCGTGCGTAGGGCGGGGCGGGAACCACCCCGTTGTCGCGCAGGCCCAGCCCGGCCGCCGCGATGGCCCGGGACACGGTGGCCTCCAGCGTGGTCGGAGCCCCGCCCGCACCGCCGTCGGAGCCGGTGTGGCCGCGCAGCGCGGCCACCGTCGCGTCGGCCAGGTCCGCGACAAGGGTCGGCACCAGGTCG
>NZ_JAAGLU010000250.1 GCF_010550245.1 Streptomyces sp. SID12501
CCGGCAGCCCGCCGCGCGGCGTCCCCGCGGTCACCGAGGAGGCCGCCGCGCAGCGCGACGGGCGGGCGACGACGAGGTGAACGGCGAGCAGACGCCGAGTTCACCGGACGGTGCCACGATGAGCACATGACCGACGCCCCCGCGATGGACCCCGCGCTGGCAGAGCGCATCGCCGAGCACGTGGAGACCCCCGACGAGGCGCCGCAGCCCGTCGACGAGGCCCTGCCGGACGACCGGTTCCTCGACCGCGAGCTGTCGTGGCTCGCGTTCAACCAGCGCGTGCTCGAGCTCGCGGAGGACGCGGACCTGCCGCTGCTGGAGCGCGTGCGGTTCCTGGCGATCTTCGCGTCGAACCTCGACGAGTTCTTCATGGTGCGCGTCGCCGGCCTCAAGCGGCGCATCGCGACGGGCATCGCGGTCACGGCGGCGTCGGGGCTGTCGCCGCGGCAGGTGCTCGAGGCGATCAGCGAGCGCGCGCACGAGCTCATGGAGCGTCACGCGCGGGTCTTCGCGCAGGACGTGCAGCCGGCGCTCGCGGCCGAGGGCATCACGATCGTGCGCTGGGACGACCTGGGCGACGGCGAGCAGGACCGTCTGCACAAGTTCTTCCGCCACCAGATCTTCCCGGT
>NZ_JAAGLU010000251.1 GCF_010550245.1 Streptomyces sp. SID12501
CAGGTCGTAAGTGACTGATCCCAGAGGGAAGAACGGAGGGGCCGAGCGCCATCAGGATCGCCCGGGCGGACGTCTTGAACCCGGGTACCGCAGGACATCGACAGTGAGGTGGTCTCCGGTCGAGCAACCGCGATCCCAGCAGCCCCGACAGCATTCCGGTCGGGTGTGCGGAAACAGAGGGCCGGCGCAGTACCAGGGCCGGCAGATGGTGTAGCAGTTCCTTCGGGGCCCTGGTGCCAATGGCACCAGGGCCCCTCCACGTACTCCACAGAGAGGTGAGATGACAACGGACGACACCTACAACCGACTCGACGACGACGACTACCCCGCCTACACCACGGGCCGGGCCGCCGAACTGCTCGGCACCACCCAGAGCTTCCTGCGCGCCATCGGCGAAGCCCGACTCATCACCCCACTGCGCTCCACCGGCGGACACCGCCGCTACTCCCGCTACCAACTGCGCATCGCCGCCCGAGCCCGGGAACTCGTCGACCACGGGACCCCCATCGAAGCCGCCTGCCGCATCATCATCCTCGAAGACCAGCTCCAAGAAGCCCAACGCATCAACACCGAACACCGCCCCAGCACAGTCGAGTCAGCGAACCCGAAGGCCGCGGCCTGAGACGGC
>NZ_JAAGLU010000252.1 GCF_010550245.1 Streptomyces sp. SID12501
ACCGCGCGCCGGGTGCTGGTCCTGGTGTGTCCCGCCTGGCTCGCCGACCTTCTCGGCCACGGCCCGGCCGGCACGGAATCGGTCGCGGTGGACGGCAAGACCGCGCGCGGCTCGCGCACCGAAACCGCTCCGGCCGCCCACCTGCTGTCCGCCGTCACGGCCACCGGCCGGACCGTCAGCCAGCTGCGGGTACCGGACAAAACCAACGAGATCACCGGCTTCACCGCCCTGCTGGCACCGTTCGACCTGACCGGCACGGTGGTGACCGCCGACGACCTCCACACCCAGCGCGAACACGCGAAATGGCTGGTGGAGGTGAAGAACGCCCACTACCTGATGGTGGTCAAGGGCAACCAGCCGAAACTCCACGCGGCGGTCAAAGCCCTGCCGTGGAAGGAGGTGACCGCCCGCCGCTATGACCGCGAGGCCGGGCACGGACGGCGCGAGACCCGCTCGGTGCGCACGCTCACCGTCACCGGCCTCGGCCTGGACTTTCCGTACCTGGTCCAGGCGGTAAGGATCCTGCGACACCGCACCGATCTGAAGACCGGCAAGGTCACCCGGCAGACCGTCCACGCCATCAGCGACATGACATCGTTTGAGGCATCACCACAGGCCATCGGCCGT
>NZ_JAAGLU010000253.1 GCF_010550245.1 Streptomyces sp. SID12501
GTCGACGAGTTCCCGGGCTCGGGCGGCGATGCGCAGCTGGTAGCGGGAGTAGCGGCGGTGACCACCGGCCGAGCGGAGCGGGGTGATGAGGCGGGCCTCGCCCAGGGCACGGAGGAAACCTTGGGTGGTGCCGAGCATCGCGGCAGCCCGGCCCATGGTGTAGGCGGGGTAGTCGTCGTCGAGACGGCCGAACGAGTCGTCTGCTGTCATTGCACCTGTTTCTGGAACGCGTGGAGGGGCCCTGGTGCCTATGGCACCAGGGCCCCGAAGGAACTACTACACCATCTGCCGGCCTTGATTCTGCGCCGGCCTTCTGTTTCCGCCGACCCGACCGAAAGGCTGTCGGGGGTGCGGGGATCGCGGTTGCTTGACCGGAGACCACCTCACTAACGATGTCCTGCGGTACCCGGGCTTCAACCTGCCGGCCCGGGCGATCCTGATGGCGCCAAGCTCCTCCGTTCTTCCCTCGGTGATCAACTACTTACCAAGCGGGGGACTGCGTACTGCTGGTGATGCTTACTGCTGATACCGCGTACTGCTTGTACCGCTTCGCTTGTACTGCTTGCGGCCTGACCCAGCGCCGCTTCGGCAGCCAGCCCCGTCACCTGTCCTGCGTCTGCTCTGG
>NZ_JAAGLU010000254.1 GCF_010550245.1 Streptomyces sp. SID12501
ACCGCGATGTGCGCACCCGTGCGACGCATCGTCGACAGCGTCGGCAGGACCGCGTTGGTGCCCGGCAGCGACACGATCGGCCGCGTCACGTCGCCCACCGTCGTGCCGGCGACCTCGACGATCGCCTCGACCACGCCCTCGCGCCCGTGCGTGTCGGGGTCCTCCTCGGCCTCGCGCACGGCACGCGCGACGGGCGCGAGCAGGTCGCGCACGTGCACGAACCCGACGATGTCGTCGAAGTCCTCCCCCGTCACGGGGTACCGCGAGTAGGGCAGCGTCCCGACGAGCCGCGCGGCCTCGGCGATCGGCGCGTCGGCGGCGAGGAACGTCACGTCGGCGCGCGGGCGCATGACCTCGACGAGCGAGCGGTCGCCGACGTCGAACACGTCGTCGATGAGGCGCCGCTCGTCCTCCGGCAGGTCGGGGTGCGAGCGCACGAGGTCGCGCAGCTCCTCGTCGGTGATCTGGTCGCTCGTCGCGGCCGGGTCGAAGCCGAGCAGCCGGACGACCCCGTTGGTGGACTTCGACAGCAGCCAGATCACCGGCGTCATGAGCACCGCGAACCGGTCGAGCGGCGGTCCCACCCACAGCGACACGCGCGCGGCCTGCTGCATCGCGATGCGC
>NZ_JAAGLU010000255.1 GCF_010550245.1 Streptomyces sp. SID12501
CATCGGCATGAGCCAGTCGAGCTTGGTCGCCGCGGTCGCGTAGTCCGTCGCGTCGATCTTGCCGCCGTTCGAGCCGTCGGCCGTGATGGCCGCGGTGACCAGCGCCGACGAGCCGAACTTGCCGCGCAGCGCCGTGACGACCCGGTCGAACGCCTGCGGCCCTGACGCGTCGCACGTGAGGCCGCACGCGTTGGGGTACTCCCAGTCGACGTCGATGCCGTCGAAGACGTCCGCCCAGCGCGGGTCCTCGACGAGGTCGTAGCAGGACTGCGCGAACGCCTCGGGGTTCGCGGCGGCCTGCGTGAAGCCGCCCGACCACGTCCAGCCGCCGAACGACCAGATGACCTTGAGGTTCGGGTGCATGGCCTTGAGCTTGCGCAGCTGGTTGAACGACCCGCGCAGCGGCTGGTCCCACGTGTCGGCCTTGCCGTCGACGGACTGCTCCGCGGTGTAGGCCTTCTCGTAGTCGGCGTAGGAGTCGCCGATCGAGCAGCGGCCGCCGGTGGTGTTGCCGAACGCGTAGAGGATGTGGGTCAGCCGGTCGGCCGAGCCCGAGGTCTGGACGTCCTTCACGTGGTAGTTGCGGCCGTAGACGCCCCACTCGGTGAAGTAACCGACGACCT
>NZ_JAAGLU010000256.1 GCF_010550245.1 Streptomyces sp. SID12501
ACGGCGGCGTGACGCCGTACAGCAGGCAGTCCCGCGTGATCTCCAGCACCCGGTACATCGGGTTGAGCTGCACCAGCTCGAGCACCCGCGGGTGCGAGATGAACCGGTCGAACGAGAAGAACACGGCCGACCCGTACAGCCAGAACCGCATGGCGAGCCCGATGACGTGGTTGAGGTCGGGGACCCGGGTCGTCGCCCGCGCCGCGAGCAGCGCGAGGCCGAGGTTCATCGCGAGCTGCAGCACCAGGACGAGGGGCACGAGCAGCCACCGCCAGCTGATCTCCTGCAGCGGCGTCGACCAGGCCTCGCCCGCGCCCGGGCGGGTGAACAGCAGGAGGACGAGCATCGTGAGGAGCGCCGGGACGAAGCTCAGCGTCTCGCGCGCGACGGTCGCGATCGGCAGCGCGGCGCGGGGGAACGAGAACGACTTCACGAGCGACCGGGCCGCAATGACCGACCGTGCACCACCCGTCACCGACCGCGTCGTGAACCCGAACATGAAGACGCCGATGATGAGGTACCCGATGAAGTTGTCGATGCCCCGGCTCGACCGCAGCAGCAGCCCGAAGATCACGAGGTACACGGCGGCGTCGAGCAGCGGGTTCAGCACGAGCCACACC
>NZ_JAAGLU010000257.1 GCF_010550245.1 Streptomyces sp. SID12501
GACGTCGACTGCCTCATCCTGTGCTCCACCCGCTTCCCCGGCGGCCCGCGCACCCACGGCACGTTCGTGGAGAACGTGCTGGCCGCCACGGGCCTGGGCGCCGCCGCCGTCATCGGGCTCACCCTCGGCCGCTGCGCCAACCTCCTGGCGGGCATCCGCACGGCCCAGGCGTACGTCGCCGCGGGCATGGACGAGGCGACCGCCGCGGACACCGTGCGGCACGTCGAGTACGCCGACGACGCGTTCGTCGTCCCGGACCACCACGCGGCCACGATGCCGACGTACGCCGACCCGGCGATCCTGCAGTGGGTGCTGGCGCAGCGTCGTGCACCCGCGCCGAGCCCCGTGCTGGGCGTCACCGCGGTCACCGAGGTCGGCTCGTTCGGCCAGCAGGTGACGCAGGTCGTGCTCGAGTACGGCGCCGACGTCGACGCGTCGGGCCTGACGCCCGCGGACTTCCGCGTCGAGGACTCGGGGTACAACTTCCGGTTCGCGGGCATCGAGACGCGGGCCGTCGAGCCGCTCGACCAGCTGCTGCGCAAGGGCGAGACCTCCAAGGAGGTCTACGTGCTGCGCCGGCTCCAGGAGGACCCGGACGCACCCGCCGAGCTCTCCGGGCA
>NZ_JAAGLU010000258.1 GCF_010550245.1 Streptomyces sp. SID12501
ACAAGAACACCGAGGCCACGGGCGTCGACGTCGAGATGATCGTCACCGACGCCGACCAGTACGCCACCAAGCTCCAGGCCGCGGTCGCCGGCAACAACGTGCCCGACGTGTTCTACATCGAGCAGGCGTCGCTGCAGTCCTACGTCGCGTCGGGCGTGCTGCTCGACATCACCGACCAGGTCGAGGCGTCCGACGTGGACCTCGACAACCTGTGGGAGTACGGCGTCGACTCCTACCGCTTCGACGGCACGCTGCAGGGCACCCCCGAGGGCCGCCTCTACGGCCTGCCCAAGGACATCGGCCCGTTCTCCTTCGGCTACAACAAGACCATGCTCGAGGCCGCGGGCATCCCGCTGCCCGACAAGGACACGCCGCTCACGTGGGAGCAGTTCGTCGAGATCTGCAAGCAGCTGACGACGGACACCGACGGCGACGGCGCGGTCGACCAGTGGGGCACCGGGCTCAACGTCCAGTGGAACCTGCAGTCGATGGTGTGGAGCAACGGCGCGGACTTCATCGACGCCGACCGCACCACGGTCACCGTCGACACCCCCGAGTTCGCCGACGCGCTGCAGAAGTTCGCCGACCTCACCAACGTCGACGCCGTCACGCCGTCGG
>NZ_JAAGLU010000259.1 GCF_010550245.1 Streptomyces sp. SID12501
TTTTCCACCCTGACAGTTTCGGATACCGGCCCGGACGGTCCGCTTTGGACGCGGTGAAAATGTGCCGGGAACGCTGTTGGAAACGGGACTGGGTGGTGGAGTTCGATATCGCCAAGTTCTTCGACAGCGTGCCCTGGGACCTGCTCGTCAAGGCGGAGGAAGCGCACACCGACGCCGTTTGGGTGAGATTGTATGTGCGGCGGCGGCGGTGGCTCGAAGCGCCGCTCGCCATGCCCGACGGCTCCCTGCTGGAGTGAGGTTCCCCCGGTACCCCTCAAGGGGCCCCGGTGTCTCCCGTGCTGGCGAACCTGTTCCTGCATTACGCGTTCGACACATGGATGGGCCGGGAGTTCCCGTCCGTCTGGTTCGAACGCTATGCGGACGATGCGGTGCTGCACTGCGTCACCGAGCGCCAGGCCCGCCAGGTGCTGGCCGCGCTCACGGACAGGATGGCCGAGGTCGGGTTGCAACTGCATCCGGCCAAGACCCGGATCGTGTACTGCAAGGACGGACAACGCCGGGGCTCGCACGAGCACACGGCTTTCACGTTCCTCGGGTACACGTTCCGCGCCAGGAAGAACCGCAGCCGTCACGGGAACCTGTTCCTGTCGTTCGAG
>NZ_JAAGLU010000025.1 GCF_010550245.1 Streptomyces sp. SID12501
GAGCCAGGATCAAACTCTCCGTGAATGTCAACCCGTAATCGGGTCACACCACGAGAGCGGAACAGTCAAGCGGAATAAGCCCGACCGTTCACAGCGTCCTCGCTGTGTTTACTACTTCAAAGGAACCTCGTCCTCCCGAACGGGAGAGACGGGGTATCAACAAACTTGGCGTTGATTTTTGGCACGCTGTTGAGTTCTCAAGGAACGGACGCTTCCTTCGTACTCACCCTCTCGGGCTTTCCTCCGGGCTTTCCCTTCGATCTTGCGTTTCCGACTCTACCAGACCGTTTCCGTATCCGATTTCCTCGGCGCTTTCCAGGTTTCCGCTTTCGCGTTTCCCTTTCCGGCGACTCCGACTTTATCAGAAGTTTTGGCCGGACTGACCGGCTGTTCATTCCTGAGATTCATCGGGATGTGGTCCTCAAGAATCCAAGTCCTCGAGCAACCAGTAGATTTTTACCGCCGCCACCGAACCTGTCCGGTTCTAGGCAACTGCTCCAACCTACCTCCCCACTCGCTCCGCGTCAACGGCTCTTGTAGGGCGAAGAGGAGACTAGCAGTCCGGCAGGTGTGTCCGCACATCAGGCAGCCGTGGGGACGGCGGCGCTGCGCTCGACCGACTCAAGGTCGCCCGTCTCTCCGGCTCGGACCGCGCGACCGCCGAGGACATAGACGTACGCGAGGAAGGCCAGTTCGGCGACGACCCCGATCGTGATGCGCGCCCAGGTGGGCAGGCCCGAGGGGGTGACGAAGCCTTCTATGGCACCCGAGACGAAGAGGACCAGGGCCAGGCCGATCGCCATTCCCAGGGCTGCTCGTCCTTCCTCCGCAAGTGCCGTGCGGCGGGACCGCGGGCCCGGGTCGATGACGGTCCAGCCGAGGCGCAGACCCGTACCCGCGGCTACGAAGACCGCGGTCAGTTCCAGTAGGCCGTGCGGCAGGATCAGGCCGAGGAAGGTGTCGAGTCGGCCCGCCGAGGACATCAGGCCGAGGCCGATGGCCACGTTGAGCATGTTCTGGAAGAGGATCCAGATGACGAAGACGCAGAGGAAGACTCCCAGGACCAGGCACATCGCGGCGGCCTGGGCGTTGTTCGTCCACACGTGGGCGGCGAAGGAAGCCGCGGGGTGGCTCGAGTAGTACGTCTCGTACTCGCCACCGGGGCGGGTGAGGGCGCGCAGTTCGTCGGGGGCCGCTATGGAGGACTGCACTTCGGGGTGCGTGCCTATCCACCATCCCAGGAGAACGGCCACCGCCGTGGAGATGAGCGCGGTGGGGACCCACCAGTGGCGCGCTCGGTAGACCGCCGCGGGGAAACCGTGTGTGAGGAAGCGCGTGACATCGCGCCAGGAGGCGCGGCGGGTTCCTGTCACAGCACTACGCGCGCGTGCCACGAGTTGGCTGAGCCGACCGGTCAGCTGGGGGTCCGGGGCGCTCGACTGGATCAGCGAGAGGTGAGTGGCGGTGCGCTGGTAGAGGGCCACGAGTTCGTCCACCTCGGCGCCGGTGAGGCGGCGTCGGCGGCTCAGCAGTGCGTCCAGGCGGTCCCACTCGGCGCGGTGGGCGGAGACGAAGACGTCGAGGTCCATCGTTTTGCCTGCTCCTCGGCTGTTCATCGACTGCACGTCGTGGGTGTCGGTTTGTCGTACTGCGGCGCGATGCCCCTTCAGCTTGGCAGACTGGTGGTTCCAGGGGCAGGTCAGGGGAAGGACGGCAGGCGTGAGTGAGCTGGTTACGGGCGAGGCGGTGGCGCTGGAGTTGCGCCCCGCGAAACTGCCCAGCAGGGCGCTTGCCGTGATGCTCGACCTTGTTGTGATCGGATTGGTCTACACCATCGTCACCATCGTTCTGGTCATATCGACGGCCTCGCTGGACGAGGCGGCACAGGTCGCTCTGTCCATCGCGGCGTTCATTCTGGTTCTGGTGGGCGCGCCGATCGCGGTCGAGACGCTCAGCCATGGCCGTTCGCTCGGCAAGATGGCGTGCGGTCTACGGGTGGTGCGGGACGACGGCGGGCCGATCCGGTTTCGGCATGCGCTGGTACGGGGTGCTGTCGGTGTGGTCGAGATTCTGATGACGTTCGGGGTGGTGGCCTGTATCGCCTCGCTCGTCTCGGCGCGGGGACGGCGGCTCGGTGATGTCGTCGCGGGCACGCTCGTCGTACGGGAGCGAGTGCCCGTCGGTCGGACCGCGTTCGTTCCTCCTCCGCCGCCCTGGTTGTCCGGACGGTTCGCGGAGCTCGATCTGTCGGGCGTGCCCGACGGGTTGTGGCTGGCCGTACGTCAGTATCTGACGCGCATGCGGCAACTGGATCCGCAGGTGGGCTCGGCCATGGCCGAGCGGCTCGCCGCCGATGTGGCGGCGCGTACGGGGACTCCCGCGCCGCGGGATGTTCCTCCGGCCGCCTATCTGGCGGCCGTGGTGCAGGAGCGGCAGGTCCGGGAGGCTCGGCGGGCGTTCGGGAGGGGGGCTGCGATCAGTGGACCCGGGGTGCCTGGATCTTTCGGGGCTCCGGCGCCGCAACCGCCTGCTGCGGTCACCTATCCACCCGCTGGGGGTCCCTATCCTGCGGTCGTCCAAGCCGCCGCGCCCGTCCCGGTTGTCGAAGCCGCGCCGCAGCACCAGGCCGGTGATCGCCGCTCTTCTGGTGGGTTCGCGCCGCCCGCCTAGTCGGCGAACGTCGACGGCGGGGACTCGAGGTGTTCCAGCTCGATGCCGGGTGCGGCGAGGACCACGTCGCCGGCGATGTGTACGGCATGCTGTTCGCCTGTGTCCAGGGCTGTGACCTGGTATTCGTCCACTGTCAGGGGGGCGTTGTCAGTGGCGTGTGCTTCTCTTTTCACCAAGGCCCAGGACTGGTCCACGGTGCGGGGGGCGAGGACCGGGTCGGTGAGGGCGACGAGGCGTACGCGGGTTGCGGCAGCGGAGGGGGTGAGGCGCAGGAGGCGGGCGGTGGCGACCAGGAACGCGGGGGATGTGCCGGTGAAGGCATGGGCTCGGACGTTGCCTTCAGCGGCGTGAGTGCCGGTGGGGTCGGTGCGTACCCAGGTGACGCCGTCGAGTGCGGCACCGCGGACCTGCCAGCTCGCCGCGTGGAGTTCGAGGCGGATCGGACGGCCCAGGTCGTCGATGGTGAGGTCGACGGAACCGCTGTGGTCGCCCGAGGGGGTGGTCAGTTGGGAGACATAGCGCCAGCCGGAGGGGCCGGGGGCGCAGTGGAAGTGTTCTTCTGCGAGAGGGGTGTGATCGTGCGGATCGTGGAGCGAATAACGGCCGCGGGGCATGGGTGTCCTGGGTTTTTCGGACTGTCACTGTCGCTTGGGCTTTCGAGCCGCTGAGCCTCGGTAAAGGGGCAGGCCCCCGGCACGGGGGTGCGGGGGCCTGCCTCGGAGGACCTGCTGGTGGTGAGCGCGTCAGTGCACGGACGTGCTCACCACTGGCTGGGTGCCGACTCAGTAGCGGTAGTGGTCCGGCTTGTACGGGCCCTGGACCTCTACGCCGATGTACGAGGCCTGCTCAGGGCGGAGCGTGGTCAGCCTCACGCCGAGCGCGTCGAGGTGGAGGCGGGCGACCTTCTCGTCGAGGTGCTTGGGCAGCACGTAGACGTCGGTCGGGTACTCCTCGGGCTTGGTGAACAGCTCGATCTGGGCCAGGGTCTGGTCCGCGAAGGAGTTGGACATCACGAACGACGGGTGACCGGTGGCGTTGCCCAGGTTCAGCAGGCGGCCCTCCGACAGCACGATGAGGACCTTGCCGTCGGGGAACTTCCAGGTGTGGACCTGCGGCTTGACCTCGTCCTTGACGATGCCCGGGATCTTGGCCAGGCCGGCCATGTCGATCTCGTTGTCGAAGTGGCCGATGTTGCCGACGATCGCCTGGTGCTTCATCTTGGCCATGTCGGCGGCCATGATGATGTCCTTGTTGCCGGTCGTGGTGATGAAGATGTCGGCCTTGTCGACGACGTCGTCGAGGGTCGCGACCTGGTAGCCGTCCATCGCCGCCTGCAGCGCGCAGATCGGGTCGATCTCGGTGATGATCACGCGGGCGCCCTGGCCGCGCAGGGACTCCGCGCAGCCCTTGCCCACGTCGCCGTAGCCGAAGACGACTGCGGTCTTGCCGCCGATGAGGACGTCGGTGGCGCGGTTGATGCCGTCGATCAGGGAGTGGCGGCAGCCGTACTTGTTGTCGAACTTCGACTTGGTGACGGCGTCGTTGACGTTGATCGCCGGGAACAGGAGGGCGCCGTCGCGCTGCATCTCGTACAGGCGGTGGACACCGGTGGTGGTCTCCTCGGTCACGCCGCGGATCTCCGAGGCGACCTGGGTCCACTTCTGCGAGCCGTCGGTGATGGTCCGGCCGAGGAGCTCGAGGACGACGCGGTGCTCGTCGGACTCGGCGGTGTCGGGCGAGGGGACCTTGCCGTCCTTCTCGTACTCGACGCCCTTGTGGACGAGCATCGTGGCGTCGCCACCGTCGTCCAGGATCATGTTCGGGCCGCCGGTGGGGGTGTTCGGCCAGGTCAGGGCCTGCTCCGTGCACCACCAGTACTCTTCCAGGGTCTCGCCCTTCCAGGCGAAGACCGGGATGCCCTGCGGGTTCTCGGGCGTGCCGTTCGGGCCTACCGCGATGGCGGCAGCCGCGTGGTCCTGGGTGGAGAAGATGTTGCAGGACACCCAGCGGACCTCGGCGCCAAGGGCGACCAGGGTCTCGATCAGGACGGCGGTCTGCACGGTCATGTGCAGCGAGCCCATGATCCGGGCACCGGCCAGCGGCTGGGTGGCGGCGAACTCCCTGCGGATGGACATCAGGCCGGGCATCTCGTGCTCGGCGAGGGTGATCTCCTTGCGGCCGAACTCGGCCAGGGAGAGATCAGCGACCTTGAAGTCCTGTCGGGCGTCGACAGTCGTCATTACGGGCTGCTCCTGAAGGTTGGGGCGAGGTGGATACGGCTGGTCTGCGCGGCGGCGGACACAGGGGTGCCCGAAGAGGGCACGGGCATGCCCCATGTACGCGCAGCACAGTCCGTCGGAGGCCCTCTCTCCCTCGGCCGGTCCGCAGTGGGACCGCCCGACCGCCATCAGCAGCGACGTCTGGCTCCGTCCCAAGCTACACCTGTCGGCCCGGCCGCCCCCAGCCCGCCTACGGACACATCAGGACAGACCAATACCGAGTGGAAGGGAACTCAGTGGGCGGCGGGCTGGGCCGGGCCGCCCGGGGTGGCCTCGCGGTCGGGGCCCTTGGTGGCGTCCTTCTCGCTGTAGATGTCCGGTTCCAGGTAGATGACGCGGGCGATCGGGACGGCGGCGCGGATACGGGACTCGGCGGCGTTGATCGCGGTGGCCACCTCGGCGGCGGTGTCGTCGTGCTGGACGGCGATCTTGGCGGCGACCAGGAGTTCCTCGGGGCCGAGGTGGAGCGTGCGCATGTGGATGATGCCGGTGACGGTGTCGCCGTCGACGATCGCCTTCTCGATCTGCACGACCGCTTCCGGGCCCGCGGCCTCGCCCAACAGCAGGGACTTGGTCTCGACGGCCAGTACCAGGGCGATCAGGATGAGCAGGATGCCGATGCAGAGGGTGCCGATGCCGTCCCAGACGCCGTCGCCGGTGGCGAGGGCGAGGCCGACGCCGCCGAGGGCCAGGACCAGGCCGACGAGCGCGCCGAGGTCCTCCAGGAGGACGACGGGCAGTTCGGGGGCCTTGGCATGGCGGACGAAGTCCTTCCAGGACTCGTTGCCGCGCAGCGGGTTGGACTCCTTGATGGCCGTACGGAAGGAGAAGCCCTCGGCGATGATCGCGAAGACGAGGACGCCCACCGGCCAGTACCAGTGCTCGATCTCGTGCGGGTGCTTGATCTTCTCGAAGCCCTCGTAGATCGCGAACATGCCGCCGACGGAGAAGAGCACGATGGAGACGAGGAAGGCGTAGATGTACCGCTCGCGGCCGTAGCCGAAGGGGTGTTGCGGGGTCGCCTCGCGCTGGGCCTTCTTGCCGCCGAGGAGGAGCAGGCCCTGGTTGCCGGAGTCGGCGAGCGAGTGCACGGACTCCGCGAGCATCGACGACGAACCGCTGAAGAGGAACGCCACGAACTTCGCTGCCGCGATCGCGAGGTTGGCGCCGAGTGCCGCCACGATCGCCCTGGTGCCGCCTGACGCGCTCATGTGTTCGCGTTGTCCCTTCGTACGTTCGCTGTCCCGGGCTTTGCCCGCCCTTTGCCGGTGGGTCATTGTTGCAGCCCCCTCCGGCAACGGCCCGCCAGGCTGTCACACGGACCCCGGCAACCAGTGCCCGGGATGTACTCGAACAGTCTCCGGCGGTCCTCGGAGATGTGTCAGACGACGACTGTCGCCCGGAACACCGTGCCGGGGCCGGACACCTCGGCTTTTTCGTTCGCGGGTACGAAGACCGACTGGCCGGGGGCGAGTTCGATGTCTCCGGTACGGATCGAGCCTGCCGTGCAGAGCAGGATCTGCGGGGTCGGGAGGGTGAGGTCGCGGGCGGGTGTCCCCTCCGGGAGGACGTACCGGGAGAGGCGGAACTCGTCGATGGGGGTGTCGTAGACCTCCTCGCCGTCGGCGGCGGCCTCCGGGCGCAGTACGCCGGGGCCGGTCGCCTCGAAGCGGACGACACGCAGGAGTTCGGGGACGTCGACGTGCTTGGGGGTCAGGCCGCAGCGCAGGACGTTGTCCGAGTTGGCCATGATCTCGACGCCGAGGCCGTTGAGGTAGGCGTGCGGGATGCCGGCGCCGAGGAACAGGGCCTCGCCGGGCTGGAGTCGGACGCGGTTGAGGAGCATGGCCGCGATGACGCCCGGGTCGCCGGGGTAGTGCTGGGCGATGTCCGCGTAGGGGGCGTAGTCGCCGCCGAGGCGGGCGCAGGCGGTCGCGGTCTCGGTGACCGTGCGGGCCATGTCCTCGCGGTCCGCGCTGAGTACGGCCGTCAGGACTTCGCGCAGCGCCGCCTCCTCGGGGTGGGCGCGCAGCAGGTCGACGTACGGCTTGAGGGAGTCGACCTCCAGGCCCGCGAGGAGGTCGGCGGTCTGCGAGGGGTCGCGGAAGCCGCACAGGCCGTCGAACTCGGTGAGGGCGCAGATCAGTTCGGGCTTGTGGTTGGCGTCCTTGTAGTTGCGGTGCCCGGCGTCCACCGGGATCCCGCGGTTCTCCTCGTCCGCGTAACCCTCCTTCGCCTGGGCGAGGTTGGGGTGCACCTGGAGGGAGAGGGGGGCGCCGGCCGCGAGGATCTTGAGGAGGAAGGGCAGCCGGGGGCCGAATTTGACGACGGCCGCCGCGCCGAGTTCGCCCTGCGGGTCGGCGTCGATGACCTCGACAAGCGTGCCGCGTCCGGTGCGCGAGGGGGCGCCGGGGTGGGCGCCCATCCACATCTCCGCCTGCGGTTCCCCGGTCGGCTCGGTGCCGAGGAGCGCCGCGATGGCGGTGGTGGAACCCCAGGCGTAGGGGCGGATGGTGTTGTCGAGGCGGTCCATACCGGTCTTTCTGCGTGCAGGTCGAAGGAGGGGGCGAGGTGAGGCGAGTGAGACGGTTCGGGGGCTGTGGGCCTTACGCGGTTCTTCGCTCGTCGGGTCAGGTTCCGGCAGTCAGCGCCATGTACACCGCGGCGAAGTCCGTGGTGGCGATCAGTTCCGCCAGGGTCTCCAGTTCGGCGCCGTCCTCCGGTTCGAGCTCGCTGATCGCCGTGTCGTGGCCGAGGGCGAGTTCGCGGGCGGCGGGGGCGGCGGTGAGACCGCCGGTCGGGCGGTCTCGGAGCAGGACCACGCGCGCGTGCAGGGCGGGTGCCTCGCTCACCCGGTCGCGGAAGAAGTCGTCGGGGTCGGCGCCCGCGGCGAGCCGGCTCGCGAGCAGGGAGCCGTGCGCGGCGAGCGCCTCGGGGAGTTCGGCGGCGAGCGCGGGGCGGCCGGCGAGTTCGGCGAGGGCGGCGGCGAACCGGCGGCCCACGGGCCCGGCCGACGTGCCCTCCGTCCAGACCACCGGGAGCTTGTCCGTGAGTTCGACGGCGAGGGTCTTGGCCGGATTGCTGTACGTCGCGACAGCCGGGCCGCATCGTTCGGCGATGTGGTCGAGGCGGTCGGCGACCTTCTCGAGCGCGTCCGGCGGGGCGGTGAGCAGGCCGGTGCCGTCGAGCAGGACGAGCAGCGGGATGAGCAGCGCCCACAGGATCCCGGGGGCGGACGCGGCGAGCTGCTGGTCCGCCTCCTCCTGTTCGTTCGGGGCAGTCGCCATGCGTACGAACAGACCATGGGCCGCGCCCTGCACCGTCTCGGCGATCGGGGTGTCGGCGGGGGCGACGGCGACGACCGTACAGCCGCGGCGGTAGGCCTGCTCGGCGAGCAGTGACAGGCCGGGTTCGGTGCCGTCGGGGGTGGCGATCAGGAGCAGATCCACGGAACCGGCCCAGCCCGGCAGCTCCCAGCGCAGGGCGCCTGCCGCGGGGGCGACGCCCGTGGGGACCAGGCGGATGACGGGGCTGGTCGCGCCGGCGAGGGTGCCGAGGAGGTCGGCGACGCAGTTCGCGGCGGCGCCGGGGCCCGCGATCAGGACGGCGCGGGGGCGGCCGTCCGGTTTCAGGTCGTTGATGCCCGCCTCCGCCGCGTGGCGGGCGGCGGTTCGGACGCGGGCGCCCGCTTCCGCCGCGCCGCGCAGGAGGCCGCGGCGGTCTGCGTCCGCCAACGCCTCGGGGGCGTCGAGCAGCGATTCGTCGAGCATGGGTGGCACCTCCGATCGCCGGGGCGGGTTACGCGGGGCGGCGGGCCTCGTCGACGAGCAGTACGGGGATTCCGTCCCGGACGGGGTACGCCAGGCCGCAGTCCTGACCGGTGCAGATCAGCTCGGTCTCCTGCTCCTTGAGGGGAGCATGGCAGGCCGGGCAGGCGAGGATCTCCAGGAGGCCGGCTTCGAGCGGCATGTGGTGTCCCTTCGGGGGTGCGCGGATGTGGCCTGGTCAGGGTACCGCCGTGGGGGACGGGGTGTCGGGCGTGGAGCGGGTGAGGGTCGGGCCGGGAGGGACCGCGGCGGAGCCGCTGAACGGATGCGGCGCCCCCGGACGCGCTGAAAGGTGCTGGAAGGTATCCGTCAGCCTCGGATGAGGCCCAGTACCTCGTCCCGGACCTTTGCCATCGTCGCCTCGTCGCGCGCCTCCGTGTTCAGGCGCAGCAGGGGTTCCGTGTTGGACGGGCGGACGTTGAACCACCAGTCCGTCGCGGTGACCGTCAGTCCGTCCAACTCGTCCAGCTCGACGCCCTCCTGACCTTCGTACGCCGTCTTGATGGCGGCCAGGCGGCCTGTCTGGTCGTCCACCGTGGAGTTGATCTCGCCGGAGCCGGTGTACCGGTCGTACTGGGCGACGAGGGCCGACAGAGGGCCGTCCTGGCCGCCGAGCGCGGCGAGGACGTGCAGGGCGGCCAGCATGCCGGTGTCCGCGTTCCAGAAGTCCTTGAAGTAGTAGTGCGCGGAGTGCTCGCCGCCGAAGATCGCACCCGTGCGCGCCATCTCGGCCTTGATGAAGGAGTGGCCCACGCGCGTGCGTACCGGTGTGCCGCCCTGTTCGCGGACGACCTCCGGGACCGACCAGGAGGTGATCAGGTTGTGGATGACCGTGCCGGAACCGCCGTTGCGGGCCAGCTCGCGGGAGGCCACCAGGGCCGTGATCACCGACGGCGAGACCGGGTCGCCGTGTTCGTCGACCACGAAACAGCGGTCCGCGTCACCGTCGAAGGCGATGCCGAGGTCTGCGTTCTCCTCGCGGGCACGCTTCTGCAGGTCCACGAGGTTGGCCGGGTCGAGCGGGTTGGCCTCGTGGTTCGGGAACGTGCCGTCCAGCTCGAAGTACATGGGGACGAGGGTGAGGGGCAGGCCGGCGAAGACCGTCGGGACCGTGTGGCCGCCCATGCCGTTGCCCGCGTCGACGACGACCTTCAGGGGGCGGATGGAGGTCAGGTCGACGAGCGAGCGGAGGTGTGCCGCGTAGTCCTCCAACGTGTCCCGCCGCGTGATCGTTCCCGGTGTTACGGCCTCCGGCTCCGGTGCGCCCGAGTCCAGCCAGGACTCCACGAGTTCACGGATGTCGGCGAGGCCCGTGTCCTGGCCGACCGGTGCGGCGCCCGCCCGGCACATCTTGATGCCGTTGTACCGGGCCGGGTTGTGCGAGGCGGTGAACATGGCGCCGGGCAGGCCGAAAGCGCCCGACGCGTAGTAGAGCTGGTCCGTGGAGCACAGTCCGATCTCGGTCACGTCGACGCCGTGTGCCGCCGCCCCGCGCGCGAAGGCCCGCGACAGGCCGGGCGACGAGGGCCGCATGTCGTGCCCGACCACGATCGCGTCCGCCCCGGTCACCTGGATGAAGGCGGCGCCGAACAGTTCCGCCAGCGGCTCGTCCCACTGGTCCGGGACCACACCACGTACGTCGTACGCCTTCACGAGCTGCGACAGATCTGCAGACATGGCCAACCCTTCGGAAAGTCCCATCGGTCGCCCCAAACTACCCGCCCTGACTGACACATCCCTGTGGCAGGAGGTGGCGGCGAGGGCTTGGACGCGCGGATGGGGAGGAGGCCGAAAACGGCTCCAGTGGCTCAGTTGTCCGGTGAGCGCAGGACTCTCAGGTGTCCGCGTCGGGCGACCTCGCGCGGGTCCGCCGTGCGGGCTCCGCCGGCTTCGCCCGTCCGCCCCGGCGGGCGGGCCGCTTCGCGGACCGCGTTGGCGAGCGCTTCCAGATCGTCTCCGCTGGGCCGCGCGGGAGCTGAGCTGTCCAGGAGCCGGACGACCTCCCAGCCGCGCGGCGCGGTGAGGCGTTCGGAGTGCTCGGCGCACAGGTCGTAGCAGTGGGGTTCGGCGTAGGTGGCGAGAGGGCCGAGGACCGCGGTCGAGTCGGCGTAGACGTACGTCAGCGTCGCGACGGCGGGACGGCCGCAAGCGGTGCGCGAACAGCGACGTACAGGGCTCACGACGTTGGACGGTACCGCACTCTTGAGCGGGCCGCGACGACTCCCCACCAGGCCACTCTCCCGTGTCGGGGTGTGAAACCGCCCACACGGGTCTTCCGGGACACCTCGTTGACCTGGGGCGACAGCGGGGTACGAGATACCGAACGATCCTGGTTCCGGTCGACACTTGGCATAAACCATGCCAAGTGCCATGAGACCGGCGGTCTTCGGCGGTCAAGGGGCATGCGAAATCGAGCCCGATCTTGGCTGAAATGATCATCCTGCGACATGTCGCCGACGGGCCTGGCTGCCCCGGTCGATGCCCAGGGGTGCAGCGTGCCCGGCGCCCGTGCGGCGGTCGCGGGGACTACGCTTCGTCAGTGATGGACAACCCCGTACCGCCCCGCGCCGCAGGCCCCGGACCCCGCCGCCGTGATCGCCACGGCCGTGGCATGCGCGGCCCCGTGGCACCTCCGCAGGTTCCGCTCTCCGCGAGCCGCGCCGAGGGGTTCGCGGATCTGGTGCAGGACTCCGTGGAGCGGCTGGAGCGGCGGTGGCCACAGCTCGCGGACTTCGACTTCCTCGTCCTCGAAGTACCGCAGCTCGAAGGGTCGCCCGAGGCCTGGGCCGACGAAACAGTCCCTCTGGGAGGCACGATCGCCGCCCGCGAGGGTCACCCCGCGCGCGTGGTGATCTATCGCCGCCCGGTCGAGATCCGGACCAAGGGCCGCGACGAACGCGCGGCCCTGGTCCACGAGGTCGTGGTCGAGCAGGTCGCCGAGTTGCTGGGGCTCACCCCGGACACCGTGGATCCGCGGTACGGCGAAGACTCGGACTGACACCCCTTGATGCCTCTCGGGGCGATCACTTCTGCAGGACCGACAGGTCCTGCTCCGCGTCGGGTACCGCCACCGTCCCCCGGTCGTCCGGCAGCGTCTGGATCGTGAAGGCCGGGATGCCGTCGGCCGGGGCCGCGAGGGTCCGGGACGCGTAGACGTCTCCCCCGGAGACCCGCTCGACCGTCAGCGCGTACGTGCCCTTCAGGCCGGCCGGGACGGGGAGTTCGACGTCCTGGGTGGTGCCGCCCTTGATCGTGTACGTCTTCGTCGCCGCCGTACCGCCCTCGCTGCCCGCGGACGCCGTGACCTTCACCTGGGCGGCGCGGCCCGGAGCGGTCAGGGAGAGTGTGGTGCCCTTGGCAGTGTTGTCGACGACCGTCGCGCGCGCGGAGACCGGGCCCGTGGCCGGGATGAACGCGCTCTCCTGCTTGGCGCCCTTGCCGCGTACGACCTCCAGGGCGGCGACGACCGGCACCGATGTGCCGGTCGGGGTGAGCACCAGGGAGCCCGCCTCGCCGCGGGTGAGGTCACCGAGGTCGACGGCGGCCGTCATGCCCGCCTTGATGTGCAGCGTCTCGTTGCCGACCGGGGTGATCAGGCCGGTCGGGGAGGCGAGGCGCACCTTCAGGTCGGCGTCGCTGTCGCCGGGCGCGAAGGCGATCAGGCGCACGGAGGTGGCGTCTTTGGGGATGCCCGGCAGGACCAGGCTGCCCGTCGGTTCGGTGGACGCCGTCAGCCAGTCGCCGCCGGTCCTGGCGTCCAGGGCCTGGACGGCGGCGCCGACCCGGCCGCTGCGCACGCTCACGTGCACGGTGAGGTCGGCCTGCGGTCCGTCGGTGAGCGTGGACAGCAGGATCGGCTCGCTGCCGTGCGGCGGGACCGTGATGCCCTCGCCCACCTCGGACTTGAGGCTGCCGTCCTTGCCGTACAGCTCGATGTCGACGACCGCGGCGGAGTCGTCCGGGTTGGTCAGATGCACGTAGTCCGTGCGGTCGGCGGCGGTACTGGCGCCCGGGAACCAGAACTCGGTGTCCGGGACGGTGCAGTTGACGCCCAGCAGGCCGCGTCCGGTGCCCGCGGCGACCTCGGTGGTCTCCTGCACGGTCCAGCCCGGCGCGAACTTCCCCTCGGCGGTGCCGACGAGCGCGGGCGCGTCACCGCCCGAGGTGTCCCCGGTGACGGGCTTGCCGGGCTCCTTGGGGGCGAGGACGGGCTTGGCGGCCTTCGCCTTGCCCTTCCCCTTCGCGCCGGTGGCCGACTCGGCGGTGGCGGCGGCCAGTTCGGCCTTGCCGTCGCTCCCGGTGCCCTCTGTGACGGGTGTGAAGGACGTGTACGTCGTCTCCGCGAGGTCGGAGGTGCTGGGAGCCGGGCAGAGCAGGCTCGTGCGCTCCACGGGCAGCTGGGCGGCGGCCTTGGCCGTGCCCGCGTCGGACGCGTCCGGTGTGCTGATGGAGGCGAAGCCGGTGACGGCGGCGAGCGCGGTCGTGCCGGCGAGCAGGGAGATGGTGGTGCGGTTCACTGCTGGCTCCCGTCGGGGCGCTCACCCTGCGGGTGCGGCTGCGGTGGCTGCTGTGGCTGCTGTGGCTGCTGTGGCTGCGCCGGGTCGTACGCGGGGTCGTAACCCTGGGTGTACGTCTGGTCGTACGACGTCGTCTGCGGCGAACCGCCGTACGCGTACGGGTCGTACTGGCCGCTCTGGTACGGATCCCCCTGGTACGCCGGGTCGTAGGTGCCAGGCGGGTACTGCTGGGTGTTCTGGTACTGGTCGGCGCTGTAGCCGTCGTACTGGGTGCCCGCGTAGGCCGCGGTGTTCCATTCGTCGCCGTACGGCTGCTGCTGCGGGATCGCGGCCGGGGCCTCCTCCGGAGGAGGAGGGGTGGCGGAGGGGAACTCGGCGTGTTCGTCGCTGTGTTCGCTCTGGTCTGTCTGGTCGGCCTCCGCCTGGGCGCGCAGGCGGCGGGCGCGGCGGCCCTCGCCGGTGGTGGCCTGGGCGGGGATCTCGCGCTCTTCCTCGGGAAGGTCGTCGTCGACGTTCCGGCGACGGCCCGGCAGGGCCATGACGACGAGGACGACGGCGAGCGCGCCCTGCGTCCACAGCCAGGCGGTGTGCCCCATCGGGGTGTCGAAGGTGACGTCCAGCTTCCCTCCGGAGGAGGGAAGCTCGAAGCCCTGGGCCCAGCCGTCGAGGGTGGTGGGGGTGAGGGGCTTGCCGTCCAGCGTGGCCGTCCAGGCCTCGTCGGCGGAGTCGGCGAGGCGCAGGACGCGACTGCCGGAGCCGGCCGGGATCGTGGTGTGGATGTCGACGGGTCCGGCGGCGACGGGCAGCGGGGCTCCGGTGCCGGACGCCGGGACGACGGCGGCGCGCGAGACCTGCCGGTCGACGCGCCACAGTGCGCCACCGTCCTGCTGGCTGAGCCTGCTCAGGCCGGGCGTGGCGTCGAGGACGCGGCTGACCTGGCGGGGCGCGCCCTTGTGGACGAGGACGTAGCGCACGGCGAAGCCGCCGAGTTCGTCGGCCTGGTCGGCGCCGGAGCCCGCGACGAGGTTGGCGACGACCTTGTCGAGGAGTTCGTTCTCACCGCTCTGGGCGGCGAGTTCGCCGTCTCCGAGCCGGGCGCCGGAACCGCGGACGAGGGTGTAGCCGACGCGGGCTGTGGAGTCGCTGGCCAGGACCAGGGTGCGGGCCTGGTCGCGGGTGCCGCTCTCCTCGGCGACGAACGCGGGCACCTGGACGGGGTCGCGCCGTTCCAGTGGTCCGTCGGCGCCGCCGATCATCCAGCCGGCGGCGAGGAGCAGTGGGCCCGCGGCGGCGGCGAACGCGATCAGGGCGGCGACCGGCTGGCGCCAGCCGAAGCTCTGCTCGGCCACGCGCGAGCGTGCCCCGTCGGCGCCGAGCGCGGCGGCGGCCAGCAGGGCGAGGCCGTAGACGAGGGTGGCGGGTCCGGCCCACGTCGAACTGTTCGAGAGGACCGCGAAGACGAGTGCCACCAGGGCGATCACCCAGGCCGTCCAGATGCCGAACTGGCGCTCGGTGCGCAGCAGGGCGGCCAGTGCGGCCAGCACGACGCCGATGAGCATCAGCCCGCTGACCGTGCCGGGGCCGCCCGGGCTGGCGCTGAGGAGGTCGAGGGCTCCGGCAGAGCCGGAGCCGTACTCCAGACCGGCTTCCTGGAAGAAGCCGAACGGGAGCAGGGACAGCGACCAGGGGGCCAGCACCAGCAGGGGCACGCCCAACTGAGCCAGGAAGCGCAGCCCATAGGCGGTGATCTCACCCCGCCGCACGACGAGGAGCGCGAGACCGAGCAGCAGCGCGATGGGCCACACGATCGGTGTGAAGGCGGTGGTGATCGTCAGCAGCAACGTGTACGCCCAGGTGGCCCGCCAGCTGCCGCGCGCTCCCGACGCGTGCGTCAGACCGCTTGCCGCGATGCCCGCGCGGGCCATCAGGGGCAGGAGGCCGGCGAGTACGGCGGTGCCGATCCGGCCGCCCGCCAGGGCTCCGGTGGTGGCGGGCAAGAAAGCGTAGACGACGGCCGCCCACGCGCGCAGGAGCCGCGATTCGACGAGCGGGCGGGAGGCGAAGTACGCGGTGAAGCCGGCCAGCGGCACCGAGGCGATCAGCAGGACGGTGACCGCGAGGCCCGCCGAGCCGAACAGCGTGGAGGCGAGCATCGCGACGAGCGCCAGATAGGGCGGCGCCGACGAGGTGTCGCCCGCACCCACCGGATGCCAGGCGTCCAGGTAACGCGCCCAGAGTTCTGCGGAGTCGGCCGGCGCGGGCAGCAGCGCGCCACCCACGAGGGCACCGCCGCCGATGAGTTCACGGCAGGCGACGAGCGAGACGAGCAGGAGTACGAGGAAGAGCACCGGGCCGGGCTTGCGGGCGATGCGCTTGAGGCGGACGAACTGCTCGACCTCCAGGAAGTCGGCGTCGTCGCCGCCGGGCCCGGACTCGACAGCGCCGCCGTGCCGGCCGGCGCCGGAGGTGACCTCGGGGTCGGAGCGGCCTCCGAGATCGCCGGCGACCTGTTCGATGGTGGCCCGCACGGTCGCGCCGGGCGGCGGGAACAGGGCTCGCAGCTCGCCCTTGTCGATCTGGGCGGCACCTCGCCGGCGGCGCCCGGCGATGATCCGCTCGGGCCGCAGCAGGGTGCCCAGGAGGCCGCGGATCTCGTCGACGGCCTGTCCGGGGGCCTTGCCGACCAGATACGCCACCGTGCGCACCAGCGTGCCCAGGATCACGCGCAGCAGCACCCAGGGCAGCTGCGCGGTACGGCTGTTGACGAGCAGGGTGTAGACGGCGCCGGCCTTGTCGACCTTGTGCGGGGACGCGGAGGTGCGGCCCACGCAGTCGACGGTGCGGCGCTCACGGGAGGACGCCTCGGCATGCCGTACGACCGCCTCGGGGGCGACGAGGACCCGGTGGCCGGCGGCGGTGGCACGCCAGCACAGGTCGACGTCGTCGCGCATCAGGGGCAGCCGGCGGTCGAAGCCGCCGAGTTCGTCGAAGACGTCGCGCCGTACGAGCATGCCCGCGGTGGACACGGACAGCACCGGGCGGACGTGGTCGTGCTGGCCCTGGTCCTGTTCGCGGCGGTCCAGGCCGGTCCAGCGTCGGCCGGAGTTGGCGATGGTGACGCCGACCTCGAGGAGCTGTCGGCGGTCGTACCAGCCGCGCAGCTTGGGGCCGACGACCGCGATGTCGTCGCCGCGGCCCAACTCGTGCTCGTGCTCCACGACCCGCAGCAGCTGGGCCAGGGCGTCCGGGTCGGGGGCGCAGTCGTCGTGCAGCAGCCAGAGCCACTGCACCGGCTCCCCGTGGGGCAGCTCCGGCATGTCGTACGCGTCGTCGCGCCAGCTGCGGGTGACGGGGTCCCAGCCGCTGGGGCGCTTCAGATACGTCAGCTCGTCCGGGGTGAGGACGGGCGCCGTGCGGTTGGCCTCCTCGACGGCCTGGCCGAAGCCGGTGCGGCGGGCGAGGTGCAGGACGCGGTCCGCGCCGAGGGCTTCGGTGACCAGCTGGGCGGAGTCGTCCGCGCTGCCGGTGTCGGCCCCCATGACGTTCTGCACCGGGCGCTCCTGCCCGAGCAGCCCGGCGAGCACCTCGGGCAGCCAGCGGGCGCCGTCGTGGGAGACGAGCACCGCGGTCACCACGTGACGCGGGAACTCGGGCGTGGTGGCAGTGCCGTAGTCGGCTGCGGTGTGGCTGTGCGCGGACATCGAGGTACGGGCCCCGGTTCGGTGGACTGTGGTGGACGCCTGTGCCCTCTGTGAGCGGCGGGGCGTCTCGGACGAACAGCCACACTATCGGCTGGGCAGCACGGCGGCCCGCCGCCTGTGGACAACCCCACCCGCGACGGGCCGTTCGTTGTGCTGCGTTGCCGTGTGCTGCGTTACGTGGATCCCGGTGCCGTAAGCCTCAGACCGCGGCCTTCTTGAGACGGCGGCGTTCCCGCTCGGACAGGCCGCCCCAGATGCCGAAGCGTTCGTCGTTCGCGAGAGCGTACTCAAGGCACTCGGAGCGGACCTCGCACGCGAGGCAGACCTTCTTGGCCTCGCGGGTGGAGCCGCCCTTCTCGGGAAAGAAGGACTCGGGGTCTGTCTGGGCGCACAGCGCGCGCTCCTGCCAGCCGAGTTCCTCGTCCGCGTCGTCGACCAGCAGTTGCTGCACCGTCTCGGTCATGTGCGCCCCTCGTCTGTCTTTCGCGTCCCCGTGAGGTTGCCGTCGACCGGTATCGGCCGAACGACACGAGTGAAATTACAAGTGTGCTGATCCGGGCGAGTCAAGCCGAGATCTGCTATTGGGCCTCTTATTCACTCTGCGGAACCAAGGCCATGCGGAAAGTGTTCAAATCGGCATAAACCTTGACAGGGCAGAGGAGGCCCCGGGGAACGACTACCCACGCGCAGAGCCTGTACGGGAGAGGACGCCCAGAAGTTCGATCTCGTTCCGAGGTCCTGCGCCTGGTTGTGCGCCATGTGTCCGCGAAGTCGGGCGAACAAACCTTTCAGCACGGAGATGAACCGGATGAGGTGAAACATGTCCCACATACCGGGCGTCGAGTTGACAGTGATGGTGTGAACCGATGTCCTTGTGGGCATGCTCGCGAACTCGGCATTCACCTCGACCCGCCCCGCGCGGTCCCTCGGTGCTGCCCGTCCTCGCTGTAGCTGTTGTTGCTGTTCCAGCTGTTGAGCTCAGGCGAGCTCCGGCTGCCTTTGAGTCCACCGTGACTCGGCTGCTGTTTCCCAGAAGCCCACACCAGGGCGATGCCTTTCCCACCCGTGACCCGGGCGGACGGTACGCGACACCCAGCCAACCCCCACACTTCTCCCGCCGAGGACCTCCGCACTCATGAACAGCGACAGCGACCTCCAGATCGCCGGCGACATCCTCGAAGTGGCGCACCTCCTCCAGGCGCCGCGCGAGCACCCGGCCACCGTCGCCGACTTCGTCGGCCTCGCCCGCACCATCGCCGCGGACCGCTCCCAGTGGGCGCACCTCGTCCGGTTCGACGCGACCTCGCGCTGGTACCACCGGCTGCGCACCGGCCCCGGCTACGAGGTGTGGCTGCTGTCCTGGGTTCCCGGGCAGGGCAGCGGGCTGCACGACCACGGCGGTTCGTCGGGCGTCCTGACGGTCCTGGACGGGCAGCTGACCGAGCGGACGGAGAGCGGCACGCGCGCGTTGGGGGCGGGGGCGCAGAGGGTGTTCGCTCCGGGGTACGTCCACGAGGTGGTCAACGACAGTCTCGAACCGGCCGTGAGTCTGCACGTCTACTACCCGGGCCTGACGGAGATGCCGATGCACGCGGCGCGCTGCGCGTCGGCGGCGGCCGTGACCGGCTGAGAAGAGTCGTCACAGCTGTCCGAGGGGCTCGTCTCCGCGACCGGCCGACGCGTTGTCGTACCCGCCTGCAAGACTTGTCGCATGCGCATTGTGGTTCTGGCAGGCGGCATCGGTGGTGCCCGGTTCCTGCGCGGTCTTCAGCGGGCCGTGCCGGACGCGGACATCACCGTCATCGGCAACACCGGGGACGACATTCACCTGTTCGGGCTGAAGGTCTGCCCCGATCTCGACACGGTGATGTACACCCTCGGCGGCGGCATCAACGAGGAGCAGGGCTGGGGGCGGACCGACGAGACCTTCCATGTGAAGGAGGAGCTCGCGGCGTACGGCGTCGGGCCGGAGTGGTTCGGTCTCGGCGACCGGGACTTCGCCACGCACATCGTGCGGACGCAGATGCTCGGCGCGGGCTATCCGCTGAGCGCCGTCACCGAGGCGCTGTGCGACCGGTGGAAGCCCGGGGTGCGGCTCATCCCGATGTCGGACGACCGCGTGGAGACGCATGTCGCCGTCGAGGTGGACGGCGAGCGCAAGGCCGTCCACTTCCAGGAGTACTGGGTGCGGCTGCGGGCCTCCGTACCGGCCGAGGCCATCGTGCCGGTCGGCGCTGAACAGGCGAAGCCGGCACCGGGGGTCCTGGAGGCGATCGCCGACGCCGACGTGATCCTCTTCCCGCCCTCCAACCCGGTCGTGTCCATCGGCACGATCCTGGCCGTGCCCGGGATCCGCGAGGCGATCGCCGAGGCCGGGGTGCCCGTGGTGGGCCTCTCCCCCATCGTCGGGGACGCGCCCGTGCGCGGGATGGCCGACAAGGTGCTCGCGGCGGTGGGCGTGGAGGCCACGGCGGCGGCGGTCGCCGAGCACTACGGCTCGGGGCTGCTGGACGGCTGGCTCGTCGACACGGTCGACGCGGGCGCGGTGGAGCGGGTGGAGACGGCGGGCATCCGCTGCCGTGCCGTGCCGCTGATGATGACGGACGTGGAGGCGTCGGCGCAGATGGCGCGCGA
The DNA here is from genome assembly GCF_010550245.1 of Streptomyces sp. SID12501. Lineage (GTDB taxonomy): Bacteria > Actinomycetota > Actinomycetes > Streptomycetales > Streptomycetaceae > Streptomyces. The sequence goes on from NZ_JAAGLU010000025.1 coordinate 19,629, forward strand.
GGCGCTCGCGCTGGCGGAGGAGGTGCGGGGCGCTTGAACGGCGAGCTTTCCGGTGAGGGTGCCGTCGACGGCAGTGGCGGTCACGGTGGCGGTACTGGTGACGGGTATCGGGTCTGGGCCGTGGGCGGGATGCCCGAGGTTCAGCCCGGGGACGATCTCGCGAAGCTGATCGCCACCGCCGAGCCCGGGCTGCTCGACGGGGACGTGCTGCTCGTCACCTCGAAGATCGTGTCCAAGGCCGAGGGACGCGTCGTCCAGGCGGCGGACCGCGAGGCCGCGATCGATGCCGAGACCGTGCGGGTCGTCGCCCGGCGCGGGCCGCTGCGGATCGTGGAGAACCGGCAGGGGCTGGTGATGGCCGCGGCCGGCGTCGACGCCTCCAACACGCCTTCCGGGACGGTGCTGTTGCTGCCCGAGGACCCCGACGCGTCCGCGCGTGCGGTCCGGGACGGGGTCAGAGACGCACTGGGCGTCAACATCGGGGTCGTCGTGACCGACACCTTCGGACGCCCCTGGCGCGCGGGACTGACGGACGTGGCGATCGGCGCCGCGGGCGTGCGTGTGCTCGACGATCTGCGCGGGGGCACGGACGCGTACGGCAATCCGCTCTCCGCGACGGTCGTGGCGACCGCCGACGAGCTGGCCGGCGCCGGGGATCTGGTCAAGGGCAAGGCCTCGGGACTGCCCGTCGCCGTAGTGCGCGGGCTGCCGCATGTGGTGGTCGAGGGCGATGACGACGGTGAAGGGGCGGGGGCCCGGGCTCTGGTGCGCGACGCCCGCGACGACATGTTCCGGCTCGGTACGTCGGAGGCCGTACGGGAGGCGGTGACCCAGCGGCGGACGGTGCGGGCCTTCACGGACGAGCCCGTCGATCCCGGCGCGGTACGGCGGGCGGTGGCCGCCGCGGTGACCGCGCCCGCTCCTCATCACACGACGCCCTGGCGCTTCGTACTGCTGGAGTCGGAGCGGTCGCGGACCGAGTTGCTCGACGCGATGCGGGATGCCTGGATCGCGGATCTGCGGCGGGACGGGAAGAGCGAGGCGTCGGTCGAGAAGCGGGTACGGCGGGGGGATGTGCTGCGGGCGGCGCCGTATCTGGCGGTGCCCTGTCTCGTGATGGACGGGTCGCACACGTACGGGGACGCCCGGCGGGACGGGGCCGAGCGGGAGATGTTCGTGGTCGCGGCCGGGGCCGGGGTGCAGAACTTCCTCGTCGCGCTCGCCGGTGAGCGGCTCGGGTCGGCGTGGGTGTCGTCGACGATGTTCTGCCGGGATGCCGTGCGGGAGGTCCTGGGGCTTCCCGCGGGGTGGGATCCGATGGGGGCGGTCGCCGTCGGGCATCCGGCTCAGGCGCCGCAGCCTCGCGTGGATCGGGATGCGGGGGCGTTCATCGAGGTGCGGTGAGGTGTTGTGGGGGCTGTCCTGGGCTGTCCCTCTAGGGGTTCGCTTCTTCTGGGTTTCTTCGCGTGCTAGGAACGGTTCGTGGCAGGACGGTTCGCTTCTCGGCCTTCCCGGCCCACTCGTACGACCGTGCGGGGTGGGCATGTCGTCGTGCCCGGTGGCGTGCCCCGGCAGGCCGACGCGCCGGGGCGGACGCGGACCTGGGTGCCCGGTGTGCCGCTCGACCTCGGGCTGGTTCTGGGGCCGTTGCGGCGGGGGCCGGGCGACCCGACGTTCCGGGCGGCGCCGGACGGGTCCGTGTGGCGGGCCAGCCGTACGCCTGCCGGGGCCGGGACGCTGCGGGTCGCGCTGCGGGACGGGGTGGTCCGGGGGGAGGCGTGGGGGCCCGGGGCCGAGTGGCTGCTGGAGCGGCTGCCCGAGTTGCTGGGGGCGGCCGACGATCCCGAGGCGTTCGCGCCTCGGCACCGGATCGTCGCGCTCGCGCGGCATCGGCGGCCGGGGTTGCGGCTGACGCGGACCGGGCTGGTCATGGAGTCGCTGATTCCGTCCGTGCTGGAGCAGAAGGTCACGACCGACGAGGCCTATCGGGCCTGGCGGTTGCTCGTACGGAAGTTCGGGGAGCCTGCGCCCGGGCCCGAAGGTCTGCCCCCGGGGTTGTTCGTTGCGCCCGCGGCTCGGGACTGGGCTCTGATTCCGTCCTGGGAGTGGCATCGGGCCGGGGTCGACGACAAGCGGGCGTCGACGATTCTGCGGGCTGTCCGGGTCGCGGGGCGGCTGGAGGAGGCTGTGGCGCTGGATCCGGAGCGGGCGCGAGCTCGGTTGGAGGTGGTTCCCGGGGTGGGGCCGTGGACCTCGGCGGAGGTTGTGCAGCGGAGCCATGGGGCGGCGGATGCGGTGACTGTGGGGGATCTGCATCTGCCGGGGATCGTCGGGTTCGCGTTGGCGGGGGATCGGGATGCGGACGACGAGGTGATGTTGTCGTTGCTGGAGCCGTATGCGGGGCAGCGGCACCGGGCGGCTCGGTTGATCCTGCTGAGTGGGCTTACGCCGGGGAGGCGGGGGCCGCGTATGCGTAAGGGGGACATCGGGCGGCTGTGAGGTCGAGGGGGCTTTTTCTCGCCCCCGCCGCCCCTGCCCGTCCCGTCCCGTCCCGTCCCGTCCCCAGAGGGGGGACCCCCGGACGGGCTGAACTGGTACCGCCTACTGGTCCGACGAGAAGCGGAGTGCGCCCGGTGGGATTCTCGCGTCGCACCACACCCGTACGCCCTCCCTCAGTTCGTTGTCGGCGCCGATGATCGCGCCGTCGCCGATCACCGTGCCCGTGAGGACCGAGCGTTCGCCTACGCGGGCCCTTGAACCGATCAGGGAGTCGGTGATGACCGCGCCCGGTTCGACCACCGCGCCCGCCAGGATCGTGCTGCCCGAGACGCGTGCGCCCTCCGCCACGAACGCGCCCTCGCCGACCACCGTGCCGCCGGTCAGCTTGGCGTCGGGGGCCACCCGGGCCGAGGGGAGGATCAGGCGGTCGCCGCAGCGGCCGGGGACGGCCGGGGACGGGGCGCGGCCCAGGACCAGGTCCGCCGAGCCGCGTACGAAGGCCGCCGGGGTGCCCAGGTCCAGCCAGTACGTGGAGTCGACCAGGCCTTGCAGGTGTGCGCCGATGGAGAGGAGTTCCGGGAACGTCTCTCTTTCCACCGACACCGGGCGGCCTGCCGGGATCGTGTCGATGACCGAGCGGCGGAAGACGTACGCCCCCGCGTTGATCTGGTCGGTGACGATCTCCTCGGGGGTCTGCGGTTTCTCCAGGAACGCCGTCACCCGGCCGGTCTCGTCCGTGGGGACCAGGCCGTAGGCCCTCGGGTCCGTCACCCGGGTCAGGTGGAGGGAGACGTCCGCCCGCGTCGACTCGTGGGTGCGGACCAGGGCCCTGATGTCCAGGCCCGTCAGGATGTCGCCGTTGAAGACGAGGACCGGGTCGTCGGGGGCGGAGTGCAGGCGCGAGGCCGCGTTGCGGATCGCGCCGCCCGTGCCGAGGGGTTCGTCCTCGGTGACGTACTCCAGATGGAGGCCGAGCGACGAGCCGTCGCCGAAGTACGGTTCGAAGACCTCGGCCAGGTAGGAGGTCGCCAGGACGATGTGGTCCACCCCCGCCGCTCTCGCTCTCGCCAACTGGTGCGTGAGGAAGGGGACCCCGGCCGCAGGGACCATCGGCTTCGGGGTGTGCACCGTGAGCGGACGCAGTCGGGTGCCCTTGCCGCCGACCAGGAGGATCGCTTCTGTCACCTGTCGTCCCTGCTTTCTGCCGGGACCGACCGAAACGCCGTCCGGTCGGCCGAAGTCCTCATCGCCCCTGGTATTCGGCCGCCGACCTGCGCGCCGAGCCGAGCTTGTCGTAGAGCAGCCGGCCCGGGCACTCGGTGGCGAAGCCGTCCCGGTGGCCGGAGATCACGTTCAGCCGTACGTTCTTTCCCTTTTGATAGAGATTGCCACCGCCCGACTTCAGGTATGTCTTCGCGTTCGGATTGACCCCATACAGGCCCAGCTTCCAGGCGGTCAGCCGGGCGATCGCACCCACTGCCGATTTGGACGGCTTGGAGCTGCCGAAAGTTCCGAGGACGGCGATCCCCATGCTGTCGGTGTTGAATCCGAGCGTGTGTGCGCCCATCACGGGCTTCGCCAGACCCCCGGCCCGCCCCTCGTAGATGTTTCCGCACCGGTCGACGAGGAAGTTGTAGCCGATGTCCCGCCAGCCGCTGCTCTCCACGTGGAAGCGGTAGATGCCGCGGATGAGGGACGGGACGTCCGAGCACCAGTACTTGTTGCCCGAGGCCGTGTGGTGCACGAAGGCCGCCTTCACCTTCTCGGTGTAGACGAAGCCGGGTTCGCGCAGCGTCTCGTCCGCGCCCCAGCCGCGTCGCGTGACGATCCGCGGGCGCGGGCCGATGTACGGGTTCACCCGCCGCCCCTCCGGTCCCGCGCCCGTCTCCTGTCGCCCCTGCAGCGCCAGCGCCTCTTCCTCCGTCTGCTGCCTGGTCAACGCCGGGATCTCGGTGGCGCCGAGGGGAGCGAGGTCCGCGTTGGCCGCCGCCGACTCCGCGGCAGCGGTGCCGGTGGCGTACTCGGTCTCCGCCGCCCCCATCACGCGCGTGCCCTGCCGTACGGGTGCCGCGGGGGCCGTACCCGGGTCCACCAGTTCGAGGCGGAGGCCCGCGGGAAGGGGGGAACGGGTCCCCCGCGCGTCTCCCCCGCCGTCCGCCCGTACGCGCACCTCGACGCCGTTCGAGTCGCCCACCCACAGCGGCGCGGTGGAGCCGCGGACCCGGCCCGAGACGCGCTCGGCGGTGCCGGGGTCGGCCGCGTGCTCGTAGTTGTGCGTCTCGACTTCCTGCCAGCCGGACCAGTGCCCGCCGGCGGCCTCCCGGGTACGGACCTGGACCTGGCCGTTCAGCTCGGTGTCCGGGTTGTCCCAGACGACGCCGACCAGCGAGAAGTGCCGTACGTCCGGGCGGTACAGGCCCTGTTCGGCGGCCGGGCCGAGGGTGCGGTCGCCGGGGCGGGGGGCGAGCGGGAGCGACTGGGTGCTGCCCGGGACGGCGGAAGCGGCGGAGACCACCTGTGCCGGTCCTGCCTCGACGGATCTCGCCGAGGCCGGGGTTGCGGGCAGGGTCAACGGGAGCGCCAGGGCTGTTGCACATACGACGCCGATGGAAGAAGAAAGATATCCACGCATGCCCCTGATCCTGGACATAGTCATACATATCTGTCCAACGATGAACTGACGGGCCGTCCGGCGTGTTCACCCGAACCGGTGGCTCCGGCAGTCGGCCCGCGCCCACCGCCACGCGGACCCCTGCGTACTCTTGCGCGGGTGAACGCCACCGATCGCACCCCTGCCGACCTGCTGCGTTCCGCGCTCGCCGCGGACCCCGCACGCCCCCTGGTGACCTTCTACGACGACGCCACGGGTGAACGTGTCGAATTGTCCGTGGCCACCTTCGCCAATTGGGTGGCCAAGACCGCGAATCTCCTCCAGGGCGAGCTGTCCGCCGAACCCGGTGACCGGGTCGCGCTGCTGTTGCCCGCGCACTGGCAGACGGCGGTGTGGCTGCTGGCCTGTTCGTCGGTGGGCGTCGTCGCGGACATGGCGGGCGAGCCCGGCGCGGCCGACATCGTCGTCAGCGGGCCCGACACGCTCGACGCGGCGCGCGCGTGCTCCGGTGAGCGGATCGCTCTCGCGCTGCGGCCGTTGGGCGGGCGGTTCCCGCAGGTGCCGGCCGGCTTCGCCGACTACGCGGTGGAGGTGCCGGGGCAGGGGGACCGGTTCGCGCCGTACGCGCCCGTCGATCCGGAGGCGGCGGCGTTGATCGTGGCCGGGGCGGAGTTCACGGGGGCGGAGGTCGTGGAGCGGGCCGGGGCGGACGCGGTGGGGTTCGGGCTCACGGGGCCGGGGTCCCGGCTGCTGTCGGGGTTGGGGTACGACACGTGGGACGGGGTCAGCGCGGGGCTGTACTCGCCGCTCGCCACCGGAGGGTCTGTCGTCCTGTGCCGACACCTGGGGCGGGTGTCCGAGGACGTGCTGGCCAAGCGGATCGAGGACGAGCGGGTCACGGCTACGCGCAGCGCGTAGGGGTGCGTCGCGTTTCGGCTGCGGCCACGGTGGGGCTTGTCGCGCCCACGCGGCGGAGCCGCACATGTCGCAGCCCCGCACCCCCGACTGAGCGTCCGGCCCGACGTTCATTCGTTCGGTCCATCAGCGGCCACCCCGAGCCCGGCTTGCGCGTCATGGCCGTAGGAGCACGTGCACCTACGACCATGAGGGCCGAGCCGTGACCGGCACCGTACGCGCCCTCGGACCACCCGGCCCTGGCAAGTCTGCGCGGTTTGTGTGAATTGGTGCGCGGAATGCGTGACATTCCTGTCGAACGTGGGCAGTTCCTGACCGTTCCGCGGGTGTCGTACGCCTACGACACAAATCGCGACCAGCCTGCCGAGCCGGATACCGGGCGGTTGTCCGAGCGATTGCGCACGGGCGCATCGGTCGCCGTCGCGGCGGAAATGCCGGTTCGGCGCGCTTGCGGGTAAAGCGCTTGCCAAGTCGGCGGTCTTTAGTTCAAGAAAATGGATGGATTGCCCAGGTGTAGGGACGTGGAATTTGTCACCGTCGTCGTTTGACGCCCAACTGGACGGATAGTGTGAGCGATCCGGTGCGTCAGGACACGTGTCGTGTGCACACCGGCAGACCGAGAGACCCGAGCGCCTTGGAGGGGGAAAGGCGCCGCGTGGCCCCGACGGAGGATGCAGAACCGTGGACGCGCAAGGCCGTGGGCGGGCGGACGACATCGACCCCGCAGACCAGTGGGTGCTCAACCCGAGCACCGGCGAATACGAACTGCGACTGACTCCCTCCGCACCGCAATCAGCGGTCCCGGGACCTCGTCGAGCCACGCCTGCCAACGCGGGTGCGGGACGCGGGCGTTCGGCGGCGCCGGAGCGGGAGCGCGAGCAGGAGCGAGAGACGCACGGGGTGCCCGGCACGCCCGGGCAGGTACCGCCGCCGAGACGGCGCCGCGGTGTGCCCGAGGAGCCGCTGCCCGGCCGACGCCGCTCGCGGGCCCCGGAGAAGAAGAAGTCGAAGGCCAAGAAGGTGCTGCTCTGGACGGGCGGGACCATGGCCTTCGTCATGGTGGCCGCCGCCGCGGGGGGCTACTTCTACCTCAAGCACCTTGAGGGCAACGTCCAGACGACGGATGTCGGTACGGCGGGCAAGTCCGGCTTCAGCAAGGACGAGGCCTTCAACATCCTCATCATCGGCACGGACAAACGCACCGGTGCGGGCAACGAGAAATACGGCGACGCGGGCAGCGTCGGGCACGCGGACACGACGATCCTGCTGCACGTCTCCAAGGACCGCACGAACGCGACCGCGCTGAGCATTCCGCGTGACCTGATCGTCGACGTCCCGGACTGTCCGACCAAGCTGGCGGACGGTACCGAGAAGATCATCGCCGGTACCCAGAGCGTCCGCTTCAACACCAGCCTCGGACAGGGCGGGCGCGACCCCGGCTGCACCATGCGCACGGTGAAAGAGGTCACGGGTATCTCCCCGGACCACTTCATGATGGCCGACTTCAACGCGGTGAAGACGCTGACGACGGCGGTGGGCGGGGTCGAGGTCTGTGTGACCAAGGCCGTCAACGACAAGGAGTCGAAGCTGAAGCTGCCCGCCGGCAAGTCGACGGTCGAGGGGGAGCAGGCGCTCGCCTTCGTCCGTACGCGGCACAGCTTCGGCAACCAGGGCGACCTGGACCGGATCAAGGTGCAGCAGCAGTTCCTCAGCTCGCTGATGCGCAAGATGTCCTCCAGCGACACCCTGACCGACCCGGCCAAGCTGCTGAAGCTCGCCGAGGCAGCCACCTCGGCGCTGACCGTGGACACCGGTCTCGGCAAGGTGTCCACGCTCAAGGACGTGGCGCTGGAGCTCAAGAAGGTGCCGACGAAGAACATCACCTTCCTGACCGTGCCGGTGGTCGACAACCCTGCGGAGAAGGTCCGGGCGACGGTTGTCGTCAACCAGACCACGGGTCCCGAGGTGTTCAACGCGATCGCGAACGACGTGTCGTTCACAGCGGTCAAGCAGCAGAAGGCGAAGGAGGCGGCTGCCGTCGCCGCCCGCCTCAAGGGCACCAAGTCCGCCGCCTCCGACGTGCGGGTGCGGATCCTGAACGGCGGTGCCGTCTCCGGCTCCGCACAGGCTGTTCTTAACTACCTGCAGAATGATGAGGGCGTGACGAAGTCCGAGAACGCGGGCAACGCTTCGGCGACGCTTGCGAAGACGACGCTGGAGTACGCGCCCGCCCAGGCCGACCAGGCCCGGCGGCTGGCCGCCATCATGGGGCTGTCCGGTTCGGCGATGAAGCCCGGCGAGAGTGTGACGAACTCCCAGGGGCTGCCCACCATGACGCTGACCCTGGGCAAGGACTTCAAGGAGGCCGGCGTCTCGCTCACCGCGCCGGCGAAGGCGCCGAGCGTGGACGGACAGTCCACGGCGGACAAGGTGAAGTGCGCCAGCTGAGCATTCCGAATTGATCAATGGGCATCTGCGCCAGATGTTTTTGGTGCGCCGGTTGACCTGACAGGCCTGCCTTGCGTCCTACCGGACGCGAGGCAGGCCTGTTCGACGGCGGCGCAAGGGTGGGAGGCAGGGGAATGACGCAGAGCAGTGTGCATGGGGAGGGGACGCGACCTGGCGTCCGGCCTGCTCGGGTTCCGGGGCAGCGAGACGGCTCGCACGAGCAGGAGGGCGACTCCGGCGACGGCGAAAGCGACGGCGGTAGCGGTGGTGTCAGTGGTAGCGGTGGTGGTCCGGCGGAAAGACAGCGGCGGCCCGGCAGGCGCAAGGTGCTGCGCTGGTCGGCGGCGACCCTCTCGCTGCTGATCCTCGCCACCGCCGGCGTCGGATACCTGTACTACGAGCACCTGAACAGCAACATCCAGAAGGGCAAGCGCAGCAGCGGCGACTCCAAGGCGCAGAAGACCGAGGCGAACTCGGCCGGGCAGACTCCGCTGAACATCCTGCTGATCGGCTCGGACAGCCGTAACTCCGACGCGAACGTGGCGCTGGGTGGCAGCAAGGCCAGCCGCGGCAACCCGCCGCTGGGCGACGTCCAGATGCTGATGCACGTCTCCGCCGACCGCAAGAGCGCGGCCGTGGTGAGCATCCCGCGCGACACCCGGGTCGACATACCGAAGTGCACGGACCCCGACACCGGTGAGAAGTTCGCGGCGACCAACGACATCATCAACACCTCGCTGGCCCGGGGCGGCGCCGGCTGCACGCTGGCCACCTGGCAGAACCTCACCGGGGTCTACATCGACCACTGGATGACGATCGACTTCGCGGGCGTGGTGAAGATGGCCGACGCCATCGGCGGTGTCGAGGTCTGTGTGAACCAGAACGTGTGGGACCGCCCACTGCCCGGTGTGTCCGGCGGCTCCGGGCTCAAGCTCACGGCCGGCAAGCACAAGGTCCAGGGCAAGCAGGCTTTGCAGTGGCTGCGTACCCGGCATGCCTTCTACAGCGACCTGGGGCGTGCCAAGGCCCAGCACATGTACATGAACTCGATGATCCGCACGCTGAAGGCGCAGAACGTCTTCACGGACGCCGGACGGCTCACCGATCTGGCCGAGGCGGCCACCAAGTCCCTGACGGTGTCCGAGGAGCTCGGCACGGTCAAGGAGCTGTACGACCTGGGCATGCAGCTCAAGGCGGTGCCGACCGACCGCATCACGATGACGACGATGCCGACCGTCGTGGACCCCCAGAACGCGAACCACCTGGTGGCGGCCGACGCCGACGCCGAGACGATGTGGACGATGCTCCGCGACGACATCGCCTTCGACGACAAGGGCTCCGCCACGGCGACCAAGGCCCCGACGGCCGCGGCCTCCGCGACGGCCTCGACGGACCCGGCGGCCGCTCCCGGAAAGATCGGCGTGCTCGTGCAGAACGGCACCCGGACGGCCACCCTCGCCGCGGTCGGCGGCCGGGCGACCGCGATCAGCGGGATCCTCTCGGGCAAGGGCTTCACGAACGCGGCGGCGGACACGTCCGGTTCGCTGTCCGTGGAGAAGACGGTCGTGCACTACCCGAGCGCCGACCTGGCGGGCGACGCCCAGCTCGTCGCCAAGTCGCTGGGGATCCCGGCGAGTTCGGTGAAGAAGTCGACGGACGTCTCCGGCGTGACGGTGACCGTGGGCGCCGACTGGCGTGAGGGCAAGGCGTATCCGAAGCAGGCGGCTCCGAAGGCCGGCCAACTGCCCGCCACCGCCGACAAGGTGGTCGGTTCGGACACCGGCGCGTGCATGGAGGTCTACTCGCCCTACCGCTGGTGAACAGCCGCCGCACCGGTTGTGGGGAAACGAGTCGGGGGCCTGCCGTCAGTCACTGACGGCAGGCCCCCGACTCGTTGTCGTTCAGGCCGCGTTCGCGCCGTCCAGCACCGCCGGCCGACGGGCCGCGATCACCTTGCGGGCAAGCGACTTGGGGCTCGTCAGGAAGCCCCAGCCCCAGCACATGTGCATGGTGGCGAGGGCGACGGGAATCTGCAGCCGGGCCTTCAGCGAGAGCCCCTTGCCCGCCGGGACCGAGCCCGCCGCGATGGCCGCGAGGTAGCCGCCGGGCACCAGAAAGGCCCACGGGGTCAGTACGGCACCCAGCACCGCACCCGCCGCTATCGCGACCACGGCGGTGGGCGGGGCGAGGTAGCGCAGGTTGATGGAACCCTCGTGGTAGCGGGCCACGACATGGCGCCAGCGGCCGTAGTCCTTGTACTGCTTGGCCAGCGCGCGCACGGAGGGCCTCGGCCGGTACGACACCCGCAGCTCGGGCGAGAACCAGATGAGGCCGCCCGCCTCCCGGATCCGGAAGTTCAGCTCCCAGTCCTGGGCGCGGATGAACTCCACGTTGTAGCCGCCCTGTTGCTCCAGAGCGGCGCGCCGGAAGACACCCAGGTAGACGGTCTCGGCGGGCCCGGCCACGCCTCCCGTGTGGAAGGCGGCGTTGCCGACCCCGATCTTCGAGGTCATCGCGGCGGCCACCGCGTGCTCCCAGGCGTTCTCGCCCTCGGCGTGCATGATCCCGCCGACGTTCTGCGCGCCGGTCTCGTCGAGGAGACGTACGGCGGTCGCGATGTAGTCGGGCGAGAGCATGCCGTGCCCGTCGACGCGTACGACGACGGGGTGGCGGGAGGCCTTGATCGCGGCGTTCAGCGCGGCGGGCGTACGGCCGGTCGGGTTGGGGACCGTGTGGACGCGCTTGCTGGTACCGGCCGTTTCGCGTACCAGCTCGGCGGCGATCTCGTCCGTACGGTCCTTGGAAGGACCGAGGGCGATGACGACCTCCATCTCGCCCGCGTACTCCTGGGCGAGGATCGCTTGGACGGCTCCGCGCAGATGCCGCTCCTCGTCGAGGACGGGCATGATCACGGACACGGCGGGCAACTGCACGTCGGGCTTGGCGTTCATAGGGGGCTCACGTTACCGCGAACGGGGGACACCGACGCGCGCCGCCCGCTCCCTGACCCGGGCCGCAGATCGTATGGGCCTACGGTGCTCACGGATCCCACGTTCGGCCCACTCCCCCGCCCCCGGCCTGCCTTCGCGGAGGTGTTCCCCCATGCCCGCATCCCCCGCATCCCCCCACTCCCCCGGTTCCCCGCAGCGCCGGCCACGGCCGTCGCCGGTGCGCCCGCGTCCCCCCGTACGGCGGAAGAAGCCCCGTTGGGCCATGCGGGCGGTGACGACGCTGTCCGTCGTGGTGCTCGCAGCGGCCGGGATCGGGCACGCGGTGGTCACCAGCCTCGACGCCGACATCGCCCGCGTCGACCCCTTCAAGGACATGAAGAACCGTCCGAGGGCCGGTCACGGCATGAACGTGCTGCTGGTCGGCACGGACAGCCGGGAGAACATCAGCGAGGCCGAGCGGCGCAAGTACCGGCTCGGCGGCGCGCCCTGCCACTGCACCGACACGATGATGATCGCCCACATCTCGGAGGACCGGGAGCGGGCGAGCGTGGTCAGCCTGCCGCGCGACTCGTACGCCCTGACGCCCCCGCACACCGACCGGACCACCGGGCACCGGCACGGCGGACACGTCATCAAGCTGAACGCGGCGTACGCGGAGGGCGGTCCGAACCTCACCGTGCGGACGGTGGAGAACATGACGCACGTGAAGATCGACCACTACCTGGAGATCGACTTCACCAGCTTCATGAAGACGGTGGATGTGCTGGGCGGAGTCGAGATCTGTACGCCCAAGCCGCTGAAGGACTCGTACACCGGGCTGAACCTGACCGCCGGGGAGCATGAGCTGAACGGCGGGGAGGCGTTGCAGTACGTGCGTTCACGGCACGCCGACGGGTCCTCCGACCTGGGGCGGATGCAGCGCCAGCAGCGGTTCATGGCGGCGCTGATCGCGCAGTCCACGTCGTCCGGGGTACTGCTGAACCCGATGAAGTTCCGGGACATCACCCGGGCGGTGCTCGGGTCGGTGCGGGCGGACAAGGAGTTCGGTACGGGTGAGCTGCTGGACCTCGGGCGGGCCATGCGGAACTTCTCCCCGTCGTCGTCCGAGTTCACGACCGTGCCGATCGGGCGGATGGGGTTCGCCGTGAAGGGCATCGGTTCGACGTTGAAGTGGGACGACGCGAAGGCGGGGCGGCTGTTCCGCGCGCTGCGTGAGGACGAGCCGCTGGCGGTACGGAAGGGTGGAGGCGGGGGCGGTAAGGGCGGGGCGCCGGTGCGGGTCGAGGTGGCGCCGCAGCAGATCCGGGTGCAGGTCGAGAACGGCACGCGCACGGTGGGGCTGGGGCGGAAGGTCGATCGCGCGCTGGCCGCGACGGGGTTCCGGACGACTCGGGCGCCGGTGAACGCGCGGGAGCGGGGCGCGACGGTACGGACGGTGATCGCGTACGACCCCCGGTGGGACCGCTCCGCGAGGTCGCTGGCGGCGGCGTTGCCGGGGAGTTCGCTGCGGGTCGTACGGGGGCAGGGGGCGGTGCTGAAGGTGACCGTCGGGACGGATTACCGGGAGGTGCGGAAGGTTCGGGTGGCGGAGCTCGGGGTGACCACAGGCGATGAGGTGGGGTGCAAGTGAGACACCGGTGAGGACGGGGATTCGGGGCGGCCGGCGTTCGAGAAGCCGGGCCGGTCCACCCCGGCTCGCTTCCCGCCATCCCGCCCGTTTCCACCCCGTCGATCAGTCGTCCAGACCCTCCGCCGCTCTTCGTTCCCTCAGTTCCATGATCGCCCGCCGCCTCGCCAACCGGTGCGTGCGGCGGATCTGGGCCTCCTGGTAGCGGCGCTCGTCGCGTTCCGTCTCCGGGAGGACCGGGGGCACGAGACGCGGCTTGCCCTCGGCGTCGACCGCCGCGAAGACCAGGTACGCCGAGCCGACCTGTGTCGCCGGTGTCGACTCGTTCCAGCGCTCGGCGAGGACCCGCACCCCGACCTCCATCGAGGTCCGGCCGGTCCAGTTGACCTGGGCTTTCACATGGACCAGGTCGCCCACCCGCACCGGTTCCAGGAACGCCATCTCGTCCATCGACGCCGTGACCGCGGGACCACCGCTGTGCCGGCCGGCCACCGCGCCCGCCGCGTCGTCGACCAGTTTCATGATCACGCCGCCGTGCACCGTACCCAGGAGGTTGGTGTCGGCGTTCGTCATGATGTGGCTGAGGGTGGTCCGGGAGGCGGAGGTCGGCTTGCCCGGGGGTACCTCATCCGGCCCGGTGGCCTGGTCTGTCATGACGTCCACCCTATGCGGGACGTACACCTGGGCGATTTGTGTCAGCTTGGCAACAGCCCTGTTCCTAATTTCCTTCGACCCTTGTATAGGGCATGGCCCGGCACTGCACACTGGCCGCATGAACGATTGGCCAGGCGCGTGGTCCGACGACAACCGCGACAACCGCTACGGACGCGGCAGCGCGAACGCACAGCCCGAGAGTGCGCGCGTGATGCGGCAGGTCCAGCGCGGCCAAGGCGGCCCGGGTGGCCAGAACCCGTCCGCCCCGCCGTACGGCGGCGGGGTGCCGCAGCAGCAGCCGTACGCCGGCGACCAGGGACATGGACGGGGACAAGACCCTTATGGCAACGGCTACGACAGCGGATACAACACCGGCCAGGTCTACGGCGGCGCGCCCAGCGTCGGTGGATCGGACGGCGGACCGGGCGGGCCCGGCGCGATGAGTGGCCCTCGTTCTGCTCCGAACTGGCGCAAGCGCATCAAGTGGACCGCGATCACGGTGGTCACGGTGCTGGTCGTGGTGTCCGTCGGCACGTACTTCTGGGCCGACGGCAAGCTGAACCGCCAGGTCGACCTGTCCAAGGTCATCGACCGGCCGGACGGCGGCAAGGGCACCAACTATCTGATCGTCGGTTCCGACAGCCGTGAGGGCATGTCGGCCGAGGAGAAGAAGGCGCTGCACACCGGGTCCGCCGAGGGCAAGCGCACCGACTCGATGATGATCCTGCACACCGGCGACAACGGGCCGACGCTCATCTCCCTCCCCCGTGACTCGGACGTGGAGATCCCGACGTTCGTGGGCTCCGAGTCCGGCAAGACGTACAAGGGCACGGGCAAGCACACCAAGCTGAACGCGGCCTACGCGACGGACGGGCCCGAACTGCTCGTCCGTACCGTCGAGTTCAACACGGGTCTGCGCATCGACCACTACGTGGAGATCGGCTTCGCCGGTTTCGCGAACATCGTGGACGCGGTCGGCGGCGTGGAGCTCACCATCCCCAAGGGCGGGATGAAGGACACGAAGTCCGGCGCCAACTTCACGGCGGGCAAGCAGACCCTCAACGGCGAGCAGGCCCTGGCCTTCGTCCGTACCCGGTACGCCCTCGCGGGCAGCGACCTCGACCGTACGAAGAACCAGCAGAAGTTCCTCGCGGCGCTGGCGAGCCAGACCGCGACGCCGAGCACGATCCTGAACCCCTTCAAGCTGTACCCGACGATGAGTGCGGGCCTCGACACCCTGGTCGTCGACAAGGACATGGGCCTGTTCGACCTGGGCGACATGTTCTGGGCGATGAAGGGCGTCACGGGCGGCGACGGCAAGTCGATGAACATGCCGATCTCGGGCTCGACCGGCGGCAACCTCGTCTGGGACAAGGCGAAGGTGAAGACGCTGGTGACCGAACTGAAGAACGACGACAAGGTCACCGTCTCCGGCAACTGAGCGCGGCGACCGGCCCCGATGACAAACCCGTTCGCCCCTGCCCGATGGATCGGGCAGGGGCGAACGGGTTTTCGTGCCGGGTTACCGAGTCAGCGAGTTACGGCAGGTTGCGGGCCATCACGATCCGCTGGACCTGGTTCGTACCTTCGTAGATCTGGGTGATCTTGGCATCGCGCATCATCCGCTCCACCGGATAGTCACGCGTGTAGCCGTAGCCGCCCAGCAGCTGGACCGCGTCCGTGGTGACCTCCATCGCCACGTCCGACGCGAAGCACTTCGCCGCCGCGCCCTGGAAGGTGAGGTCCTTGTCGCCGCGCTGGGACTTGGCGGCAGCCGCGTACGTCAGCTGCCGGGCCGCCTCGATCTTCATGGCCATGTCGGCGAGCATGAACTGGATGCCCTGGAAGTCGGCGATCGGCTTGCCGAACTGCTTGCGCTCCTTGACGTAGCCCTTGGCGTAGTCGAGGGCGCCCTGCGCGATGCCCAGCGCCTGCGCGGCGATCGTGATGCGGGTGTGGTCCAGGGTCTGCATCGCGGTGGCGAAGCCGGTGCCCTCGTCGCCGATCATGCGGTCGGCCGGGATGCGGACGTTGTCGAGGTAGACCTCGCGGGTCGGGCTGCCCTTGATGCCGAGCTTCTTCTCCGGGGCGCCGAAGGAGACGCCCTCGTCGGACTTCTCGACGACGAACGCGGAGATGCCCTTGCTGCGCTTGGTGGGGTCGGTCACGGCCATCACCGTGTAGTACTCGGACTCGCCCGCGTTGGTGATCCAGCGCTTCACGCCGTTGAGGACGTAGAAGTCGCCGTCGCGGACCGCCCTCGTCTTCATGCCGGCCGCGTCCGAGCCCGCGTCGGGCTCCGAGAGGCAGTACGAGAACATGCCCTCGCCCTTGGCGAGGGGTGTCATGTACTTCTTCTTCAGCTCCTCCGAGCCGGAGAGGATCACGGGCAGCGAGCCGAGCTTGTTCACCGCCGGGATCAGGGACGAGGAGGCGCACACCCGTGCGACCTCCTCGATCACGATCACGGTCGCCAGCGCGTCCGCGCCCGCGCCGCCGTACGACTCCGGTACGTGGACGGCGTGCAGGTCGTTGGCCACCAGCGCGTCATGGGCCTCCTGGGGGAAGCGTGCTTCCTCGTCCACCGCCGCGGCGTACGGCAAGATCTTCGCCTCGGCCAGGGAGCGGATCGCGTCACGGAGCATGTCGTGCTCCTCCGACGGGCGGTACAGGTCGAAATCAGCCGATCCGGCCAAGGTCTCTCACGCTCCAAAGACGCTGTATGACTGACGCTAACTACCGTTAAGTAACACAGTAGGTAATCCAAATTTTAAGGGCCTGCCCACCCGAGTGATACGTGAGCTTGGCGACAGGGAGGAGTTCGGGGGACTCCCGGGGACTCCCGGAGAATTCTGCCCGGTGAAGGCCCGCAACAGCCCCTGCCAGGCCGTGCCGGGCCCACGACTATGCTCGCCATCGCACACACGACCACCCCCAGGCCACACCCCAGGAGCACCCATGGCTCTCAAGATCACCGTGATCGGCACCGGATACCTCGGGGCCACCCACGCCGCCGCCATGGCCGAGCTCGGTTTCGAGGTGCTGGCGCTGGATGTCGTGGAGGAGAAGATCGACCTGCTGCGGCGCGCGCAGGCCCCCATGTACGAGCCCGGACTCGACGAGCTGCTGCGCAAGCATGTCGCGGGGATCGAGGGGTCCACCGGGCGCCTGCGCTTCACCATGGACTGGACCGAGATCGCCGCCTTCGGAGACATTCACTTCGTCTGCGTGAACACCCCGCAGAAGCACGGCGAGTACGCCTCCGACATGTCGTACGTCGATTCCGCGATCGAGTCCCTCGCCCCGCACCTCACCTCCCCCACCCTCGTCGTCGGCAAGTCGACGGTGCCCGTCGGCTCGGCGGACCGGCTCGCCCGGACGATCGCCGGGCTGGCGCCCGCCGGCGCGGACGCCGAGCTGGCCTGGAACCCGGAGTTCCTGCGCGAGGGCTTCGCCGTCCAGGACACGCTGCACCCCGACCGGCTCGTGGTCGGCGTACGGAGCGAGCGGGCCGAGAAGCTGCTGCGCGAGGTGTACGCCACGCCGATCGCGGAGGGGACGCCGTTCGTCGTCACCGACTTCCCGACCGCCGAGCTGGTGAAGACCTCCGCGAACTCCTTCCTCGCCACCAAGATCTCGTTCATCAACGCCATGGCGGAGGTCTGCGAGGCCGCCGACGGGGATGTGGCGAAGCTCGCCGAGGCGATCGGGTACGACGACCGGATCGGCAAGAAGTTCCTGCGGGCCGGGATCGGCTTCGGCGGCGGGTGTCTGCCCAAGGACATCCGGGCGTTCATGGCGCGCGCCGGTGAGCTGGGCGCCGACCAGGCGCTGACCTTCCTGCGCGAGATCGACTCGATCAACATGCGTCAGCGCGGCCAGATGGTGGAACTGGCCCGGCAGGCACTGGGCGGCGGCCCGTTCCTCGGGAAGCGGGTCGCGGTGCTCGGCGCCACCTTCAAGCCCGACTCGGACGACGTCCGCGACTCGCCGGCCCTCAACGTCGCCGGGCAGATCCACCTACAGGGCGGCCAGGTCACGGTGTACGACCCGAAGGGCATGGCCAACGCACGCAAGGTCTTCCCGACGCTCACGTACGCCGACACGGCCCTGGAGGCGGTCCGGGGCGCCGATGCCGTACTGCACCTGACCGAGTGGCGGGAGTTCCGCGAGCTGGACCCGGCGGCGCTGGGCGAGGCGGTGGCCCACCGGCTCGTCCTGGACGGGCGCAACGCCCTCGACCCGGAGGTGTGGCGCAAGGCCGGATGGACGTACCGCGCGATGGGGCGGCCCACCGCCTGACGGCCGCTTGCGGCTGACGGAGTCCGGCCCGGGGTAGGACGCCGGTCCGGCCGAGGCTCAGTCGGCCGGACCGGCGCCTGTCCCATTCTCCACATCCCGGCCACCCTTCGGGACCCGCATCCCAAATCCCGGGCGGCCACTCCACGCGGACCCCCTACTTCGCGCGATAGCGCCGCATCTTCGCGCGCGCCCCGCACACCGACATGGCGCACCAGCGCCGGCGCCCGGCGGGGCTGCGGTCGTAGTACGCCCAGTGGCACTCGGGCAGCTCGCACGCCTTGAGGCGCAGCCAGGTGCCGTCGGTGAGTGCCTCCGCGACGGCCGCCGCCACTCGGGAGAGCAGCGGGCCCTGCTCGGCGGCGGTCAGGCGGGCCGAGCCGTCCCGCTCGTCGACGGTCACCAACAGCGGGGCGCGGGACAGCAGTTGGCCCAGGGGCGTGACGGTGTCGTGCGGTGGATGCCCGGCGTGGGCGAGGCAGACGGCCCGCAGGGACTCCCGCAGCTCCTTCACGGCCACCAGTTCCCGTTCGGTGATCTCCGCGATGCCGAACGCGGCACGCCCCTCGACGGCGTCCAGCGCGTCCCGGCCCGACTCCAGGTCCCTGGTGTTCACCAAGGCCTCCACGAGGGCCAGCCCTCCGGGTGCGGACCCGTTCTCGCTCATACCGCAGACGGTACCTCTTCGCGTTACCTCCTATGCACGGGCATCCGGTAACCGTATGAGACGGGTCAACCGGTAACAACGGGGTACCCGGAACGCCGGAGAGCAGCAGAGAGCACTGAGCAGGCAATCGACGGAGGAACCCATGCCCATCGCCAAGTTCGACCAGGTAGTCCTGGACTGTCCCGACCCCGACGCACTCGCCGCCTTCTACGCCGGGCTGCTGGGCGGGACTCCCGAGGTCCAGGAGGACTGGGTCGACCTGCGGATCCCGGGCGGGCCGAGCCTGGCCTTCCAGGCCGCCCCCGGACACGTACCCCCGAAGTGGCCGTCGGCAGAGGCCTCGCAGCAGTTCCATCTGGACGTGACGGTGGCGGACCTGGACACGGCCGAGCGGGAGGTGCTCGCGCTGGGCGCGAAGCCGCTGGACACGGAGGACCGGGCCCGCTCCTTCAGGGTGTACGCGGACCCGGCGGGACACCCGTTCTGCCTCTGCGCAGGCTGAACAGGCGCAACGGACGTAACGGATGTAACAGACGTGCCGAACGGCCGTACCGACCGTACCGACCGGAGGAACCCATGACGCCCGTAGCCCGTTTCCGTACCGTCGTCCTCGACTGTCCCGACCCTCACGCGCTGGCCCGTTTCTACGCACGGGTCCTCGGCGGTACGCCCGTGGAAGAGGAGCCCGAGTGGGTCGTGCTCCACGTTCCCGGCGGGCCGCGGCTGGCATTCCAGCAGGCGCCCGGGTACTCCCCGCCCGAGTGGCCGCGGGCCGATCACGGCTCCCAGCAGTTCCACCTCGACCTGGACGCCGGCTCCACCTGGGCGGAGCTGGACGCGGCCCAGGAGGCGGTCCTCGCGCTCGGCGCCCGCCCGCTGGACCTGGACGACCAGGACGGGAAGCGGGACTTCAGGGTCTACGCCGATCCGGCGGGGCATCCGTTCTGCCTCTGCCGGATCGAGCGCACCTGAGCAGCCGGGTCAGCCGTCCAGCTCCGCGATCCGTGCCGTGGACGGCTCCCGGCGTTGCTGGGCCGCCTTGGCCGTGAAGTCGGCACTGCGCAGGACACGCTGGACGTTTCCCCAGGTGAGGAGCCCGATGTCGGGCTCGGTCCAGCCTCGGCGAAGGAGTTCGGCGATCAGGTTCGGGTAGCAGGAGGCGTCGCCGAGTTCCTGGGGGTGGGCGCTGCCGGAGTCGTACGTACCGGACAGGCCGACGCACTCCGGGCCCGCGACCGCGCGGACGTGGTCGAGGTGGTCGGCGACGTCACGGACGGACGGCCCGGTCTGCTCGGCCGTCAGCGGCACCAGGCACAGGCCCCGGGCCGCGCCCAGCTCGGCGAGCGTCTCGTCGGGGAGGTTGGCGGGGTGGGGGCGCAGGGCGCGGGCCGCGGAGCGGGTGCACAGGACCGGCGCCTTGGAGATCGTGACGGTACGGCTGATGGTGGCCGCGGAGGCGCCCGAGAGGTCGGCCAGCACACCGAGCCGGTTCATCTCGCGGACCACCTCCTCGCCGAACCGGGTGAGCCCGGCCTCGCTCGCCCAGGACGTACCGGCGAGGGTGAGCACGCGCAGGCCCAGGGAGTGCAGGACGCGCAGGATGCCGATCGAGTCGTCGAGCGCGGATGCGGCGGCGGGCCCGAGGACGACAGCGACCCGTCCGCAGTTGCGGGCGTCGGTGACCTGCCCGGCGGTGTCCGCGAGACGCAGCCCCTCCGGGTGGCTCCGGGCCACCGTCTTGACCAGGTCGAGCTGCTCCAGGGTGGCGCCGACGGCCCGGTCCCCGGCGAGCCCCTCGGGCAGGTGCAGCGCCCAGAACAGGGCGCCCACGTGGCCGCGTCGCATCCGGGGCACATCGGTGTCGACGGTGCTCTCACCGAGCTCCAGGTCGTACCAGGAGAGGTGCCGCAGCGCCCAGGGCAGCCCGCTGTAACCGTCGGCGACGGGGTGCTCGGCGAGGACCGCGTGGGCACGGTCTAGAGGGTCGGCGGTGTCCAGGTCGGCGAGATCGGAAAGGGCTGAGAGGGCGGAGAAGTCGAGCTCCGTCGCCATGTCCCCGTGGGGGTGGTCGTCGGGCTCCGGCAAGGAGACGGGCGGGGGCAGCGGCGGGTCGAGTTCCCCGACCTCGGCTGTGGTGTGCAGTTCGTCCTGCAGGTCGGCCATGACGGGCTCCGTACGTCGTGATCTACCGCGTGATCGCAATACGGTCACCGTCGCACGGAGCCGAGGGGGCTTCCTGGTGGGTGGGGCGTTCGGGGGTACGCCCTCGCCCCCCGAGTCCGCCTCAGCCGTCCAGCTCCTCCAGCGTGGCGTTGGAGGGCCCCCGCCTCTCCCGCTCCTCGCGTGCCACGTCCTCCGCCGCCCCCAGCACCCGTACCGCGTTGCCCCAGGTCAGCTTGGCGAGGTCGGTCTTCGACCAGGATCGGTCCAGCAGCTCGGCGATGAGGTTCGGGTAACCGGAGACGTCGCTGAGGCCGTCCGGGGTGAACGCCGTGCCGTCGTAGTCGCCGCCGATGCCCAGGTGGTCGATGCCGGCCACCTCGCGCATGTGGTCCAGGTGGTCGGCGACCGTCGAGACCGTGGCGATCGGGCGCGGGTTCGTCTCCTCGAAGGCGCGGTGGACCTTCATCGCCTCGGGGGTCGTGGCGAGGGGGTGGAAACCGTGGACGCGCATGTTGTCGTCCGCGGCGGCCGTCCAGTCGACGGCGGCCTGGAGGACGAACTTGGGCACGAACGTCACCATGGCCATCCCACCGTTGCCGGGCAGGCGTTCCAGCACGTCGTCGGGGATGTTGCGCGGGTGGTCGCACACCGCGCGCGAGGAGGAGTGGGAGAAGATCACCGGCGCGACGGACGTGTCCAGCGCGTGCCGCATCGTCGTCGCGGCGACATGCGAGAGGTCGACGAGCATGCCGAGTCGGTTCATCTCCCGGACCACCTCGCGGCCGAACTCCGACAGCCCGCCGACGCCCGGCTCGTCCGTCGCCGAGTCCGCCCACGCCACGTTGTCGTTGTGGGTGAGGGTCAGATAGCGCACGCCCAGTTCGTACAACCCCCGCAGGGTGCCGAGGGAGTTGGCGATCGAGTGACCGCCCTCGGCACCCATGAGGGAGGCGATACGGCCTTCGCGCCGGCCCGCCTCCATGTCGGCGGCCGTGAGGGCGGGGCGCAGGTCGTCGCCGTACCGCGCGATCAACTGACGTACGCAGTCGATCTGTTCGAGGGTCGCGGGCACCGCGTCGGGCAGGTCCGAGCGGACGTACACCGACCAGTACTGCGCGCCGACCCCGCCCTCGCGCAGGCGCGGGATGTCGGTGTGCAGGTGGGCGTGCTGGGCGGTGGCGATGTCGCGGGCGTCGAGGTCGTAGCGGACCTGTTCGCGCAGCGCCCACGGGAGGTCGTTGTGGCCGTCGACGACCGGGAACTCCCGCAGGAGTTCCCGGGCCTGCTCCAGGGAGCTCACCGACGTCACTTCCCGAAGCCGAAGCCGCTGCCGCCCGCGCCGCTGTCGACCTTGGCGCGCAGCCGCTTGCCCTTCTCGGTGGCCTGGTCGTTCAGCTCCTGCTGGAACTCCCGCATCCGGCCGAGGAGTTCCTCGTCGTGCGAGGCCAGGATGCGGGCCGCCAGCAGGCCCGCGTTGCGCGCGCCGCCGACCGAGACCGTGGCGACCGGCACACCGGCCGGCATCTGCACGATCGACAGCAACGAGTCCATGCCGTCGAGGTACTTGAGGGGCACCGGGACGCCGATCACCGGGAGCGGGGTCACCGACGCCAGCATGCCGGGCAGATGGGCCGCGCCGCCCGCGCCCGCGATGATCGCCTTCAGCCCGCGGCCGTCGGCCTGCTCGCCGTAGGCGATCATCTCGCGCGGCATGCGGTGCGCGGACAGGACGTCGACCTCGTACGCGATCTCGAACTCGTCGAGCGCCTGGGCGGCGGCCTCCATGACGGGCCAGTCGGAGTCGGAACCCATGACGATGCCCACGAGGGGGCCTGCGACGGAACTCATTCGGTGATCGTGCCTCTCAGATAGCCGGCTGCGTGACGGGCGCGCTCCAGCACGTCGTCCAGGTCGTCGCCGTAGGTGTTGACGTGGCCGACCTTGCGGCCGGGCTTCACGTCCTTGCCGTACATGTGGATCTTCAGCTGGGGGTCGCGGGCCATGCAGTGCAGGTACGCGGAGTACATGTCGGGGAAGTCGCCGCCGAGGACGTTCGCCATGACCGTCCACTTGGCACGCGGGCGCGGGTCGCCGAGCGGGAGGTCGAGGACCGCGCGGACGTGGTTGGCGAACTGGCTGGTGATCGCGCCGTCCTGGGTCCAGTGGCCCGAGTTGTGCGGGCGCATCGCCAGTTCGTTGACGAGGATGCGACCGTCCCGGGTCTCGAACAGTTCGACGGCCAGGTGGCCGACCACGCCGAGTTCCTTGGCGATGCGCAGGGCCAGTTCCGTGGCCTGGAGGGTCAGCTCCTCCGCTATGCCGGGTGCCGGGGCGATGACGGTGTCGCACACGCCGTCGACCTGCTGCGACTCGACGACCGGGTAAGCGACGGCCTGGCCGTGCGGGGAGCGGACGACGTTCGCCGCCAGTTCCCGTACGAAGTCGACCTTCTCCTCGGCCAGGACCGGCACACCGGCCCGGAAGGGGTCGGCGGCGTCCGCCGCGGACCGGACGACCCACACGCCTTTGCCGTCGTACCCACCGCGGACCGTCTTGAGGACGACCGGAAAGCCGTCCCCCTCATCGCCTTCGGGCACGCCCTCGGCCGCGAAGGCCACCACGTCCACGACGTCGCGGACGATGCGATGGCGCGGGCACGGCACCCCGATCTCGTCGAGCTTCGCCCGCATCACGCCCTTGTCCTGGGCGTGCACGAGCGCGTCGGGGCCGGGGCGGACGGGGATGCCGTCCGCCTCCAGGGCCCGAAGATGCTCGGTCGGGACGTGCTCGTGATCGAAAGTGATCACATCGCACCCCTGCGCGAAGGCGCGCAGCGTCTCCAGGTCGCGGTAGTCGCCGATGACGACATCACCGACCACCTGCGCCGCGGACTCCTGCGGGGTGTCACTGAGAAGCTTGAACCTGATGCCGAGCGGGATGCCCGCCTCGTGTGTCATACGAGCGAGCTGCCCCCCGCCGACCATGCCGACTACCGGGAACGTCACCCTCCAAGAGTATCGGCGAGTATCCGGTCGGCCATCCCGGCCTGATTTCACGCATTACACGCCTGTGACCCGATGCGCACAGGCAAGCCCCAGAGGGGGTGGTTAGCATGGCTGGGTTGACGAAATCCCACACCGCGATCCCACAGACGGGGGCCGACAGACCATGGAACGTGGTTCCGAAGGTGGTTCCGACGGGCTTCATACGACGCCCCGGAGCGCCGTACGCCGACGATTCGACCAGTTCGCGGCCGAGGTGGCGAAGTTCGGGGCGGTGGGAACGGCGGGGCTTCTCGTCAACCTGCTCGTGTTCAACCTGGTGCGCGCCACGACCGACCTCCCGGTGGTCCGCGCCAGTGTGACCGCGACTGTCGTCGCGATCTGCTCGAACTACGTCGGCTTCCGCTACTTCACGTACCGGGACCGCGACAAGAGCGGCCGTACGAAGGAACTGACGCTGTTCCTGCTGTTCAGCGCGGTCGGACTGGTCATCGAGAACGGCGTTCTTTACGCGGCGACGTACGGCTTCGGCCTGGACAGCCCCCTGCAGAGCAACGTCTTCAAGTTCGTCGGGATCGGCGTCGCGACCCTGTTCCGCTTCTGGTCGTACCGTACGTGGGTGTTCCGTACGCTTCCGGCGCGTGAGGCGGTCGCCAGCGCCGAATCGTTCCTCGAAGAGGCGGACTCGGTGCCTCTTCCGGAGGGACGGACGATTCCCGGGGGCCGGTCCCACCGCCAGCACGTCGGCTGACAGCCCCCGCACCACCGGAACCACGTACGGGCACCTACCGGACCGTCCGCTCCTCCTCGCCCCCCAGCGGCTTCTTCAGCGGGGTCCGGGACAGGAAGAGGCCGAAGACCGGCGGCTGGGCCTGGAGCAGCTCCAGGCGGCCCGCGTCGGCCTCCGCGAGGTCGCGGGCGACCGCGAGGCCGATGCCCGTGGAGTTGCGGCCGCTGATCGCGCGCTCGAAGATCCGGGCGCCGAGGTCGGCCGGGACGCCGGACCCCTCGTCCGTGACCTCGATCACCGCCTGGTTGCCGATGACGCGGGTGCGCAGGGCGACCGTGCCGCCGCCGTGCATGAGGGAGTTCTCGATCAGGGCGGCCAGCACCTGCGCGACCGCGCCCGGCGTACCGACGGCCTGCAGATGCCGCTTGCCGGAGGTGACGATGGCCCGGCCCTCGCTGCGGTAGGCGGGGCGCCACTCGGCGAGCTGCTGCTGGATGACCTCGTCGAGGTCGAAGGAGACGGCGGAGCCGGTGCGCGGGTCGCGGGCGTTGGTGAGGAGCCGCTCGACGACGTCCGTGAGGCGTTCGACCTGCGTGAGCGCGATCGTGGCCTCCTCCTTCACCGTGTCCGGGTCGTCGGTGAGGGTGATCTCCTCAAGGCGCATGGACAGGGCGGTGAGGGGCGTACGCAGCTGGTGCGAGGCGTCCGCGGCCAGCCGGCGTTCGGCGGTGAGCATCCGGGCGATACGTTCCGCCGAGCTGTCCAGCACATCCGCGACCCGGTCGAGCTCCGGGACGCCGTACCGCTTGTGGCGGGGGCGCGGGTCGCCCGAGCCGAGGCGTTCGGCGGTCTCGGCGAGGTCGGTGAGCGGCGAGGCCAGCCGGTTCGCCTGCCGTACGGCGAGCAGGACGGCGGCGATGACGGCGAGCAGCGCGACCGCGCCGATGATCAGCAGGGTGCGGCCTACCTCACGGGTCACGGAGGAACGGGGTTCCTCGACCCGGACGGTCTCGCCCTCCTCGCCGTCCTCCTCGGCGGAGATGACGTCACCGACGGGCTGGTCCCCGACCTCGATCGGCGCACGGCCGGGGATGCGCACGACGGCGTACCGGTCGCCGGTGACGAGGCCGCGGAGGACCTTGGAGTTGATCTGCTCGGCCCCGAGGATTCGGCTGTCCACGATGCTGGCCAGCCGCACGGCCTCGGAGTCCACCCGCTCCTGGGCACTCGCACTGATCGTCCGCGTCTCGACGATGACGAGCGACACACCGAACACGGCGATCACCACGAGCACGACGGCAAGGGTGGACTGAATAAGACGACGACGCACAGGCCCTCCGGGCAATGGCTCCAACACGACGAGTGTGCCCTGGGGTGGTGGCGCGCAGCGCCCCACCCCAGGGGCGCGGGGAACTGCGCGACCAGCCCTCACCGGCCCGCAGTCGCACACCACGCACAGCCCCCGGAGGGTTACGCGCGTAGTTCGCTAACTCTTCTCGAACCGGAAACCGACGCCCCGGACAGTCGCGATATACCGAGGGTTGGCGGCATCGTCGCCCAGCTTCTTCCGCAGCCACGAGATGTGCATGTCGAGCGTCTTGGTCGACGACCACCACGTCGTGTCCCACACCTCACGCATCAGCTGGTCGCGGGTCACGACCCGCCCCGCGTCACGCACAAGCACCCGCAGCAGGTCGAACTCCTTGGCGGTGAGCTGGAGTTCCTCTTCGCCCATCCACGCGCGGTGCGACTCGACGTCGATGCGCACGCCGTGCGTGGCGGGCGGCTGCTGCTGCTCGGACGCACCGCGCCGGAGCAGGGCCCGCACGCGGGCGAGCAGTTCGGCGAGCCGGAAGGGCTTGGTGACGTAGTCGTCGGCGCCCGCGTCGAGGCCGACGACGGTGTCCACCTCGTCGGCGCGCGCGGTCAGGATGAGGATCGGGACGGTCAGCCCCTCGGCACGCAGCCGGCGGGCCACTTCGAGGCCGTCCATACCGGGCAGTCCCAGGTCCAGGACAACCAGGTCGATACCGCCCTGGATGCCTGCGTCGAGCGCGGTCGGGCCGTCCTCGCGCACCTCGACCTCGTAACCTTCCCTGCGCAGTGCGCGGGCCAGCGGCTCCGAGATGGACGCGTCGTCCTCAGCGAGCAGTACACGGGTCATGAGCTGATGGTAGACCGCCCTGGACGCCGTCCGGGGTGTGACCAGGCGTTCTTGATTCTTACCTTCGGACGCTACGACGAGAGCACTAGGGACGGCGGGGCCGCTACCCACCACACTCCGGTGCTCGAACCTGTACCTCTATGGCACTTTCCTGTCCCTTACCTTCGAATGGGCGATTGACGCCCGCCCATTGCCTGCGATCAATGCCACAAGTACCACTATTTGCCACAGAGAAACATTACGTGACGGAAAGTTCCTTAACAGACTCATACGACCTCTTGTCCGATTTTCCCTGAAGATCTCTTTTGCTACACCGGCGAGTGAACCCCCTTTGGTATTCAGTTGTATTCTCTCGGTATGGCTGACACCACGATCAAGATCAGTGAGTCGGTAAGAGACCGCCTGCGCACGCTCGCCGAAGAGCGCGGCCTGAGCACACGCGCCTACGTGGAGCGTGTGGTCGCCGCGGCCCCCACGGAGGAGGAGCGAGCCGAGCGCACGGCCCGGGCCATCGCCTACGTACGGGCCAATCTGCGTGCGGACCTCACCGACGCCGACGTTCGAGAAGCGCAGGAGTGGCGTGCCGCCATTGCCGCGAGGCAACTGGGAGAACGCCGGTGATCATCCTGGACCACACCGCGGTGCTCGCCCTGTGCCGTGGTCACCGGCTGCTGTCCGGTCTGGCGGTCGTCGAGGTCGACGATCCAGGGCAGCGCGCGCATGTCCCGGCACTGTGCCTGATTGCCGCGAGCCTTCAACTCCCTGGCGCGGCAGCACATGTCGGCGCCCTGCCCGGCCTGGAGTTCGTACCGCTCGACTTCGCCGGTACCGCCTCGGTCGAGCACGCGGTGACCGCCGGCCTGGAATGGGCGTACGGCCACGCAGTTCACGCGGCTGCCTCTGGCGCGGTCGAGGGCCAGGTACTGACCGCCACACCCGAGGCGTACGACGGTACGGGAGTGTGGGCCGTCGACATCGGCAAGCCCTGAGGCACTCCGGCCTACTGACGGGCGTACGTCCGTCAGCAGGTGGGGAGTTGGGCGCGGCGTACTGCCGTGACGAAGGAGGTCCAGGTGGTGGGCCGGAGTACGAGGGCGGGGGCGTCGGGGGTCTTGGAGTCGCGGACGGGGACGACGGAGAGGTTGTCGGCGACTTCGAGGCACTGGCCGGCGTCAGTGTTGCTGTAGCTGCTCTTGCGCCACGTGACGGTACTCAGATCGATGGATCGCATTGCGCTTCCTCCAGCATCTCTCCGATGAACCTTCGCGACTCGACCGGGGACAACGCCAAGTCGCGCATAGCATCGTATGCAGATTGCAGACGCTCAATCTGGCTTCCTTCTACGATGACTTCGCCGTGCAGGTCGTTCTCCGTGTAAGCCACAGAGCGACCGTCTGCGGGCTGCAGGAACATCGCCTCCGTGTTCATCATGCCGAACGGCCCGACGCTGAACGGCAGTACCTGCACAGTCACGTTCGGGCGCCGGGACATCGTCAGCAAATGTTCCAACTGCTGGCGCCACACCTTCTCGTCTCGCAGCATCAGTCGCAGCACCGACTCGTACAGAATCGTGCGGAATCGGGGCGCATCCTCCGCCAAGAGCATCGCGCCACGGTTGAGGCGTGCCTCGACATGGCGGGCCAGTTCCTCACCCTGCATGCCACCTGCCGCGAGCACCTCGGTCGCGTACTCCCGGGTCTGCAACACACCAGGGACGCTGTTCAACCCGAAGTGCCACATGCTGAGCGCCTCGGCCTCCAGCTGAAAGAACGTACGGTACTGATCCTTGTACTGAGCCTGATCTCCCAGCGCCAGTTCCCACAAGGTCACCAGGAACGTGTCCGCGCCGAAGTACTGGTCGAGTGCCTGCACCACGTCGGCGCTGCCCAGCGTGTGGCCGTTCTCCATCTTGCCGAACAGCGAGAAGTCCCAGCCCACCTTCTCGCTCAACTGGCGCAGACTGTCCCCGCTCTTCTCCCGCAACGCCTTCAGTTCCTCGGCGAACCGCGCCCGTGGCTCCTGGCTGCGACTCGTCACGGTCCGTCGTTGCGACATCTCGTACTCCCCTACGGCGACTGTGGGTGATGTGGGTAGCTGTATGGAGCCGTGGAAATCCGTCCCGCCGAACGTGGAAATCCGGCCCTGTCCACGACGTTTCCGCCCCATGGAGGCGGCATGCTCGTCATACCTGAACACGCACCGTAATCCGGCGACCGCACACAGCACAGGCTTACGCCGGAACCTCCACCCGAGGAGTGACCCGATGACGACGACCTCCCTCCCCCGTCTCCCCCGGCGTCCCCGCACCACCACCCACCGCGCCACCCCCGCCCCCACCTGGACCCCGTCCGGTGCCTGGGCGGCGCCGACCCCCGAGGTCCTGCGCTCTCTGGAAGCGGCACTCGCACGGTGGTCGGCGTGAACACGGCCGCCACGCCCTCCACGACGGCCCAGGCGCCGCCCTGTGACGTGTGCGAGGCGCTGGCAGTGCAGCGGGACGCGGCTCTGGAAGCCGGTCGTACGGGTGAAGTCAGCGACTGTGAAAGGGAGTTGGGGGAGCACGGCAGGCACGGACAGGGGTGTGCGCCATGACATCGCGCCCACCGCGCCCGCCGCTCTACCCGTCCTACGAGGAGTACCGCCCACCCGCGCCGACGGACGGCTGCGAGGCCTGTCAGGAACTCGCCGCACGCCGGAGCAACGCGCAGGCCGCCTTCGACCACAGCGCGGTCAGCGACGCGAACGTACGGCTCCGGGCCCATCTGCTGGACGCCCACAGCGGCACGTGAGCAGCACGGGAGCAGCACGTTCGAGGTGGCGGAGAACGCCCGACCCCGCCCGCGGCGACATGCACCGGGGCGGGGTCCTGACGTCACCGATCACCGATCACCGTTCAGCGCAGGCGCCGCCGGCCCGGCATGAACGTGAACACCGCCACGCCCGCCAGGATCACCGTTCCGGACACCAGCCCCAGCGCCTTCAGGGCGCCGTCGTTCTCGGCGCCCGTGTTGGCGAGGCCGCCGGTGGTCGACGTACCGCCGGAAGTCGTGGTCGACGAGCCGGACGCCCCACTCGCCTGCTCCTCCGTGTCCAGGGTCAGGGAGACCATCGTCGTGGTCGGGGTGCAGGTGGTCGTCGTGCCGAGGGCGCTGACCGTCAACACGCCTGGTGACAGGGTCGATTCACCGGTCGCACCCGGCTTGTACGTGCCCGTCATGTCGGAGATCGTCATCGCGTCACCGGTCGTGATCGGATCCGTGTTGGCCGGGCCCTCGACATGGACCGTGCCCGAGTCGGACCCGCCCAGGACGACCTCCATGGACGGCTTCACCGAGTCCGCCGGGAGGTCCGCCGGACTGTTCATCACCGAGCCCTTGAACTGGACCGTGATGTCGTAACTCCCTCCGTTCTTCGTGGCGTTGATCTGGATGGGGGAGGTCACGTCCTTGTCGCCGATGGGCGTCACGCACTTGTACGGGACCTGCACGAGCTTCCCGGTGAAGTCCGTCTGGCCGCTGTCCGTCGCACTCGGTGTGCTGCTCGGTGTGCTGCTCGGCGACTCGCTCTCGTCGTCCGACTCGGTCGGCGTCGGGGTCGCGGACTCGGAGTCCGTCGGTGTCGGCGTGGGTGAGGTCGACGTGGACGGTGAACCGGTGTCCCCCGCCGTCACCTTGATCGTCGCCGACGACTGCACCGTCTCGGTCGGCGCGCACTTCGTGTCCGTCTCGTACACGTTGATCGTGTACGCGTCCGGCGTCAGCGTCACGTCGCCCGCCGCCGTCAGTTTCACCTTGCCCTTCATGTCGGACAGGACCATCGCCCCGCCCTTGGGGATCGCCGGGTTCTCGCGCGGGCCGACCATCGCGATGTCGGCGGTCTGCGCCCCGGCAACCTTCAACACCCCGCTCGGCTGGACCGAGTTGGCCGGGAGGACGATGAGATCCGGGTTCTTGGAAGCGGCCTGCGTGAACTTCCAGACCACGTCCACCTCGTCGCCGACCTTCGCCGTCGCGGGCGCGGTGATCTCCACCTTGGTCGTGCCGTTGACCGGGTCGAGCCCCGAGGCCGCCGGCGGCACGCACTTGGTCGCGTACGACACCTCGGCGGCCTGGGCGGGCCCCGCCGCGGCCATGCCCAGCAGGACACCGCCCGCTCCGCCGAGCAGCAACAGGGCCCCTGCCGCGCCCACGCTCCGTCTCCGTTGCGTTCTCACGTGTTCCCCTTCGTCTTCGTCGTGTTGGTCGTCGGAGTGCCGGCGCCCGCGTCGATGCCCGTGTCCGCGCTCTCGCCCGCGCTCGCTCCCGGGGCGGCGTCGGGGGTGAACCACGGCAGGGTGGTGGAAGCGGTCGCAGGCCGGGGCTGTTCGCCGTCCTCCCGCGCGCCCACCCTCGGCATACGCAGCGTCAGTTCGGGCATCCGCAGCGCCCTGCCATGTCGCGGCGACGGCCGCCCGCCCGCTCCGCCCGGTCCGCGTGGCCGTACCCGGTCCACCACAGCCATCCCGATGCGGAACAGTGCCGCCGGTACGACGACACCGGCCAGGACCCAGAACAGGGTCACGCCCCATGGCCGGCCCACGCCCCACGGCTGCTCGGCGAGCATCTTGCCGTCGTACCTCAGCGAGACCGTGTAGTCGCCGTGCGCCCCGCTCACCAGGCCGACCGGCAGCGCGACGCGTGCCTTCCCGCCCGGCTTGATCGTGCCGCGCCACTGCTGCTCGTCCCACTGCGGGGCGAACACCCCGTGGGAGGTGCCGACCTGGAAGACCGGGTCCTTGACCGCCGCCGTACCGAGGTTGCCGACGGTGACCACCAGGGTCCGGGTGGGCGGCGCCCCGAACCAGGTCAGCACCCCGCTCGAACCGTCGAGCCGCGGGTCCGTGAGGACCGAGAGACGGCCCGTGCCGGTCTGCGCGGGCAGCGGTTCGACCGGGTGCCCGGCCACCTGGAACACCGCGTCGGCCGCCGCCTGCGACCCTCCCGTCACCGTCGCCACATGCACCACGCATGGGCACGGCACCGGCGGTTCGACCACCGGCAGACTCTTGCTGAAGCCGCCCAGCGTGTCCGTGGTGACGGCTCTCGCGTCCGCGTTGGCACAGGAGTTGGTGCCGCCGAGCACTCCCCGGCCCGGTGTGGACCGGCCGCAGATCAACATCATCAACAGCGTCCTGGGCTGCCAGCCGGCCCCCGTCACGACGATCGAATCACCGGTCCCCGCCTGCAACTTGGAGACCTTGACGGTCGGCCCGCCGGCGGCTGCCGCGGTGGTCACGGGCACCATCAGGAGAGCGATCGCCAGCACCGCGACCAGTGCAGGAATACGCCGCATCACGTCATCGCCCCCGTCAGCTCATCCGGCTTCGCCGCCAACTCCGGGCGCCTGTCCGGCCGTTCATCGCGCCCACGGCGCCCGATCCGTCGTACGACCACGAGGGCGCCGCCCGCCGACAGCACCCCCGCGACCCCCACCACCCCGCCCCACGGCACGAACCGCACCGACGCGCCCGCCTCGTCGCGTACCGCGCCGTCCGCCGCCGTGACCGTCAGGCGTACGTCGACCGCGTCGAACCCCGGCCGCCCGGACCAGGGTTCGGTGAGGGCGACGCGCCGGCCCGGGGACAGACGTACGGGCAGTGTGCGCGGGGCCCGGTCGAGGACGGGGCCGAGGACACCGTCCGCGTGGACGGCGAGCGTCGGGGTCAGGTCGGTGGTGCCGCGGTTGACCAGCTCGTACGCGATGCGGTCATCGCGTACCCTCACGTGCTCGACGGTCAGCGCGGGCAACCGGGGTCCCCTGACCCGCAGTCGGACCCGCACCGTCGCGCTCCGGCCCGAGGCCCGGGCGGTGATCGTGGCGGTGCGGTCACCGGGAGGCGTGCCCTCGGGGATGCGTACCGTGAACGGCACGTCGGCGCGTGTGCGGGCGGGGACGTCGACCTCGGGCGCGGCCAGGGTGAGCCAACTGCCGCCGGTCAGCCGCACGTTCAGGATCCGCGCCGTCGGGTTGCGGACGGACAGCGTGTCCTGGAGAACCGTTCCCGGGGTGCCCTCGGCGTAGAAGTACGGCCGGCCGGTGCCCAGGGGCATGGCGGACCAGCCCTCGTCGGCCACGGCCGGCGTCCCCGCGGACAGCAGCGCGACGAGACCGAGAAGGCGGAGGTGGCTGAGGGGACGGAAATGGCTGCGGCTGGGGCAGAGGACACGCATCGGCGGCTCCCGGAAGTCGTACGGTTCTCGTACGGTTCTCGTACGGTCCTCAGCGGCGTGCCGTCGGCTGCCGTCGTACCGCCGTACCCGTCTGGTTCCCGTGCGCCGTCCGGTTCCTGCGCGTCAGCCACAGCGTGCCCGCCGCGCCCGCGAGCAGGACCGTGCCGCCGAGCGTGCCCAGCGCGACGAAGGAGTCCTCGGGGCCGGTCTGCGGGAGGTCGGCACCGGTTTCGCCGCTACCACCGGTGCTGCTCGTGCCGCCGGTGGTTCCGCCGCCCGAGGCCCCCGTGACATCGAGCGTCAGGGACGGCTCGGGGCTGTTGGTGGGCGTGCACGTGGTCGTCGTACCGGCGGCCTTGATCGTCAGGATGCCGGCCGTGAAGGTGACCTTGCCGTTCTTCGACGGCTTGTACGTGCCGCTCAGGTCATTGATCTTTATGGGGGTGTTGGCGGGGAGCGCGGCCTGGTTCGCGGGCCCGCTGACGTTGAGGGTGCCGCTGTCCGCGCCGCCCAGCTTGATCGTGGCGCTCGGGCTCATCGCACCCTTGCCCAGCTCCACCGGGCTGGACGAGACGCCCTTCTGCCAGGACATCGTGACCGTGTAGGAGCCGCCGCTCCCGACCGCCTTGATGTCGATGGACGAGAGGGCGCTCTTGATGCCGATCGGCGTATCGCACCGGTAGTTGACGTCCACCACCTCGGCCCGGGCGGCGGGGGCGGCCAGCAGCACCGCCGATCCGGCCAGGGCCGCGACGGACGCGAGCGCGGCGCCTCGTTTCGGGTGCGTTCGGCGGCATGTCCGGTGGTACGACATCGTCGTCCCCCATTCCTGGCGGTCATTCCTGGCGGCCCTGGCGGCGAATCTGACGGCACATCAGATCGCGGATCGGCCGTCAAGGTACGCCGGAGGACCAACACTTGGAAGACACAGCACACACCGGATCGCCGGGATTTCGGCCTGATTCGAGCGATGCCCACGTGCCGGAACGGCGGGAACTACGCCGGAGCGCCGAGCTCCGCCCAGACCTTCTTGCCCGCGACGCCCGGGGTCCGTACGACCCCCCAGTCCAGGCACAGCCGCTGCACGATGAACATTCCGTGGCCGCCGGGACGCCCGGCCCGATGCGGGGTGCGCGGGGCAGGCTGGCCCGCGCCGCTGTCCGAGATCTCGACACGGATCACCTTGTTGTCGCAGGTGATCCACATCTCGTCCGGGCCGTCGGCGTGCAGGCAGGCGTTGGTGACCAGCTCGGAGACGACGAGCAGCACGTCCTCGGCGGCGGCCCGCCGGTCGGCGGCCTCGGCGGGCAGCCAGCCCCACGCGTACAGCGCCTGCCGGGCGAAGTCACGGGCGAGCGGAACGACACCGCTCTCGCCCGCGAGACTCAGGCTGCGGGTCTGACGACCCCCGGAAGCGCCGCCGGACCCGGAGGACTCCGGGGAGCCCGGCGAGGACTCCGGGGAGCCCGGCGAGGACTCCGGGGAGCCCGGCGAGGACTCCGGGGAGCCCGGCGAGTCGGGCCGGGTGGTGCTCATCAGCGCTTCACCTCACCGATTCACCAGTTCGCGTACAGGGGCTTCATTCACCACAGTTGCTTACGCACGTCATTGTGTGTGCATTCAGGATGTCTCCTGCCCGGCGGAACCGACAGAACACCCCCCAAAAAGAGCGCGCTCGACAACTCGCACGACCGACCAAGGAGACTCGGCCGGAAAGGCTAGGAGGATTCAAGGGCCTCAGGGGACTCCGGGGATTCATCGGCCAGGGCGTCGGCAAGCGACTCATGGACGGTGAAAACGGCATCCGCGCCCGTGATTTCGAACACGCGTGCCACCACTGGCCGCATGGCGGCGAGATGCACCCCGCCACCCGCTTCCTCCGCCTTCAGGCGGGCGCCGAGCAGCACGTTGAGGCCGGTGGAGTCACAGAACTCCAGCCCCGCGCAGTCGACGACCAGCCGCGAGATGCCCTTCGCGAGGCAGTCCTCAAGTGGTTCACGCAACAGGTCGGCGGTGTGGTGATCGAGTTCACCCGTCGGCGTCACGACGGCGCTGGAGCCCTCGTGGCGCACCTCCACCAGAAGCCGGCCTGACTCTGCGCTGCCGACCGTCTCGCGGTCCATGCCGTCTCTCTCCCGAGCTCGTGTCTGCATTTCCGGCGCTCGCTCGCGCCCAACTGACGTCCACGAACACTACGCCTTCCCCACACTCTTCGACACCCGAACTAAAGCCCATATATGGACATACAGGAAGACAGTGCACTTGCGGTGGGCCCGGGAAAGCGGGTAGGGCTAGTAGTGAGCCAGTTCCTGTCAGCGAGCCGGCCAAGACGAACACCCGATATGGCCGGCATTGGAGTCGCCGCACACCGCACCGCACACACCGGCTTCGGCAGCCTTGTGCCGAGAACCATGGAGGACACCATGTCACCCCGGCTCGACGGATCGCATACCCACACAGCGACGTCGACACCCCCTCCGGAACACACGGACTCCCAACAGCTGGACCAGCACCTCGCGGGTGCACACGTTCCGGACGCCCTGGACGGGCTCCCCGAGATCCCGCCGTTCGACAAGGTGGGGGCGGTCGACGCCCGGGCCCTGTCCAAGACCCTCTTCGCGCGACTGGAGTCCCTCGAAGAAGGCACCCACGACTACTCGTACGTCCGTAACACCCTCGTCGAGCTCAACCTCGCACTGGTCAAGTTCGCCGCCTCCCGGTTCCGTTCGCGCAGCGAACCCATGGAGGACATCATCCAGGTCGGCACGATCGGCCTGATCAAGGCGATCGACCGCTTCGAGCTGAGCCGCGGCGTCGAGTTCCCGACGTTCGCCATGCCGACCATCGTCGGCGAGATCAAGCGCTTCTTCCGTGACACGTCGTGGGCCGTCCGCGTACCGCGCCGGCTCCAGGAGCTCCGGCTGGACCTGGCCCGGGCCGGCGACGAACTGGCCCAGCGGCTCGACCGCGCTCCCACCGTGGCCGAGCTGGCCGAACGCCTCGACCTCTCGAAGGAAGAGGTCGTCGAGGGCATGGCGGCCTCGAACGCCTACACCGCCAGCTCACTCGACGCGCAGGCCGACGACGACGACTCCGAGGGCGCGCTCGCGGACCGCATCGGTTACGAGGACCACGGCATCGAAGGCATCGAGTACATCGAGTCCTTGAAGCCACTGATCGCCGGACTCCCGCCCCGGGACCGGCAGATCCTCTCTCTGCGGTTCGTCGCCAACCTGACCCAGTCGGAGATCGGCGAGGAACTGGGCATCTCCCAGATGCATGTGTCGCGACTGCTGTCACGGACGTTGCAGCGACTGCGAAAGGGCCTGCTGGCCGAGGGCTGAGGCCCTCCTGAGGCCTTGAGGCCCCCACCGGGAGAGGTTTCCGGTTACCCACGGAAAACCTCTCCCCTCTTTTCCCAAAGGCCCCCTGCGTCACCCGGACCGCCCTCAGACTGGCTGGTACGTCAGGACGGGGCGGAGTCGGGGGTGCGAGGAGGCGGACGGATGTCCCAGGACACCGACCACAGTGGGGTGGACGGAGCGGACGGGGTGTATGTCGGCGCGTCCGACGCACACCTCACCGAGTTGCTGCGCACCAACTCCCCCACCGCGTATCCGGCGTTGCAGGAACTCCGGGCCCGCCACCGCGCGTCCGTCCTCGCCTACGCCCGTCTGTGCACGACGAGCGACTCCACGGCAGGGCAGTTGGCGGCCCAGGCGTTCACGGCGGCGGCCCGGGACACGGCACGCGGTATCGAGCCGAGCGTCCCGTGGCGCCACCAACTGCTGTTGCTGACCGCCGATCTGGCGGCCACCTGGGCGACGGACGAACGCGCGGCGGGCCTCGACCCGAGCCTGCTCCTCGTCCTGAACACGCTCAGCCCGATGAACGCGGGGAGCGCGCCGAACGCGGTGGGCGAAGTCGGTCTGATCCCGCCCCCGCCCATGCTGGCCCCGTTCCAGTCGCTGCCGTCCCGCACGCGGGGCCTCATCTGGTACGGCATCGTGGAGCGCGAGCCCGAGGACCGGACCGCCGCTCTCCTCGGGCTGACGCGCCAGGACGTGACGCACGAGACGGACTCGGCTCTCCAGGCCCTGGCACAGGCCTGTCTGCGGTTCCGGCTGGCCGTCTCCGCCGATCCGCGCTGCCAGGACTTCCGCCGGCTGATCGAGGAGTCGGTCCGGCCCGTCAACCCACGCCACAGCACGGACCTGAACTCCCACATGGTCATCTGCCCGCACTGCTCAATGGCCTACGAGGAACTCTCCGCCCTGCGCGACAACCCGCGCAGGGCGCTGGGCGAGGGCCTGCTGCCGTGGAGCGGCCTGTCGTACGCACGGGACGCTCCGACCGTCACGCGCGCCAACTCCCTCCCATCGGAAGGGAGTTGGCCCTGGACTC
Organism: Streptomyces sp. SID12501; assembly: GCF_010550245.1. Taxonomy (GTDB): domain Bacteria; phylum Actinomycetota; class Actinomycetes; order Streptomycetales; family Streptomycetaceae; genus Streptomyces. Next base: position 56,972 of record NZ_JAAGLU010000025.1, read on the forward strand.
CGGCCCGGCCGTCCCGTCGCCGGTTCGTGCTGGCCTCTGCTGTGCTGGGCGTGACGCTGGTCCCGCTGCTGATCGTGCTGCTCTCGCGGAGCGGCGGCCCGCCGGATACACAGGGCGCGGCGGGCACCCTCCCGGTCACCGCGGTGCCGAGCGTCCCCGGGGCGACGTCGCCCTCCTCACCGGCTGCCGCCGACTCCCCCTCCCCGGGGCCGACTTCACGGCCGCGGACCACTCCGACCCCGTCTCCCTCGCCGACTCCGAAGCCGACCCCTACACCCACGCCCACTCCCACCCCCGCGTTCCGGGCGCCGGGCGCCTCGTTCGCCCAGGTGGTGAACGTCGCCTCGGGACGCTGCCTGGACATCCGGGGCGGTGAGCTGGAGAAGGGCACGGACGTCGTCACGGCGACCTGCTCCGCGTCGGCCGCGACCCAGCGCTGGCAGGTGGACGCCGGCTCCGGGCTGCTGCGCTCGTCCGCGAACACCGACCTGTGCCTGGACAGCCGGGGTGATGTGGACAAGGGCGTGGGCATCTGGGAGTGCGCGTCGGTGGGCGACAGCGAGAACGGTGACAACCTGCGCTTCACCGTGGACGACGACGGTGTGATCCGCCCGGCGATCGCCATCGCGACGGCACTCACCCCGTCCGGCGACGGCGGCCTGACCCTCGAACCGCTGACGGGCGGGTCGGGGCAGCGGTGGCGGGCGGGCGCTAGCTGAAAAGTCCGTATCCGCCAACCTCCCGCGGCGGGTGCGCGTTTCACTCCGCCGGACGAGACGGGACGAGGCGGGAGTGAAATGCCGCCGGGGCCGCGTCGGCAACCCGGCGCGCGGCCGGTGGCGACCCGAGGGTGAATCCCGTTCCCCACAAAGGGAGTTCACCGATGCGCAAGCAACTCGCACGTCTCCTGGCCATCCTCGCGGCACTGGCCGCGCTGATCGCCGCCCCCGGTCTGCCGGCGGCGTTCGCCGCCCCCGCCGTGACGGCGGCGCAGGCGCGGGCCGCCGAGGACTGGAACCCGCCCGCGAACCTCGTACAGCCACTGAACGAGGTCTGGAACCACGTCTCGTCGACCTACCCGGACCTCTACGGTTTCCGCAACTACGGCTGGGACCAGGTCATGGCCAACCGGGGAAGCGTCAACTACTGCGTCCGCTGGGAGTCGGACGCACCCGTCAGCACCGCCCTGCGCGACCGGATCCACACCGCGCTGAAGAAGCAGTTCGGCAAGTGGATGGCCGCCATGGTCGACAACGGCAAGGGGCACAACGCCTGGCCGTACACCAGCGTGCCCGTCAACATCGTCGGCTGGGCGGTGAAGAACCGCTCGACCCTCCAGTGGACCGACAACTCCGTCGACATCTACGCCGGGAACCTCGACGGCGGCGGCGCCCCGCAGTGCGCTCCCGACTGCGGCCGCTTCTTCCACCAGGACGGCAACTACTCCAGGTGCCCGGGCGGCGCGTCCCGCCACTACGACCAGTCGCTGTGGCTGACGAAGGGCTTCCAGGGCGGCGCCGGCGGCGACTGGGGTCAGCGGGTCGGCCAGGAGTACTTCACCAGCACGCTCGACCAGGAGAACATCCACATCTACCTGCACGAGGTCGGCCACACCTTCGGCCTCGACGACTTCTACGACTGGACCCCGACCGGCCAGTGCTGCTTCCTGATGAACGCGGGCAGCGCGACACAGATCACGGACTTCGACAAGTGGATGGCCCGTGACTTCTGGCGCCACCTGAAGAACCGCTACGGCCTCTGATCCGGTCGATCCGGTTCAGACGACCCGCACGCCCCGCCGCCACACCCCGCTGACCAGCGGAACCCCCGGCCGGTAGGCCAGGTGTACGTGGCTCGGGGCGTCCAGGAGCGTCAGGTCGGCGTACGCCCCGGGCGTGAGGCGGCCGACGTCGGTGCGGCGCAGCGCCCGCGCGCCCCCAGCCGTGGCGGACCAGACCGCCTCGTCCGGGGTCATGCCCATGTCCCGTACGGCCAGCGCGACACAGAAGGGCACGGAGGAGGTGAAGGACGACCCCGGGTTGCAGTCCGTGGAGAGCGCGACCGTGACGCCCGCGTCCAGGAGCCGGCGGGCGTCCGGCCACTGGGCCCGGGTGGAGAACTCGGCGCCGGGCAGCAGGGTCGCGACCGTGTCGCCGTTCGCGAGGGCGTCCACGTCGGCGTCGGTGAGGTGGGTGCAGTGGTCGGCGCTGGCCGCGTCGAGCTCGACGGCCAGCTGCACCCCGGGGCCGTACGAGAGCTGGTTGGCGTGGACGCGCGGATGCAGCCCCTTCGCCCTGCCCGCCGTGAGGATCGCGCGCGCCTGGTCGCCGTCGAAGGCGCCCTTCTCGCAGAAGACGTCGACCCAACGGGCGTACGGGGCACAGGCGTCGAGCATCTCGCCGGTGACCAGGGCGACATAGGCGGCCGGGTCGTCGGCGTAGTCCGGGGACACGATGTGGGCGCCGAGGTAGGTGACCTCGTCGGTGTGGGCGGCGGCGATGCGCAGGGCGCGGGCCTCGTCCTCGACGGTCAGGCCGTACCCCGACTTGGTCTCGAAGGTCGTCGTGCCCTGGTGGAGGGCCTCGCGGAGGTAACGGGTGAGGTTGGCCTCCAGTTCCGCGTCCGTGGCGGCGCGGGTGGCGGCGACCGTGGTGCGGATACCCCCTGCCGTGTAGCCGCGCCCGGACATGCGGGCGTTGAACTCCTGGGTCCGGTCGCCCGCGAAGACGAGGTGGGAGTGGGAGTCGACGAAGCCCGGGAGGACGGCCCTGCCACCTGCGTCGACCCGATTGTCAGTGGTGGGTGCTTTGCTGGTTTCACCGGTCCAGACGACGCGGTCGCCCTCTATGACGACGGCCGCGTCCAGGACCAGTCCCAGGGGGGAACCGTCGCCGAGAGAGGGGTCGTTGGTGACCAGGCTGCCGATGTTCGTGATGACAGTCGTCGTGCCGGTGGTGGTGTCGGTCGTGCTGCCGATAGCGCTGTTCGTCCGGTTCGGGCTGCCCGGACTGCTCGGCGTGCTGGTGCTGTTCATGACGTCCTCATGGGTGGCGAGCGGCCTGCGGGCCGGGGTGCGTACGGGAGGCGTTCGTACGGGGGTCAGCCGCGCAGGGCTTCGACAGCGGCAGCAAGTGCCTGCGGCACCTCGGGTACGAGGGTGTGCGCCCCGTCGCGCACAACATGCCGACCGGCCACGACCGTATGACGCACATCCGCTGCCGACGCTGCGAATACCGCGGTCTCCGCTCCCAGGCGAGGCAGCGGCCCCGCAGTTCTGACCGAGTCGAGCGCGATCGTCGTGAAGTCGGCCAGCGCACCCGCCTCAAGGGTGCCCGCGTCGTCCCAGCCGAGGGCCGCGTGGCCGTCGGCGGAGGCTGCCCGGAGCAGGGCTGCCGCCGTCCAGTGCCCCCGGGTGCGGGTGCGCAGGCGCTCGTTCAGCTCCATGGCACGCGCCTCTTCGAGCAGGTCGATGACGGCGTGGCTGTCGGAGCCGAGACTGAGCGGTGAGCCCGCGCGCTGGAGGGCGACGGCGGGGCCGATGCCGTCGGCGAGGTCGCGCTCGGTGGTGGGGCACATGCAGGTACCCGTGCCGCTGCCGCCGAGGAGCGCGATGTCCTCGGCGGTGAGGTGGGTGTTGTGGACGCCGGTGGTGCGGGGGCCGAGGACCCCGTGGTCGGCGAGGAGTTGAGCGGGTGTGCATCCGTGTGCGGCCTGGCAGGCGTCGTTCTCCGCCGTCTGCTCGGACAGGTGGACGTGGAGCGGGGCCCGCCGTTCCTCGGCCCAGCGTGCCACGGTCGCCAACTGGCCGGCGGGCACGGCCCGTACGGAGTGGATGGCGGCACCGATCCGCGCGTGATCCCGTTCCTTGAGAACTGAACAGCGTTCCGCCCAGGCATCGGCCGTGCCGTCGGAGAAGCGGAGCTGGTGGCGGTTCGGGGCCTGTCCGCCGTGCTTGTTGAGGATGCCTGCGGAGAGGTAGGCGGTGTCGAGGAGGGTGATGCGGATCCCGGCGTCGGCGGCGGCCTCGACGAGGGCCTCGCCCATCGCGTTCGGGTCGGTGTACGGGGTGCCGCCCGGGGCGTGGTGGACGTAGTGGAACTCGCCCACCGCGGTGATGCCGGCGAGGGCCATCTCGGCGTACACGGCTCGGGCGAGGGCGTGGTAGCTGTCCGGGGTGAGCTTGTCGGCGAAGGAGTACATGACCTCGCGCCAGGTCCAGAAGGTGCCGGAGCCGACCTGGACGGTGCCGCGCAGAGCTCGGTGGAAGGCGTGGCTGTGGGCGTTGGCGAGGCCGGGAAGGGTGAGCCCGCGAAGGATCTCGGCGCCGGCCGGCGGTGCGTCGATCCCTGTCCGGACGGCGGCGATCCGGCCGTCCTTGACGTCCACGGCGACGCCCGGCTCGACGTTGGTGCCGAGCCAGGCGTGCTCCAGCCAGTAGGTGCGCCGCGGATGCGAGTGCTGATGAGGGTGCGTCACGTGCAGGCCAGCCCTTCCAGTACGTCGGCGAGTGCGGTCACCCCGGCCACGCAGTCGTCCTCGGCGGCGTACTCCGCCGGGGAGTGCGAGACGCCCGTGGGGTTGCGCACGAACAGCATGGCGGTCGGGATGCTCCCGGAGAGAATCCCGGCGTCGTGTCCGGCACCGGTACCGAGGACGGGAACCCTGAGCTCGGTGTCCTGCCCGTTCCGGCCCAGCAGGCGGGCGAGTTCGTCGCGCAGGGCGTGGTCGAACTCGACGACGGGGGTGAACGACTCCCGGACGACGTCGAGATCGACGCCGTGCGCCTCGGCGTACTCGCGGGCCGCCTTCTCGACGCCGGAGACGACGGTGTCGAGGGCGTGCTGATCGGCGGCGCGGGAGTCGAGCCAGCCGCGTACGAGGGAGGGGACGGCGTTGACCCCGTTGGGCTCGACGGTGATCTTCCCGAAGGTGGCGACGGCACCGGCGAGCTGCGCCTCGCGCCGGGCGGCGAGGACTGTCTCGGCGTACGGCAGCATGGGGTCACGCCGGTCGACGAGGCGGGTCGTACCGGCGTGATTGGCCTCGCCCCGGAAATCGAACCGCCACCGCCCGTGCGGCCAGATGGCACTGGCGATGCCGACGCGGTCGCCGCTCAGGTCGAGAGCCCGCCCCTGCTCGACGTGCAGCTCGACGAAGGCGCCGATACGGGCGAGCCGCTCGGGGTCCGGCCCGATGGCGTCCGGGTCGTACCCGGCGGCCTCCATGGCCCGCGGGAGGGTGATCCCGCCCCCGTCGGTCAACAGCCGGGCCTGCTCGACGGTGACGGCCCCGGCGGTGAGCCGCGACCCGACACAGGCGAGCCCGAACCGCGCGCCTTCCTCGTCCCCGAAGTTGACGATGGCGAGGGGCTTGCCGAACTGCGCACCCCGGCCCCGGAGTTCATCAAGCGCGGCAAAGGAGGAGACGACACCGAGGGGCCCGTCAAAAGCCCCGCCATCGGGCACGGAGTCAAGATGCGACCCGGTGACAACGGCATCCCCGGCGCCGGGATCGCCGAGCCAGGCCCACTGGTTGCCGTTCCGGTCGACCTCGTAGGCCAGCCCTCGGCTCTCGGCCTGTTCCTTGAACCAGGCCCGGCATTCGAGATCGATGCCTGTCCAGGCGTAACGGCGATAGCCGCGTGAGTCGGCGTGCCGCCCGATGGGGGCAAGCTCGCGCCACATCTCCTGGAACGAGGTGCCGCCGACAGGCGAACCGGCAGGTGAACCGGCAGTCGGCAACGAATCACCCGCCCTCACCGAAGAGTCGCCGTCCCGCCCGCCGGAAAGACGCCTCACGCGTCGTCCCCCTCACGCATGGGCACCCGCACACCCCGCTCGTCCGCGACGGACTCCGCGATGTCGTACCCCGCGTCCACGTGCCGGATCACACCCATCCCGGGGTCGTTGGTGAGCACCCGGCGGATCTTCTCCCCCGCCAGCTTCGTGCCGTCGGCCACCGTCACCTGACCGGCGTGGATGGACCGCCCCATGCCGACACCGCCGCCGTGGTGGATGGAGACCCACGACGCTCCGGATGCCACGTTCACCATCGCGTTGAGCAGCGGCCAGTCGGCGATCGCGTCGGAGCCGTCGAGCATCGCCTCCGTCTCCCGGTAGGGAGACGCGACGGACCCGCTGTCCAGGTGGTCGCGGCCGATCACCAGCGGCGCGGCCAGCTCGCCGCTCGCCACCATGTCGTTGAAGCGCTCGCCCGCCTTGTCCCGCTCGCCGTAGCCGAGCCAGCAGATCCGGGCCGGCAGCCCCTGGAAGTGGACCCGCTCCCCCGCCATCTTGATCCAGCGGTGCAGGGACGCGTTCTGAAGGGAATCGGACTCCGGGAACAGCTCCAGCATCGCCTTGTCGGTCTTCGCGATGTCGGACGCCTCGCCCGACAGGGCCGCCCAGCGGAAGGGGCCCCTGCCCTCGCAGAAGAGCGGGCGGATGTACGCGGGCACGAAGCCGGGGAAGGCGAACGCCCGCTCGTATCCGGCCAGTTGGGCCTCCCCGCGAATCGAGTTGCCGTAGTCGAAGACCTCGGCACCGGCGTCCATGAAGCCGACCATCGCCTCCACGTGCCGGGCCATGGACTCGCGCGCCCGGGTCGTGAAGCCGGCCGGGTCCTTCGCCGCGTAGGACGCCAGGTCGTCGAAGTCGACGCCGACCGGCAGGTAGGCCAGCGGGTCGTGGGCCGACGTCTGGTCGGTGACGATGTCGATGGGGGCGCTCTCGGCGAGCATGCGCGGGAGCAGCTCGGCCGCGTTGCCCAGCAGGCCGATGGAGAGCGGGCGGCGGGCGTCACGTGCCTCCACCGCGAGCTGGAGGGCGTGCTCCAGGGAGTCGGCCCTCACGTCGAGGTACCGGTGCTCGATGCGGCGCTCGATCGCGCGCGGGTCGACGTCGATACAGATCGCGACGCCGTCGTTCATCGTCACGGCGAGCGGCTGGGCGCCGCCCATCCCGCCGAGGCCGGCGGTGAGGGTGATCGTCCCGGCGAGGGTGCCGCCGACCCCTTTACCCAATGAATGCAGCTTCGCGGCGACGGCGGCGAAGGTCTCGTAGGTGCCCTGGAGGATGCCCTGGGTGCCGATGTAGATCCACGAGCCGGCCGTCATCTGGCCGTACATGGTCAGGCCGAGGGCCTCCAGGCGGCGGAACTCCTCCCAGTTGGCCCAGTCGCCGACCAGGTTGGAGTTGGCGATCAGGACACGCGGGGCCCACTCGTGGGTCTGCATGACACCGACCGGGCGGCCCGACTGGACGAGCATCGTCTCGTCCTGCTTCAGGGTCCGCAGGGTGCGGACCATGGCGTCGAAGGAGCGCCAGTCACGGGCGGCCTTGCCGGTGCCTCCGTACACGACGAGCTTGTCGGGGTGTTCGGCGACCTCGGGGTCCAGGTTGTTCTGCAGCATCCGCAGGGCGGCCTCCTGCTGCCATCCCAGGGCACTCAGTTCCGTACCGCGCGGGGCTCGTACGGGGCGGGGTCCTGACATGGTCTGCCTCCCAGCGGACTGACAGCGGGCTATTGCAGTGGATATTCACATCCTGGACTTTTGAATAGAACTAGTCAATACCTTCTTGCGCAAGCACGCGTGCGCCACGGATGTTTGGCTTGACCCATCGACACCGATCCACAGGGATCGACACCACGGGGGACGTAATGGAGAACAACGGTTCCGATCGCACGGGCCGCCGGGACGAAGCCGTACGCGCCGCCGTGGAGCAGGGACTGCTCCGCGCCGACGCACCCATCGTCGGACTTCTCGACGTCATCGGCATCCGCGAGTCCGCCGCCGAGCTGCGGGCCGCCTTCGACGCGGTCGTGGCACCCGGCACGCCCGTCCTGCACGCCTTCGCGGTGAAGGCGACGCCACTGGTGCCCGTACTGCGGCTGCTGCGCGAGGAGGGGATCGGGGCCGAGGTGGCGAGCCCGGGCGAGCTGGCACTGGCGCGGGCGGCGGGGGTGCCGCCGAACCGGACAGTGCTCGACTCGCCCGCCAAGACGCCCACCGAGCTGCGCGAGGCGCTGGCGCTGGGCATCGCCGTGAACGTCGACAACCCGCAGGAGCTGGACCGGATCGACGCACTGATGCGGTCCGCGACCAGCCGGTCCCCGATCGGGATCCGGGTGAATCCGCAGATCGGCGGAGGGTCGATCGGGGCCACGTCCACCGCCACCGCGACCTCGAAGTTCGGGGTCGCACTGCTGGACGAAGGGGCGCGCGAGTGGATCGTGGGGGCGTACGCCGAGCGCCCGTGGCTGACCAGGCTGCATGCGCACACCGGGTCGCAGGGCATCCCCCTGTCGCTGATGGTTCGGGGCGTGGCGGAGACGTACGCGCTCGCCGAGGAGATCAACCGGCGCGTCGGGCGGCGGCAGGTCGACACCATCGACATCGGCGGCGGACTGCCGGTCAACTTCGCGTCGGACGCGACGAGTCCGACGTACGCGCAGTACGCGCGGCTGCTGAGCGACGCGGTGCCGGGGCTGTTCGGGGGCCGGTACGGACTGGTGACCGAATTCGGGCGGTCGCTCCTGGCCAAGCACGGCACGGTCGTGGCGCGCGTCGAGTACGCGAAGAGCGCCGGCGGGCGACCGGTCGCGGTCACCCACGCGGGCGTGCAGGTCGCGACGCGGACGGTGTACGCGCCTGCGTCGTGGCCGCTGAGGATCGCCGCGTACGACGGGAAGGGGCTCCCCAAGTCCGGGGCGGACGTGCTGCAGGACGTGGCCGGTCCCGCCTGTTTCTCGGGCGACCTGCTCGCCGAGGGGCGTGCGCTGCCGCTGCTCGAACAGGGTGACTACGCGGCGGCGCTGGACACGGGCGCGTACTACTTCGCGCACCACTACGCGTACAACTCCCTCGCCCGGCCCGGGATCTACGGTTTCGTGCCGCGCGGGAGCGCCGGCGGCGACGGCAGGGTCGGGGAGGTCGCCTTCGCGGTCGTACGGGAGCCGCAGACCGTCGCGGAGATCGTGGCCGAATCCGGAGGGGCGCACGCCTCAGCGCTCACCACCCTCGCCCCCACCGCCTCCCCCTCCGCACGCCCTTGACGGACTCCGGGGAACATGCAGGTCAACTGCCCTTAAAACGGGGTCAGTCGACCTACCTTAGTCATCCGCCGCATGTTCCACCGGAAAATGCCAGATCTCTCACTCCTCGCGCACACGTTGCGTAGCGTCTGCGTCACTCAGCCGAACGCCGGTCGGCCGAACATCCGTCGGCCGAACACCAGGCGGGGCGGCCGAGGACCGGCCGGACAGACGCGAGCGGGACAGGTGGGAGGGGCCAAGGGTGCCCGGAATCGACGAGTGCTTACTGGAAGCCATGCGGCTGCCCGGTGCCCGGGGCGCCGCGCTGGTCGACTGGACCAGCGGGCTGGCACTGGGCACCGTCGGGGAGTCCCCGGGCGGTGATCCGGAGACGATGGCGGCCGAGGCGGCCGAGCTGGCCCGGCTGGCCGTCGAACACCGGGCGTTCGCCCCCGAGGAGGAGGACTACAACGCCGACGCCGACGAGTTCGCCGGCGGCACGCCGGGACAGGATCCTCCGGTCGAGGACCTGATCATCAGCAACCGCGACAGCTACCACGTCCTGCGGTTCGTCACCACGAGCTTCGACAGCAGTGTGTTCCTGCACCTGTGGCTGGCCCGCGCGGACGGCAACCTCGCGCTGGCCCGCATCCGGCTCGGCGAGATGGCCGGACGGCTGGTGCTGGGATGACGACTCTGCACACCGATCTGACGACCCCGCCGCCGCGCCTGCCGGTGCGGGACAAGGCGGCGGGCCGCCAGCGGGCGTGGGGCGGGGTCTCGCCGATGCTCGGCCGCCTCGCCACCGAGCGGGCCACCGGCGTCCTGGTCCGCGAGCGCGGCTCGCTCTACCTCGCCGACGGCCAGGTCGTGCACGCCGAGAGCCCGGCCGTACCGGGCCTCGACGTGCTGCTCACGGCGCGCGGCACGCTGGACGCGGAGGGCTGGCGGGACGCGGTCGGCGCGGCCGGCAAGCTGCACCGGGTCGGGCGGTTCCTGGTCGAGAGCGGCCGGATCGGCGCGGGCGCCCTGGAGGTGTGCCACCTGGGGACGCTGTACGACGCGGCGTACTTCGCCCTCGCGCCCAGCGGGACGCCGGGGCACTTCAAGTACGGGGACACGCACTGGCTCGGTCCGGTGCGCCCGGTGCCGGTGGCGGCCGTCGAGCACGAGACCCTGCGCCGACGGGCTCTGCTGCACCGCATCTGGCCCGACCCTGCCCCCGACAGCGCCCCGCTGCTCCTCTCGGGGAGCCCGGCCGCGCCGACGGTCACCGCCCGCCAGCACGCCGTACTGGCCCTGGTGGACGGTGTCCGTACGGCGGCGGACATCGCCCTGGCGCTGGCCCGTCCCGCCTTCCACACCCTTGTGGACGTACGGCGCCTGGCAGCCGCCGGGGTCATAGCCCCGGAGGCCACGCCGACCCCGGCGCCGGCTCCCGTCGTCCCTCCACCACCGTCGGAGTCCTCGGCTCCCCCGGCTCCCCCCGGGACACTGCCGCCGTCGTTCGCCGACCCCAACATCACGCTGCTGAAGAGGCTCAGGGATGCGCTGGAGGCCCTTTGAAAAGCAGCGCCCGCGTGCCGAGAGGAGGCAACAACTCATGGCAGCCGAGGCCGAAGTCATGGACGAACTGCGCCGGTTGCGGGCCCGCGTCCCCCAGCTCACCGGCGCACTCGCGGCCAGCGTCGACGGTCTCGTCCTCGTCCAGGACACCCCGGGTATCGAACCGGAGACGGTCGCGGCACTCACCGCCACCGCGCTCAGCGTCGCCGTGCGCATGGCGGACGCGACCGGCCAGGGCGACTTCCGCGAACTGCTGATCCGCGGGGTGTACGGCTATGTGGCGACGTACGCGGCAGGCCGTACCGCCGTCCTGACGCTGCTCGCCCAGGACCGCGTCAACGTCGGCCGACTCCATCTGGAGGGCCGCCGGGCCGGCCTCCGTATCGGCGAGCTGGTGGACGCGGCGGCCGAGGCGGAGCAGGCATCCGCACCGGCGAAACCGGCCGCCGCACCCGAACCCACGCCCGCAGCCGCACCCGAACCGATGCCCACCCGAACCAGAACCCCGCGCGCGCCACGCACAACGACAACCACGCCCAACGCGCGCACCACCACGGAAAACTGAACCGGAAGCAGGAGAGGAACACCGTCATGGCCACCACAGAGACCGCGTTGAAAGAGGCGCTGACCTCGATCGAGGGCGCCACCGGAGTCGCACTCGTCGACTACACCAGCGGCATGGCCCTGGGCACGATGGGCGGCAGCAAGACGTTCGACCTGAACGTCGCCGCCGCCGGCAACACCGACGTCGTACGCGCCAAGATGCGCACCATGGAGCACCTGGGCCTGAAGGGCGAGATCGAGGACATCCTGATCACGCTCTCCAGCCAGTACCACCTGATCCGCATGATGAAGGGGCGCGGCGGCAACGGCCTCTTCCTCTACCTGGTGCTGGACATCAACCGCTCCAACCTGGCGATGGCCCGCCACCAGCTGAAGCGGATCGAGGCGGAGATCGAGGTCTGAGAGGACCGACGGGCTAGACCAGTACGTCGCCGCGGCGGCGCGCCCCGCCCGGGGTGGCGTCGCCGGCGGCGATTCCCGTGGCGCGGTAGGCCTTGACCGGCCTGCCCGCCGGGGCACCGGAGCGGGGGTCGAGCCAGTCCACCCGTACCCACAGCAGTACGTCGTCGGCTCGCTCGCGGCGGCCCAGCCAGGCGGCCTTCAGCCGCAGCCCGGTACCGGCCCCGGCGAGCAGCATTCCGCCCGCCGCGGGCACCGCGAGGGAGCTGCCCAGCGCGGCGACGAAGGCGAGCAGCAGCCACCAGCGGTGGCCACGGCGCCAGTTGCGCACGGTCACCGCGCGGTCCTGGAGCACGTCGTGCCTGCCGGCCCGGGCGGGACCGGCGGCGAGCGCGGTGTAGCGCCGACGCCGCAGGTCCGCCATGACCCCGACCCGGCGGCCGGTAATCACCGGCACAGTTCTGGCGGAGCGGGAGATTGACGCCCTCTCCTGCCCGCCGAGGGCGGGAGATTCCGGTCCGCACCGCTACGCGGTACCACCTTGGGTTCCTGCTTCACTGGCCCTTGCCGGTCTCCGAGGAGCTCGGTCTTACAGGGGCCTCCACAGGCGTCACTTCCCGCCCGTCCGGCGGTAGATCCGACAACTTCGTCGTCAGATGAGGCGATCTTAGCCATGCCGCTGCGGCCCTCGGGGCCGCAATGGACAGGATGCCCTGCACCTCCACCCTGAAGGATGGAGCACTGGGCAAGCGTTCGGTAGCGAGCGAACGTGAGACGAGTCTGAGAGCCCAGCCGAGGGTTCCCGACGGCCGGTGGCTACTCGACGAACAGCCCCCGGGTCGCCGCCCGCGTGTCGAACTCCTCCAGACGGGCCTGGGCGTCCGGCAGGTCGTCGCACATGGCCTCCAGCAGCACCCGGCCGAGCAGCATCGGCGCGCAGGCGGTGTCGAAGGCGAGCCCGGTGCCGACGGCGGCCGGCAGCAGCAGGTCGGAGACCTTCGCGACCGGCGCGAACGCCGAGTCGGCGACGGTGACGACGGTCAGCCCCGCCGCCCTGGCGTAGGCGAGGGTGTCGACGACCTCGCGTGGATGCCGGGGCAGCGCGAAGCACAGCAGGGTCGTGGCGCCCGCCCGTACGGCGGCGTCGATACGGTCGTGGATCATCGTGCCGCCCTCGTTGAGCAGCCGTACGTCCGGGTGGACCTTGGCGGCGAAGTACGCGAAGCCGTACGCCTGGGAGGCGGCGGCGCGCAGCCCGAGGACGGGCAGGGGGCGGGACGCGGCGAGCAGCCGGCCCGCCCGCCTCACCGGGCGCGGGTCGGCGAGCACCTCGGCCAGGTGCCTGAGGTTCTCGATCTCGGCCTCGACGGCCTGCTGGTACTCGTTGTACGAGCCCTGCTGGGCGCTCTGGTCGGTGGGGGCGACCTCGCGCAGGTGCTTGCGCAGCGCCGGGTAGCCGTCGAAGCCGAGGGCGACGGCGAAGCGGGTGACGGACGGCTGGCTGACGCCGGCCAGTTCGGCCAGTTCGACGCTGGAGAGGAAGGGCACCTCGGAGGCCCGGCGCACCATGCTGTGCGCGATGCGCCGCTGCGTCGGGGTGAGCCGGTGCCCTTCGAAGAGTGCCTGGAGCCGGACGGCGGGGCTGTCGGGCATGTGTCCGCTCGCGCCCGCCTCCCTCTCAGCTCCCGTGGCCACCCCCACACCCGTCCCCACACCCGTCCCCACACCCGTACCCGTACCCGTACCGGCGCCCCTGTTGTCGTCCGCACTCGGCGTGCTCATGCCCCGCTCCCCCTCCAGATCTCCGTGAACCGGTCCAGCAGTGCCGCCGCCGCGGTCACGTCGTCCGTGAGCGGCCGGTCGGCCGATTCGGCGTCGAGGACCGACTCGGCCAGCTCCAGCGCCCGTCCGGCCGGCAGTTCCGGGTCGGGCCGCAGGTCGCGCTGGCGCAGCGCCCGTACGGCGGCGACCAGCTCGCAGCCGACGACGAGACGGTACGCGTCGCAGGCGCGCAGTGTCTGGCGGGCGGCGAGCGAGGCGAAGCTGGCCTGTTCCTCGACGCCCCGGGAGAGTACAGCGTGCCCGAGCGAGGCGGGCGCGGAGAAGGCCCGCAGGTCACCGAGGGCGGCGCCGGCGGCGTACTCCAGGATCATCACCCCGGAGGCGGCGGGCTCGTGGTCGGCGAGGAAGGGGCGCAGGCGGGTGAAGGCGGGCTCGTTGAGGGTGGACAGGCGGGAGGTGGACAGCCGTGCCACCTGGGTGACGGCCAGCCTGAAGTGGTCGAGGGCGAGGGCCAGTTGGGCCTGGTAGAAGCCGCCGTGGTGGTAGGCGGTGAAGTCCTCGGGGGAGATGAGCGGGTTCTCGGCGGCAGCGTTGATCTCGATGGCGAGCACCCCCTCCAGCGCGTCCGCCGCGTCGTGCGCGGGCCCGTGGATCTGCGGCAGACACCGGAAGCCGTACGGGTCCTGGATGCGCCCGAGGGGAGGGGTGGGCCGGGCCGCGGAACCGATCAACTCCCGCATCCGGCGAGCGACTTCGACCGACCCCCGGTGCGGACGGGCGGCGTGCACGGGCGCGGCGTACGCCTCGTGGGAACCGTCGACGGCGTACAGCGAGAGCGCGGCGACGACCTGGGTGGCGGCGATGAGCCCGCGCAGCTCGTGCAGGGCGAGCGCGGCCTGCCCGAGGGTGAGCGCGTTGCTGCTGATCAGGGCGAGGGCGTCGTTGTTGTCGAGGGCCTGGGGCTCGGGGGCTCCGGCGACGCTCCACCCCCGGGAAGCCGGTCCCCCCGCTGGCGTCCCCGCCGCGATCCACTCGTGCTCCCCCGCCAGGGCGAGCCCCATCTGCGCCAGCGCCGCGATGTCCCCGGTGCCCACCGATCCGAACTCGTTGATCACGGGGTGGACGCCGTTCTCCAGCGCCTCGCACAGGGCGGTGACCACCCCGGGGCGGAGTCCGGCGCCCCCGGCGAGGAGCTGGTTGGCGCGGACGGCGAGCATCGCCCGCACCTGCCGGGCCGGCAGTTCCGCGCCGATGGCCCCGGCGTGGCTGCGCAGCAGGCGCAGTCCGTGGTCGGCGGCGGCCTCGGTCGGGACGGCCTCGTTGCGGTTGGCGCCGACGCCGGTGGAACGCCCGTAGACGCGGCCGGTCGCGGCGATGCGGCGGGCGACGTCCCAGACTTCTTCGACGCGCTTCATCGCGTCGGTGCCGGCGACCGGCCGCGCGACCCCGTCGGCGAGGCGTACGACGTCCTCGACGCCGAGGCCGACACCGTCCAGGACGACGATGCCGGTGGACATCGGAGGCGGCGTGTTCACGGTCCGGGACGGCATAAGGCGCAGACTCCCCTCACATCGGATGGACCGCTCGATCCTGACAACGTATTCAGACATCGAACACTCTGCATGCCGTTATACAGGCTGGACAAGGGACATCTCACGATGCGGTTCGATGCACCCTAGGGTCCGGCCCAGGGACAACAGGGGGGCTAACCCCAGTGCTGGGCGGGTCCCGTTTCCCTACCGTGGTGTGCATGACCGGTATGGACACCTCGGGCGCTCACGACGCCGACCTGAAGAAGGAACTCAGCGCCACCCTGCATGCCCGCAGGGAACTGGGCGACGACTACGAGTCCGCGCTGGTCGACTCGTTCCTGGAGAAGGTCGACCAGCGGATAGACGGCACGGTGGAACGCCGGGTACGGCGGCAGCTCGCCGAGCAGCAGATGGTGGTGGCGCGTGACTCGCGCGGCCCGAAGTCCACCGACACCTTCGGTGAGCGCTTCGGCTTCGCCATCGTCTCGCTGGTCCTGGCGATACCCCTGTCCGCCATCGGCGGCGGCGTCTCGGGCCTCCCCGGCCTGCTGGTCACATGGGCCGGCATCGTGGGAGTGAACGCGTTCCAGGCCGCGCGAAGTGCGGCGTGGCTCTTCGGCCGGCACAAGAGGTCCGGCCAGGACAGCGACTGGGAGGGCTGAGGACCGAGGACCGAGGGCTGTCGGCCGAGGTCCCGGAGTCACCACGGGCAGGGGAGTGTCACCGTACGCCGGGTGGAAAAAGCTTTCGCGGGGACCGCCGCACCCCCGTTGCCGGGGGGCGGGACGACGGCGGTCCCCGCGAGGGACGCGTGCCGGGTCAGGGCCGGGCTGGCGCGTCCTGGGCGTCGGTGGAGGTCCGGGAGCCGCTCCGGAAGTCCGTGACGCCGTTTCGGTGCCGGCCTGGGCGGGGAGCCGCTCCCGCCCTTGCCGACACCCACTACTCTGCCGGTCCCGTGTTAAGCGTGTGCTGCGCGGACGTGACACCCTCGTACCACTTCCACGAAGTCTCCGGCCGAAAGGAACCGGAACGGGACATCGCGGCCCACACCGCAAGTTCCCCTCCGACACGCCCCGTTCACCGGACGTTCGCTACTGGCTGCCGCCCTTGGCCAGGAAGGCCAGCAGGTCCTGCCGGCTGACGACTCCGGTCGGCTTGCCCTCGACGAGCACGATCGCCGCGTCATGGGTACCGAGTACGGACATCAGGTCGCCGACGGGTTCACCGGAGCCGACCTGCGGCAGCGGCGCCGACATGTGCTTCTCCAGCGGGTCGTCGAGCGAGGCCCGCTGGGTGAACAGCGCGTCGAGCAGTTCGCGTTCGACGACCGACCCGATGACCTCCGCCGCCATGACGTCCGGGTGACCGGCGCCGGGCTTCACGATCGGCATCTGCGAGACGCCGTACTCACGCAGCACCTCGATGGCCTGGCCGACGGTCTCGTCCGGGTGCATGTGGAGGAGGGAGGGGATGTGGCCGTGCTCCTTGTAGTCGAGGACGTCGGCGACGCGCGCGGAGGGGCCGGTGTCCTCCAGGAACCCGTAGTCGGCCATCCACTCGTCGTTGAAGATCTTGCTGAGGTATCCGCGCCCGCTGTCGGGCAGCAGCACGACGACGACATCGTCCGGCCCGAGCCGCTCCGCGACCCGCAGCGCGGCGACGACGGCCATCCCGCAGGAGCCGCCCACCAGCAGGCCCTCCTCCTTGGCGAGCCGGCGGGCCATCTGGAAGGAGTCCTTGTCGGACACGGCGACGATCTCGTCGGCGACGGTCCGGTCGTAGGCGGTGGGCCAGAAGTCCTCGCCCACCCCCTCCACCAGGTACGGCCGCCCGGACCCCCCGGAGTACACGGACCCCTCGGGGTCGGCCCCGACGACCTGGACGCGCCCGTCGCTGGCGTCCTTCAGATAGCGCCCGGTCCCGGAGATGGTCCCGCCGGTGCCGACGCCCGCCACGAAGTGGGTGATCCGCCCCTCGGTCTGCTCCCACAGCTCGGGGCCGGTGGAGTGATAGTGCGAGAGGGGGTTGTGCGGGTTGGAGTACTGGTCGGGCTTCCAGGCACCCGGCGTCTCGCGCACGAGCCGGTCGGACACGTTGTAGTACGAGTCCGGGTGCTCGGGGTCAACGGCGGTGGGGCAGACCACGACGTCGGCGCCGTAGGCGCGCATCACGTTGATCTTGTCCGTGGACACCTTGTCGGGGCAGACGAAGATGCACTTGTACCCCTTCTGCTGGGCCACGATGGCCAGCCCGACCCCGGTGTTTCCGCTGGTCGGCTCGACGATCGTGCCGCCCGGCCGAAGCTCCCCGCTCTCCTCCGCCGCCTCGATCATGCGCAGGGCGATGCGGTCCTTCACGGACCCGCCGGGGTTGAAGTACTCGACCTTCGCGAGGACGGTCGCCTGAATGCCCGCGGTCACACTGTTGAGCCTCAGCAGCGGGGTGTTGCCGACGAGGCTGATCATCGAGTCGTGGAATTGCACCGTTGTCTCCGGTTGCCGCACATAAATGTGGTTGTCATTGGTGCGGCCAGCCTAAGGCTCCGCCTCGGCATTCACCTCACGTCACGATTGGCGGACCGCCGGTTCGGGGCAAGGAGTGGGTGTACGGCTACGAGGAGGTGGCGGCGACGCATGACGAGCATGTCAAGGGCAAGGGTGGCCCGGCGGATCGCGGCCGGTGCCGCGTACGGCGGTGGCGGGGTCGGCCTGATGAGCGCGGCGGCCATGGGAGTGGTGCTGGCCGAGGTCCGGATGGCGAGACGCCAGGTGGGAAACGGCCGCGGTCCACACGCGCCGAGCGCGGACGGCCTGTACGGACGCGGGTACGCCACCCCCGGTGAGCCCCCGCTCAGACTCGTCCTGCTGGGCGACTCCACGGCGGCCGGCCAGGGCGTCCACCGGGCCCGCCAGACCCCGGGCGCGCTGCTCGCGTCCGGCCTGTCGGCGTTCGCGGAACGTCCGGTGGAAATGCGCAACGTGGCGCTGGTCGGCGCCCAGTCGGACGATCTGGACCGCCAGGTGGGGCTGACCGTCTCGGCGTCCGACTGGATCCCGGACATCTGCGTGATCATGGTCGGCGCGAACGACGTCACGCACCGCATGCCCCCGACCCGCTCGGTCCGCCACCTTTCCTCGGCGGTACGACGCCTCCGTACGGCGGGTGCGGAGGTGGTCGTGGGCACCTGTCCCGACCTGGGCACCGTCGAGCACGTCCAGCAGCCGCTGCGCTGGCTGGCCCGGCGGGCGTCCCGCCAGCTGGCGGCGGCACAGACGATCGGGGTCGTGGAACAGGGGGGCCGCACGGTGTCGCTGGGCGACCTGCTCGGCCCCGAGTTCGAGGCCAACCCGCGCGAACTGTTCGGCCCGGACAACTACCACCCCTCGGCGGAGGGCTACGCGACGGCGGCGATGGCGGTCCTCCCGACGGTGTGCGCGGCGCTGGGCCTGTGGCCTGCGGACGAGGATCGCCCGGACGTGTCCCGCCGCGAGGGCTTCCTGCCGGTGGCACGGGCGGCGGCGGAGGCGGCATCGGAGCCGGGCACGGAGGTCACGGCGGCGATGCCCACGGGCCCCAGAGGCCCCTGGGCCCTGATGAAGCGCAGGCGCAGGCGCCGGGTACCGGCAACGGACCCGTCCCCCACCCCGACCACACCGAGGGGAGTGTCGAGCGGCTGAGGCCGGCGAGGGCGTGGAAGCACCGAAGCCCCGAAGCCCCGAAAGGGGCGCGGGGAACTGCGCGACCAGCCCTCACCGGCCCGCAGGTGCATCACCGCGCTCCCCGCGGAGCGGATAGCGTCGGGTCCCATGATCGTATGGCTCAACGGCACCCACGGCGCGGGCAAGACGACGACCAGTGCGCTCGTGCAGCAACTGATCCCCGATTCAAGGGTGTTCGACGCCGAGAAGGTCGGCGAGACGCTCATGGACATCAAGCCGGGGCTGCCCGATACCGACAACTTCCAGCACTGGCCGCCGTGGCGGCCTCTCGTCGTCGAGACCGCCCGCCGCGTGCTCGACTACACCGGCGGCACTCTGGTGATGCCCATGACCGTCCTGGTCGAGCAGTACTGGCGCGAGATCAGCGCGGGCCTCGCCCACCACGCCATCCCGGTACGGCACTTCGTCCTCCACGCCGACCAGGACACCCTCCGCGGACGCATCGAGGGGGACGCCGTCATGGGCCCCTCCCCGTTCCGCCTCGAATACCTGGAGCCCTACGCCGAGGCGGCCCGCACCTGGCTGCACGCCGAGGCCGAGGTCGTCGACACCACGCACCTCACGCCCGCCGAGGCCGCCCTGCGGATCGCGGAGGCCGTCAGCAGGTGAGGTCCGCCCGCATGATCCCGACCTCCTGAGCAAGCGCTTAGAAAAGTGCGGCCCGAGTCACACCGCCACACCCGTGACCGAGGCCATACGTACGGGTAACTTCGCAAGCAGGTCCGCTTACCCTCGTACGCCAATGGAGCCGTCATGCCGGAAGCCGTCATCGTCTCGACCGCCCGCTCCCCCATCGGACGCGCCTTCAAGGGCTCCCTCAAGGAGCTGCGCGCCGACGATCTCACCGCCACGATCATCCAGGCCGCGCTGGCCAAGGTCCCCGAGCTGGATCCGCGGGACATCGACGACCTGATGCTCGGCTGCGGTCTGCCCGGTGGCGAGCAGGGCAACAACCTCGGGCGGATCGTCGCCGTACAGATGGGCATGGACTACCTGCCGGGCTGCACGATCACCCGCTACTGTTCCTCGTCCCTCCAGACGTCCCGGATGGCACTGCACGCCATCAAGGCGGGCGAGGGCGACGTCTTCATCTCGGCCGGTGTCGAGATGGTCTCCCGGTTCACGAAGGGCAACTCGGACTCGCTGCCCGACACGCGCAACCCGCTCTTCGCCGAGGCCGAGGCCCGTACCGCCGCCGTCGCCCAGCAGGAGGGCACCTCCTGGCACGACCCCCGCGAGGACGGCCTCGTACCGGACGCCTACATCTCGATGGGCCAGACCGCCGAGAACCTCGCCCGGGTGAAGGGCGTGACCCGTCAGGACATGGACGAGTTCGGCGTCCGTTCGCAGAACCTCGCCGAGGAAGCCATCAAGAACGGCTTCTGGGAGCGCGAGATCACCCCGGTGACGCTGCCCGACGGCACGGTCGTCAGCAAGGACGACGGTCCGCGTGCGGGCGTGACGCTGGAGGGCACCCAGGGGCTCAAGCCGGTGTTCCGTCCGGACGGACTCGTCACCGCCGGCAACTGCTGCCCGCTGAACGACGGCGCCGCGGCCGTCGTGATCATGAGCGACGCGAAGGCCGCCGAGCTGGGGCTGACCCCGCTGGCCCGGATCGTGTCGACCGGCGTCTCCGGCCTCTCCCCCGAGATCATGGGCCTCGGCCCGGTCGAGGCGAGCCGCCAGGCGCTGCGCCGCGCCGGTCTCACCGCCGACGACATCGACCTGGCCGAGATCAACGAGGCGTTCGCCGCCCAGGTGATCCCCTCCTACCGCGACCTCGGCATCCCCCTGGAGAAGGTGAACGTCAACGGCGGCGCCATCGCCGTCGGCCACCCCTTCGGCATGACGGGCGCCCGGATCACCGGCACGCTCATCAACTCCCTCCAGTTCCACGACAAGCAGTTCGGCCTGGAGACGATGTGCGTCGGCGGCGGCCAGGGCATGGCGATGGTCATCGAGCGCCTGAGCTGAGCCCCGAGCGCCCGAGGCGAAACCGCCGCGATCCCCAACTGGCGGAATCGTTTCGGTAGTCGAGCGGATGCGCTGCGTGAGAAAGCGGCCCGGAACCCAGTAACCACCGGGGTTCTGGGCCGTTTTGTGATCCAATCTCCCTCAGGATGTGACCTATCTCGCTTTGGTGAGGTATTTACGCAGGTCAGGAGTGGTTCACTACCGAACCCCGGGCCCAAAGTCCTGTCCGATTCGTGACGTTACGCACTGACAGGTGGTTAGTCCACCCTTCAAGCTGATGTAGGAAGTCGGGGGTCGACTTTGAACCGGGAGTACGTCAGTGAGCGCTACGCCTCTTGCTCTGCTGCTCGCCACAGCCACCGTCACCACGGCTGTGGGCGTCGCCGTTCTGCGCACCCTGTTGGGGCTGCGTCGACAGATCGCGGCGTTGCACGCGGAGCTCGCCGCCCAGAGTCTCGCCGTCGGCGCGCACGGTCTCGTGCCGCAGGCCCGCACAGCCGGTGACACCGACCGGATACGCGCCGCCGTGGCCGAGGCGCTCGCCGAGGAGCGGGAGCGGGAGCTCGCCGAGGCGCGTGCCTTCTGGGCCGCCCAGGAGGCCCGTGACGCCTCCGACGCGCCCTCCCTGCTCGGCCTCCCCGACAGCGAGCTGTTCCTGCCGCGTGCGGCGGACTTCGCGGGCCTGGAGTCCCTGGAGCCGGTGACCGAGTCCAGCACGGACACCGACGAGTTCGCGGGAGAGTCCGCCGAACTGGCCGCCGCCCGTCGCCGGCACCCCTCGCACCCCGACTTCGTACCGGCCCAGTCGCCCATCGTGAACGACCACGAACGCACGGTCGCCTGCCTGGAGGACCTCGCCGAGTCCCGTACCGCCCTGGCCGACGTCCGCCCCGGTCCGCTGGGAACCCTCGACGTCTACGTCTTCACCGACGGCACGACCCTCTGTATGACCCCGGGCCACCGCGAGACGGCCGAACGTCTCTCCGCGGCTCTGCGCACGGGCGAGGCCCCCGTCCTCCTCGGCGGCTCGGGCATCTCGGGCGCCTACGCCCTGACCTTCGAATGCGGCGAGGAAACGGTGTACGTACTGGCGGACAGGGTCATAGCGTCCCTGTAGTCGTGGGACGCGGCGGCGGGTTCGCGGTCACCCCCCGAACCCTTCTGAACCGCCTCTGGACTCCCGCCCGCCGCTAGACCCCCGCCCGCTGCTGAGCCTCCGCCACCAGAGTCAGCGCCGCGGCCAGTTCCCCTTCGCTTTTCAGAACGAGCGCCAGATCATGCGCGGCAACAGTCACCTGATCCGCGGCAGCGAACATACCGACATCGGGCATGACCCGAGGCTCGACCCCGGGCGACTCCAGAAGCTGGGCACGCCGTGCCAACTCCCTGGCCAACCCCAACGCCTCCGCCGCGGCCCCCCTTTGCAACCGACTCTGCGGCGCCGCCCGCAACCGGTCGGCAAAGTGATCCACTGCAAGCGTCAAAGGCTCGGTATCCAGCACGCCGTGAGACTAACCGTCGCAACCGGACTGTTGCCAACGACCCAACCCTCAGGCACCGTGGCGTGAAGGACCGGCTTACATCCCCTTTGCGTCCGGAGGCGCCGATGTCCCACGTCCTCTCCGAGGAGACCCACCGCAACATGCTCGCCCGCATCCCTCAATGCACCGGTCGTGAAGTCGCCGACTGGTTGCGCACCGTCGACGAAGGCCCCTCCCTCTTCCGCTTCGAGGAGAAGGTCAGCTGGCTCCGGCACGAACACGATCTCGCGTACGGCCACGCCAAGGCGATCATTCACGAGTACGACCTGAGGAGGGCCGCGCGCAAGCTTCTCTGAGTGCACAGCCCTCCGAGAGACCGAGGCGCGCACCGACACCACGACGTGACGAAGGGCCCCGGGAATGCTTCCCGGGGCCCTTCTCCTGTACTACCGACCGCCGACGACCCACCGCCGACCGCCGTCGTACCGGCTGCTAGTCGTTGCCCTGCAGGATGGCGATCAGCCGCAGGAACTCCAGGTAGATCCAGACCAGCGTCATCGTGAGGCCGAAGGCGGCGAGCCAGGCCTCCTCGCGCGGCGCGCCGTAGGCGATGCCGTCCTCGACCTGCTTGAAGTCGAGGGCGAGGAAGCACGCACCGAGCAGGATGCCGATGATGCCGAACATGATGCCGAGGCCGCCGCTGCGGAAGCCGAGGCCGTCACCGCCGCCGAACACCGCGAACAGCAGGTTCACGGCCATCAGCAGCACGAAGCCGAGCGCCGCCGCCATCACGAAACCGTAGAAGCGGCGGTTGACGCGGATCCAGCCCGCCTTGTACGCCACGAGTACGGCGGTGAAGACCGCCAGCGTGCCGATCACGGCCTGCATGGCCGCACCGCTGGCGATGCGGTTGTCGACGACGCTGGAGACGACGCCGAGGAAGACACCCTCGAGCGCCGCGTACGTCACGATCAGCGCGGGCGAGGCCTTGCGCTTGAAGGACTGGACGAGGCCCAGGACCATCGCGACCAGACCGGCGCCGATGGCGATGCCGTAGGACCGGCTGATGTTCGCGTCGTCGACCGGCAGCAGCGCCCAGGCGAGCGCCGCCGTGACGACCAGCACACCGAGTGTGGTGGCTGTCCGCATGACGACGTCGTCCATCGTCATCCGGCCGGTGGAGACCGGGGCCTGCGGCGGTGCGCCGTGCTGAAGGTCCTGCTGGGCGTAGGGGTTGGTCGCGTACGGGTTGCCGCCCTGCTGGGCCTGCTGGTCCGCATAGGGGTTGCCCGACTGCGTACCGACACCGGCTCCCCCGGCCTGCGGCGCGGTGTTGAAGCCCGCGTAGCCGTTGTCGCGGCTGAACCCCCGTCGCGAGAAGACCGGGTTGCTGCTCCTCATTTCACTCCTCCATGGCCACAGTGCGTGGCCTTGGGCTCAAGGGTAATAGGTGGGCAAAGGATTGACCCTAGTGCTTGGGGAGGATCTTTCCCTTGTCCTGTCGCGAACACGCTACGCGCCGCCCTGATTCCCGGCTACGGAGCCCCAGGACCATGACCAACCCGGTACAGACCCGAGACCGCCCCCTGATCAGGCCGGTCGGCGGGCCCTTCACCCCACCGTCGTCCGCTGTCACCCACCGTCACTCCAGGGGGAAACCCGTGTAACCCTCGGCGAGATCGGTCTCCGCCGAACGGGCGCCCGCGATCCGCTCCAGCCGGGCCAGCTGGAGCCGGTCCTCGAAGGGAGTGGCGTCCGGGGTCCGGTGCAGGAGGGTCGTCATGTCGTACGAGAACCGCTCGGCCTGCCAGACGCGGCGCAGACAGGTCTCGGAGTAGGCGTCCAGCAGCTCCGCCGACCCCGTCTCCTTCTCGTACGTCAGTGCGCGGGCGAAGGTCACGACGTCCCCGACGGCGAGGTTGAGCCCCTTGGCGCCGGTGGGCGGCACGATGTGCGCGGCGTCCCCGGCCAGGAACAGCCGTCCGTACCGCATCGGCTCGTGGACGTAGCTCCGCATCGGTGTCACGGACTTCTGGGTGACGGGCCCCCGGTCGAGCTTCCAGCCGTCGGCGGTCTCGAAGCGCCGCTCCAGCTCGTCCCAGATCTCCTCGTCGCTCCACTCCTCGGCGTCGGTGCCGTCCGGCACCTGGAGGTAGAGGCGGGAGACGGACGGGGAGCGCATGGACAGGAGGGCGAAGCCGCGGTCGTGGCGGGCGTAGACCAGCTCGTCGTGCGAGGGCGCCACGTCGGCGAGGATGCCGAGCCAGCCGAAGGGGTACGACCGTTCGAAGACGCGGGTGAGTTCCGCGGGGATCGCCGTACGGGCCACCCCCCAGAAGCCGTCGCACCCGACGACGTACTCGCACTCCAGTACGTCCTCGCGCCCTTCGTGCCGGAACCGCACCCGGGGGCCACCACTCCCGGCGCCTTCGACTCCCTCCGCTCCCTCCACTCCTTGCACGGCGAGTGCCTCCGCCTCGAAGAGCAGCGGGCCACCCTCCGCCAGTTGGAGGGCGATGAGGTCCTTGCAGACCTCGGTCTGCGCGTACACCATCACGGACCGGCCACCGGTGAGGGCGGGGAAGTCGACGCGGTGGCGCTTCCTGTCGTAGCGCAGCTCGATGCCGTCGTGGCGCAGGCCCTCGCGGTCCATACGGGCGCCGGCCCCGGCCGCGCGCAGTACGTCGACGGTGCCCTGCTCCAGGATCCCGGCCCGCTGCCGCCGCTCCACGTACTCCCGGTCGCGGCTCTCCAGGACGACCGAGTCGATACCGGCGTTGTGGAGCAGCCGGGCGAGCAGGAGCCCGGCGGGGCCGGCTCCGATGATGCCGACGGTGGTACGCATCGGTCGTTCCCTTCATACGGGCGGTACGGTCATCCAGCGCATGTGCGTTCGCTTGGTGAAACTTTCTTCACGAACTCTCGGTGATGAGTCTCTGTCCGCAAACGTCCGCTGTCAACGGTTCCGCGATGAAGTCCTCAATGAACACAGCACCGACAAATCCGGCGTACAACAGTCGGAAGTGCCCGGAGCCGGACTTGAACCGGCACGCCCGCGAAGGGGCAGCGAGGTTTAAGCTCGCCGTGTCTGCATTCCACCATCCGGGCAGGCCCTGGGCTCCGCATCGAGATTCCGAGCCTATCGGGACGCCCCACCCGAACTGCGGGTGAGGGCCCCGATGTTGTCTTATTTTATTGACTTCTGAGGGTGCATCAGCACCTGGAACGAGCCATCCGCACTTGCCAACAGCCTTTCGCGAGGCGGTTCGGCGCACATGCGGAATGACGGAATTTCACCGTTCGAACAAGGGGGCTCCACCTGTTCTTGACATCTCCCCGCCCGAAGGGCCTAGGGGACGACCGTCATCCCCAGGTATGAGACGGGCGCCCCGGGTCCGTCCCGGGTCTGCCTTCGGAACCGGAACAACGGCTGACTACACGGCGGCCCCGGGCCATGACGATGGGTACACGAGCTTCGGACCTCGCAGCCGAACCCGAACTCGTCACACCTCTGGCCCATCGCCGCGCACCGCTGTCCGACAGGAGCCCCATCCGTGACCACCACTCCCCTCGCCGACCGGACCACCACCTCGGTGGCCGCCCGCGCCACGGAACTGTCCAAGGTCTACGGGCAGGGAGAGACGCAGGTCGTCGCCCTCGACCGGGTCTCCGTCGACTTCAAGCAGGCCGAGTTCACCGCGATCATGGGCCCGTCCGGCTCCGGCAAGTCCACGCTGATGCACTGCGTGGCGGGGCTGGACTCCTTCTCGTCCGGCTCCGTGCGCATCGGCGACACCGAGCTGGGCTCGCTCAAGGACAAGCAGCTCACCAAGCTCCGCCGGGACAAGATCGGCTTCATCTTCCAGGCGTTCAACCTGCTGCCGACGCTGACCGCCCTGGAGAACATCACCCTCCCGATGGA
This sequence comes from Streptomyces sp. SID12501, assembly GCF_010550245.1. GTDB lineage: Bacteria > Actinomycetota > Actinomycetes > Streptomycetales > Streptomycetaceae > Streptomyces. The sequence goes on from NZ_JAAGLU010000025.1 coordinate 82,944, forward strand.
CATCGCGGGCCGGAAGCCTGACAAGGAGTGGCTGGATTCGGTCATCACGATGATCGGCCTCGCCGACCGGCTCCGTCACCGCCCGTCCCAGCTCTCCGGCGGCCAGCAGCAGCGTGTCGCCGTGGCCCGGGCCCTGGCCTCCCGCCCCGACATCATCTTCGGCGACGAGCCGACCGGGAACCTCGACTCCCGCGCGGGCGCCGAGGTACTGGGCTTCCTGCGCAACTCCGTACGGGAGTTGGGGCAGACGGTCGTGATGGTCACCCACGACCCGGTGGCCGCGGCGTACGCGGACCGGGTGGTCTTCCTCGCGGACGGCAGGATCGTGGACGAGCTGTACGGCCCGACGGCGGACAGCGTCCTGGACCGCATGAAGCGGCTCGACACCGGGGCGATCCGCACCAGCTGACGCACCGACGCACCGCCACCGCACGAGCCGAGAGTTGACGCTCCATCAATTCCCGTACGCCTGCCCTGACTTCAGCACGACTTCGATCTCGACCTCGACGGACTGAGACGACACCCATGTTCCGTACCGCCCTGCGCAACGTACTCGCGCACAAGGCCAGACTCCTGATGACCGTGCTCGCCGTGATGCTCGGCGTCGCCTTCGTGTCCGGGACCCTGGTCTTCACCAACACCCTCTCGAACGCCCTCCAGAACAGCTCCGCCAAGGGCTTCGACCAGGTCGACGTCGCCGTGCGGCCGGGCGTCGGGGACGTTGGGAACGACGGGGGCGACACGATCGCCAGGCCTCCGGAGCTGACGCAGGCCCTGCTCGACGAGAGCGCGAAGGTTCCGGGCGCCGCGTCCGTCATCGGGGTCGTGAACGGCTTCACGGCCATCGCCGACAAGGACGGCAAGCTCATCGGCGGCGGTTTCCAGTCGCAGGGCGCGAACTACTGGGGCGACAAGGACGCCCGGTACCCGCTGACGGACGGCACCGCGCCCAAGAACGCCGGCCAGGTCGCCCTCGACGCGAAGACCGCCGAACGGGCCGGGTACAAGGTCGGGGACACCGTGCGCCTGTCGGTGGACGGGCCGGTGCTCTCCCCCACCGTCTCCGGCATCTTCACCACGGACGACGGCAACGTGACGGCCGGCGGCAGCCTCGCCCTCTTCGACACGGCGACCGCGCAGCGGCTGTTCGGCAAGGTGGGCGCGTACGACGAGATCGACGTCAAGGCGGCGGCCGGGACGAGCCAGGCCGCACTCAAGGCGGCGCTCGACAAGGCGCTGCCGCGGAACGCCGTCGAGACGACGACGGCCACCCAACTCGCCGACGACCAGGCGAAGACGATCGCCGCCGGGATGAGCGGCCTGAAGCAGGGCCTGCTGGTCTTCGCGGGCATCGCGCTCTTCGTCGGTACGTTCATCATCGCCAACACCTTCACCATGCTGGTCGCCCAGCGCACCAAGGAACTGGCGCTGATGCGGGCCGTCGGCGCCTCGCGCCGGCAGGTCACGCGGTCCGTGCTGGTCGAGGCGTTCGTGGTCGGCGCTGTGGCGGCGGTGACCGGGCTGGTCGCGGGCATCGGCATCGGAGCCGGGCTGAAGGCACTGCTGGGCATGCTCGGCGCGACCGTGCCCGACGGGCCGCTGGTCGTCACGCCCGGCACGGTCGGCGCGGCCCTCGCGGTCGGCATCCTCATCACCATGCTGGCGGCCTGGCTGCCCGGCCGCCGCGCCGCGAAGATCCCCCCGGTGGCCGCCATGAGCAGCGTCCACGCCACCGCGACCACCAAGTCGCTGGTGCTGCGCAACACGCTGGGCGCGCTCTTCTCGGGCGTGGGCATCGCCGTGGTCCTGGCCGCGACGTCGATGAGCGGCTCGGACGGCCAGGCCCCCATGGGTATCGGCGCGGTACTGCTCATCATCGGCGTCTTCATCCTCACCCCCCTCCTCTCGCGCCCGCTGATCGCCGCCGCCGGCCCGTTCATGCGCGTGTTCGGCGTCTCCGGGAAGCTGGCCCGCCAGAACTCGGTCCGCAACCCCCGCCGTACGGCCGCCACGGCCTCCGCGCTGATGATCGGGCTCACCCTCATCACCGGTATGACGGTGATGGCGGGCAGCCTCCAGCAGGCGATCGACAAGATGGCGTCGGCCTCGATCAGCGCGGACTACATCGTCTCGATGGCCAACGGCCAGCGCCTCTCCTCAGACGTCGCCGAGAAGCTGTCGAAGACGCCCGGAGTGACCGCCGTCAGCCCCCTGAGCGACGCCCCCGTCCTCATCGACGGCACGACCGAGTACATGACCGGCGTCACCGGCGCCACGATCGGCAAGCTGACGAAGCTGACGGTCGACGACGGCACGTTCAAGGTCGGCGGCACCCAGGTCGTCGTGGACGAGCGCACGGCCAAGTCCCTCGACTGGAAGGCGGGTTCGACCTTCACGGTCGGCTACGAGGACGGGCAGAAGCAGCTGCTGACCGTGGCGGGCGTGTACGAGGGCAACGAGGTGGTGAGCGGCATCATGGTCGACAACGCCCTGCTGGCCCCGCACCGGACGGACGCGGCCGACCCCGCCGACATGCAGGTCATGGTCAAAACGTCGGACGGCGCGACGAGCGCGACGAAGGACAAGCTGGAGAAGGCCCTGGGCGCCAACCCTGCCATCAAGATCCAGGACAAGAAGGACATCTCCAACGAGATCGCGCAGATGTTCACGCTGATGCTGAACATGCTCTACGGCCTGCTGGCCATGGCGGTCCTGGTCGCGGTCCTCGGGGTCATCAACACCCTGGCCATGTCGGTCTTCGAACGCTCCCAGGAGATCGGCATGCTCCGCGCGATCGGCCTCGACCGCAAGGGCATCAAGCGGATGGTCCGTCTGGAGTCCCTGGTCATCTCCCTCTTCGGCGGCGTCCTGGGCATCGGCCTGGGCGTGTTCTTCGGCTGGGCGGCCGGCGAACTGCTCGGCACGAGCATGCCGACGTACGAACTCGTCCTGCCCTGGGCCAGGATGGCGCTCTTCCTGCTCCTCGCGGCCACGGTGGGCATCCTGGCGGCCCTGTGGCCGGCCCGTCGCGCGGCCCGCATGAACATGCTGGCGGCGATCAAGTCGGAGTAGGGGTTCAGCAGTATCCGTAAGGGAGTTGGGTTCCGCCGTCACAACGACGGAACCCAACTCCCTTCTCGTTGCCGTCCCTTCCAGGTAGGTCAGTTCCAGGTACGGGCCCGCAGGGGCATCCCGGAGGCACCGGATCCGGAGGTCCGCACGGCGAGGACCTGGTTGACGCCGAGCCGGTTGTGTTCGAAGGCGAGGGCACAGGCGGCCATGTACAGGCGCCAGACGCGGGCCCGCCCCGGGCTGGTGAGCCGCAGCGCCAGCGGCCAGTCGGCCTCCAGGTTGGCGACCCAGCGACGCAGGGTCAGCGCGTAGTGCTCCCGGATCGACTCGACGTCACGCACCTCGAACCCGGCCCGTTCGAGCTGGGTGACGGTGGTGCCGAGGGGCGCGAGTTCGCCGTCCGGGAAGACGTACGCGTCGATGAACCCGTCGAGGCTGTACGCGCCCTCGTCCGTCTGCGGCCGACGGGCGATCTGGTGGTTGAGCAGCCGGCCGCCCGGCTTGAGCAGGGCGTACAGATCGCGCGCGTACGTCAGATACCGCTCGCTCCCGACATGTTCGGCCATCCCCACGGAGGAGACGGCGTCGAAGGGCCCGTCGGTGACATCCCGGTAGTCCTGCACCCGGATCTCGACCCGGTCCGCGAGCCCCTCTTCCGCGACGCGCTTACGGGCGTACGCGGCCTGTTCCTGCGAGAGGGTGACGCCGACGACCCGAACGCCATGCTCGCGGGCGGCATGCACGGCGAGGGAGCCCCAGCCGCAGCCGACGTCGAGGAGCCGCAGGCCCGGCGCCAGGGCGAGCTTGCGGCAGATGAGTTCGAGCTTGTCGCGCTGGGCGTCCTCAAGGCCGGTAGCTCCGCCGGGGGCGTCCCAGTAGGCGCAGGAGTACACCATGGACGGGCCGAGGACGACCTCGTAGAAGTCGTTGCCGACGTCGTAGTGGTGACTGACGGCGCGTTTGTCGGTGCGCTTGGTGTGGAGGCGTCGGCGGCGCCGCGGAACCTCTTCACGGGGCGGGGCGGGAGGGACGGGGAGCCCGGCCATCTTCACGAGCCCGCGCACCGCGGCCCGCACCCCGGGTTCGCGCAGTGCCTCGGCGAGACTCCGGGTGTCCTCCCCGCGCTCCCAGAGCAACCCGGACAGGTGATCGAGGGCGGCGTAGAAATCGCCCTCGATGTCCAGGTCGCCGGCGACCCAGGCCCGGGCGAGCCCCAGTTCGCCGGGTTTCCACAGCAGCCGGCGCAGGGCGCGGCGGTTACGGACGACCAGTGCGGGGGCGCCGGGCGGACCGGCCTGCGAACCGTCCCAGGCGCGGATACGCATCGGGAGCGGGGCCCCCAGCAACTGTTCGGCGAAGCTCTGGAGCCGCGGCGCGGCTTCGGGCATGACGCACACCTCCGTGACGACATCACCGGGAATGTCCAACACTCACGAAAACACCAACGGGTCGGGCTCGCAGTCCCCAGGGCTGATCACAACTGGGCAAAAGGGTGAGATGAGCGGCGAAGCTTTTGCAGCCAAGACGGTGAGTACCCACCCACTCGTTTGCCGCCCCCACCCAGCCCGTCCGGCGTTTGAGGACGAGGCCCCTTCAGGGCCGACAGCGGGGGTCTGGGTGCGCAGCCCCCGGAGACAGGACGGGACGGGTAAGGGCGGCGGAGGCAAGGAAACGCCTGAAGGGGCCCCTCGCACCACGGATGGCGAGCGGCCCCTTCAGGGGTGTTTCAGTGACCGGAGGTCAGAGGGAGGAGGTCAGAGGGGGGAGATCAGGAGGCCTTGGCCTCTGTCTTCTCCTCGACCTTCTCCTCGACCTTCTCCTCGGCCTTCTTCGCCGCAGCGACAGGCGCCGGCTTCGCAGCCTCGTAGAACTCCTCACGAGGAGTCTCCAGCGCCCCCAGCGCCACAACCTCACGCTTCAGGAACATCGCCAGCGTCCAGTCCGCGAACACCCGGATCTTCCGGTTCCACGTCGGCATCGCCAGACCGTGGTAGCCGCGGTGCATGTACCACGCCAGCCGGCCCTTGAGCGTGATCTTGAGCTTGCCGATGACGATCATCGCGACGCCCTTGTGCAGGCCGAGACCCGCGACGGCGCCCTTGTTGGAGTGCGCGTACTCCTTCTGCGGGAAGCCCCGCATACCGGAGATCACGTTGTCGCCGAGCACCTTCGACTGCCGCAGCGCGTGCTGCGCGTTCGGCGGGCACCAGGCGTTCTCCACGCCGGCCTTGCGGGCGGCCACGTCCGGCACCTGGGCGTTGTCGCCCGCGGCCCAGATGTAGTCCGTACCCGTGACCTGGAGCGTCGGCTGCGCGTCCACGTGACCGCGCGGACCCAGCGGAAGGCCGAACCTCGACAGGACCGGGTTGGGCTTGACGCCCGCGGTCCACACGATGGTGTTGGAGTCGACCTCGAGGCCGTTCTTCAGCACCACGTGACCGTCGACGCAGGAGTCCATCGACGTCGAGAGGTAGATCTCGACCCCGCGGCTCTCCAGGTGCTCCTTGCCGTACTGGCCCAGCTTCGGGCCCACCTCGGGAAGGATCTTGTCGGCGGCGTCGACGAGAATGAACCGCATGTCCTCGCGGGACACGCTGGTGTAGTACTTCGCCGCGTCGCGCGCCATGTCCTCGACCTCACCGATGGTCTCCGCACCCGCGAAGCCACCGCCGACGAAGACGAAGGTGAGCGCCTTGCGGCGGATCTCCTCGTCGGTCGTGGAGTCGGCCTTGTCCAGCTGCTCGAGGACGTGGTTCCGCAGGCCGATGGCCTCCTCGATGCCCTTCATGCCGATGCCCTGTTCGGCGAGGCCGGGGATCGGGAAGGTGCGGGAGACCGCGCCCATGGCGATGACGAGGTAGTCGAAAGGCAGCTCGTACGCCTCACCCACGAGGGGGGCGATCGTGGCGACCTTGCGGTCCTGGTCGATGGTGGTGACCCGACCGGTGAGAACTTCCGCCTTGGGCAGCACACGTCGCAGCGGTACGACGACGTGGCGCGGCGAAATGCTGCCGGCGGCGGTTTCGGGGAGGAAGGGCTGGTAGGTCATGTACGACCGGGGGTCGACGACCGTGACGGTCGCCTCGCCGTAGCGCATCTTCTTGAGGATGCGCCGAGCTGCGTACAGGCCTACGTACCCACCGCCTACTACGAGGATCCTGGGACGCTCCGTGGTGCTCATGCCATCGAGTATCCACCCGCTCAGGGGGGGTCGCTCGTGCGCCCCTTCACAAGCTTATGCGGACCCTCTGCTACACTGCGCGCCCCGCTTGACCGAGACCCTGCCACGCGAGAGGTACCAGCGGGCGGTACGCCCCGATGTCAATGCCGCGTGAACTGCCCTTCCGGGCCGCCGGAGCGACTGGACCAGCCTCCGGCAACACCCCCTGGAAACACCGCCGAAACGCTCCCCCGAGCACGCTCCCACCCCAGGTGAGCCCCCGATAGGGCCCTCTGGACCATGTTCCTCGCCCAACAGGACCGAATTCCTTGTGAAGAACTTCACGAAGTTTCCCGAGGGGGTGTCCCCGGGGGGCCGCAAACAGCCCCCCAGGTGCGCTCATACGTTGTCCGACCTGCTCAGGGGAGGCTGATCCCGGGGTCCCGGATGGGGTCCCAGGGCTCAGCACACGTCGCGGTAGGGCACGTCGGGGAGATAGCTCTTCCAGTCGGCACGCGACAGTCCGCCGCCCGCCCGTTCGCACACCGTGGCGGCGACGTGCTCGGGGTCGAGGTCGTAGGAACGTGAGCGGCGGTGCGTGCTCGCGGCGTACAGGGTTCCCCCGTCGGGGCTGAAGGCCACGGACTGCACGCGCCCGCCCAGGGAGGGGAACACCGCGGCCTGGAGGTGGGGCGCCTCTGTCTGCCAGATCTGCAGCGTTCCGCCTGCGGTGCCCACGGCGAGATACCGGGCGTCCGGCGAGAAGGCCAACGTCGTGACGAACTGGTTGTCGAGCTGCTTGTCGTCGAGCGTGACACCGTTGCCGCCGGCCGGCGGTGCCGAACCGTCGGGAGTCGCGGGCAGGTTCGCCAGGCGTCGTCGGGCACTGCCGTCCCAGATCGTGACCCCGCCCCTGCCGCCCACCGCGAGATAGCGGCCGTCGGGGCTGAAGACCACGGACGACTGCGGGTCCGAGGTGTTGCGGTGGGTCATGCGGTAGGCCCTGCTGTCGGCGAGCAGTTCGACGTAGTCGCCGCCCGAGGTGGCCAGCAGGCGTCCGTCGGGCCTGACGACCGGGTTGTTCCGCACGCCGTGGAGCACCCTGGTCCTGGTCCGGCTGTGGACGTCCCAGAGTTCGATCGCTCCGCTTCCCTTGATCCTGGAAACCAGCAAGGTCTTCCCGTCCGGGCTGAGCCCGATGCCCTCGACGTCCGCCGGAAAGGACAGCGAGGTGATCTGGCGGCGGGTGCGGGTGTCCCAGACGTAGAGGGTGATCCTGGGATAGCGGCCGGCCGGCGGCTCGGCGCCGTAGGCGAAAGTCCCTCCGTCGGCGCTGAACGCGGTGTGGTTCTCGCAGCCGGGATCCGGCAGGCAGAACATCTGCGGGTTGGGCAGATCGGCCAGGACCTCGGCGGTGGCCGCGTCCAGGAGCTGGAAGCGGGTCGCGCCGTCGAGACGCCGTACGGCGGCGAGGGTCCGGCCGTCCGGACTGTAGGTGGCCGCCCGGACCGGGCCGACCGGGTAGGCGGAGTCCAGTGCCTCGTCGAGGGCCAGCGACGCCACCGAGGTACTGCTCTCCCAGCCGCGCACCTCCAGGTACCGGATCCTGCGCTGGGCCAGGTCCAGCCTGAGTGCCGAGGTCTCGTCCAGATCGTAGGAGCCCGTGGAGCTCAGCGGATGCCGGAACACGGCCACGTCCGGGTCGGCGGTGCGCCACAGCAGGATCTCGTCATCGCTTTCCACCGCGACGAAACCGCCGTCCGCGCTGAACGTCATGCGGGTACCGGCGCCTTCCGGCAAGGAGTACTCGATCTTCATCCGCCGCTTTCCCGACGCCAGGTCCCAGGCGCGCACCCCGGAGCCGTCCGGGAAGTCACCCACGACGGCGAGGGCGCGGCTGTCCGGGGTGAACAGCAGCCGGCCCTCATACGGACCGCCTACCGCCGAACCGAACCGGGACTGATGGGTCGGGCAGAGATCCCGGTTCGCGGTCGCCCACGGAGTCGGCAGTTTCCGCCGTTCCGCTGTGTCCCACACCTGCACCGGTCCGCCGCGCGGGCAGATCGCCAGCAGTCGTCCGTCCGGGCTGGCGACGCTGTCGGCGGTCGGCTCCTCCCTGAGGTCCTGTTCGAAGACCGAGCGGCCGAGCACGGTGTCCCATATAAGGAAGCGGACGCCGGACCCTCCGGGGTAGCGGCTGGAGAGGAGTATCCGCGTATCGGTGACGAACGAACCGGTCGTACCGGCGGAGGAGTCGTCGGCCGATCCGATGCGCGCGCCGACCTGCCGGCCGGCCTCGATGTCCCACAGCCTCAGCCCGCCCTCCGTCCAGTTCATGAGCGTGTTTCCGTCGGGACTGATGCCCTCGACGCCGGGGAACTCCAGGCCTCCCGGGCCGGGGAACGAGCCGATGCGCCACTCTGTGGAGGTGTTCCAGCGCTCCACACGGCCCTCCGTGACCTTGGTCAGGAGGCGACCGTCGCGGCTCAGGAACCGGCGCTCCGCGCTGTCGCTGTCGCTGTCGCCGGTCGAAGCCGGACCCTGCCCGGGATCGAACCGGTCCTGCCCGGGATCGAACCGGTCCTGCTCGGTCTGGGCGAGCGAGTCGAGGAGGGCCGAGCGACTGTCGGGCAGGTCGGCGAGCCCGTAGGCCGCCGCGCTGAGCCGCATGGCCGTCCTCGGGTCGGAGGAGCGGATGCTGTCGGCCATCGCGGCGATACGGCGGGCCTCGGCCTGCAGATGCTGCCGGGTACCGGTCGTGTTCTGGTTCCAGGCGGTCAGGCCCACCACGGTCGCGAGGGCGACGAGGATCGTCAGCGCCGTGGTCAGGACGCGCAGCCGACGGCTGTTACGCGTGGCCTGGCGCTGTTCGTGGTGGCGGGCGTCGAGGCTCGCGGTGAGGAAGGACCGCTCCAACGGCGTCAGCGGGTCGGGACCGGCGAGCGGGAGGAAGGCCTCGGTGGCCGCGGTCAACCGGGCTCCCCGGTACAGAACGCCGGCGTCGCGGTCGAACTGGTTCCAGGCGGTGGCGGCCTCGGTGAGGAGCCGGTGCCTGCGCAGCAGGTCGCGGTCACGTTCGATCCAGTCACGCAGCCGGGGCCAGGCGGTTATCAGTGCCTCGTGAGCGAGGTCGACGGTGTCGTCGTCGAGGGTGATCAGACGGGCGCCGGCCAGCAGGTCGAGCACGGCGTCGGTGTCGGTGTCGGCCGAGCCGGCGGCGAGTTCGGCGCGGCGGGCGGGACGGCTGGTGTCGTCCGTCCCCTCCCCCGGGGCGATCAGCCGCAGCATCACCTGGCGGGCCAACGTCGACTCGTGCGCGGACAGTTGGTTGTAGCACTCCTCCGCGGTGCGGGCGATCGCGCCGTGTACACCGCCGACGGCCTGATAGCCCTTGACGGTCAGCGCCCCGCCTCGGCGCCGCCGCCAGGTCTCCATCAACGCGTGGGACATCAGCGGCAGCCCGCCGGGCTGGTCGGCGACGTCCGCGATGATCCGCGCGGTCAGGGCCCGCTCGACGACCAGCCCCTCGGCCGCGGCGGGCTTGACGATGGCCTCGCGCAGTTCGTCCGCGCTCATCGGGCCGACGAGCAGACCGGCGCCGCGCAGGGCGGCGGCGAGGTCACGGTGTTCGCCGCAGCGGCCGTAGAAGTCCGCACGTACGGCGATCACCACACGCAGCCGGCTGTCCGGCCGTACGGCGGCGAGCAGCAGCTCGATGAAGCGGCCACGCTCGGCGGGGTCCCGGCAGAGGGTGAAGACCTCCTCGAACTGGTCCACCACGACCCAGGTGTCCCCGGCGCCGTCCACGGGGGCCAGCGCGCGGGCGTGCGTGTGGGCCGGCCGCACGCCCGGGGTGAGGATCCGGATGGCCGCCGGACGCTCGCCCGGCCGGTCCTCGCCACGCAGCAGTGGGATCAGACCGGCCCGCAGCAGCGACGACTTCCCGCTGCCGGACGTGCCCACAACGGCCACGAACCGGCTGTCCAGCACCAGCTCCGCCAGGTCGGCCACCAACTGTTCCCGGCCGAAGAAGAAGCCGCTGTCCCCCGGCTCGAACCGCGCGAGCCCCCGGTACGGCGACGCGCTCCCGTCGGCCTCGGGCGGCTGTCCGGCCTCGTCCTCGGCGGCCTGCTGCCAGCGCCGCTCCCAGTCGTCGGCATCCCCGCCGCAGGCCCGCACATACGCCAGAGCCACCGGCAGGGACGGAAGCCGCTCCCCGGCCGCCGCCTCCGACAGCGTCGCCGCCGTATAGCCGGCACTCTCCGCCATGGCCCGGTAGGTCACCCCACCGGACTGGCGCCGCAACTCACGCAACTCGAAGGCAAACCGTTCGACCGGCCCGGCCTCCGGATCCAACGGACTTTCAGGGCGCCCCATTCGGCTTCCCCTCCCCTACCAACCCTACGAAGACGACGCCGCCGAACTCGTCGAGCGGCCCGATCCACTGGAGGCATCCCGCCCGGGTGTCCCACGTTCCCTCCCCTGTGCGGAACGTGGGACACCGCCCCCGGTGCTCCTCAAGTCCACTGGTCAGGATGTTGATTGGCAGCCCGTTCCCGGCCCACCAATCAATCGCGGACTTCACGAACGACGGCTCCGCGTCCCACCCGGTCGCGCCGGCATCAGTCGCCGCGGTGTGCACGGACGCCTACCAGACCGGCTCCACCGGATACATCAAGAACTACGGCTACGGCTGGATCTGGATCTGGATCTGGCAGAGCTTCCGCGACTTTGAAGGCGATCCCGTCGAGGAACGCCTACGAACGCGACTCGGCCGCGCAACTGTGCGCGATCCCGTCGAGGATGTCGTGCTCGCTCACCACGACCTCCGACGCCCCGATCCGCTCCATGATCGAGAGCAGTACGAGCGCCCCCGCTCCGATCACGTCGACGCGCCCCTGATGCATGGAGGGGATCGCCGCACGCTCGGCATGGGTGGACCGGAGAAGGGTCTCGGTGATCTCGCGGACGCGGTCGTAGGAGACCCGGGAGTGGTGGATGGCCTCGGGGTCGTACGCGGACAGGTTCTGCGCGATCGCCGACACCGTGGTGACCGACCCCGCGAGCCCGACCAGCGTGCGCGCCTCGCCCAGCGGGACCGTCTCCGCCGCCAGGTCCAGGGCCGCCTCGATGTCCGAGCGGATCGCCGCGATCTGCTCCTCGGCGGGCGGATCGGTGACGGCGCCGTCCCGCACCAGGTGCCGCTCCGTCATCCGTACGCACCCGATGTCCACGGACCGTGCCCCGCGCACCTGGTCGTCCCCGACCACGAACTCGGTCGAGCCGCCGCCGATGTCCACGACCAGGTAGGGCTTGGCGAGGTCGTCGCGCCCCGTCAGTTCCCTGGTGGCGCCGGTGAAGGAGAACTCGGCCTCCTGCTCACCCGAGATGACCTCGGGCTCGACACCCAGGATGTCCAGCACACCCCGTACGAACTCGTCCCGGTTCTCCGCGTCCCGGGAGGCGGACGTCGCGACGAAGCGGAGCCGTTCGGCGCCGTGCTCCTTGATGACCGCGGCGTACTCCCGGCAGGCCGCGAAGGTCCGCTCCAGCGCCTCGGGGGCCAGCCGTCCCGTACGGTCGACGCCCTGACCGAGGCGCACGATGGTCATCCGCCGGTCCAGGTCGACGAGTTGACCGGTCTCCGGGTCCGCGTCGGCGACCAGGAGGCGGATCGAGTTCGTACCGCAGTCGATGGCGGCGACACGGGTCACTTGCCGCCCTCCCCGGACTCCACCGAATCCGCTGCCTCCACCGGCTTGAACGCGAAGTGCCCGGACTCGCTCTCGTGCACCACCCGGCCGTCCCCCTCCGGAGACGTCGAGCGCGTCACGCACGCCCCCTTCGCCCACCACTCCGGCAGCATCGCGATCGCCTCGTCGCCCAGCGGGTTCACCCCGGGGCCGGCGGCCAGCGAGTGGCCCACGAGGACGTGCAGGCACTTCACGCGGTCCGGCATGCCGCCCGCGCTCGGGAAACCCTCCAGGACCTCGATGGCGTCACGGCGCGCGATGTAGTCCTCGTGCGCGGCCCGGTACGCGGCGGCGAGCTCCGGGTCCGTCGACAGACGTTCCGTCATCTCCTTCATCACGCCGTTCGCCTCCAGCGTGCCGATCGCCGAGGCGGCGCGCGGGCACGTCAGGTAGTACGTCGTGGGGAAGGGCGTGCCGTCCGGCAGCCGCGGAGCGGTCTCCACGACGTCGGGCTGACCGCAGGGGCAGCGGTGCGCGATGGCGCGCAGCCCGCGCGGCGGGCGGCCAAGCTGCTGCTGGAAGGCCTCGACGTCCGCGTCGGTCGGCTCGGTGCGCGGGGTGGGAGGCGGGGGCGTGTCCATACCTGTCTTCTCTGTTCCGTTCAGTTCACTGCTTGACGTCACTGGTTCGCGGCGTCGGCCTTGTCCACGCCGTCCCAGACGTTCGCATACCAGGGGCGATCGGCCGCGCCGAGGTCGGCGCGCGACTGCTTCGCCGCGTCCGGGTCGATCACGATGAACCCGGTCTCACCCGGCAGCACGAAGTGCAGCCGCTGCCGGATCTGCTGCTCCGCGTACGCGTCGTCCTGCCAGCGCGCCTTCAGGTCGCGGAGCTGCTCGACCCGCCGGCTGGTCCGGTCGCGTTCGCGTTCCATGGCGGCGATGTCGGCGCGCTGGGAGACGTACTGCCTTATCGGGTAGGCGAGGGCCACGATCAGCGTGCAGAGGACCAGGACGAGCAGGGCCGCCCGCCCGGTCAGGCGGGAGCGGCGGGCCTGGCGCTTGGTCTGGGATCGGTAGACGCGGGCCGCCGTCTGCTCGCCGAGCAGCTTGATCCTGGTCGCGGTGGAGAACCGGTCCCGGTCCTTCACGGCCATGTTCCCCGCCTCCCGTTCACACGCGCGTACGTCCCCGCACACGGTACGGGACCGAGTACGGGGACGTACGTACGACTGGCTATGCCTTGACTCTGGTTGGCTCAGCCCTTGCTGTGCCCGTGGTCCGCGGGGCGGACGTGCGGGAAGGCTCAGCCCTTGAAGCGGGGGAAGGCCGAGCGCCCGGCGTAGACCGCCGCGTCGTCGAGGATCTCCTCGATGCGCAGGAGCTGGTTGTACTTGGCGACGCGGTCCGAGCGGGCCGGGGCGCCGGTCTTGATCTGGCCGCAGTTCACGGCGACGGCGAGGTCGGCGATGGTGACGTCCTCGGTCTCGCCGGAGCGGTGGGACATCATGCACTTGAAGCCGTTGCGCTGGGCCATCTCGACGGCGTCCAGGGTCTCGGTCAGCGAGCCGATCTGGTTCACCTTGACGAGCAGGGCGTTGGCCGAACCCTCCTCGATACCACGGGCGAGACGCTCCGGGTTGGTGACGAAGAGGTCGTCGCCGACGATCTGGACCTTGTCGCCCAGCTTGTCGGTGATGGTCTTCCAGCCGGCCCAGTCGTCCTCGTACAGCGGGTCCTCGATGGAGATGAGCGGGTACGCGGAGACGAGCTCCTCGTAGTACTCGGTCATCTCGGCGGCCGTGCGGGACTTGCCCTCGAACTCGTACTTGCCGTCCTTGTAGAACTCGGACGCGGCGACGTCGAGCGCGAGGCCGATCTGCTCGCCGGGGACGTAACCGGCCTGCTTGATGGCCTCGACGATGAGGTCGAGGGCGGCGCGGTTGGACTCCAGGTTCGGGGCGAAGCCGCCCTCGTCGCCGAGACCGGTGGACAGGCCCTTGGTCTTCAGCACCTTCTTGAGGGTGTGGTAGATCTCCGCACCCCAGCGCAGCGCCTCGGAGAAGGACTCCGCTCCGATCGGGGCGATCATGAACTCCTGGATGTCGACGTTGGAGTCCGCGTGGGATCCACCGTTGAGGATGTTCATCATCGGAACGGGCAGCAGGTGCGCGTTCGGGCCGCCGAGGTAGCGGAAGAGGGGGAGGTCGCTGGCCTCCGACGCGGCGTGGGCGACGGCGAGGGAGACGCCGAGGATGGCGTTGGCGCCGAGGGAGCCCTTGTTGTCGGTGGCGTCCAGATCGAACATGGCCTGGTCGATGAGGCGCTGCTCGGTGGCGTCGTAGCCGACGAGCTCCGGGCCGATCTGCTCGATGACGGCGAGGACGGCCTTCTCGACACCCTTGCCGAAGTAACGGTTGGGGTCACCGTCGCGCAGCTCGATGGCCTCGAAGGCTCCGGTGGAGGCGCCGGACGGGACAGCGGCACGACCGGTGCTGCCGTCATCGAGGCCGACCTCGACCTCGACGGTGGGGTTGCCTCGCGAGTCGAGGATTTCCCGGGCTACGACGACGTCGATGGACGGCACGAGCATCTCCTTCTGGCTGGGATGTGACGCGGGTACGCGGGGCTGCTGGGCCTCGCGAGTACGGGGCCGCGGCGGCTCCGCGTTGATGAGCCTAACCGGCTCCGGGGGATCGGCCAGCCGTCCGGCCACCCCATGGACGGAACATGAACGGAACCGAGGGTAAACATTGTTCCCCCAGGGAACAAAAAGCCCCGCTCCGGTGCGTACGGGGGAACACGCACCGGAGCGGGGAGCCCGTGGGGGACGGGGGTGACCCTCACGAGGCCCTCACTATGGAAGGCACGGCTGTGAGAGCCCTGTGGTTCACCTACGAGCCGGCCAGGATCTGGGGGAAGTTCCGGCCCGCCGGTGACCGGGGTCGGCCGCGGTACAGCCGCGTCAGCTGAGGTGCAGCTGCTGGCCCGGGAAGATGAAGTCGGCGTCGTCGATGATGTCCTTGTTCAGCTGGAAGAGCTTCTGCCAGCCGCCCTTGACGTCGTGCGCCTCGGCGATCGCGCTCAGGCTGTCGCCCTTGACGACCTTGTACTCGCCGTCACCCTTCTCGACCTTCTTGCCGGTCGGGGTGGTGACGGTCTTCTTGGCAGCCGGACGCTCCTGCGAACGGGAGGCCGACTGGTTGTCGGTGGAGCGGGTGGAGGTCTCGCTGGAGCCGCTGGAGTTGTTCGAGCTGCTGGACGAGTTGTTGTCGCTCGTGCCCGTGCTGCTGCTCGCGCCGCCGCCGTAGGAGGCGCTGGACAGGCCCGTGCCGCAGACCGGCCAGGCACCCTTGCCCTGGCCCGCGAGGACCTTCTCGGCGACGGTTATCTGCTGGGACTTGGAGGCCTGGTCGGCGGTGGAGGCGTACGACGAGCCGCCGTACGCGGCCCAGGTCGAGGCGGAGAACTGCAGGCCGCCGTAGTAGCCGTTGCCGGTGTTGATGGACCAGTTGCCGCCGGACTCGCACTGGGCGACGGTGTCCCACTCGGCAGAGGTGGCGGCGGAGGCGGAGCCGGCCGCCAGGAGCGGAGCGGCGACAGCAGCACCGGTCACACCCGCGAGGGCGACGACCCGGGTGGCCTTGGACGGACGGCGGTGCTTGCCCTTACCGGTAAACAGCATGCGTATATCCCCTCACCGACGCCTGCGAGGTGAGCTGTCGGGTTCGGGTCGGTTGAGTTGCCCGGCCGTACGTCCCTTGCGGGCGGCGTACGGCTTCACCCCAAGCCGCTCCGGACAACTGCCCGGTGCGGCACTTACCTTGGGTCCCCCGCTCCTGCCTACGGCGCTTGATAGCGACGACTGTTCCCGTACGGCCGTTGGCAGGACTCGGCGTTACGACCGGCGGGGCCCACTGTGGCGGGCGATGACGACCGTAAACAGCTGATCCTCTGAAATACAAAGACGATCAGGGCTTCTGAGACCTTTGTCTCACCGCATCGATAACGGACATTCAGCTCGAAACCGGGACGTGAACTCCGGTTAGTTTTGCCCTGGTTCGCTACCTACCGCAAGGGTCTGACCGGGAAGGATAAGGCCCGAGTCAGCGTCAAGGAAGGACGCGGTTCCGGCGGGGGTTCCGGACTCTCCGCCCACAAGGTCAAGAGAGTCGGTGACACCCCAGAGGGCGTCCCCGATGCTGCCGGTGTACGAGCCCTCGGCCTCACCACGATGACGGCCGGTACCGGCAGCGGTTTCGGCGCCGCTCACCTTGTCCTTATTTTCCGCAATCTGCCCGTAGTTGCCCTGCTCTCCACTCCCTGAGGCGCCTATGGGCGAACTGTCGCTTCCCTCCGAACCGCCCACGCCGGGCGACAGGGAGGAAGCCGCCGGCGAGGTGACCGACCCGGCGGAGCCGACAGGGTCGGTCGTCGCCCCTACGGACGACGCGGGCGGCGGCGACGAGTCGGAGGCCCCGGTCGGGGCCGAGGAGCCGGTGGAGGGGGACGGCGAGGGCGTGGGCGACACCGATGGCGAGGAGGAGGCGGAGGGAGAGGAGTCCGAGCCCGGGGTCAAGCCCAGGCCAAGGCCCAGGCCCGAGACGTCGCCCTCGGTCGCGCCGGTGTCACCCTCGACGACGCCCGTGTCGACATCGGCCGAACCGGTGTCCTTGCCGAGCCCGGAGAGCAGCGCGCAGTCCTCCCAGGCCCCCACCCCCTGGTCGGCGAGTATCTTCTCGCCGACGGCGATCTGCTGCGAACGGCTGGCCTGGTCGGCGCTCACGGCGTACGCGAGGCCGCCGTACTTCGCCCAGTCCGCCTGGGTCAACTGGAGCCCGCCGTACAACCCGTTGCCGCCGTCGGCGCTCCAGGAGCCGCCGCTCTCGCACTCCGCGACCTTGTCCCAGGTGGTACCACTGGCCGCACTGGCGCCGGACGCGGCGAGCAGTGGGATGGCGATGGCGGAGCCTGTCACGCCGGCTGCGACAAGCAGAGCCGGGGCCTGACGGGGGCGACGGTGACGACCGTTCCCGGAGAGCATGCGGTGCCTTTCACGAGACAACTGGGGGCAGTGCGACCAGTGATGCAAGGCATCGCACTGGTGCACGAACGTATCGACAGACGAACACTTGTCACAAGTTAATGCCGCACAGATCACGTGAAGATCACATTGCTGAGGGAGTGTCACCTTCTCCCGGTCTTCTACGCCCTCGCCTACGACCCCACCGGCGACGCCCGCCCGACCTCGCGCACCGGCGTGAACTCGACGGGCAGGGTACGCAGTCCACGCATGATGAGCCCGCCCCGCCATCTCAACTCGGCGGGAACTGCGCCGAGTTGAGATGGCGGGGGGCGGGTGAGGAGGGTGCCTCCGCGGAGTGTCACGAATCCGTCGGCCGTAGACCCGTCACCGGATCGGCTACCGCTGCTTGTCGCGGTCCCCGGCAACCGCACCCCGGACCTCGCCGAGCAGCCCGGACCGGAACCGACCGGTCACAGTGAGCTGCGGCAAGGTCGGCCGCCTGTACGCACCGACTCCCGTGACGTCGGCGTCCAGAATCTTCATGACCTCCGGCCAGGCGCCCTTTTGCCACCAGGAGAGCTGGCGCTCGCGAATCGGATCGACGGGTCCCCAGGTAAGGGGCATATCGCACCACGAGAGGCCATGGCGAAGCCGGTGAAGCATCCCCTCCAACTGGAGACGGATGTCGTACCTGCTCATGAAGTGACGCTTGGTGAAGTACGGCCGTAGCACCTCCAGCACCTTCCCCCATTGCTCGTCGTCGGGGTCTGGCGGCACCTTCGTGCCGGTTGTCCAGTGCCAGTCGCTGACGGCACACCTCCCGCCAGGCTTGCCAAGGATGGCCAGATCGCCGGGGACGACCTTGAGGTCGAACCTGTCGAAGACTTCCTTGCACTCCCCCAGAGTCAGTTTCTGCAGCCGCTCCTCAATACTGCTCGCGATGTCGACGAGATTGCCCGCCCGGCGTTCGTGATCGGTGTACGCCTCCAACCACTGCTGGGCGAACCTGCGCTGTTTCCGGAAATCAGCCAGTTCGGTCTCAAGCACCGCGATGGAGGCCTTGAGTACCGCTGGGTCGACACCGGCGCGTACGTACTCGGGGATGCGCACCTCGATCAGGTGCTCCTGTTCGGCGATTCTGGTCGTGAACTCGGAGACGCGCTTCTCGTACTTCTCCTTGTCTCCGGAGAGACCGCCCACTCGCTCGGCAGCCAAGCCCCCTGGACAGCCTTCGGCTTCGAGGAGCATGGCCAGCTCCTTCCGGACGGCGCCTTCGATGTCGTCGGCCTCAAAGTGGGGCTCACGGCACGAGGGGTCCTTGAGAAGTCCCTTGCAGCGGTACGACCGGCCCGTGCCCCGGCCTGCTCCGGTGTACACCTCGCCGCACAAACCGTGAATCCGTCCGGTGAGGGGATAGACGGCGTTCCCGCGCCGACCGTTCTGGAAGCCGAGCCTCTTCAGGGCGGCCATGAGCTGTGCGGCCCGTTCCACGGAGAAGATGGGCGGGACACCGATTTTGACCGGGTCACCATGGACGGGTGTGCCGTCGTCGCCACGGCGGGTGTGGTTCTTTCCGTTACCGCGGTCGGTCTTTCGGTAGACGACATAGCCGTCGTGGATGGTTTCGCTGTAGAGGCGGCTGCGGAGGTTGGCAACGCTCCAACGGACACCGCTGCGGGCGAAGAGCCTGCGGTTGTTGAGCTCTTCGCAAGCCTCGGTGAGGTTCATACCCTGGTCGATGATGAGATCCGCCGCGACAGCGAGGACCATGGATTCATCGACGTCGGTGACCAGAACTGAGAAGCGCTTACGGCGTCCTCCGACGTCCTTGGCGTCCTTCTCGATCCTGTAGCCGTAGGGAGCCGGGCCACCGGGCCAGCCGCCGTAACTGATCTTCAGCTCTCGGCCGGCGACGGTGCGCTCCTTGATGCGTCGCCAATCCCTTTCGGAGAAGGTGACGTATCGCATGAACTGCTGCCAGCCCTCTTCGGTGCTGGTGTCGATCCCTTCGGTGACCGAGATGAAGTGGATACCGAGGTCAGCCATGTTCCACGCCCACTGATAGGCGGCTCGGGCCGTTCGCCCAATGCGGTCGACCTTGGGGACGAGGATGCGATTGAAGTGCTGCTGCCGTGCATCGACAACGAGACGGTCCATCTCAGGTCGGCTCTCCAGAGCCCCGGACACGGCTTCGTCCACGTAGGAGTCGTAGACGGTGACTTCAGGGTGACGGCCGAGCCATCCGTTGGAGACCTTGTCCTGGTCTTCGAGCCCGAAGCCGTCAAGCTGGTCGAGAGTGGAAACGCGCGCGTACTTGGCAACGATGACGGCCGCAGGGGCCGCATGGCATGGGCGTGCCACAATGGGCATGTTCAGTCCTCCAAGACTGTTCCGTCCCCGGAGTGTTCGCTCACTGCCGGGAGGGTTCCGGCTCCTTTGCGCTGCTGCAAGCGCTCTGGAGCCGGTGCCGTTTTGGGGAACTTTACCTGTCACTCTGTGCAGTTGAAGGGGAATTGCGCAGGTCGGTGTCCTCACCTACGCAATACGGCTCCCGGTACCGTCACCCCCGTGAACGCTCCACATATCGAACCTGAACTCTTCACCTGGGAATTCGCCACCAACCCCTACCCTGCCTACGCGTGGCTCCGCGAGCACTCGCCTGTGCACCGCACCACGCTCCCCAGCGGCGTGGAGGCCTGGCTGGTCACCCGGTACACGGACGCCAAGCAGGCGCTCGCCGACCAGCGCCTGTCCAAGAATCCCGTCCACCATTCCGAAGGCGCCCAGGGCAAGAGCAAGACGGGCATCCCTGGCGAGCGCAGCGCCAACCTCATGACCCATCTTCTCAACATCGATCCGCCGGACCACACACGGCTCCGCCGCCTTGTCTCCAAAGCGTTCACTCCCCGTCGAGTGGCCGAGTTCGCGCCCCGCGTCCAAGAGTTGACCGATCATCTCATCGACCAGTTCGCGCATACCGGAAGCGCCGACCTCATCCACGACTTCGCGTTCCCTCTCCCCATCTACGCCATCTGCGACCTGCTCGGAGTCCCCCGCGAGGACCAGGACGACTTCCGGGACTGGGCGGGGATGATGATCCGGCACGGGGGCGGGCCGAGGGGCGGCGTCGCACGGTCCGTGAAGAAGATGCGCGGGTATCTCGCTGAACTGATCCACCGCAAACGGGAGTCGCTCCCGGACTGTCCCGGTCCCGACGAGGACCTCATTTCCGGGCTCATTCGCTCCTCCGACCACGGCGAACACCTCACCGAAAACGAGGCCGCAGCCATGTGTTTCGTACTACTGTTCGCTGGTTTTGAGACTGTTATCAACTTGATCGGCAACGGCACATACGCGCTGCTGCGCAACCCACAACAGCGGGCACAACTGCAGAAGTCGATCGACCGTGGCGAACAGGAACTGCTCGCCACCGCAGTCGAAGAGCTTCTCCGTTACGACGGCGCCGTCGAGCTGGCCACCTGGCGCTACGCAACCGAACCCCTCGAAGTGGGCGACCAACGGATCGCCTCAGGTGATCCTGTGCTCGTGGTCCTTGCTGCTGCCGACCGTGATCCTGCCCGCTTCGACGAGCCGGACACGCTCGACCTCTCCCGCAGGGACAACCAGCATCTCGGCTACGGACACGGCATCCACTACTGCATCGGCGCCCCGCTCGCCCGCCTCGAAGGCCGCACTGCGCTGGCTACTTTGCTGCGCCGTCTGCCCGATATGCGACTTGCCGCTGACCCTGCGGACCTGCGCTGGCGAGGCGGCCTGATCATGCGCGGGCTGCGGAACCTCCCGGTGGAGTTCACGGCCGATTGAGGGGTGTGGATCAGGACGTCGTCCAAGTCCTCGCGTGGGATACCTGGGAGGACACAGCTCACGCTCCTTGACCTCCTCCGGCATGGACGCGTTCTCGTCGCCGGAGCCGTGTGGGTGGCGGTGGATCAGTTCGGTGATGATGCTGGCCGCCACGTCGTCGATGGAGAACGGGGTTTCCGTGTCCTCATCAGCGATGCGCGACGGCGTCGCGGTGGGCTGATGGTGGCGTGGAAGAGCGGTCCTCCAGCCCAAGTTCGCCATGGCACCGGTATCGGTTGCCCCACTTTGATGCGCACGCCCGGGAGATCCTCGTCTCGGCTGCGACGTGGGCGATCGGTCTCGTGCGGCAGCGCTCGATGGGGCGACGTCGCCCCTCCACAGAGGGGTGTGTCCTTGTGCGTCACGCAGGAGAACCGGGTGCAGATGCTCGCCGTGCGCGGTCCCGTCCGGCGATGGCCTCGGCGACCTCTTGGATGGCGCCACGAAGCAGGTCACCGTAGGGATCCTCAGGAAGGTTGGGGGCCTGCGCTTTGGCGGCGGTGATGTGCTCGGTGGCGGCTTCGAAGGAGCCGAGTCGGCGGTAGTTGTCGGCAAGGTTGAGGTGCAGGGAGGGGTAGAAGCCGGCGATGTGGAGGCTGGCGTGGTGCTTTTGGACGCGCTGCTCGGTCACCGCGTCGGCAGCATCCAGGGCCCTGACGTCCCAGGCCAGCGCCTGGGCGGGATCTTCGTAGAAATCTGCGAGGTAGTGAGCGAGCGAGCAACGGTGCAGCGGGTCGCCGGTGACACCGAGCACGGCCCACAGATTCAGGAGTTTTTGGCGGGCGGAAGCGATATCGCCAGCTCGGCCTTTGGTGACGGCTTCGCCGATGGCTTCCATGGTCGAGTCGGGGCTGGCGGGTGCGGCGGTCATAGAACATTCCTCGTCGTCGTGTTCAGACGGAACGGTGGTCGGATTTGATGGGCATGGCCAAGGTGGTGAGATCGCCGCGATCGGCGGAGCGGATCGTGACGGGCTGGTCGTGCCCTCTCAGGTCGAGCATCACGTCGGGGCCGATCGCGGTGCTCACGGCGGGATAGAGCGTCGTCAGCTCGAACCAGGTCTGTAGGGACTGCCCTGTCGCGGTGGCCGGGAGCGGGATGTCCGGGTGTTCGTCATCCGCTGACCGGACGTTCATTCCGTGGTCGGTAACGTGCAGCGCGATGCGATCGCCGGGGTGGTCTTCCAGGGCCCGCAGGAGCAGCTCCTTCGAGACTGTCACACGGGTGGTGACCTCGCTAAGTGACGCGAGCATCAGCCGGTAGTCGGGAAACTCCTCGGACAGCAACCGGCAATACCGGTCCTCCCGGTCTTCCATTCGGAGCCAGATTCCGTGCACCACCGCTTCGAGTCGCACCAGCGCGCTGCGGCGGATTTCGGCGATCGCGGCCCGCAGCTCGTCGCCGTCGACCGTGCCGACCCACGTCTGCCTCGGTGGTTCAGCCGGTACCAGGGTTCGTGTGGAGAGCCGGTATCGGTCAGTAGCGGTCAGGGTGACCGCCTCATGACTCGCCTCGATGCACAGGCCGGCGAGTACCGGCATCCCCGGCTCACGTGCGGTCGCGGTCAGGACCTGTTCGACCGCATTCGCCAGCACAGGACCCTTCAGCACAACAATCGGCAGACTTGACACGTCGCCGAGTACGGACTTGATGACTGCAGCCTTCTGCTGCGCCGCTACCGCGTCCCCAACGACCTTCGCGACATGCTCGTCCAGGAGCCGGGATGCCTCGTCAGCCCTGGCTTCGAGGACAGCCTCGACAACAGCGAGGGGCATAGCGATCTCGCGGAGCTGACGCAGCATGGTCGCCCGCGCCACCTGGTCAGCGCTGTAGTAGCGGTAGCCCGAGACCGGGTCGACCTCGGTGGGATTCAGCAGCCCGGAGTCTGCGTAGAACCGCAACGCGCTTGAGGTCAAGCCACTGCGTTGGGCGAAGACCCCGATCGGCATCAGCTCAGAATTTGGCACCTCGCCATCATTGAGCTTCAACCAACTCGAAGGTCAACACCGGCGAGCAGCGCCACCAACCTCATGGCCGGCAACACCTAGCTCTCAGCTTTTCGGTGCATCCGATGCGATCCGCGCCCTGGCCTATCGGCCCTGGCAGACGCTTGAGGTCATGGACGCAGTCGTCCTGCCCACGCAACGCGAACCACTCCACGAACCGGTACCGTACCCGCGCCCACTCCGCCGACTTGAGCCCGTTGACCAGCGTCCTGGCACCCTCGGCCGCCAGCTGATCCAACTTCTGTTCCAGGCACGCTGCACGCCTCAGCACTAGCTAGCCCTGGGACAACGGTACTGAGCCCCGGACCCGGCTCAGCTCAGCGCCCCTCCCCAGCCACCTCCGCCGTCCCCTCCTTCACCCGCACCGCATCCCGATAAGCCCGCGCGGCGGCCCGCAGTGCCGCCTCCGGGTCCACGCCCTCGCGCTCCGCCCGTACCGCCATCTCCAGCAGTTCGTATCCGATGCCCTCGCCCTGCGGCAGCGGGACGTGCAGGCCCGCCGTGTGTACCCGGGACGCCAGCTTCGCGGCCAGTGCGAGGCCCGGCTGGCCCAGGGGCACGCCGTCCGTCACCGACTCCCGCTGCTTCTCGACCGCCTTGGTGCGCAGCCAGTGCTCCTTGACGTCCTCCGGTGTGGACGCCGTCTCGTCGCCGAAGACGTGCGGGTGGCGGTGGATCAGCTTCGTGACGATGCCGGCCGCCACGTCGTCGATCGAGAACGGGGCTGTGCCCTCCTCGCCGTCCTCCTCGCTGCCCTCCTCGGCGATGCGCGCGTGGAAGACGACCTGGAGCAGGACGTCCCCCAGCTCCTCGCGCAGTTCGTCCCGGTCGCCCTCCTCGATCGCCTCGACGAGTTCGTACGCCTCCTCAAGCCCGTACTTCGCCAGGCCCTTGTGGGTCTGTCTGGACGACCACGGGCACTCCAGGCGGATGCGGTCCATGACCTGCACGAGGTCGAGGAGGCGGGCGCCGGGCAGGTCGTAGGAGGCGGGGAGGAGTTCCAGGTCAGGCATCCGTACGCGGCCTGAACCGGCGAGGCGTGACAGGCCGTCGGTGAGTGCCGGGTCGCCCTCGCCGGTCGTCACGACCACGGCCGTCCGGCCGCCGGCGCAGGTGCCGATCAGGTCCTCGGCGGTCGGGGAGGTCTCCTCGACAGTTATGCCGGCGTCCCGCAGATACGGCAGCTGCGGATGCGTACCGTCCGCGCACAGCACCCGGTCGGCCGTGTGCAGCACCTGCCAGGCGGGCCAGGACAGCAGGCCGGGCGCGACGCGGTGGCTGGTGGTGAGCAGGACGACACGACCGGGGTCGGTCTCCGTCTCCGGAGCGGTCTCGAAGCCGCTGGTTGCGTTCACCCTTCGAACGTAACCCACACCACCGACAGCCCCACCGGTTGTCCACAGGCCAGCACGCCCCTGTGCACACAGGCGCCCGTAAACCCGGACACCCGTGCGGACAACCGTTACGCCGTGGCTGCTACGCCCTGGCCGTTACGCCGTCCCCTCGGCCGTCTGCGACGCCGTGATCTCCCGTACCCAGGGTGTCTTGGCGTCGACGCGGCTGCTCTTCTGGACGTCCCAGCTGCCGTAGCGCGGGTTGAGGTCGACGTCGAGGGTCTTCGAGGCGTCGGACATCGCCTTCCAGAACGTTGCCTGGCCGTCGGGTGTGTTCATGTCGGCGCCGAGCGCGGCTGCCAGTTTCTGGGCCACGATCTCGGTGTGCAGGCTGTCGTCGAGGCGGGCCGGGGCGACGCCGTACTGCTGGAGCCAGGCGTCCGCCAGCGCCTTCGCGCTGCCCGCCTGCTGTTCCAGGGAGGCACGCAGGGTCTGGACGTCCTTGCGGGTCACGGTCACGCCCGCGTCCTTCGCGGCCTGGTTCAGGACGCGGTCGAGGACCAGCGTGTGCAGGGTGTCGCGGGTGAGGCTGGCCGTTCTGGCGACGGTCTGCGCGTACTGGGCCTGGTCCGGGGTGGCCGCCCGCTGCGCCGCGCGTACCTCGTTCACCCTGCTCTCCAGTTGCGCGACCGTGATCCGCTGCCCGCCGACGACGGCCGCCGCGCCGGGATGCGCGTCGTTTCCGCAGGCGGTGAGGAGAGGGGCCGCCGCGACGATCGCGGCGGACAGGAACAGCGCGGTGCGACGACGGCGGTGCAAGGAAGCCTCCTGAGGAGATTGTGCAGACCAGCTGGTGCGGCGCGAAGCGCCTCGTTGAGGGGCGGTGGTCGGGCGACGGGCGGGCGCACAAAGTCTTGCGATGATCGATGGTAGGCAGTGGCCTGGCTCCGGCCAAGCCATTCGACCAACGATTCACCGGGACTTCGGGCACCGCCATGCCCGCCGTGCCCGCCATGCCCGGCCTGGCGGCCTCAGCCGGTGATGGCCACCGGTGCGTCCCACGCGTTGCGGTCCACGGTGATCGTGTAACCGCCGCGCTTCTCCTTGCTGTTGACCATGTACTGGTGGGCCCGGCTGTGGTTGGTCCACTGAGTGGCGGCGAAGGGCCAGTCCGCGGTGGTGGTGTTCTGCTGGTCCCACAGCGCGTACCACATGTTGCCCGGCAGGTTGGTGCGGTCGGTGGCCTCGGCTATCGCCTTCGCGCTGGAGCTGGTGAAGCCGTAGTAACCGGTGCGGTACGTCTTGGCCTGGAGGGCCTTGCCGAAGGCGCGTACGTACGTCAGTACGGCGTCGTTGCACGCCTTGTTCGTGATGTCGTACGACTCCATGTCGAGGTAGACCGGGCTGCCGGCCTTCATCCCGAGCGCCGACGCCTTGGTCACCGCGTCCGCCGCGTCCTTCGCGCCGAGGGAGGCGGCCGTGGCGGCGGTGAGCTTCTCGGGGCTGGAGCCGGTCTGGCAGAACGGCTGGGCGCCGACGTACAGGGGGATGAGTTTCCAGCCCTGCGTGCTGACCGACTTCACCCAGGACGCGGTGAGGTTGGGCTGGGCGCAGCCGCGGTTCTTGCCGCCTATGTAGACGGCGGCGGCGCCGTAGAAGTTGTTGGTGCGCCAGGCCTTCATCGCAGCGAGGGAGGGCGCGGTGCAGGTGTCGAACGCGCGACCGGTGTAGGTGCGCTGGGCGGGCCAGGTGGTGGCGGCCATCGAGGACTGCGCGGCGAGCCCGGCCCCGGCGACGACGGCCGTCCCGGCCACCGCCCAGGTGATGTACCTGCGCTTCTTGGACTGCCGGTGACTGGACACCACGTAGCTCTCCCCCTTGGTTCGGTGACACGGAAGCAGGTCGCAACGGAGCCGGTGCCGTTCCCGTGTTCGGGAAACATCGGCCCCGGAGACCCACAAGATTCCCTCAAGCCACCGCAAACACTAGCCGCGCACCTGTCCCAGCCACTCCAGGGTCCGTCGGATCTCCGCCGCCAGCGGGTGCCCGGGGCCGCGCAGGCGGTCCACGTCGTGGAGGAGGCGGGCGAGGGTGTCCCGGGCGGCGGTGCGGTCGCCGAGGGCGAGGAGGAGGTGGCCGATGCGGCGGCGGACGTCGAGGGCGAGTTCGGGGTCGCCGGCGACGTACTGGTTCTCGTAGTACGGCAGCAGGGCGCGGTACTCGGCGAGGGCCGCCGCGGGTTCGCCGAGTTGTTCGAGGCACTGGGCGGCCTCGTAGCGGAAGCGCAGTGCCTGGGGGTCGGCCTGGCCGGACCCGGTGGCGCGTTCGTCGGCGAGGCGGCGCAGTTCGGGCAGGGCGCGGCGGTACTGGCCGTCGTCCATGAGGGTGGCCGCGTACTGCTTGCGGAGGGTGCGGACGACCGGGGAGTGCTCGCCGTGCTGTTCGGCGGCGGCGGGCAGGATCCCGCCGAGGATGTCGACGGCCTGGGTGATCCGGCCCTCGCCGAGGAGGCGTTTGACCTCGTCGACAGCTCTGGCGACGTCGGGTCTCTCGACCACCGGGGCTGCCGTCGGCTGGGCTGCGGGGGTGCGGGCGCGGTCCGGCCAGGGGGCGTGCGGGCGCAGGAAGGGGCGCGTGGGGTCCAGGGGCGCCCCCGTGGGCATCCCACGTTCCGGGAGGAGCAGCGCCAGGTGCTCGTACACCTCCTGCGCGGAGGCGGGCCGGTGCTGCGGGTCCTTGGCGAGCAGCCGCAGGACGAGCGCTTCCAGCGACTCGGGCACCTCGGGTCTGAGGCGGCGCACGGGCAGCGGGGGCTCGTACAGGTGCCGGTGCAGCACGCCGAGGGCCGTCGAGCCGGAGAACGGCACGTCCCCGCTGAGGAGTTCGTGGAGGAGTACGCCGAGTGCGTACAGGTCCGTGTATGGGCCGACCGCGCCGCCCATCGCCTGCTCGGGCGCCATGTAGGCGGGCGAGCCGATGGGCGAACCGGTGTGCGTGAGGCGGGTCGTGTCCGTGTCCATGACGGAGGCGACGCCCAGGTCGAGGACGGTGACCGTGCCGTCCTGCTTCACCATCACGTTGCGCGGCTTGAGGTCGCGGTGGACGATCGGCACGGCGTGCACGGCGCTCAGCACGGCGCACAGTTGCGCGGCTACGGCGACCGCCCACTGCCAGGGGTAGGGGTCGTGTTCGGCGAGGTGGTCGGAGAGGTCGGCGCCGTCGACGTACTGCATGACGAGGAACAGCTCCTCGCCCTCGCTGCCCGCGTCGTGGACCGTGACGAGCCCGGGGTGGTCGACCTGCGCGGTCACCCGGCACTCGCGCACGAAGCGGCGGCGCAGTTCGTCCGCCTCCTGGCCGGCGACCTTGTCCGGGCGCAGCAGCTTGACCGCGACGCGCCGGTCGAGCCGTTGGTCGTACGCCGTCCACACCTGGCCCATGCCGCCCTGTCCGATGAGCGTGGACAGTTCGTACCGGTCGGCGATGACGCGGCCCGTCGCCACACTCACCGTCCGCCCTCGTGGCTGCTGTTGGGGTTGGGGTTGGGGGTGCCGTTGCCGCTGCCGTTGCTGTCGTGCTTGCGCAGGTAGTCGCTGAGCTCGTCGAGTTCGGCGCGCACCTGGTCGATACGGGCGGGCGCGGGGCGCTGCGGCGGGGTCGGTACGGAGCTCTGGGCCGCGGGTGGCCGGGGTACCTGATCCTGGGGCTGGGGTATCGGCGTGTGAGGCATGGGGGGCTGCTGGGGCCCGGTCCGCATGTTCGCGTACGGCGACGGGGGCGGATAACCGTACCCGGGGGGCACGGTCGCGGCCCGGTCCGGCGCGTAACCGGCGTACTGGCGTTGGGGGTTGTCCTGCCGTATGTCCATGACCAGGAAGTAGGCGCTGCTCAGGGCGCCCAGGATCATCACGGTGCCGAGGGCGTAGTCGCCTTTGACGTTGTTCTCCGCCACCGCGCCGACCACCGCGAAGCACGTGATGGACAGCGGCAGACTCACCCAGGCGGCCACCCAGTTGAACCACCGGCCGCGCAGGAAGGCGACCCGGAACAGTGGCAGGCACGCGAAGAGGCCGCACGAGAGGAACCCGGCGGCGGCGATCAGCACGCGCAGGGTGATGACGGTGCCCGCGTTGCTGGTGGGCGGCGGCGCGCCGGGGCCGTACATGACTGCTCCTGGACCGGGTTGTGCCGACGGGGACGGACGTACGAGTGACAGGTTCGGTGTCGGGGTTCGAGCGTATAGGCCGACACCGACAACGGGTCCGGGTTGTACCGAACCGTTGTCGTGCTCATCACTTGATACGTAGTTGCACGCAGCCGCACCCGCCCCCGTGCACTCGGATACGCACCCTCGGCCCCAAGTCAACCGCTGAGCGCCGTACAGCGCTCAGGTGTTCGCCATCGCCCTCGGTGGCGGGCGGGAGATGGTGAGCCGGGGCGAGGTCGACGTCGTCGAGGAGTTCGATGACCGGCACCGAGCTCGCCAGCCCCGGCTGCCCGGCCGCGGTACCGGCCCGCTCGAAGGGCCGCCAGGCGTCGAGGACGGCGGTGCGCACGGCCTCCCGGTCGAGCCCGTCGCGCCCGGTGTGTTCGGCGACGGTTCCGGCATCGACGAGCAGCACCTTCCCGTCTACACGGGGCGCTGCTGGTTTTCGATGTACTGGCGCACGGTGGTGAGTGGCGCGCCGCCACAGGACCCGGCGAAGTAGGAGCCGGACCAGAAGTGGCCGCTCCACAGGTGCCGACGGACATGTGCGCTGTACTCCTTCCGAAGGTAGCGGGAGCTGACGCCCTTGAGGGAGTTGACCAGCTTGGAGAGCTGGACCTTGGGCGGGTACTGCACCAACAGGCGGACATGGTCCTCCTCGCCGCCGAACTGCTTCAGTTCAGCCTCGAAGTCGGCGCAGACCTCCCGCATGATCTCCTCGCACCTGCTGAGCATGGCCTCGGTGAGCGCTCCATTCCGGTACTTCGTGACAAAAACCAAATGAACATGAAGGTTGTTGACCACATGACGACCGGTTCTGACATCGCGATTTGGTTCCCACCTGGGTGACATAAACCGAATGCTACGGTGATCGAGTGAGCGATGAACTCGTGGAGGTAAAACGGCAGTTCGGGCATCGTGCCCGGCTGGCGCTGACGCCTACGCAGATCCGGCTCATGGACGACCAGGCGCACGCGGCCCGCACGACGTGGAACCTGCTGCACGACTGGTGGACGATGCTCGCAAAGGACCGCAGATTCCTCGCCACCGCCGACGCGGCGATCCGTCAGGCCCGAAAGGAGATCGACTGGCTGGCCGCACTGCCCGCGCAAGCCGCGCAGGCGGTACTCAAGGCGTACTTTCAGGCGTGGAAGAACTGTTGGGACGGCCGCGCCGAGGCTCCGAACTTCAAGTCTCGTATCCGGTCTCTCATGTCCGTGGACATTCCGCAGGGCCGGGACCTGAACATCACCCGTGTGCACCGTCGGTGGGGCATGGTCAACATCCCCAAGATCGGCCGTGTCCGGTTCCGCTGGACCAAAGACCTCCCGGTGGGCAAGCAGGCGAACGCCGACAACCGGATCACCGGGGCCCGGCTGGTCAAGGACGCGCTCGGCTGGCACATCTCCTTTCGCGTCCAGACCCTCGAAACCACCCCCGCGCTGCACACCGGCCCGGAAGTGGGCATCGACGCCGGGGTGAACCTACCCCTCGCCCTCTCCGACGGTAACCACCAGGACCACAGCCGCCCCGCCTACACCTCCGAGGGGAAAGCCGACCGCGACAAGTGGCTGAACCCCGAGGAGAAGGCCAAACTGCTCCGCCTGGAGCAGCGAGCCGCCCAGCGCAAGACGCACCGCAAACCGGGCGAGAAGACCTCACGCCGACTCCGGCATACCTACGACCAGATCAAGCAACTCCGCGCAACAGCCACGCGCCGAGCCGTTGACTGGCAGCACAAGACCACCACCGCCATCGCCAAGCAGTACGGCACCGTCGTGGTGGAGCATTTGCAGATCACGAACATGGTCAAGTCCGCCAGGGGCACCGTCCAGGAGCCCGGGAGGAACGTCGCCCGAAAGTCCGGTTTGAACCGCTCCATCAGCCAGGAGGCATGGGGCCGCACCATGACGATGCTGACGTACAAGACCGCCAGGTACGGCGGCACCCTGCACAAGGTCCCCGCCCCCGGAACCTCCCGGCGCTGCTCGCTGTGCGGTTTCAGCACCCCCGGCAGCCGGGAGACCCAGGCCCTGTTCGTGTGCAAGAACATCGGCTGCGGATGGTCGGGCAACGCCGACTGGAACGCGGCCCGCAACATCCATCACCTGTACCGGATGGGCCACGCGCTCATCCCGGCTGCCGGGAGGGCAGTCGTCAGGCGCGCGAAGCGCGTCAAGCCCGCTGCCGCAAGGTAAGCAGGAATCTCCCGGCCACAGCCAGGAGAACACTTCAAATGAAGTACGACGAGAAGTTCCTGCGGGCGCAGAGCGAAGCCTCGTCGAAGGCTGTCTCCTGCGGGTCGACAGCAAGTCCGCGAAAGACCCGGGGAGCATCGTCTTCAGCGACTACGACAAGCCCGTCTCGGCCCGGAAGCCCAGCGGCGAGATCCTCGACCTGGACGCGCTGGGCGGCTGAGCCCGGCCGCCGGACACCGGAGGGCCCGACACCGGAGGGCCGGAACGCCGGTCACAAGGTATGCCGCATCCACACGTTGGGCTCGACGTAGACTCCGTACCCGTGTTCCAGGTCGCACCGCACGGGTACCAGCGCACCCGGCACCTCCACCTCGCCGTCGCGATCGAAGGGCAGCCCCGTCCAGGCGCGCCACTCCTCCAGCGAGGCCGCGACGCACATCGACGCAGGCGCCACGGCGACAATCGTGGCGCCGGCCCGGGCGTGCACGCGCAGCCAGGGGTCGTGGGGCAGGCCGTCCTCGCGCACCCGGTAGGCGTACTCGGTGATCGGTGTCCGCGGCTCCAGGTGCTTGGCGCTGGGCCGCACCGGGGCGACGACCTCGTGGAAACCGTGGGCGGCGGCGTTGTCCCGCATCGCCGCGAGCATACGTCCGGACAGTCCCGTGCCCTGTGCGTGCGGGGAGACGACGATCGAGATCGCGCTCACCGTGTCCGGACGGGTACCGGCGCGCAGGTCCTGGAACGCCCACACCAGGACCTGGTCCCAGCCACGGGCGGGCAGTTCGCCCCCGCCCCGGCCGCCCCGCCCCTCGGCGGCGAGCGCGAAGGGCACGCTGTAGGCGTGCGCGACGGCCTCGCCCCGCTCGTCCTCGGCGAACAGGACGTACTCCGGGAGTTCGGTGGCGATCCGGCCGTAGTGGGCATTGCCTGTGAAGTCGTGCAGCATCAACTCGGGCCAGGTGTCGGGCATTTCGACGACCTGTCGATACATCTCGGGGCGCTCGGCGAGGGACGAGACCTTCAGCTCCATGGGCGAGACGGTAGCCGGATCGCGCGCCGCACCCCAGCCCCGGGCGGCACCATCACGCCTTGGCCCGCATCATCAAGCCCCGGCCGCACCATTTCAGCCCGGCCGACACCCTCCAGGCCGTCCGGCACCCTCCAGCCCGTCCGGCGATTGAGGACAAGGCCCGTTCAGGGCCGGAGCGGAGGTCTGGGCGCGGCAGCCCCCAGCAGGCGCCCACACCAACGCCGGTTCACCACCCCCAGGCAACCCGGCAACCCGGCAAAGAAACTCAGCTCGCGTGGAACCGCGCGGGTGCCTCCGTCGGGTTGCCGCCGGCCGGCAACTTCTGCCCGTCGCACCCCGACAGCACCTTCTTCATCGCGGTCTTCTCCGCCTCCGTGACCCACAGTTCGTACTTCTTCTTCACGGCGACCTGGTTGGCGACATACGTGCAGCGGTACGCCTTGTTCGGCGGCAGCCAGGTCGCCGTGTCGCCGTCACCCTTGCTGCGGTTGGTGCTCGCGTCGACGGCGCGGAGGTTGAGCGGGTCGTTGGCCAGCGCTATGCGTTTGCTGGCGTCCCAGTACTTGGCGCCCTTCTGCCAGGCGTCCGAGAGCGCGACGATGTGGTCTATGTCGACCTCGCTGCGGCCCCGCGTGAACGCCACGTCCTTGCCGCTGTAGGGGTCCGGATCCAGTTTCCCCGCCGACACCTTGCAGCCGCCGCTGCGGAACCGCACGTCGACCAGGTCCCGTTTGAGGATGTCGTCGCGGGTGTCGCACTTGTTGGAGTCGGTGTCCGCCCACGCGGTGCCGAACCGGTCGCGGGCGTATCCCGTCTTGGGCGCCCGCCCTTTCACGGTCAGCGAGTCGACAGCCGCGAGCGCCGCACCCCCGCCACCGCCTCCCCCGCCTGCCGCGCCGCTCGCGCTCTCCTCGGGCCCGGCCGACCCCAGGCTCTCGCCCTTGCACCCGCCGACGCCGAACACCATCACGAGTACGACGGCGGCGACGCCCCCACCCCTCAGACACACCACGTTGGGTTCCTCCCCTACTGCCCGTTCACTGCCAGTTCCCGTCCCCGCCCGCTACTGCCAGTTCCCGCGCCCGCCCGCAATATTCCGCCGGTCGCCAGGCTATCGGCCGGCCTCTCCCCACTACAGGGGCGCCCACCGGCACTCAAGGGGCGTATTCCGCATACCGGGCGTATCGTCGTTGCAGACTCACCTCCGGAAGGAGCTCTGGATGGGCATCCTCGACAAGTTCAAGGACCAGATGCGCGGCAAGACGGGACAGAAGCTCTCCGACACCGCGGAAAAGAAGGTCAACGAGAAGACGGGCGACAAGTACACGAGCCAGGTCGACGACGCGCAGCAGCGGATCGAGGGCGCGATGGGCATGGACCGTGATCGCGACAGGCCCGAACAGCCGTAGCCCCGGAGGTCCCTGAAGCCTGCGACAAGAACCTGGGACAAGAGCCTGGGCAGAACCTGGGACAGAAATGAGAAGCCGCCCACGACCCCCAACGGGCCGCGGGCGGCTTCGTCTTGTCGCTTCCTGCTTCTCGTTTCCTACTTCCCGCTTCCTACTTCCTACGCGCTCACGATCCCAGGATCGAAGTCAGGAACTCCCCGGTCCAGCCGAGCAACTCCCGCCCGACCACCGGCTTTCCGCCCACCTTCGCCGTCTTGGGGCGCGGTACGAGGATCTGGTGTGCGGTCGGCTTGATGACCGTGCCCGGGTAGAGGCGCTTGAGCCGCAGCTCCTGGGACTCCCTCAACTCCACCGGCGTGAAGCGGATGTTGGCGCCCTGGAGCACGATGTCACCGACCCCGCAGGCCCGCGCGAGCATCCGCAGCCCCGCCACCAGCAGCAGGTTCTCGACCGGCTCGGGCAACTTGCCGTAGCGGTCGACGAGTTCCTCCCGTACGGCCTTGATGTCGGCCTCGGTGTTCGCGGCAGCGATGGCACGGTAGGCCGCGAGGCGCAGGCGCTCGCCGGGGGCGTAGTCGTGCGGGACGTGGGCGTCGACCGGGAGCTCGATCTTGACCTCCAGCGGCGGCTCCTCCTCCACCCCGCCCTCCAGTGAGGCCCGGTAGTCCGCGACGGCCTCGCCGACCATCCGTACGTAGAGGTCGAAGCCGACTCCCGCGATGTGGCCGGACTGTTCGCCGCCGAGGAGGTTTCCGGCGCCGCGGATCTCGAGGTCCTTCATGGCGACGTACATGCCCGCGCCCATCTCGGTGTGCTGGGCGATGGTCGCGAGCCGCTCGTGGGCGGTCTCGGTCAGGGGCTTCTCCGGGGGATAGAGGAAGTACGCGTAACCGCGCTCCCTGCCACGCCCAACTCGCCCGCGCAGCTGGTGGAGTTGGGAAAGGCCGAAGTTGTCTCCGCGCTCCACGATGAGGGTGTTGGCGTTGGAGATGTCGATGCCGGACTCGACGATCGTCGTCGACACCAGGACGTCGTACCGCTTCTCCCAGAAGTCGACGACGACCTGCTCAAGGGCCTGTTCGGACATCTGGCCGTGGGCGGTCGCGATCCGCGCCTCGGGGACGATCTCCCTCAGCCGTGCCGCCGCCCGGTCGATGGACTCGACACGGTTGTGGATGTAGAAGACCTGGCCCTCGCGCAGGAGTTCGCGGCGGATCGCGGCGCCGATCTGCTTCTCCTCGTACGGGCCGACGAAGGTCAGCACCGGGTGGCGTTCCTCCGGCGGGGTGGTGATCGTCGACATCTCACGGATGCCGGTGACCGCCATTTCGAGCGTACGGGGGATGGGCGTCGCGGACATGGTCAGCACGTCGACGTTGGCGCGCAGCTTCTTCAGCTGTTCCTTGTGCTCGACGCCGAACCGCTGTTCCTCGTCGACGATGACGAGCCCGAGGTCCTTGAACTTGGTCTCGGCGGAGAAGAGTCGGTGGGTGCCGATGACGACGTCGACGGAGCCCTCGCGCAGGCCCTCCAGGGTGGCCTTCGCCTCGGTGTCCGACTGGAAACGGCTCAACGCCCTTACGTTGACCGGGAATTGGGAGTAGCGCTCGCCGAAGGTGCCGAAGTGCTGCTGCACGAGGAGAGTTGTGGGGACGAGGACGGCGACCTGCTTGCCGTCCTGGACGGCCTTGAAGGCGGCGCGGACGGCGATCTCCGTCTTGCCGTAGCCGACGTCGCCGCAGATCAGGCGGTCCATCGGGACCGTCTTCTCCATGTCGTCCTTGACCTCGGCGATCGTGGTCAGCTGGTCGGGCGTCTCGACGTACGGGAAGGCGTCCTCCAGCTCGCGCTGCCAGGGCGTGTCGGGCCCGAAGGCGTGCCCGGGGGCCGCCATGCGCGCGCTGTACAGCTTGATCAGGTCGGCGGCGATCTCCTTGACGGCCTTCTTGGCGCGCGCCTTGGTCTTCGTCCAGTCGGCGCCGCCGAGCCGGTGGAGGGTGGGTGACTCGCCGCCGACGTACTTGGTGATCTGTTCCAGCTGGTCGGTGGGAATGTAGAGGCGGTCGCCGGGCTGGCCGCGCTTGGCGGGCGCGTACTCGACGACCAGGTACTCGCGGGTCGCGCCCTGCACGGTCCGCTGGACCATCTCGACGTACCGGCCCACACCGTGCTGCTCGTGCACGATGTAGTCGCCGGTTTCGAGGGTCAGCGGGTCGATGGTCTTGCGGCGCCGGGCGGGCATACGGGCGCCGTCCTTGCCGGCGGCCTTCTGTCCGGTGAGGTCGGTCTCGGTCAGCACGGCGAGCTTCAGCTTCGTGTCGACGAACCCGAAGTCGATCGAGCCGCACGCCACCTGCACGACAGAGGGGGTCAGGGAGGTCAGGTCGGCTTCCAGGCGGGCCGCGATGCCTTCCCCGCCGAGCACCTCGACCGTACGGGCCGCCGGGCCGTGCGCCTCCGTGACGAACACCGTGCGCCAGCCGTCCGCGAGCCAGCCCTTGGTGTCGGCGAGCGCCTTCGCGGTGTCCCCGCGGTAGGTCTCGGGCGCGTGCATGCCCAGCTTGAGCGTGTCCGAGTCCAGTTCCTCGTCGGCGGCGAACGGCGACACCGACCACCACATCATGTCCAGCTCGCGCGCCCGGTCCCGGACGTCGGCGATGGACCACAGGGAGGCCGCGCCGACGTCGATGGGCGCCTCACCGCCGCCCGCGGTGGCCGCCCAGGAGGCCTGGAGGAACTCATGGCTGGTCGCCACCAGGTCGGCGGCCCGTGTCCGCACCCGCTCCGGGTCGCACACGACGGCCATGGACCCCTTGGGCAGGACGTCGAGCAGCAGTTCCATGTCGTCCACGAGCACGGGAGCGAGGGACTCCATGCCCTCCACCGCGATCCCCTCGGCGATCTTGCCGAGCAGTTCACCCAGCTCAGGATGTGCCTCGGCGAGGGCGGCGGCCCGCTCCCGCACCTGGTCGGTGAGCAGCAGCTCGCGGCAGGGCGGCGCCCACAGTCCGTGCGCGGCGACTTCGAGGGAGCGCTGGTCGGCGACCTTGAAGTAGCGGATCTCCTCGATGTCGTCGCCCCAGAACTCCACCCGGAGGGGGTGCTCCTCGGTGGGCGGGAACACGTCGAGGATGCCGCCGCGTACGGCGAACTCGCCCCGCTTCTCGACCAGCTCGACGCGGGAGTACGCGGCGGCGGCCAGCGCCTCGACGACCGCGCCCAGATCGGCGGTCCGACCGGTGCGCAGCGCGACCGGCTCCAGCTCGCCGAGCCCTTTGACCTGCGGCTGGAGTACGGAACGCACGGGGGCCACGACGACCGACACCGGGCCGGTCTCCGGGTCGTCGGGGCGGGGGTGCGTCAGGCGGCGCAGTACGGCGAGGCGGCGGCCCACGGTGTCGCTGCGGGGGGACAGACGCTCGTGCGGGAGGGTCTCCCAGGCCGGGTACTCGGCGACCGTGTCCGGCGGCAGCAGCGTTCTGAGAGCGGCGGCGAGATCCTCGGCCTCACGGCCGGTCGCGGTCACGGCCAGCACCGGGCGCCCGGACTCGCGGGCCAGCGCGGCCACGGCGAAGGGGCGGGCGGCGGGCGGTCCGACCAGGTCGACGTGCATACGGTTGCCGTCGCCGGCGGCCTTGATCGCTTCCGCGAGGGCGGCGTCCTTGACTACGACGTCGAGCAGACCGTGCAGGCTCATGAGGGGCGTATCCCGTCCGGGGTGGGCAACACGAACACCCGACCTCGTACGACGGGCCGGGGAGTCTCCAGCGTACGTCGCCGCGCCCGCCCGCGCCGTGCCTGTGGACAACGCCCGCCCCAGCTGTGTCCGGGGACCGGAAGTATCCCGAAGAGGCCCTCAGGAAGTGGAAGTGCGGCCCTCGGACGGTGAAGCCGTCAGGTGGTGAACTCGTACGGGTCGTACGCGACCATGGCGAGCCTGCCTGGCTCGGTCCACCCCAGCGCGGAGCCGAGCGGGCTGGTGACCGCGCGGTGGCCGATGACCTCGATTCCGGAGCCGGCCGTCCCCATCCACAGGGCACCTTCCTCCGTGGAGGCGAACCAGCACGGCCCGCCGGAATAGGTCCCCCAGACGGTGTTGAAGTTGAAGGCCTGCGGCCGTCCGGTGTCGATGATCAGATTGGCCTGGTCCCTGAGTTCGAACGTCCACCTCTTCCTGTCGAGCGTGTAGTACCAGAGGTTGGAGTCCGACGGCCCGACTGAACAGTTGGCGACGAGCAGCGATCCGTCCCGCAGGCCGAGATCGTTGATGCCGCGCTGTGCACGCGGGTTGAAGACTTGCTGGGACAGGACGTCGCCGGACGGGACCTCCACCACGCAGACGTATCCGTCCTCGGAGCCCGTTACCACCCGGGCCGACCGGGTCGACTCGGTCGCCTTGTCGACGTCGACGGCGTTGATGTCGTGCAGTCCCCACGGGTTCACGGGCTGGGGGTTGCGCAGGTCCACCACGCGCAGGAAGGTGAGCCGGCGCCGCTCCGGGTGGTAGGCCCACACGGAGAGCCGTCCGGTGCTGTGCCCCACCACCAGAGAGTTGGCGCCCACCGCACATCCGCTGGTGGCGGCTCCGAGGGAGGGGTCGTACGCATACGTCCCCACCAGAGCGAGGTTGGTCCAGCGGCCACCGAGTGCGTGCCAGAGCGCCACCGAACCGTCGTCGTTCGACGAGACGAGCGACTTGCCGGGAAGGGCCGCCACCATCCGTACGCCCTGGAACGCCGGGCTGCTGACCGCTTCGCGAATGAGCGGGCCTTCAGTGGTGGACGCGGTGAACTCGAAGACGCTCATGCTGCCGTCCCAGCGGCCCACGGCGAAGTGCCCGGAGTCCAGCCAGGCCAGGGACTGGGCCATGCTGTAGCGGACGCCACTGGACGTGATGGGCAGGTCGGCTCCGGCTCCCGGCCCGACGAGTTCCTGACGCGAGCGCAGCACGGCCGGTGTGGGCTGCGCCGCGGGCACTGAGCTCTCCATGAAGACCTCCGGACCTGGTAGGAGTACGGGTGCAGGTCCCGCGGCGGATGCCAGGCCCGACGGAGTCATCCCCACCAGAACGCCCGCCGCGACGGCTCCCCCCTTGAGAAGCCCTCGCCGCCCGACCTGCCCCGCCGGTTCCCGTGCCCCGTCAACCGCGCTGTCATCCATGGTCGCCCCCTGATCGCAGAAATGGCCGATAGCCGCAGGGCATATTTCATCACGAACCGGCGTCGAGTATCTCGGATACTTCCCGTACGAAATCCACGAGGCGGGGTCCCCAGCGCGAGCAGAGATCACCGTTCAGCTCCACGACCTTGCCCTCACGCACAGCACTGATCTTGTGCCAGCCAGCCCGGGCCCGAACCGTCTCCAGGGTCTGCCCGTCCACCAGGAAGATCATGCCGGGGTCGGCAGATATGATCTCGGCCGCTTTGAGAGTCGGGTAGCCGTTCCCTGCTTCCTCGTACTGATCCGCGATATTCTCGAGACCGAAGAGAGAGTATATCGACCCAGCGAACGTCCTGGAGGTGAGGGAGATGTAGTTGCTGTCGACCTCGTGATAGTAACTAGATTTCCCATCCCTCCCCCCTTTCCCCTCACCCTCCGCCTCCTTCCGTACCGCATCCGCTTCTGCCACGATCTCGTCGATTTTTGATTTCATCGAACCGACGACCTTTCGCGCCTCGTTCGAGCGGTCCACTTTGTCTCCCAAATCCTGGATCGCCAAATAGGCGCCTTCGAGGTCTCGCGGGGCGGAGTCGACGAGAACGTCGACCTTCCGCTCCCGGAGATCCGTGACAGCCTCCTCCCCCTCCGGCCCTTGGTATCCGGGCACGATCACCAGATCCGGCTCGTACGCCATGACATCCTTGACCTCCGGACTCGCTCCATCGAGATCCTGGTCCTTCTTTTTCCGCGCGGCCTCCGGGTAATCAGAATAAGGGTCGACAGCGACCACATCCACGCCAGCTCCCAGAGAGTACAGAATTTCCGTCGCAGAGGGCGAGAGCGAGACAATGCGCAGCCGGTCCTCGGTTCGAATGAAGTCGATCGATCCAATCCATTCGAGTACCAGGAAGACAGCGACGCACAATAAAATCGGCACGCCTGCCACTTTAATCAAATGCTTCATACCACTTTCCCTCTCCGCGATGCCCCGGTCCGGTAGTTCAGCGCTCCCGCACTCCGCCCTTCGCCGACCACGTGAACCGCTCGGGCAACTGGGTGTCTCCGGTTATTCGCTTCACCGACTTCAGTTGCTCGATCGTGAGGCCCTTTGCTCCGGTCAGGTCCGCCCCCGCGAGATCCGCCTGATTGAGCTGGGCCCTGGTGAACGTGGCGAGCTTGAGATTCGCACCTTCCAAGTGAGCACCGGAAAGTACCGCTCCCGTGAAATCGGCGCGGACGGCCCGCGACTTCTCCAAGTGCGCGTCGTTCAGCTGGGCCCCGACCAGGTGCGCCTTCACCAGAGTGGCGTCGCGCATGCGGGCGCCGCCGAGCTTGGCGTCCGTCAGATACGCACCCCCGAGGCCGGCCCCGTTGAGCTTCGCCCCGTCGAGAACCGCTCCGCACAGCACGGCCCGCACCAGCTTGGCCTCGTCCAGAACCGCCTGCTGGAGGCTGGCTCCGGAGAGGTCGGCGCCGTTCAGCACGGTGCCCTTGAAGTGAACCTTCTTGAGACTCCCGTGGGCGAGCCTGGCACCGGCGAAGTCCGCGCCGTCGAAACGGCGGCCTCCCAGATCCACCCCGGTGAGATTCCTGCCGTGCACATCGACGGGATCCTGGGGCTGGGGGTCGTAACGCCTCCCGACGGCCGTCATCGCCGCCTGGACATCGGCGCGCGGCCGGATGCCCCGCGGCTTCTCACATTCCGTCACCGTTGGCTTCGGCTTCGGCTTCGACTTCGGTGCGGCGGGTGCCTCCTGCCGTACGAAGGCTCCCAGGATCTCCAGTACGACTTTCCGGTACCGCTGGGCGGGATCGTCCCGCTCTTTGGTGAAGGGTTTCGCTATCTGTTCCAGGGAGTGGATTCCGCCGACCCGCCCGACGACGGAGTCCGAGTCGAGCTGGGCCACGGCCGCGCTGTAGTGCTCGGAGAGCACCGTCTCCCGGTCCCGTTTCCCTGCTTCCCTGCTGACGTCCAACCCGACCTGCACGGTGAGATACGAGACCGCCACGGTGGCAAGCCCCAGGACGGCCGCGAAACCCGACAGCATCCTGTCCAACCGCGCACCGGGGACTCGGGCGGCGGGTGGGGATGGAACGGCGGGACCGGGCGTGGGCGCAGGGGCAGGAGCCGGGCTCGGGATCGGAGCAGGCCCAGGAGGTGTTGCCGGTGACGGACCGGGAGGCGGCGCGGGGCTCGGAGCCGCCGGGGGCGGGGCCGGAGAAGCCGGCCCCGGCCGCAGCCACCGCCGTACCGCCCTGAACACCCGTAACCGCGACCAGCGGGCCCCCGTCATCGTGCCCCTCCCCTGTATCGGGTAGGCGACATACCCATGAACCACGCCCCGGATTCCGGGCGCCCAGGGGCGCGCGGAGGCTTCCGCACGCGCTTGCCCAGCAGAACGCGCGCCCCGTACCCACCCGAAGCGCCCGCCTCGACCCCGCCCAGGACAGGAGGCGGCCCCGGTGAGCGTCGAGAACGCTCACCGGGGCCGTCGTTCCCCCGTCTTCCCTCCTGGTCCCCGGTTCTCCTCGGACCAGTCCGTCTAGTCCGTAGCGATAGCGTTCAGCACATTCATCCGCCCCGCCCTGAACGCCGGCACCAGTGCCGCGATCAGGCCCACGAAGGCGGACCCGACGAACACCCCGCCGATCGTCATCCAGGGAATCTCCAGGACCTTCAGGCCCTCCAGGGCGAGCAGTCGCTGGGCCGTCGCGCCCCAGCCCATTCCCAGGCCGAGGCCGAGCAGCGCGCCGAAGAGGGCGATCACCACCGACTCCATGCGGATCATCCGGCGCAGCTGGCGCCGCGACATTCCGATCGCCCGCATCAGGCCGATCTCCCGCGTCCGCTCCACCACCGACAGGGCCAGGGTGTTGACCACACCCAGGACCGCCACCACGATCGCCAGGGCGAGCAGGCCGTAGACCATGTTCAGGAGCTGGCCGATCTGGTCCTTCAGTTCCTGCTTGTAGTCGGTCGTGTCACGGACCTGGTACTGCGGGTAGGGGTCGAAGGCCTTCTTCAGCGCCGCGTACGCCGCCTTCTCCTCACCCTTCTTCGCCGAGGCGAACATCACGCTGTTCGGCGGGACCTTGTCGGCCGGCAGGTACTTCTCCATCGTCGCGATGGACAGGTACTGCGAGCCCTTGTCGATCGCCACGTCGTCGTCCGTGATCGCGGCGACCCTGAGCTTCGCCGTCGAGCCGCCCTTGAAGGCGACGGTCATCGTCTCGCCGACCTTCACCCCGTGGTCCTTGGCGTACCCGGAGCCCACCGACATGGCGTCCTTGCCGTACGCGGCGCTCAGCGTGCCCGAGATCGTGGTGCGGCGCAGGTCGGAGGCGTACGTCGGGTCGGCGGCCGTCAGCTGGGTCTTCTCGGCCCTGCCGTCGGGCGGGGTCAGGGTGACCTCGACCTCCTTGTAGCGGGTGACGTGGGTCAGGCCGGGCGTGCGCTGCATCGCCTGTTCCGCCTGCGGCACGATCCGCTGGTTGCCCTCGACGATGAAGTCCGCGCCGACCGACGCGTCCAGCTCGCTCGTCGCCGAGGCGACCATCGACGAGCCGACCACCGAGAGGCAGGCGACCAGGGCCAGGCCGATCATCAGGGCGGCGCCGGTGGCACCGGTCCGGCGCGGGTTGCGCAGGGCGTTGCGCTCGGCGAGCCGGCCGACGGGGCCGAAGCCTCGCAGCAGTACGGCGCTGAGCACCCGTACGACAGCAGCCGCGAGGAGCGGGCCGATGATGACGAAGCCGAGGAGCGTGAGCACGACGCCCGCGCCGAGGACCAGTGAACCGTCGCTCGCCTTGTCGGCGGTGGCGGCCAGGTAGAGGGCGTAGCCGCCGACGCCTGTCAGAAGCAGGCCGATGAGTCCCCGTACGAGGCCCGCGTGGCCGTCGGCCGGGGTGCCGGCGTCGCGGAGTGCGGCCATCGGCGAGACCTTGCCGGCGCGGCGGGCGGGGAGGTAGGCGGCGAGGACGGTGACGACTACGCCGAGGACCAGGCCGATCACCGGGGTGGCCGCCTTGATGGTGAGGTCGTCGGTGGAGAGGTTCATGCCGGCCATCGACATCAGCTTCATCAGGCCGATCGCGATGCCGACCCCCGCGCCGACACCGAGGATCGATCCGACGAAGCCGAGCAGCAGCGCCTCCACGAGTACGGACCGGTTGACCTGACCGCGGGAGGAGCCGATCGCCCGCATCAGGCCGATCTCGCGGGTCCGCTGGGCGACCAGCATCGAGAAGGTGTTGATGATCAGGAAGATGCCGACCAGGAACGCGATCCCGGCGAAGCCGAGCATGGCGTACTTGATGACGTTCATGAACTCGCCGACGCCCTCACGGTTCTCGTCGGCGAACTCCTTCTGCGTCTGCACCTTGAACGCGCCGCTGTCCGTGAGGGCCCGCGTGACGTTCTGCTTGAGCCTCGTGTCGGTGACCCCGCTCGCCGCCGTGACGTTGAACTGGGTGAACCGGCCGGTGGCGCCGAGGAGTTCGCGCTGCGCGGTGGCGGTGTCCAAGTAGACGACGGCGGCACCGGGGTTGGTCACCTTGAAGGTGGCGATGCCGAC
This sequence comes from Streptomyces sp. SID12501, assembly GCF_010550245.1. Classification (GTDB taxonomy): domain Bacteria; phylum Actinomycetota; class Actinomycetes; order Streptomycetales; family Streptomycetaceae; genus Streptomyces. The sequence goes on from NZ_JAAGLU010000025.1 coordinate 125,676, forward strand.
GATCCGCGCGGTGATGTCACCGGACTGCGCGATGGTACGGAGCTCGTCACCCATCTTCAGGTGGTGCTTGTCGGCGGTGTCCGCGTCGACCATCACCTCGGTGGGCCCGCGTGGTGCGTGACCGCTGGTGATCTCCATCGAACGCAGCTCGTTGCGCGTCCAGTTGCCCGCGATGGTCGGCGCCCCGGTACTGGACCCCATGTTCTTGTTGTCGCTGTCGACGACGGTCACGTTCATCGACATGACCGCGCCCTCGGCCGACTTGACGCCCTGAGCCTGCTGCACCTTCGCCAGCACGGAGGCCGGCAGCGACTCCGGAACCCCGTTCTGCGGGGTGTCGTCGCTCTTGGCCGCCTTCGGCGACACCGTGACGTCGGGGGAGCTGACCGCGAAGAGTTTGTCGAACGTCGTGTTCATGGTGTCGGTGAAGACGAGGGTCCCGCACACGAACGCCACCGACAGCAGCACGGCCACCGCCGACAGGGCCATCCGGCCCTTGTGCGCGAAGAAGTTGCGCATCGAGGTCTTGAGCACAGTCATGACGTACGCCCCCGCGCGTCGAAGTCGGGGGTCTGGGGGCGTCCCCCAGAAAGGCACAGCATACGGTCGAGAACGCTGTCGGCGGTCGGCCGGAACATCTCGTCGACGATCCGTCCGTCGGCCAGATACAGCACGCGGTCGGCGTACGAGGCTGCCACCGGGTCGTGCGTGACCATCACGATGGTCTGGCCCAGCTCGTCCACCGAGCGGCGCAGGAAGCCCAACACCTCGGCGCCCGCACGGGAGTCGAGGTTTCCGGTCGGCTCGTCACCGAAGATGATCTCGGGCCGCGCGGCCAACGCCCTTGCCACGGCGACGCGTTGCTGCTGACCGCCGGAGAGCTGGTTGGGCCGGTGCTTGAGCCGGTCCGCCAACCCGACGGTCTCGACGACCTGCGCCAGCCAGCCCTTGTCCGGCTTACGGCCCGCGATGTCCATGGGAAGCGTGATGTTCTCCAGCGCGCTGAGCGTCGGCAACAGGTTGAACGCCTGGAAGATGAACCCGATCCGGTCCCGGCGCAGTTGCGTCAGCTTCTTGTCCTTGAGCCCGGTGATCTCGGTGTCGTCGAGGTAGATCTGGCCACTGATCACGGTGTCGAGGCCGGCGAGGCAGTGCATGAGGGTGGACTTGCCGGACCCGGAGGGACCCATGATCGCGGTGAACTGTCCCCGCGCGATATCCACATCCACGGTGTCCAGGGCGACGACGCGGGTCTCACCGGACCCGTACGCCTTCACGACCTGCCGTGCCCGTGCGGCAACGGCCGTACGCCCGCCAGTGCCCCCGTGCCTGGTGATGGTTACAGCCGATGTCACGGTATGTCTCCTAAGTCGGTCAGTGCGGAGAGCGCACTGACACCCTGGCGATGTGTTGCTCTGCATTGCGCCGCATTGCTGTGCGCTGTTCTGCTCTGCTCTGCGTTGCGCTGTGCTGCTCTGCGGTATGTCCATGAGTCTGCTGGTGGGAGGGGGTCCGGGTCTCTGGTGCCCAGCGCAGTCTTCTGCGGGGGAAAACCCCACCCCCGAAGTTCAGGAACGCCGTCCCCAGCGGCATAAAGCCAGGTTAAGGACGGCCCACCCCCGGTCTCGTCCTCCGTCGGGACGAACCCTCCCCGAGCCGTAGTAAGGAGGTACCCCTAGGGGCCGTCCACCCCTCGGTGGAGCGGGTCTCGGGGTTGCCTCCACCCTCCGCCCCGGCCACGCTCCACCCTCCCGCCGCGTGAAGGTCAAGTGGCAGAGTGGTCGCCGGCAGATAGATGCAGGGGGAAAGGAACCCGGTGGACAGCAGCAGCCGCCGTACGAAACCCGCGATACCCGCGACACCCGGCGCGGTGCGGCACGCCGGAACCGAGAAGCGGGGGGCCGTCGTCGCGGCCCTGATGCTCGCGATGGCACTGGCCGCGCTCGACTCCACCATCGTGGCGACCGCCGTACCGCAGATCGTCGGGGACCTCGGCGGCTTCTCCGTCTTCTCCTGGCTGTTCTCGGGCTATCTGCTGGCCGTCACGGTCACCCTCCCGGTGTACGGCAAGCTCTCCGACACCTTCGGCCGCAAGCCGGTGCTCATAGCGGGCGCGGCCCTGTTCCTCCTCGGATCCCTCCTCTGCGCGCTGGCCTGGAACATGGGCGCCCTGATCGCGTTCCGGATCATCCAGGGCCTGGGCGGCGGCGCCCTCCAGGGCACGGTCCAGACACTGGCCGCCGACCTCTACCCACTCGAACAACGCCCCAAGATCCAGGCCAAGTTGTCGACGGTATGGGCGACCGCGGCGGTGGCGGGCCCTGCGGTGGGCGGGGTGCTGGCCGCCTACGCCGGCTGGCGCTGGATCTTCCTCGTCAACCTCCCCGTCGGCGCGGTGGCGATGTGGCTCCTCGCCCGCCACCTCCACGAACCGCAGCGCGACACCTCCGGCCCCCGCCCCCGCATCGACTGGGTGGGCGCGCTGGCGGTGTTCGCGTGCGGCGGCGTACTCCTGACGTCCCTCGTCCAGGGCGGCGTGGCCTGGCCCTGGCTGTCCTGGCCCTCAACCGCCCTCTTCGGTACGGGACTTGCGCTGGTGTTCCTCGTGGTCGTGATCGAACGCCGGGCGGCGGAGCCGATCATCCCAGGGTGGGTGTGGCGGCGCCCCACGATCGCGGCGGTCAACCTGGCGCTGGGCGCGCTGGGCCTGCTGATGGTGGCCCCGACGGTGTTCCTGCCGATGTACGCCCAGTCGGTGCTGGGCCTCGCCCCGATCGCCGCCGGATTCGTGCTGTCCGTATGGACGTTGAGCTGGCCGGTGTCGGCGGCGCTGAGCCAGCACGTCTACCGCAGGATCGGCTTCCGGAACACGGCGATGCTCGGCATCGGCGCGGCGGCCCTGATCCTCCTGGCGTTCCCCTTCCTCCCCTACCCCGGCTCCCCCTGGCAGCCCACGCTCCTGATGTTGCTGCTCGGCGGCGCCCTGGGCCTCTTCCAACTCCCCCTGATAGTGGGCGTCCAGTCGACGGTCGGCTGGTCGGAACGCGGCACGGCGACGGCGTCGGTGCTCTTCTGCCGCCAGACCGGCCAGACGATCGGCGCCGCCCTGTTCGGCGCGGTGGCCAACGGCGTACTCGCGTCCCGGCTGGGCGGCGCGAGCGACCTGGACTCGGTCACCCGGGCGCTGGGCACGGGCGCAGCGCCGGAGGCGACCCGACGGGCCATCGCGGAGGCGGTGCACGCGGTGTACTTCGGGGCGGCGGGTGCGGCGGCGCTGGCGTTCGTGGCGCTGCTGGTACTGGCGCCGCGCCGCTTCCCGGTCCTCGACAGCCCTTAGCCGACGCCCTGCGAGGCGCTCATTCGGCAGCCGCCGCCCGCCCCGTGAGCGTGGTCAGGCTGCTGCGTACGTGGTCCATGTGGGCCTGGACGTCGTCCCACTCCTCGCCGTGCTCCCGCAGCACGCGCTCGGTCTCGCGGGCGATGCGGTCCTCCTGGGCGCGGGCCTCGGTGAGGAGCTCGGCGGCGCGGACACGGGCGTCGTCGTCGCTCCGCCGGACCGATTCCTCGGCCTCCGCGAAGTCCCGCTTCGCCTCGGACAGCGCGGCCTCGGCAGCCGTCACCCGCTCCATGTGCCTTGTTTCCAGGGCGACTTCCCGCTCGGCGGCAAGCCGTTCCTGCTCGGCCCACCGCTCGGCGTACTCCTTCTCCTGCTCGGCGAGCAGCCCGGAGGTCCGCAGCCGCATCTCGCGCAGCGCGGCCAGCGCCTCCCCCCGCCCCTCCTTGACCTCCCGCCGGGCGCCGATCCGGATCTCGTCGGCCTCGGCGCGGGCGGCGAGCAGCCGGTGCCGGGCACGTTCCTCGGCCTCGCCGCGCACGGTCTCGGCGGCGGCGTCCGCCGCCTCCCGCAGGGCGTCCGCGCGGACCTCGGCAGCCTCGATCAGCTGCCGCACCTCGCCGCGCCCCCGCTCCCGCACGGCGCCGGCCTCCTCGACGCCCAACTCCCAGAGCCGCCGGGCGCGTTCACCAAGACTCTCGTACGTCTGCGGGGCGAGCCGCGCGACGGCCTCCTTCAGCCGACCGGACTCCGCCTCCATGTCCCGGGCGAGCACGGTCAGCCGCGCGGCCCGCTCCCAGGCGGAGTCCCGTCCCGCGGAGAGCGCGGCCGCGTAGGCGTCGACCTGGTCGGGACGGTATCCGCGCCCCCGTCCGGCCCCGAAACCGGCCACGAAACCGTGCGACGTCGCTGCGCTGCTCATTACTGCAACCCCTCTCCGCGTACGAAGTAATGATTTCGCGCACATCTTGATGGATTGGGATGAAATGTGCCTAACGCGACACTCCGGGCCGGGTCACGGCCCGTACGACGAAGGGGGCGGGTGGCCGTACGGCCACCCGCCCCCTCCCTGTTGTGCTCAGCGGGTCAAAGCAACCCGTCCCACATCTCCTCCAGCAGCACCGACCACCAGCTCTCCGGGGAGCCGAGCGCCGCCGGGTCGAGGGAGGCGAGCTGGGCCTGGAAGTCGACCGTCCAGCGGCCCGCCTGCTCCTGGTTGAGGCCGTAGCGCAGCCGCCACATACGGCCGAGCAGCGCGAGACAGCGCGCGAACTCGGGCAGCCCCGTGTTCACGAACTGCGGCGGTACGGGTGCTCCGCCCGGCCCCGCCTCCACGGGCACCGCGACGATGTTCGCCGTGCCGTACTGCACACAGATCGCCTTGCCGAAGTCGCTTCCCATGACGAGGTACGACCCGGCGTCCGCCGCCGGCCGCACCCCGCGCTCCTGCGCCAGCTCGGCGAGGGTCGGCACCGGCCGCCCCGGCTGGGCCTGCGCCCAGAAGAACGGCCCCATGTCGGCGGGCAGCCCGGCCACGACCAGGGTGTGCGCCACGATCGGCGGCACCCCCTGCCGCGACACCGCCGCCTGGTCGAACCGGAACACCCCGGGCCCGAACGCGGCGACCATCTCCTGCGCGATGCCCTCCGGGGGGATCGGCGGCGCGGTCTGCACGGGCGGCAGCGGCGTACGCACCGGTCCCGGGCGCGCCGGACCATCCGCCACCTGGTGCAACTCACCTTGGTGCGCGAGGAGTTGGGCCATGCCTTGCTGGCGGCTCGCGTGATCGGTGCCGTAGGGCGCGATGCTGGTGATCCGGGCGTTCGGCCACTGCTCGCGGATCATGCGGGCGCAGTAGGCACCCGGCAGTTCACAGCTCTCCAACTCGGTGTGGAGTTCGAGAACCTGATCCGGCGGAATGTTCATCGCCCGCAGCTCATGGAAGATCTGCCACTCAGGATGCGGCGTCCCGGGCGCGGACCGCCGGATCACCTGCTGCTCGGACCCGTCGGGCGCCCGGTAGCGGAGAACGGCCTGATAGCCGGGCCCGACGGTGGGCTGACCGGGCGGGGGGTAGCCGTAGGAGGGGGGCGGAGGCGGCGGCGCGGAGAGGTTGGGGGCGGGCGGCGGCGGAAAGCCGGGGGCGTGCGCCGCGAGACCGGGGGCCGCCAGGCCGGGAGCGGACTGCCCGCTGGGTGCGGGCATACCGGGGACAGGCGGACCAGCCGGTGCGTGCATGCCAGGTGCCGGCCGGCCACCGGGGGGCGGGGCCATCGCACCGGGGGGCATGCCCGGGGTGCCAGGGCCACTGTAGGCACCCTGAGTACCGGGGGCGCCGGGGAAACCGGGAGCACCCGATGCGCCGGGGGCACCTTGCGAGCCAGGACCACCGTGGGCACCCGGAACGCCCTGAGCGCCGGGGGCGCCAGGAAAACCGGGGGCGCCGGAGCCACCACTGGCAGGAGCCCCGGGTACACCGACGGGCGGGGGCGGCGGCGGGGGCATGCCGGGTCCGCCGACCGGCGGACCGGCCAGCATGGTCTCGGCGCGGTGCACGGCACCGGGGGCCCCAGGGACACCGGGAGCACCGGGAGCACCGGGAGCACCGGGAGCGGACGGTACGCCTGACGCACCGGGTACGCCGGGGGCACCCGGAGGCTGGGGAGCACCCGGGGCGCCCGGCGGCCGAGGCGCGTTGGGGGCGCCGCCCTGATGGGGGTCGGCGAACATGGTCGCGGCCTGGTGGACACCACCCGGAGGGGCACCCCCGGGCGAGTGGGGAACGCCGGGCCGGTTCGGGACGCCAGGGGCACCCGGAGCGCCAGGCGGACCCGGAGGCAACGGAGCGCCCGGCGGATTCGGCGCGCCGGGAGGCTGAGGAGCACCGGCCACGCCAAGCCGACCGGACCCGCCCGGCGCCTGGCCCGCACCCGGGACCCCGGGAGCCGCCGGAGGCTGAGGCGCGTCGGGCCCGGCGGGCCCGGAGAACATCGTCGCGGCCTGATGAACGCCCCCAGGAGGCGCACCCGCAGGCGAGTTGGGAGCACCGGGCGGACGCGGACCGCCACCCGGATACGCGCCGCCAGACCCACCGGCAGCGGCGCCAGAGCCCGGAGCACCAGCCCCCGCCGCACCGTCAACCCCTTCGGCCCCGAGCGCCGACACGAACTGCGTGGGCACATACCCGCCCACGGGACCGGGCCCCGGAGGCAACGGAGGCGACCCGGCTCCCGGACGTGCACCCGGAGTTCCCGGCGTACCCGGTGGAGGCGGGGCGCTCGCGCTCCGGGCGCCGCGCGGCGGCGGCGCCTTGCTGGTCGCCGCGTCGGCGATCTCGCCGGCGTTGTGCGCGAGCGCACGCCCCGGAGGGCCGGCCGGCGCACCGGGCGCACCCTGCGGGTAGCCGTACGAGGGCCCACCCGCCCCCTGCGGATACCCGTAACCCGGGCCCCCCGGACCGCCGTTGAAGGCATCCCGGGAACGCGGCACGTCATCGCGGTCGTCGTCGCCCAGCGGCGGCGCGAACACGGTCGCCGGCAGCGGCACGGAACGGTCCTCGCCCGCGTCCACACTGGTCGTGTCGGTCCCGGTCCAGGGCGTGGCCCCCGGCGGCACCGAGTCCACCGGCCCGCCGCCCGAAGAGGCCGCGGAAACAGAGGGCGACGAGGGCGCGGCCGAATCCGCCCGCCGGTCAGGAATCCCCAGCTTGTCCGCCGCCTCCTGCAACCACTCCGGCGGAGTCAGCAGGAACGACGTCTGGTTCAGGTCTACCCGCGCCGGAAGCGCCGGGACCGCGTCCTCGACGGAGGCCGCACGGCCGTACTGCTCCTCGTACCGGCGGATCACCTCGCCGACCGGCAGGGCGGGCCACAGCGTGGCCTCGCCGCTGTCCCGAGCGAGGACCAGCCGCTGCGCGCCGCCGTCCGAACGCGGACCCTCGGCGCGGTCCTCCGCCCAGACCACGAACCCGAGCTCGAACTCCCGTACCCGCACCTCCCGGTGCTGGTACGACGGCACATCCCCGTTGACCCATTCCTCGGCGCGCTCCTGCGCCTGCGCGAAGGTCACCATCGGTCAGTCACTCCCCCACCGAAGACGCAGAAGATGCCGAAGACGCCTGGGACGGCACCGGCACCGCACGCGCGAAGCCGCCGTCCACCATCAGGTTCGCCACCGTCTCCAGCTCCGGCGGATTGCCCGCGAGCCGGGACAGGAACTGGTCGAAGTCGTCGCCGCACGGCAGCAGCAACCGCTGCACCCGGTCGGCCGGCGGCCACGTCGGATCGACGTCCCGCGCGTCGTCGTACGCGCTGAACCACACCGAACCGAGCCGCTCACCCTTCACCTTCACGGCCAGCAGACCGCCCTGCACGAAGCCGACGCACAGGTAGTCCTTCGTCAGATGATCCCGCAGGCACTTGTTGAGGTACACGAGGTCGTTCACCGCCGCCTCGTCCCGCACCGTGAAGAACGGCTGGTCCAGCAGCAGCCCCAGCTCGGCGTCGAGCGCCGCGCCCACCGGCGCGCACCCGCCCGCCGCCTTCAGGAACGACCGGTACGCCCCCGGCAGCCGGTAGCCGAGGTCCTCCTCGACGCCCTGCACCTGCAACTCGGTCACCGCCACCGCCGACCTCGGCAGCGCGAAGTGCGCGGGCCGCGTCTCCTGCAGGGGCCGCGTCCCGCGCTTGTACTGGTCGACGGCCGACGTCGCGATCCCGCCGTGATGCCGCAGCAACGCCTTCACCTCGACCGGGACGAGCTCGAGCCGCCGCCCGCCGGGTACGTGGTGCCAGGTCCAGCCGTGCGGAGTCGCCACCGACGGAATCGTGTCCCACAGCTCGTGCCCGGACGCGGCGAGCGCCGCGTTCGCCGACACGTAGTCCGTCAGCCGAAGCTCGTCGACGCCGAAGCCCTCGGGCGGCTCGGCGATCTCCGCCACCGCACGCGCGTAGAGCGAGAAGTCCGGATAGCCGTGTTCGTCGATCCGCACCCCTCTCGGATGCCGAGTGGCCCGTACCGGATCCGGGAAGTGCACGACCTGCCCGGCATAGGCCGCGTTCGGCGGCACGGCTCGCTGCCCGAGCCGACCTGTCGTCATGGCGGTTGCCCCCTGCGGCGTCCTGTAAGGCCTGTACATCAGTACGACCAGTACGTCTGTCACATCACGTCACGACACATCACCCCGTCCCGCCTGTCAGCACATCAGTGCGGACAGCAACCCGGACGGTGCTGCGGATCGCGGCTGCCCGACAGCCTATGCGGTACGCCGACACCGGTCACCGGCACCGGCCACCGGCCCCCCGCTTCCGTGACCTGCCGTCACCCTGCCGTGACGGAGCGGCGAAGCCCGGGCGTGTCACACCGCCCCAGCTACCGCACCAGCCACGCCATTTGGCACTCTGGGTCCGCCGAGGGGATGCACGGGGGAGGCAGCGGAGGGGATGACGATCATGAACGCGACACAAACGGGGACAGCGCCAGGAAGGCCGGCAGGACGGCCGACGGAAGACTCCACGGGAACACCGGGGCCAGGAACACCCGGAACACCCGGTACGGCCCACAGACCCGGCGGCGACCCACGAGTCGGCTGGAGCGCCGACGAGACACCCCGCGTCCCCACCCTCCGCCACCGCCGCGACGGCATACTGCCGACCGTCGCCGCCGCCCTCTCCGTACGCGGCGAGACCCTCACCGGCACCGCCGCACGCGGCGACCAGCCACCCGCCCTGCACCCACTCGTCCAGGACTTCCTGGACACCCTCGCCAGCACCCAACGCGACCGGTCCACCGGCCGCTGCGCCGAGGCACTCCTCATATCCCGGCACATCACCGTCGCCGACGAGGCCCGCAGCCGACGCGCCGCCCGCAAACCCATGACCAACGGCGAAGCCCGCAGGACACTCAAACAAGCCAAACTCACCACCCGCCACATCCGCGAGGACGGCGACCCCCTCCACGGCGGTTTCGCCGCACCCTGCCGCTCCTGCACAGCGCTCAGCGCCCACTTCGGCGTCCGCGTAGTCGACTCGTCGGCCACCACCGACTGACGCCCCCACCCCTCCCCCAGGCCCCACCGCACGACGGCGCCGCACCAGGCACACGCTCGCGCCGGTCCATGACCTCGACGATCGAAGGGCAGATGCACACCGACCGCACCTCCACCACCCGCTTCCCCGTGGCCGTCGACGCCGCACTGCGCGCCGCCGGCTGGCAGCCCGGCCGCTGGGACATAAAACTGGCCGAGATCTGGGCCGACACCCTGCGCGGCCACATCTCCCCCGCCGGACACCGCCACGCGGTCTTCCCGGCCGCCGTGGAAGCCTGGGCGGAGTTCGGCGGCCTGCACATCGCACCCCCCGGCACCGGCCGCCAGGTCGCCCCCACCGCCCTGCACCTCGACCCCCTGCACGGCCTCCACATGGCCCGCACCCTCGCCGACCTCGGCCGCGCCCTCGACACCGAGGTCTGCCCCCTCGGCGAGGAACCCGAGACCCAGTCCCTGCTGGCCATCGACACAGAAGGCCGCGTCTACGCCCTCGACCACACCGGCGACTGGTACCTCGGCGCCGACATCGACCAGGCCCTCGCCACACTGGTCACCGGCCTGGAACCCATACGCCTGACTGCGCCCTAGGACTGCTCCAGACTGCTCCCGAACGGCCCTAGGACTGCCCTACGACGCGTTGGACCAGGCCCTGGATCGGAATGACCGCCGACACCCGAAACCCCCCGGCCTCCGTCGGCCCGGACACGAACACCCCGCCCAGCGCGGCAACCCGCTCCTTCATCCCGAGCAGACCGTTGCCACCGGACGGAAACCGCACCGCGGAGGCCGACGACGGCTCGGGCGGCGGCTCGTTCTCCACCTGCATCGCGACCTCGTCACCCCGATGAGCCAGCCGTACGTGCGTCTTCGCACCCGCCGCATGCTTGTGGACGTTCGTCAACGCCTCCTGCACCACCCGGTACGCGGTCTGCTCCACCACCGCGCCGTACAACCGCGCATCCCCCTCGACCGACAGCGCGACGACCATCCCGGCAGCCGCCGACTGCCCGATCAGCTCCTCCAGCTCAGCCAGACAAGGCCCGTCCCCCGCACCATCACCGCCCTGGCCCTGAGCAGCACGGGAAGCAGCCACAGCCGCGGCCACACCCACCGCCGCCAACGGCACGCCCTGCACCCGCCGTTCCAGCCCGTCCCCCGACCGCAGCACCCCGAGCATCTCCCGCAACTCGGTCAACGCCTGCCGCCCCATGTCCCCCACCAGGGCGGCATTCCGCACCGCCTTCTCGGGGTCCTTACGCGCAATGGCCTGCAGCGCCGCGGCATGCACCACCATCAGGCTCACCCTGTGCGCCACGACGTCGTGCATCTCCCGCGCGATACGCGTCCGCTCCTCGTTCCGCGCCCACTCCGCCCGCTCCTCGGCCCGCTCGGCCAGCAGCTGCAGCTCCCGCTCCAGACTGTCGGCCCGCTCCCGGAGACTCTCCATCAGCCGCCGCCGAGCACCCACATACAGCCCGAGAAGCAACGGCGGCGCGGTGACACCCAACGACGTGGTGATGGCGACGACAGGAACCAGCCAGTCCCCGATCTTCAGACTCCCGTCCGCCAGATCCTGATGCGACCGCACGAACGTCACGATGAGCGTCCCCACCATCGCCATCCCGGCCAACGCCCCGATGATCCGCCGGGGCAGCTCGGAGGCGGCGAGCGTGTACAGCCCGACGATGCCCATCAGATAGCCCATCTGGGCCGGCGCGACGGCGATGGACACCAGCACGACGGCGATCGGCCACCGCCGCCGCAACACCAGCACGGACCCGGCGACAAGCCCGAACACGATCCCCGCTGCCAAGGGGATCCCCGAGTCCCTGGCGAACCGGATCCCCTCCGCCGCGCACTCCCCGGCGGACAGCACCGCGAGACCCACGTCAAACGCCGCACTGCGCCACCGGGCCCACCACAACGGCCCGGTCAGGGCCGCGGTGTGGTCTTCCCCCGTAGTGGTCATGCGCCCAGCCTACGGGCGCCACCCCCCGCTTTTCCGGCGAGTTTCGACGACTGGCCTACACCACACGGGCTGCCGTGACCACAATCGAACAGAAGCGAAACCCACCAGAATCCCTCGAACTGCTGAATCGCGCACCGTTCGACCACGGAAGCGATGATTCCGCCCGGAGGGTTTGCCCATGGAACACGTATGTGGCAAGTACGCGGATTTCGAGAGGCTTCGGGAGCGGGCGGTGGAGTTGCGGCGGGAGGGCTTGAGTCTCCGGCAGATCCGTGACGAGCTCCAGGTCCACAACAAGGACGTCCTGCAGCGCCTCGTCGAGGGCGAGCCACCCCCGGAATGGACGAAGCGCCCGCGAGCGAGGGACGACCTCCGCGAGAGGGCGCGAGAACTGCGGAAGCAGGGCTGGACCTACAACCGGATCCAGGCGGAACTGGGGTGCTCGAAAAGTTCGGTCTCGCTCTGGGTGCGGGATTTGCCGCACCCAGCGCCCAAGTGCACACCGGAGGAACAGCGGGAGCGGATGAACGCGGGACTCGCTCGACTGCAAGCCTCCCGACAGCAGGAGCGTGAGGCTACGAAGCAAGCAGCAGCGACAGCCGTCGGCGGACTGTCGGATCGCGAGTTGTTCCTTACAGGTGTTGCCCTCTATTGGGCCGAGGGGACCAAGGACAAGCCACACGCCCGCCGCGAGTGTGTGGAGTTCGTCAACAGCGACCCCGGAATGATCAGCGTCTTCCTCGCCTGGCTCGACCTACTTGAGGTAAGTCGGGAACGACTGCACTGCCGCGTCATGATTCACGAGTCTGCTGACGTCGCCGCCGCCGAACACCACTGGGCCGGCCTCATCGGCATCGACCCGTCAGCCCTGGGCAGGACCATCCTCAAGAAGCACAATCCAACGACCGTGCGCAAGAACACGGGAGGCTCCTACCGAGGGTGCCTCGGCATCAGAGTGCGTCAAGGAGCAGATCTTTACCGTCGCATCGAGGGCGCCTGGTACGGCATAGTGGTGGGTGCCAATTCGGCGACCTGACCAAATGTCCGGTTTAGTCGATTCCATTCCCCTGTGGTGTAATTGGCAGCACTGTGGCTTTTGGTGCCATATGTCCGGGTTCAAGTCCTGGCAGGGGAGCCATACTCGGTTCGGGCCCTGACAGTCCAGTCAGGGCCCTTACTCATGTCCCCCGTGAAACGCCCCGGTATCCTGCGGATGTCCACCCCACCCCCTCCGCAGCCGAAGGGCACCACCCGTGAGCGCCAATCGCCCCGCCGCCGTCGTCGTACTCGCAGCGGGTGAGGGCACCCGTATGAGGTCGGCCACACCCAAGGTCCTGCACGAGCTCTGTGGCCGTTCCCTGGTGGGTCATGTGCTCGCCGCCGCAGGTGAGTTGGACCCCGAGAACCTGGTCGTCGTCGTGGGGCACGCCCGTGAGAAGGTCACCGCCCATCTGACGGAGGCCGGCGCCGGTATCCGTACCGCCTTCCAGGCGCAGCAGAACGGCACCGGTCACGCCGTGCGGATGGGGCTCGAGGAGCTGGGTGGGGCCGTCGACGGGACTGTGGTGGTCGTCTGTGGCGACACCCCGCTGCTCACCGGAGCCACGCTCCACGCCCTCACCGCCACCCATTCCGGTGACGGCAACGCCGTGACCGTGCTGACCGCCGAGGTGCCGGACGCGACCGGGTACGGGCGGATCGTGCGGGACGCGGCGTCCGGGGCCGTGACGGCGATCGTGGAGCACAAGGACGCGACCGACTCGCAGCGGGCGATCCGTGAGATCAACTCCGGTGTCTTCGCCTTCGACGGGCAGTTGCTCGCGGACGCGCTGGGGAAGGTGCGCACGAACAACAGTCAGGGCGAGGAGTACCTCACCGACGTGCTCGGGATCCTGCGGGAGGCCGGGCATCGGGTGGGAGCGTCCGTGGCCGCCGATCACCGGGAGATCGCCGGGATCAACAACCGTGTGCAGCTGGCCGAGGCGCGTCGGATCCTGAACGAGCGGCTGCTGACCGAGGCCATGCTCGCCGGGGTGAGTGTGATCGATCCGGCCAGTACGTGGGTCGATGTGACGGTCACGTTCGAGCAGGACGCGATCGTCCACCCGAACACGCAGCTCCAGGGCGCGACGCATCTCGCGGAGGGCGCCGAGGTGGGGCCCAACTCGCGGCTGAAGGACACCCGGGTGGGCGCGGGGGCCCGGCTGGACAACACCGTGGCCGACGGTGCCGTGGTGGGGGCGCAGGCGCTCGTGGGGCCGTACGCCTACCTCCGTCCCGGAACCCGCCTCGGCGTGAAGTCGAAGATCGGTACGTACGTCGAGACCAAGAACACGTCGATCGGTGACGGGACGAAGGTGCCGCATCTGTCGTATGTCGGGGACGCGACGATCGGTGAGTACACGAACATCGGTGCCGCGAGTGTGTTCGTGAACTACGACGGGCAGGACAAGCATCACACCGTCGTCGGGTCGCACTGCAAGACGGGTTCGGACAACATGTTTGTGGCGCCTGTCACGGTCGGGGACGGTGCTTACACCGCGGCCGGCTCGGTGATCACGAAGGACGTACCGCCCGGTTCGCTGGCCGTGGCCCGTGGCCAGCAGCGGAATATCGAGGGCTGGGTGGCTCGAAAGCGTCCGGGGAGTGCGGCGGCGAGGGCTGCCGAGGCGGCTGCCCGGGAGCCGGGCGGCGAAAGCTGACCGGAAACAGTCCGGTCCGACTCGGGCTACCGTGATAGATGCACACCCGCACACCCCCAGCTGAGCAGGCCTGTCCGGGCTGATCACGGCTGGGACACCACCTCTGAGGAGACAGTGCTGTGACCGGGACCAAGACGACCGGCCCCAAGAAGAAGATGATGTTCTTCTCCGGCCGCGCCCACCCCGAGCTGGCCCAGGAGGTCGCCCAGCAGTTGGGGGTCGGGGTTGTGCCGACGAAGGCCTTCGACTTCGCGAACGGCGAGATCTACGTCCGTTACGAGGAGTCGGCGCGTGGCGCGGACTGCTTTGTGATCCAGAGCCACACGGCTCCGATCAACCAGTGGATCATGGAGCAGTTGATCATGATCGACGCGCTGAAGCGCGCTTCGGCCCGCTCCATCACCGTGATCGTGCCGTTCTACGGTTACGCGCGGCAGGACAAGAAGCACCGTGGGCGTGAACCGATCTCGGCGCGTCTGGTCGCGGACCTGATGGCGACGGCGGGCGCGGACCGCATTCTCACCGTGGATCTGCACACGGACCAGATCCAGGGCTTCTTCGACGGTCCGGTCGATCATCTCTTCGCTCTGCCGCTGCTCGCGGACTACGTGGGCACCAAGGTGGACAGGAGCAAGCTGACGGTCGTCTCGCCGGACGCGGGCCGGGTGCGGGTCGCCGACCGCTGGTGCGACCGGCTGGGTGCGCCGCTGGCGATCGTGCACAAGCGTCGCGACAAGGACGTGGCGAACCAGGTAACCGTCCACGAGGTCGTGGGTGAGGTCAAGGGTCGCGTGTGTGTTCTCGTCGACGACATGATCGACACCGGTGGCACGATCTGTGCGGCTGCGGACGCGCTGTTCGCGCACGGTGCGGAGGACGTCATCGTGACGGCGACGCACGGTGTGCTGTCGGGTCCGGCGGCGGACCGGCTGAAGAACTCGCGGGTGAGTGAGTTCATCTTCACGAACACGCTGCCGACGCCGGGTGAGCTGAGCGCCGACCTGGACAAGATCAAGGTGCTGTCGATCGCGCCGACCATCGCGAGTGCGGTGCGTGAGGTGTTCGAGGACGGTTCGGTGACGAGCCTGTTCGACGAGCAGTAGGCCAGTAGGCCCACCAGGTCTTCTGCCTGCGGGTTTGTTGCCCGCCAGATCTGCTGAATCGCTTCTGCATGATCAACTTTTCTACGGCCTCCCTCGCCGAGTACTCTGTTGGAGTTGCTCGGCGAGGGAGGCCGTACCCGTGTGGTTCGCGGGCCGGTGATCCGTTATCGACGCGCTCTTCGTAGCAGGCCGTTCGTGGCCGGGTGACCTGTCCGTCTCTCACCCGTACGAGGAGTGAAAAGCATGTCCGACGTGAAGCTCACCGCCGAGACCCGCACCGAGTTCGGCAAGGGCGCCGCCCGCCGCATCCGCCGCGCGGCCAAGGTTCCCGCGGTCGTCTACGGCCACGGTGCCGAGCCCATCCACATCACGCTGCCGGGCCACGAGCTCCAGCTCGCTCTGCGCAAGTCGAACGTCCTGCTCACCCTGGACATCGACGGCCGCACCGCGCTGGCGATCCCGAAGGCCGTGCAGCGCGATCCGCTGAGGGGCTACCTGGAGCACGTCGACCTGCTCACCGTGAAGAGCGGCGAGAAGGTCACCGTCGAGGTCTACGTCCACACCGAGGGCGACCTGGCTCCCGGCGCCTACCTCCTTGAGCACGTGCTCAGCACGCTGACCGTCGAGGCCGAGGCCACCCACATCCCCGAGTCCGTCACCGTGTCCATCGCGGGCCTGGCTGCCGGTGACTCCCTCCTCGCCAAGGACATCCCGCTGCCCGAGGGCACCACGCTGGTGATCGACGAGGACGCGGTCGTCCTCCAGGTCCTGGCCGCCCAGGCGGAGGAAGCCGCCGCCGACAGCGAGGCCGCCACCACCGAGGCCTGATTTTCCCGGAGTCCCGGTCCGCCGGCCGCCGTTCCCACCAGGGGCGGCGGCCGGTGTGTATCGAGGCGCGTATCAAGACCCCTATCAGGGCGCGTATCAAGGAGACATGGACGTGACGACCGACGCGGGCGGCCCCTGGCTGATCGTGGGTCTCGGCAATCCCGGGCCGGAGTACGCGATGAACCGGCACAACGTGGGCTTCATGGTGGCCGACCTGCTCGCGGGGCGGATCGGCGGGAAGTTCAAGCGGGCCGGTAAGGCACAGGCGCAGGTCGTCGAGGGGCGGATCGGCCCGCCCGGTCCGGCGAGCCGTCGGGTGATTCTGGCCAAGCCGACGTCGTACATGAACCTGTCGGGCGGGCCGGTGAACGCGCTGCGCGAGTTCTACAAGGTGCCGCTCGACCGTGTCGTGGCGGTCCACGACGAGCTGGACATCGACTACGGCGTTCTGCGGCTGAAGCTGGGCGGCGGGGACAACGGCCACAACGGTCTGAAGTCGATGACGAAGGCGATGGGCCCGGACTACCACCGGGTGCGGTTCGGGATCGGGCGCCCGCCGGGTCGTATGCAGGTGGCCGATTTCGTGCTGAAGGACTTCTCGTCGGCGGAGCGCAAGGAGCTGGACTACTTCGTGGACCGGGCGACGGACGCGGTGGAGTCCCTGCTCACCGACGGCCTGGAGCGGGCGCAGACCGCGTACAACTCCTGAGGCCGGTCAGACGCCGGAGGGCCTCTGGTGAGGCGCGGGATACGTGCGTACAACTGCTGACTTTGTCGGGCAGGAGTTGACCGATCGCCCGACCATGGCCAATGATCCCGGCCATGCCAGCCACCGTCCATCGGCGCAAGTCCGCCCCCGCCGCACTGCGGCTCGGGCGTGTTGGGCGGCTGGGGCAGTTCGTGGTGATGGGTACGGTCGCCGCGCTGATCCTGATCGCGGGTGTGTGGGCGTCCTGGGGCACGGCTCAGCACGTGATGCTCAGCAAGGGGCGCGAGCAGGGCACGATGACCGTGTCGGTGTGCCAGGACGGTGTCTGCACGGGGTCGTACCGGCCGGTGTCGGTGGGGTCGACGGCGCGGGGCCGGGTCGTGCTGGACCAGTCGGTCGGGGTCGTCGAGGGTGACACGTACACCGTGGTCGTGAAGCCCGGCAGCCGTGATGTCGTGCGGTCGGGGCCGGCCGGTTTCCTGTACGCGTGGGTGCCGTTGGGCGGCGCGCTGCTGCTCGCGTCGGTCGTGGTGGCGGGCGGCCTGGGGCTGACGCGGACGGGCTGGGCGCTGGCCGGGAGCGGTCTGGCCCTGGTGACGGCGGCCTGGGTGGCGCTGTAGACGACGTGAGGGTGCCCTCGTAGGCGTGGACCGTGTGTCCGCGTACGAGGGCACCCTCGACTTTTTACGTCCGTTTCCGTCCGGCTCAGCCGGTGTTGCGCAGGCCTGCCGCGACTCCGTTGACGGTGAGGAGCAGGGCGCGGGCGAGGAGCGGGTCGGGGTCGACGCCCGCCGCCGCAGCGTCGCGCTGGCGCTTGAGCAGGGTCACCTGGAGGTAGGAGATGGGGTCCAGGTAGGCGTCGCGGATGGTGAAGGTCTGCTTCAGCACAGGGGTGGCGTCGAGGAGTTCGGACTCGCCGGTGACGCGCAGGACCTCGGCGACGGTCAGCTCGTGCTCGGCCCTGATGATGTCGAAGATGTGCTTCAGCTCGTCGGGGACGAGGGTGTCGACGTAGTGGGCGGCGATCCTGAGGTCGGTCTTCGCGAGGGTCATCTCGACGTTGGAGATGAAGTTGCGGAAGAAGTGCCACTGTTCGTGCATCTCGTCGAGCACGGTGTCGAGGCCCGCGTCGCGCAGAGCCCGCAGGCCGGAGCCGACGCCGAACCAGCCGGGGACGATCTGGCGGGACTGGGTCCACCCGAAGACCCACGGGATGGCGCGCAGTCCGTCGAGGGAGACGCCCGAGCCGGGGCGGCGGGACGGCCGTGAGCCGAGGTGCAGGTCGGCGAGTTGGTCCACCGGTGTCGACGCGAGGAAGTACGTCGGCAGGTCCGGGTCCTCGACCAGAGACCGGTAGCGGGCGTGGGCCGAGTCGGAGACGAGGTCCATGGCCGCGTCCCAGCGGGCGAGGGACTCGTCGGACTGGCGGGGGGAGGTGTGCAGGGCGGAGGCCTGGAGGGTGGCGGCGACCGTCAGTTCGAGGTTCTCGCGGGCGAGTGAGGGGACCAGGTACTTGTCGGAGATCACCTCGCCCTGCTCGGTCACCTTGATCTCGCCCTCCAGGGTGCCCCAGGGCTGCGCGAGGATCGCGTCGTGGGAGGGCCCGCCACCGCGGCCGACGGTGCCGCCGCGGCCGTGGAAGAGGCGGAGCCGGACGCCGTACCTGTGGGCGACGTCACGCAGGCGGCGCTGGGCGCGGTGGATCTCCCACTGGGAGGTGGTGATGCCGCCGAACTTGGAGGAGTCCGAGTAGCCGAGCATGACCTCCTGGACGTCTCCGCGCAGGGCCACGAGGCGCCGGTAGGAGGGGTCGGAGAGCATGTCTTCGAGGATCGTGTCGGCGGCCTTGAGCTCGTCGGTGGTCTCCAGGAGCGGCACGATGCCGATCTTGGCCCAGCCGGCGTGCAGGTCGATGAGCCCGGCCTCGCGGGCGAGTACGGCGGCGGCGAAGACGTCGTCGGAGCCCTGGCACATCGAGATGATGTACGACTCGATGACCTCGGGTCCGAAGACGGCGAGGGCCTTCTTGACGGTCTCGAACACGCCGAGTGTCTTGGTGCCGGCCGCGTCGAGGGGCGCCGGGGTGGGGGCGAGCGGCCTGCGGGAGCGCAGTTCCTTCGCGAGGAGCTTGTTGCGGTACTCGCGGGGCATGTCCTCGTACCGCCAGGACTCCTCGCCGAGCCGGTCGAAGAGCTGGCCGAGGGTGTGGTGGTGGGCGTCGGCGTGTTCGCGTACGTCCATGGTGGCGAGCTGGAGGCCGAAGGCGGCGAGGGTGCGGATCGTGCGGTCCATGCGGCCGTCGGCGAAGAGGCCGCCGCGGTGTTCGCGCAGGGAGCTCTGGATGAGGGTGAGGTCCGCGAGGAGCTGGCCGGTGCCGAGGTAGTCGCGGCCGGGCTGGTGCGGGGTGCCCTTGGCCAGGCGCTGCTTGGTGTTCTCGAGCTTCTGGCGGATGCAGGTGGCCTTGAGCCGGTAGGGCTCCTCGGCGTTGAGGCGCTTGTAGCGGGGGCTGATCTCGGGCAGGAGTTCGATGTCGGCGCGGAGGGACTCCAGGAGTTCCTCGGTGGCGCCCGTGTAGCGGATCGAGTTGGAGAGGAAGCCGCGCAGCTCGTCGATCAGTTCCAGGGCGTCGTTGATGCCGTGCTCGTGCTGGAGGATCAGGACGTCCCAGGTGACCTGCGGGGTCACGTTGGGGTTGCCGTCGCGGTCGCCGCCGATCCAGGTGCCGAAGGTGAGGGGCCGGGTGTCGTCGGGGAGCTTGACCCCGACGCGTTCGAGTTCGGCGGTGAGGTCTTCGAGTACGTCCCCGACCGCACCCGCGTGCAGTTCGTCGAGGTAGTAGATGGCGTTGCGGGCCTCGTCGGCCGGTTCGGGGCGTACGACGCGCAGCTCGTCCGTCTGCCAGACGAGGTCGATGTTCTCGGCCAGACGGGTGTCGTAGCGGCGCCGGTCCGCCTCGATGACGGGGGTCTCCAGCAGGGCGGCGATGCGGCGCAGCTTGTTGAGGACCGAGCGCCTGGCCGCTTCCGTGGGGTGCGCCGTGAAGACCGGGCGAACGTTGAGGTTCTTGACCGTGGCGCGCAGGTGGTCGGGGTCGGCGTCCTTGAGGCGGTCGGCGGTGCGGGCGAGGAGGCTGCCCTCGGCGGCCCGCTTGGCGCGCAGTTCGCGGCCTCGGTGGACCTGCTCGGTGACGTTGGCGAGGTGGAAGTAGGTGGAGAAGGCGCGGACGAGCTTGGCGGCGGTCTCCAGCTCGATGCCGCGCAGCAGTTCGGCGGCGGCCTCGCCGTCCTCGCGGGTCAGGTGGCGGACCTTCTCCACGAGTTCGAGCAGCTCAGGGCCCTCCTGGCGGACGAGGGTCTCGCCGAGCAGGTCGCCCAGGCGCCGGATGTCGGCGCGCAGTTCACTGCTGGTCGTCGTGGCGGCCATGTCGGTCTGGCCACGGTCGTCGGCACTGCTCACAGGTGCGGCTCCTTGCAGTGTGGAGGCTCGGCGGGTGGGTACCCGGCCGGTGTCCGGGCGGTCAGACCGCCCCGGAACCGGGTGCCGGGCGGCATAGGGGCTGGGCATCCGGGAAGAAATGGGAGCGGACCGCGCTGTCCGACCGACTCAAGGATAGGTGTCGAGGGGGACGCGCAGAATTTGGGCTCTTGCCGCCGGGCAACGCGCTGACATACTTACGACGCCGTAGGTTACGCAAGCGTAGGGAGCCTGGATCCGAAGGGCACCCTCGGATTCCGAACCCGGCATCTACCTAGACCCACCACCCCCCAGGGGACGCGCATGACCACCTCACCTTCCGGCGCGATCGAAGACGCCGGGAAGACGCCCGACGACATCTCACCGCCCTCGGCCACGCTGGGTGGCGAACAGAAGCGTTCGCTCGAACAGATCACGCTTCTCCTCTTCATCACCGTCCCGTTCCTCGCGGTGCTGGCGGCGGTGCCGCTGGCGTGGGGCTGGGGGGTGAGCTGGCTGGATCTCGGCCTGCTCGTCTTCTTCTACTACCTGGGCTGTCACGGCATCACGATCGGCTTCCACCGCTACTTCACGCACGGCGCCTTCAAGGCCAAGCGGCCGCTGCGGATCGCGCTGGCCATCGCCGGTTCGATGGCGGTGGAGGGTCCGCTGGTGCGCTGGGTGGCCGACCATCGCAAGCACCACAAGTTCTCGGACGCCGAGGGTGACCCGCATTCGCCGTGGCGGTTCGGGGAGACGGTTCCGGCGCTGATGCGGGGCCTGTGGTGGGCGCATATCGAGTGGATGTTCGACGAGGAGCAGACGCCGCAGGACAAGTACGCGCCCGACCTGATCAAGGACCCGGACATCCGGGCGATCTCCCGTCAGTTCATCTGGTGGGCGATGCTGTCGCTGGCGCTGCCCGCGCTGATCGGTGGCCTGGTGACGATGTCCTGGTGGGGCGCGTTCACGGGCTTCTTCTGGGGCTCGCTGGTCCGCGTCTGCCTGCTCCATCACGTCACCTGGTCGATCAACTCGATCTGCCACGCGGTGGGCAAGCGCCCGTTCAAGTCGCGGGACCGCTCGGGGAACGTGTGGTGGCTGGCGGTCCTGTCCTGCGGCGAGTCCTGGCACAACCTGCACCATGCCGACCCGACGTCCGCGCGGCACGGTGTGATGCGCGGGCAGGTCGACTCCTCGGCGCGATTGATCCGCTGGTTCGAGAAGCTCGGCTGGGCCTCTGACGTGCGCTGGCCGTCACGCTCGCGTATCGATTCCCGTCGAAACACGGATCAGGACGGCTCTCGGCGCCGGAAGGAGCCTGCGAAGGCGGCATGATTGGCGGCGTGGCGACCGACTCCAGCAGCACCGACAGCAATGAGAAACCGCGGCGCCCCCGCCGCACCCGGATGACGGGTGCCGAGCGCCGGGCCCAGTTGCTGGAGATCGGCCGCACGCTGTTCGCCACGAAGGGCTTCGAGGCCACGTCGGTGGAGGAGATCGCGGCCAAGGCCGGCGTCTCCAAGCCGGTGGTGTACGAGCACTTCGGCGGCAAGGAGGGCCTGTACGCGGTGGTCGTGGACCGCGAGATGCGGCGCCTGCTGGACATGGTCACGAGCTCGCTGACGGCAGGCCACCCGCGTGAGTTGTGCGAGCAGGCGGCTTTTGCCCTCCTCGACTACATCGAGGAGTACACGGACGGTTTCCGCATCCTGGTCCGCGACTCCCCCATCCCTCAGTCGACGGGTTCCTTCGCGTCGCTCATCTCGGACATCGCCACGCAGGTGGAGGACATCCTGGGCCGCGAGTTCAAACGCCGCGGCTTCGACCCCAAGCTGGCCCCGCTGTACGCCCAGGCCCTGGTCGGCATGGTCGCGCTGACGGGCCAGTGGTGGCTGGACGTACGCCGCCCGAAGAAGGCGGAGGTGGCGGCCCACCTGGTGAACCTGGCGTGGCACGGGCTGGACGGGCTGGAGGCGAAGCCTCGGCTTATAGGGCGGCGGAAGGCTTGAGCCCGCCTTCGGGGTTCAGGGGGCGGGTGCCTGTCGGGCATCAGGCCCGGGTGATCGCCTCGCCGATGACGAAGCCCTTGGCGGGGCCGCTGGAGATGACGGCGTCGGTGCCGTAGAGGACTCGGTGCTCGTCCTCGTAGGTGGCCTTGCCGGGGTTGGGCGCGCCGAGGACGACAACAGCGCCGTCCTCGTCGAAGTCATCGATGATCACGTAGACAGCGATCCCGGCGCGGGCGTATTCACGGCGCTTCCGGACCCGGTCGCGCTCGATGTTGCGCCGCCCGGGCGAGACGACCTCGATGACCATGGGAACGACGGCAGCATCGACGCCGAGACCATCCTCATCCAGGATCTCGTCAAGATCTTCGGGACCGAGGAGGAGGTCGGGGATCCAGGACTTGCGCCGGTGGATCACATGGATCATCTGGTGTGCAACGTAATCGCCGCCGAACAGGTGCGTCTCGAGAGCACGCCGCGTGCGGCTGATGAGTACGGCATGGCGACGGCGGCCCGTTGACGACACCTCGATGACTCCCTCGATGACCTCGGCTCGGTAGCCCTCGGGAAGCTCCATCGCCTTCCAGGTCTCCCAGAGGATCTCGTCGACTGAGGCTGGCTCGTTCGTCGTCATCACCGGAAACACCTCGTGACGGGGAGCAGTCATCGGGAAGCACCTCCGAACATTACGGAGGCGAAACGCCTGGTGCGGCCCCTTCTCGCCTGATCATCCGAACGGGTGATCGCGTTCCAGGAACTCCAGCCGGTTCCCCACCGGGTCGTAGGAGAAGAAGCGCCGATGCTCCGGCAGGTCCCCGTCCCAGGTGACCGCCGCACCATGGGCGGCGAGCCGCTCGGCGTACGCGTCGATGTCGACGACACGCAGCCCCGGGTGGGCCTTCCTCGCCGCCCGGAAGCTCTCCTCCACCCCGAGATGCAGCTGGACCGGCCCCGCCTGGAACCAGCAGCCGCCCCGCGCGGCCAGGATCGGGGGTTTCGGGATCTCGGTCATTCCGAGGGCGCCGACGTAGTACGCCCGCAGGGCATCTTCCGAACCGGGCGGCGCGGCCAGCTGCACATGGTCGACGGCGGCGATCACCGCTCAGCCCGCCCTTCCGCTGTTCCACGCTTCCGCGCCACGGCGAACAACCGTTGGAAGGGCAGCACCGTGCCGTACCCCTCCGTCGGGTACACCGCGCGCAGCAGGTCGCGGTACTCGGTGACGAACGCGTCCCGGGCCTCCGGGTCGTCCGCCAGGGCGGTGAGGACGGGGCGCAGGCCCGTCCCCTTGACCCAGTCCAGCACCGGGTCCTCGCCCCGCAGGACGTGCAGGTACGTCGTCTCCCACACGTCCGCCTCGCAGCCGAGCCGGGCGAGGCGGTCGAGGTAGACGAGGGGTGCGTGGACGGAGTCGTCGTGACGCAGCACCTCGCCGAGGCGGCTCCTCCAGCGGGCGCCGGTGCCCAGTTCGCGCATCAGGGTGTGCAGGGGCGCGTCGAGGTTGTTCGGCACCTGGAAGGCGAAGGTCCCGCCGGGCGCGACGGCGTCCAGCCAGGCCGGGAACGCGTCGAGGTGACCCTCGACCCACTGGAGGGCGGCGTTGGAGACGATCAGGTCGTACGTCTCCGAGGGCGCCCACGCCGAGGCGTCCGCGTGGGCGAAGTCGAGGCGTCCACCGCCCGCCGTGGGGCCCGCGTACCTGGCCGCGCGTTCCAGCATCGGGGCGGAGTTGTCGTACCCGGTGATGTGCGCGGTGGGCCAGCGGTCGGCGAGTACGGCGGTGACGTTGCCGGGGCCGCAGCCGAGGTCCGCGATGCGGGGAGGCCCTGCGGGCGGTTCTGCTGGGAGGTCGGGGACACGGGCGAGGAGGTCGGAGAAGGGGCGAGCGCGGTGATCGGCGTGGCGGAGGTACTGGGCGGGGTCCCAGGTGGGGGCGGGTGCAGACATGGGAGGGCTCTCCTGTGCGTCGAGGTCACCGGCGTCGGCTGTCGGAGCCGTTCGTGGCTCCAGCCTGACCGAGGAAGTCTCTCGACGTCAAGAGACTTGATACCAAGAGACTTCACATCGACACAACCACTACACTGATCGCCATGGAGGACGAGGTCGATCGGCTGGTCGCTGCGTGGCGCCGGGAGCGCCCGGACCTCGACGTGGAACCACTCGAAGTGCTCAGCCGGGTCAGCAGGCTGGCCCGGCACCTGGACCGCGCGCGCAGGCTGGCGTTCGCCGAGCACGCCCTGGAACCCTGGGAGTTCGACGTCCTGACCGCGCTGAGGCGCGCCGGAAACCCGTATCAGCTCTCCCCCGGGCAACTCCTCACCCAGACCCTGGTCACCTCCGGCACGATGACGAACCGTATCGACCGGCTGACGAAGAAGGGCCTGGTGGAGCGCCTCCCCGATCCCAGCGACCGGCGGGGGGTACTGGTCCGGCTCACTCCGGAGGGCCAGGACAGGGCGGATCAGGCGCTCGCGGGCCTGTTGGACCAGGAGCGCGCGATCCTGGCGGAGCTGTCGCGTGCCCAGCGAGGCGAACTCGCCGGGCTGCTGCGCCAGTTGACGGCGCCGTTCGACAACATCCCCGGCTGACACCGGATACGCCACTCGTACGCCGACCGGCCGGACACCGCTGCCGGCCGGACGCCGCTGCCGGTCAGCCGATGCTGCCGGTCAGGCGCTGCTGCTCTCCTCCACCGTGATCCGTCCACCGTGCCCCAGGTCGACGGGTCCGACCCCGGCCCGCCGGGCGAGTGCGACGGCGGCGAGTGTGGAGTGGACGCCGAGCTTGCCCAGCACGTTCTGCATGTGGGTGCGCACGGTGTGCGGGGAGAGGAAAAGCCGTTCGGCGACGGCTTTCCGGCCCAGCCCGGCGACCATGCACCGCAGGACTTCCCGCTCCCGGGGCGTCAGCGACTCGACGAGCCGCTCGCTCTCGGTGCGGTGCTTGCGGGCGGCGGTCAGCTCGCGCAGCACACCGGTGAGCAGGGCGGCCGGGAGGTGCGTCTCGTCGCGCAGCACGCCCCGTATGACGGTCAGCAGCCGCGACAGCGAGCAGTCCTTGGCGACCCACCCGGAGGCACCCGCCTGCAGAGCGAGGGCGGCCCTACGAGGGTCGTCCTTCTCGGCGAGGACGATGATCCGTACGTGCGGATGTCCCGTACGGACGCCCGCGACCAGCGAGATGCCGTCGACCAGCCCCTCCGTGTTGCCCTCCTGCACGGGCACCGCCGGACGCGCCCCGGGCACGTTGCCGCCCAGGTCGGAGTCGACGAGCAGGACGTCGAACCGGCGGCCCTCGGCCACCGCGCGCTCCAGACTGCGCAGCGCGGCGGGACCGCTGCCGGCGGCGGAGACGTCGACGTCGGGCTCCGCGGCCAGTGCGGCGGCGAGCGACTCGGCGAAGATGCGATGGTCGTCGACGACCAGGACTCGGATGCGAACCACTGAAACCCCCTTCCCCGAGCTCCTCAAGAGCTGGGGACACCCAATCGTCGGGGGGACAACTCGTGCGGACACGACGCCCGGAGCAGTCCCCGGCTGTTGCTTCTGGCCTGGGACGGGGCTGTCGCAGTCACCGACGCACGGCCGCCGCCGTGCGATGACTGCTACCCCCACTCCGGGTGTCGAACCCGACTGTCTCGCCCCCTGATCAGCACCGGCCCCCACCGATGCTGTTCATCAGGGTACGGCCGGGAGGCAGGAGCGGAAGGTAATTCGCAGAACTGATTGGCCAGCGCGTTTATGGTGTGCCGCATGTTTCGTATTGAGACAGAAGTCGACAAGGAATGGCTCTCCGTGCTCCGGTCGCGGTTGCGCGACGCGAACACGGCGGCCTCGCCCGTCCTGCGTGCCCTGCGCGGCACCCCTGCGGAGCGCGAACTCCCGCTCCACGTATGGGCCTTGGACGAGGGCGGAAGCCTGGCCGGCGGCCTGGTCGGCCACACCTGGACGACCTGGCTGCACGTGGCGTACCTCTGGGTCGACACCCCGCACCGGGGCAGCGGCCTGGGCTCCCGCCTCCTCGCGGAAGCGGAGCGCACGGCACACGAGGAGCGCGCGTGCACCGACGCACGCCTGGAGACCTGGGACTTCCAGGCACCGGACTTCTACCGCAAACAGGGGTACGAGGTGGTGTGCGTCATCCCGGACTATCCACCGGGGGTCACGGAGTACACGCTGACGAAGCGGTTGCTGCCGAAGATCTCCTGAGGCACCCACCTCGGGCCTTTACGCCGGTCTCAGGCAAGACCAAGGTAAGTCTCAGGTAAGAGTTCTAACGTGCCGCCCCATGAGCATCCTGCGGAAGCTGAACTCCAAGCTTGCCGAGACGACCGGCTACCAGGTCCGCCGGGTTCCCGCGCCCAAGCCCGGCACGACCGCGAGGCCCGCCGCCCTGGACGCCGTACCGAAGCCGCGTTCTCCGCGGCCGGCCCGGCTTCCGGCCGCGCCCCGCCACCCCGTGGACCCGGAGTTCGACCGGCTCCTGGACCGCCCGGTCTTCGTGCTGGCCCCCGTGCGCTCGGGTTCGACGCTGCTGCGCATGATGCTGGGCGCCCACTCCGAACTGCACGCCTCGCACGAGCTGCATCTGACGGGCCTGGAGGTCTACTTCAAGTCGGGCAGCCCCACGGAGCGCTCCTTCGAGGCGCTCGGCCTCGGCTACGAGGACCTGGAGGGCCTGCTCTGGGACCGCGCCCTGCACCGGGAACTCGTCAAGTCGGGCAAGCCGTTCATCGTGGAGAAGACCCCGGGCAACACCTTCCAGTGGCAGCGCATCGCCGAGAACTGGCCCGACGCCCGGTTCGTCTTCCTGCGCCGCCACCCGGCCGCGGTGTCCCGCTCCTGGCACGAGGCGGTCCCCGACCGCACCCGCGAGGAGGCGGCGACCCGGGTCCTCCGGTACATGGAGGCGATGGAGGAGGCCCACGCGAAGCTCGGCGGCCACATCCTCACGTACGAGAACCTCACCGCCGACCCCGCCACCGAACTCCGCGCCCTCTGCGACTTCCTGGACCTGGACTGGCAGCCCGGCATGCTGGAGTACGGCAGCAGCCTGGAGGGCGCGGTCCTGGGCGGCGGCTTCGGCGACTGGAACGACAAGATCCGTTCGGGCAAGGTCCAGCCGGACCGGCCGGCTCCGGCGGCTGACGAGATACCCGAAGTGCTGCGGGAGATGTGCCGGACGTGGGCGTATCTGTAGGGAGGTATCTGTGGGGAGATGTCTGTCGGGGCGGGGAGGCCGGGCAAGGGTCAGCCGAATGCCTTGCGGTTGTGCACGAGCAGCTCGCGCAGGGCGGGGCCGGGCGTTCTCCTCCAGATCAGGGCCAGCAGCGCCGGTGTCTCGACGTCGTCGATGGTGCGGGCGGTGAGGCGGTCGCGGTGGTCCGCGGCCATCGATTCGCTGAGGACAGCGACGCCGAGCCCACGGGCGGCGAGGTCGGCGATGGCATCCGCGGAGCTGGCCTGCAGCGCGATGACGGGGTGGACGCCCTGGGCGGCGCAGGCACGGTCGAACACCGCACGCAGGCCCGTGCCGGGTGGCATGCAGACGACGGGGTGGGCGGTCAGATCGCGCAGCGCGACCCGCCGCCCCTGTTCTGCCAGGGGATGCCCGGCCGGAACCGCCACGACGAGACGCTCACTGACGATCGTCAACGCGTCCAGCCCGTCGGGGGTGGCGGTCGCGGTACCGATGAGAGCCAGGTCTACGGCGCCGGTGCGCACGCCCTCGACGAGCCGGTCGGAGTTGTCCTCCAGCAGGGAGATCTCCACACCGGGATGGGCCCGGTGAAACGCGGCGAGGGCGTCGAAGAGCGGCGTGACAGTGCAGCCGATGACCATCCCGACCGTGAGCCGGCCCCGGATCAGGTCGGTCACCTCACCCACCGCCTGTCCGACCGTCCCGGCTGCGGCGAGCGCGGCGCGGGCGGGTCCGAGCGCGGCCTTTCCCGCGACGGTGAGGGTGGCGGTGCGCGTCGACCGGTCGAACAGCTCGGCGCCGAGTTCATGTTCCAGCCGGCGGATCTGGGCGCTGACGCCGGACTGACTGATGTGCACCCGCTCGGCGGCCCTGGTGAAGTTCCGCTCTTCGGCGACCGCGACGAAGTACTCCAGCTGCCTCAGTTCCATGACTGCTGATTCTAGTTTCCAGAAGAACCATCTGTTGGACTTCTGACGGGCGGCCGCCCAGGCTGGAAAGCAGCCCGAAGCCCTACGAACCGCCAGGAGGCAACCGTGCCGGAGTACGAGAAGGCCATGCGGCCCGAGGACATCACCCGCCTGTTCGTCGAACGGTCCAACGCCGGTGACGCGGCCGGGGTCGCCGCACTCTACGAAGAGGACGCGGTGATGGCCTACCCGCCCGGCGACCGGACGGTGGGCCGGGAGTCGATCCGCGCACTGTGGGAGAAGGTGCTGGCCAACCGTCCCCGCTTCGAACCGGAACAGCCGCTGCCGACACTGGTCAGCGGGGACATCGCGCTCACCTCGACCCCGCCGAAGGACGGAACCGGCGCCCGGGCCCAGGTCGTCCGCCGTCAGCCCGACGGAAGCTGGCTGCGGCTGCTGGACCAGCCGGAGTTCGCGTCGCCCACGCGCTGACCCGTCACTCAACTGTCCACTTCAACAGGTCACTTCGGGCGGAAGCGTGGGCGCCGGGGGCACAGCCCCCAGGTCCGGCCCCCGCACAAACCGACAACCGCTACCGACCAACCGTCACCGAACCCGCCGCGCCCCCGCCGAAGGAACCGCCGCGAACACTCGAGGCGCCGCGTACCCGGCCGCGCCGAACGCCTCCTCCACCGCCTTGCCCACCCGGTCCGCGTCCTCCGCCTCGACCAGGACGATCGCCGAGCCGCCGAAGCCGCCGCCCGTCATGCGGGCGCCGAGGGCGCCGGAGCCGACCGCGGACTCGACGACCAGGTCGAGCTCCGGGCAGGACACCTGGAAGTCGTCGCGGAGGGAGGCGTGGCCCTCGGTCAGGATCGGGCCGATCGCGCGGGTGTCGCCGCCCGACTTCAGCAACTCCACCACCCTCTCGACTCGGTGGTCCTCCGTCACCACATGGCGTACCAGGCGCTGGACCTCTTCATCGTCGGCCAGCCGGGTCAGGGCCGCGTCCAGGTCCTCGTACGCCACATCCCGCAGCGCGTTCACGTCGAGCAGTTCCGCGCCCCGTTCGCAGCCCGCCCGGCGCTTGCCGTACTCGCCCTCGCTGTGGGAGTGCTTGACCTGGGTGTCGACGACGAGGAGGCGCATGCCTTCGGCCGCCAGGTCGAAGGGGATCTGGTCCTGGGAGAGGTCCCGGGTGTCCAGGAAGAGGGCGTGGCCCCGCGTGCAGCACGCCGAGGCCGTCTGGTCCATGATGCCGGTCGGAGCGCCCACGTACACGTTCTCCGCGCGCTGGCACAGGCGGGCCAACTGCCAGCGTTCCAGGCCGAGTTCGTACAGGTCGTTCAGGGCCAGGGCGACCACGACCTCCAGGGCCGCCGACGACGACAGGCCCGCGCCCGTCGGTACCGTCGAGGTGAGGTGGATGTCCGCGCCGGACGACACGGCCGTGTGGCCCGCGTCCTGGAGTGCCCAGATCACGCCCGCCGGGTACGCCGTCCAGTTCTTGTCCGACTCGGGCGTCAACTCCCCTGCCCGCAGCTCGGTGACGCCACCCTCCACGTCCGACGAGTGCAGGCGTACGACGCCGTCCGTGCGGCGGGAGACCGCTGCCACCGCCGTGTGCGGGAGGGCGAAGGGCATGACGAAACCGTCGTTGTAGTCGGTGTGCTCGCCGATCAGGTTGACCCGGCCCGGCGCCGCCCACACTCCCTCCGGCGCAGACCCGTACAGCCCCTCGAACGCCTCGGCGACATCCACAGTCGACATGCCCTCTACCTCTGACCTTTCGTTTCGTACGTTCCAGGCCTGCCAGGCCTTACTGCCTGCTGCTACCTGCCGCTGTCTGCTGCCTGTTACTTGCTGTGCCGCTGTGCGAACTCCCACGCGTCCGCGACGATTCCGGCCAGGTCGGACCGGGTCGGGTTCCAGCCGAGGCGGGTCCGGGCGCGGTCGGCGGAGGCGACCAGGACCGCGGGGTCGCCGCCCCTGCGCGGGGCCACCACCTCCGGGATCGGGTGCCCGGTGACCCGGCGTACCGTCTCGACGACCTCGCGGACCGAGAAGCCCTCGCCGTTGCCGAGGTTGCAGATCAGGTGTTCGCCCGCGGTCGCGGACGCGAGGGCCAGCAGGTGGGCGTCCGCCAGGTCCGCGACGTGGATGTAGTCCCGTACGCAGGTGCCGTCGGGGGTCGGGTAGTCCTCGCCGTAGACCGAGATCGCGTCCCGCTTGCCCTGGGCGACCTGGAGGACGAGGGGGATCAGGTGGGACTCGGGGTCGTGGCGCTCGCCCTGGGTGGCGTACGCGCCGGCGACGTTGAAGTAGCGGAGGGAGACCGCGGCGAGGCCGTGGGCCGTCGCCTCGCTCGTGATCATGTGGTCGACGGCCAGCTTCGAGGCGCCGTAGGGGTTCGTCGGGGAGGTGCGGGCCGTCTCGACGATCGGGGTCGTCTCCGGCTCGCCGTATGTCGCGGCGGTCGAGGAGAAGACCAGCTTGCGTACGCCGGCCTCGCGCATCGCCGTGAGCAGCGCCATCGAGCCGCCGACGTTGTTGTCCCAGTACTTCTCGGGCTTGACGACAGACTCGCCGACCTGGGAGGAGGCGGCGAAGTGGAGCACCCCGTCGAAGGAGGCGTCCAGCCACTTGGCGGCGTCCTTGATGTCGCCCTCCACGAACGTGGCACCCGCCGGGACGCCCTCCCGGAAGCCCGTCGAGAGGTTGTCGAGGACGACGACCTCGTGGCCGGCCTCCAGCAGATGCTGGGCGACCACCCCGCCGACATAGCCCGCACCACCGGTGACCAGGTACTTACCGCTCATGAACTCGCTACCTCTCGCAGTCGCTGGGCCGCGGATTCCGGCTGGATGTCGTTGATGAACACGCTCATCCCCGACTCGGAGCCCGCGAGGAACTTCAGCTTGCCGGAAGTACGTCGAATGGTGAAAAGCTCGAGGTGGAGCCCGAAGTCGTCGCGGTTGACGCCCTCGAACTCCTCCAGGGTGCCGAACGGCGCCTGGTGCCAGCCCGCGATGTACGGCGTCGGCGGTTCCCCTTCGCCTTCTTTCCCTCCATCCCGCCCGTCGAAGATCCGGTCGAAGCGCCTCAAGAGTTCCAGGTAGACCTTGGGGAACTCTGTGCGGGCGTCCTCGTCGAGAGCGAGGAGGTCCGGCACGCGGCGACGGGGGTACAGGTGCACCTCGTACGGCCAGTGGGCGGCGTACGGCACGAAGGCCACCCAGTGGTCGGTGGCCAGCACGAGGCGCTCGCCCGCCAGTTCCTTCTCCACGATCGAGTCGAAGAGGTTCTCGCCGCCCGTCGCCTCCTTGTGCGCGGCCACCGAGCGGAGCATCAGGGCCGTGCGGGGGGTGGTGAAGGGGTACGCGTAGATCTGGCCGTGCGGATGGCCGAGGGTGACGCCGATCTCGGCGCCGCGGTTCTCGAAGCAGAACACCTGCTCGACGGCGGGGAGGTGCGACAGCTCCGCCGTCCGGTCGGTCCACGCGTCCAGGACCAGTCGCGTCTGCTCCTCGGTGAGGTCGGCGAAGGACGAGTTGTGGTCGGAGGTGAAGCAGACCACCTCGCAGCGTCCGGAGTCGCCGGCCAGGGAGGGGAAGCGGTTCTCGAAGACGACCACGTCGTACGACGAGTCCGGGATCTCGCTCAGCCGGTCGCCCTCGGTCGGGCAGAGGGGGCACTCGTCGGCCGGGGGGTGGTAGATGCGGCCCTGGCGGTGCGAGGCGATCGCCACCTCGTCGCCGAGCAGCGGGTCCCGGCGTACCTGCGACGTCGTGACCGTGCGCTCCAGGGGGCGCCGGTCCACCGCGTCGCGCACTGTGTCGTCGCGCAGGTCGTAGTAGATGAGCTCACGACCGTCGGCGAGCCTCGTCGAGGTCTTCTTCACGCCGGATTCTCCATCCGTACCCAAAACCTAGCTTCAAACAGAACCGAACACATCAAATCATAAATCCACAACCGTCGGTATGGCTAGACGAGCCGTGAGCGGAGTCCGTGACACGCGAGCGGAGCCGGAGTTCACGGGAACTCCGGCTCCGCGGTCTGGAAGGTCAGGTACCTCTTGAGGTCAGAAGTCCGGTTGGAGAGGCTGGGGAGATGCGGGAGGTGAGTGCAGATGCACCGGACCCGCCCGGTCCAGCAGTCCCGTGCGGGCCGCCAGGGCCGCCGCCTCCAGCCTGGACCCCACCCCCAGCTTCATCAGCACCCGCTGCACATGGGTGCGGGCCGTGCTGGGCGCGATCCCCATGCCGGCCGCGATCAGCCGCGTGTCCTCGCCGTCGGCGACCCGGACCAGGACCTCGACCTCTCTCGGTGTGAGCATCTGGAGGAGGCGCTGGCCCTCGTCGTCGGGCTGGTCGACGGGGTTGAGCAGTTCGCTGAACGCGCCCTGGAGCAGCGCCGGAGCGACCGCCGCCTCGCCCGCCCTGGCCTTCATGATGGCGCGCTCGACACCCTCTATGCGCTCGTCGTGGCGTACGTACCCGGAAGCTCCCGCGGCGAAGGCGGCGGCGATGCCGCGCGGGCTGGGCACCGGGCCCAGCACCACGACCGCCACCTGCGGGCGCTCGCGCTTGATCCGCACCACCGGGTCGAACATGCCCGGCTCGGCCGGTGTCGCCGTGCCCAGCAGGCACACCTCCGGCGCGCGCGTGATCACCAGTTCCGCCGCGCCCGCGGTGGGCGCCGCCGCGGCGAGCACGCGGTGCCCGCGCAGCTTCAACGCCGAGGCAAGCGCCTCGGCGAGCAGTCGGTGGTCGTCGACCACCATCAGCCGCACTCCCATCGAGCCACCCCCCAGTCCCCCCAATGGTTGTCCCTTCTGGATGTCCACTGGTCACCACGGACGGGAGCCCCCCGGCTCCCCCCGCTTCCCATGCCCCCGGAAGCTACACGCTTGTTCGACGTTGCGCTTCCCCTACTGGAGAGAAGTGCCCCGGATCGCCGAAAATCCTCTCATTCGAGGTTGATGAGTAGTACGTGCACGCCCCCACCCCTGAGCAGGGAGGCAAGTGGGCTCAGCTCGTGCCGTACGCGATCGCCAGGTAGTCCGACGCCCCGGGGGTGGAGGGCTTGTCGGCGAAGACCTGCGACATGTAGAGGCGGCCGTCGGCGTAGATGAGCTCGGCGGACTCGGGCTGCATGTCGAACTCGACCTCGCGCACCGCCTTCGTCGCCGGGTTCTCCATCAGCTTCGTCTGCGCGAAGGAGCCGCCGTCGATGCTGACGACCTGGCCGCCCTTGTCGTAGGGCGGGCTCTTGTACGCGATCACGTTGCCGTCGTCCATGGTCAGCGGGGAGATCGTGTAGCCGTCGCCCGCGTCCGCCCGCTGACCGTCCAGCTTGCCGGTGGCGAGGTCGAAGGCGACGATCTCGTTGGTCTTGCTGTACTCGCCGGTGCCGTCGTGGCTCTCGGTCGGGAGGTAGAGCCGGTCGTTGCCGACGACCACTTTGGTGCAGTACTCGATCTTGGTGATGCCCTCGCACTTGGCGGCGTACTTGTCGCCGGGCGCCGAGATCTTCGTACGCAGCTGTCCCGTCTTGTTGTCGATGGAGAAGAAGTCCGAGATGCCGCTGCCGTCGCCCGCCGAGTAGTTGACGTCGGCTGCCACGACGAGCGGGTTCGTCGACACGATGCTGGCGCTCTCGATGCCCTTGGCCATCGCGTACTCGGAGAGCACCTTCCCGGAGACCGGGTCGATGGTCTGGATCTTCAGCTGCCGGGATCCGTACGCACCGCACTTACGCACCGCGACCAGCTTCTCGCCGCCGCCGTAGCCCGCGTCGTAGCAGGTGTCGGTCGGCTTCGGGGCCCACAGGACCTTGCCGCTGATGTCGAAGGCGGCGCCGCCGTTGGTGCTGCCGACGGCGACCGTGTTCGCGCTGACCGTCACGTTGTTGAGGGTGATCGCCTGGTCGCCGGACTTGACCGTCCGCGTCCACAGCTCCTTGCCCGCGTCGAGGTCGATGGCCGCGACCTGGCTACAGCCGTGCGAGGGCTTGTCCTTGGTCGGCATGGCGGGCTCGTACACGATCGCCGTCCGGTGGTCGGCGGTGGTGTGCCGGCTCGCCTCGCACACCGGGCCGGGCAGCGGGACCGTCCAGAGCTTGGTGCCCTTCACGGGGTCGTACCCGACGATCTCGGCGAAGCCGCTCTTGGCGTACACCGTGTCGGTGAGCCACGACCCGTCGACGGTGGCGCTGTTCCCGTCGGCGCCGATGGCGGGCTGAGGGAGCTGGAAGAGGACCTTGGAGGCGGTGTTCGCGGGCGCCTTGTCCGCGCCACTGCCACCACCCGTACCACCGCTGTCGCCGGTTCCCCCGGTGGTGCCGGCGGTGCTGTTCTTGTCGCCGCTCTTCGCGTCGGCCCGGCCGTCCTTGGTGGAGGAGTACCAGACACCGCCGCCGATGATCAGCGCGATCGCGGCGACGGCGGAGACGATGATGACCGCCTGCGCGTTCAACTTCCCTTTGGGGGTGGGTGGTTGAGGCGGACCCGGGGGTGGATAGGCGGGCTGCGGCTGCTGCGGATAGCCGTAGGCGGGAGAACCGTACGGGGGCTGCTGGGCGTACGGGTTCGGGCCGCCCTGGGGATAGCCGTAGCCGGGCGGGGGCTGGTTGGGCGGGGGCGGGGGCGGCGGCTGGGTCATGACGTGGGTACCTCGGGAGCGGATAGAGGAAAGAAAGGAGAAAGGGGGAGAGTGAGAGTGCGAGGGAGAGGGCGGCTCACTTGCCGAAAGCGAGCATCAGCTTCTCCTTCTGCTCGTCACTGCCGCTCAGCCGGGTGGTGGAGAGGTAGAAGCGGCCGTCGACCCAGTCGTACGCCTTGGAGTAGAAGCCGTTCTCGACGTCGGCGGCTGCCTCCGGGTTCTTCAGCAGCGTCGTCGGGGTGTGGCTGCTGCCGGTGAGGGGGATCGACACGACCTGGCCGCCGGCGTCGTACGACGGTTCGACGTAGGCGATGAGCGAGCCGCTCTCGATCTTCAGCGGCAGCATCGATTCGTCGGCCGGGGACTTGGTGCGCCACTTCTCCTTGCCGGTGGCCAGGTCGATCGCGACGATCTCGTTGGCAGCGCTCGTCGCCTCGGTCGGCAGATAGAGGGTCTCCGCGTCGGCGGCGACGCCCTGGCAGCCCTGGAGGGCGCGTTCGAGGATCGCCCAGCCGCACACGGGTGCGAAGGACTCGTCGACGGCGACCTCGGAACGGAAGCTGCCGTCGGCCTTGAGCGTGGAGATGTTCCACGACTTCTTGTCCGCGTTGGTGAGATAGAGGACGACAGGATCGACGGAGTACGTACGCCCGACCGCCCAGCCCTTCGGAATGGGCCGGGTCCAGCGGGCCGCACCGGTCTTCGGGTCCAGTTCCTGCACCTCGTCGTGCTCGGTGGAGGTGGAGGCCCCGCAGGACGACACGACGATCAGCTTGGCGCCGCCCGCGAAGGCGGCGGGGAAGCAGGCGGCCCCGTACTTCACCTTGTCGAACAGTTTGGCGCCGGTGTTCAGGTCGTACGCCGTGCCGGACTGTGAGCGTCCGACCATCAGGGTCGTCCCGGTGAGCGTCAGTTCGACGCTCAGCGCGCTGTCGAACAGCGCCCCGTCGGCGACCTCGCCGCTCCAGCCCTTCGCGCCCGTGTTCAGGTCGAGCACCTGGAGCTTGTTGCACTTGGCGCGCTCACTGGCGCCGCTCATGTAGGCGACCACGATCTTGTCGTCGGCCGACTTCTGCGGAGTGACGGCACAGATCTTCTGCGGGAAGGTGATCGGCCCCCAGGCCGTGTCCCCGTTCCCGACGCGGAACGCGAACACCTCCTTGTACGCCGTCTTCACGGCCACCTTGTCGGTGATCCACATGCCGTCGGCGTCGGCACCGGAGGCGGGCGCGTCCGGCGCCTCCTTGTACCAGAGCACCTTCGACTCCCCGGCCTGGCGCCCCTCGTTGAGGTTGTCGGGGTCCGCGCCGGCGGTACCGCCGCTCCCGCCGCTGCCCTCACCGGCGTCGGCGGGGCCGGAGGCGGGCACGGAGAGTTCCGGGTCGGCCTGACTGCCACCGGCCGCGGGCTTTTCGTCGTCGCCACCGCCGCTGGTCACGGCGTACACCGTGCCCCCGATGACGAGCAGCGCGGCGACGGCCGCCCCGAGCAGCATCGCGGGCCGCCCCTTGAAGGGGCCGCGGGAACCGCCGCCGGGCGGGAACTGCGGCGGGGGGACGGGGGCGCCGGGGAACTGAGGGGACTGCTGGCCGGGATAGCCGTAGCCGGGGGTGGGCGCCGCCCCGTACGCCGGGGGGTACTGGGCGTAGGGGCCCGACTGGGCACCGTACGGGCCCGGTTGGGTGTAGGGGCCGGGCTGCTGCGGATGGCCGTAGCCCGGCTGGGGGGTGGGCGGGGCCGGTGGCAGGGGTGGCGGAGCCCCGTACGGCGATCCCTGCGGCACCCCCTGCGGTACTCCTTGCGGTACTTGTGGAGTTTCCGGCGGTGGGCCGAAGCCGCCCGGGGGCGGCCCCTGGGGCGGTTGGCTGGGCGGCTGGGTCATCAGCGCTTTCCCCCTTCAGCTGATTTTTAGCCACGCCCCGAAATACGCGAACGGTGCGCGGACGCACGCGGATGGGCACTCAGGGAGTTTCAGAGGGCTCTTTCTACCACTCCGTGGCCGCCCCTCACCGGACTGTATCCGCCCCTGCCCACCTCTGTTCCCAAGGGCGAACAGGCCCGTGATGCCGCCGTTATGCGCGTTCACCCGCTCTTCACGCCATGTCTGCGAGTTTCACGGTTCGTCCGCCCTCGGCTGTGCGACGGCTATGCCTCGTCCGCGAGTTCCAGCCAGCGCATTTCCAACTCGTCGCGTTCGCCGATGAGTTCGCGCAGTTCGGCGTCGAGTTCGGCGACCTTACCGAAGTCGGTGGCGTTGTCGGCGATCTGGGCGTGCAGCTTGGTCTCGCGATCGGACATCTTGCCCAACTGCCGCTCGATCTTCTGGAGTTCCTTCTTGGCGGCACGGGTGTCGGCGGCGTTCTTCTCGGTGACGGCCTTGGCGGCGGGCACCGGTACGGCGGCTGCGGCGACCTGCTCCATCCGCTTGCGCCGCTCCAGGTACTCGTCGATGCCGCGCGGCAGCATGCGCAGGGTGGCGTCGCCGAGAAGGGCGAAGACGCGGTCGGTGGTCCGCTCGATGAAGAACCGGTCGTGGGAGATGACGACCATGGAGCCGGGCCAGCTGTCGAGGAGGTCCTCGAGCTGGGTGAGGGTCTCGATGTCGAGGTCGTTGGTGGGCTCGTCGAGGAAGAGGACGTTGGGCTCGTCCATGAGGAGACGCAGGATCTGCAGCCTGCGCCGCTCACCACCGCTCAGGTCCCCGACCGGGGTCCACTGCTTCTCCTTCCCGAACCCGAACGTCTCGCACAGCTGCCCGGCGGTCAGCTCACGCCCCTTGCCGAGGTCGACGCGGTCGCGGATCTGCTGCACGGCCTCCAGCACCCGCAGGTTCGGGTCGAGCTCGGCGACCTCCTGGGAGAGATAGGCCAGCTTGACGGTCTTGCCCACGGCGACCCGTCCAGCGACGGGCTGTGTCTCGCCCCCGCTGCGGGAGGCGTCGGCCATGGCACGCAGGAGGGAGGTCTTGCCGGCGCCGTTCACCCCGACGAGCCCGATGCGGTCGCCGGGGCCGAGCTGCCAGGTGAGGTGCTTGAGGAGCACCTTGGGCCCGGCCTGCACGGTCACGTCCTCGAGGTCGAACACGGTCTTGCCGAGCCGGGTCGAGGCGAACTTCATCAGCTCGCTGCTGTCCCGGGGCGGCGGCACGTCGGCGATCAGCTCGTTGGCGGCCTCGACACGGAAGCGCGGCTTCGACGTACGGGCGGGCGCCCCGCGCCGCAGCCAGGCCAGCTCCTTGCGGACGAGGTTCTGCCGCTTGACCTCTTCGGTGGCGGCGATGCGCTCGCGTTCGGCGCGGGCGAAGACGTAGTCGGTGTAGCCGCCCTCGTACTCGTACACATCGCCCTTCTGCACGTCCCACATGCTGGTGCAGACCTGGTCGAGGAACCACCGGTCGTGGGTGACGCAGACGAGCGCGGAGCGGCGCTCGCGCAGATGCCGGGCGAGCCAGGAGATGCCCTCGACGTCGAGGTGGTTGGTGGGCTCGTCGAGAACGATCAGGTCGGGATCGTCGATGAGCAGCTTGGCGAGCGCGATCCGGCGCCGCTCACCACCGGAGAGGGGCGCGATGACGGTGTCGAGGCCCTGCGGGAACCCGGGCAGGTCGAGTCCGCCGAACAACCCGGTGAGTACGTCCCTGATCTTGGAGTTTCCGGCCCACTCGTGGTCCGCCATGTCCCGGATGACCTCGTGGCGGACGGTGGCGGTGGGGTCGAGGGAGTCGTGCTGGGTGAGGACGCCCAGGCGCAGTCCGCCGGAGTGGGTGACACGCCCGGTGTCGGCCTCCTCCAGCTTGGCGAGCATCCGGATGAGGGTGGTCTTGCCGTCGCCATTACGACCCACGACCCCGATCCGGTCCCCCTCGGACACCCCGAGCGAGATCCCGTCGAGCAGGGCACGGGTCCCGTACACCTTGCTGACGTTCTCGACATTGACGAGGTTGACGGCCATTTTGCTCCTGAGGTGGGGTGGGTCGACCTTCCAGAGTAATGGGCGGGGTGGGTTTGGTTGGCGGGCGGATTCGCGGGGCGGGTGAAACGGCACCGTGTAGGCGCCCGCGCAGGCGAGGAGGAATAATCACCGGCATGGCAGCGCAGTCCTTCTCCGGTTCCTCGCCCTCCACGGCCGACGTGCTGCGGGCGCGCTACGCGTACCGGCTCCCGGACGCCATCGAAGACCTCGCCGGTCCGACACACGGCCAGGTTCCGCTGCCCCTCCACATCGCCTGGTCAGGCTTGCGCAGCTACGATCTGGACCGGCCCCGGCAGCGTATGAGCCTGTACCGCACCGTCCTGGCCGAAGGACAGCGGGATGATGTGGCGGCCTTCCTCCACCGCGATCTGCTGATCGAGCAGTGGCCGGTCCTGCGCACCCTCATCAGCCGGCACATCCGTACGGTGTGGGAAGAACACTTCCCTGAACTCGTGCGCCGGACAGGACCAACTTCGGCGTGAACCTCAGCGACCTCCACCGTCGACTCCTCGCCGATGTCCTTTCCATCGGCACTCCTTATCCGTTGGTCATTACCGGCGGATACGCCGTCCAGGCTCACGGGCTCGTCGACCGGCTCAGCCAGGACATCGACGTCGCGACCGAGAACCCTGCGCCTATGGCCGCCATTGCGGAGGACCTTCAGCGGGGCCTGGCGGACCGAGGGTGGAGGGTCACCGTCATCAGCGTCGACCCGCTTTCCGCTCGACTCCTGGTGGCCAGTCCGGACACGGGCGAGGACTGTGAAGTGGACGTCCTGAAGGAGAACTTCTGGGCGTCACCCGAGTTGACCGAACACGGACCGGTGCTCGCCTTCGACGACGTCATCGGGACCAAGGTCCGTGCGTTGGCCGACCGTGGTGCCGTCAGAGACCTCATCGACGTCCATGCCGCCGCGGACAGCCGCACCCTTCAAGATCTCGAACGACTCGGCGAGCGGCACGGTCGCGGCGAGTTCCGTCTCCAGGACCTCCGTGAGCGCCTCGGCGGTGCGGAGTGGTTCGACGACGACGAGTTCGCCGCCTACGGCCTCACCCCGGACGAGACCGAAGCGCTCAGGATCTGGGCCCAGCTGTGGGTGAGCGACCTCGATCAGCGGCTGACCGGGGCGACAGAGGACCACGAGGGCTGACAGCGGTCCGGGCTGCCGTTGTCACACCGGCGGAGCGTGGGTCAACGCAGATCGAGAATCATGGCGTCGTACAGGGGCGAGTCCGCTGCCGGCTTCAGTTCGCCGACCTTGCGGTACCCCCAACTCGCGTACAGCACACGGACCTTGAAGTGGGACCGCTCCACGGTCAGCGCGGCTCGTTCTTCCGGCCGTCGGCTCATCAGCTCGTCGTGGATGCCACGGGCGATGCCCTGCCCGCGCCACGGTACGCGCACCATGATCTCGAACAGCCCGAAGGTGCGGGAACCGTCCTCCCGGATCAGCTCGGGGTCCATCGGAGTCTGTACGCCGTTCCACCAGCCGCCGC
Source organism: Streptomyces sp. SID12501 (assembly GCF_010550245.1). GTDB lineage: Bacteria > Actinomycetota > Actinomycetes > Streptomycetales > Streptomycetaceae > Streptomyces. The sequence goes on from NZ_JAAGLU010000025.1 coordinate 166,066, forward strand.
GCCTGACGGTGGCTCCGTAGGCGTAACCGACCGGGTCGCCGTTCACCTCGCCGAGTACACAGGTCCAGCCGGGCGCGGATGCGTGGCCGGTCAGTCGCTCGTCGAAGCGTTCCACGGAGAAGAAGGGGTCGGCGGCGATCTCCTTCGCGTAGACCTCGGCGTACACGTCCAGCAGTGTCTGTCTGATCCGGGGCAGGTGGTCCTGCTGGTAGGTGCTGAGTGTGAGTACGTCCGTCATGCCGTCGCCTCCCGGTAGTGATCCGCGAACTCTGTGGCCCCGGGCACCCTCATCTGGAGCACGTTGTGCCCGAAGACGCTCAGGTGCGTGTTCCAACGAGGCGTACGGACTTCGGGGAGGAGGCTCAGCGCCTGGTGGCCCACGGAAATCGCCTCGTCATGCTCGCCTCCGGCGAGGAGGCACTCCGCCAGGTGAACGCGGTCGGAGAACCGGTTGCGCCGGAATGCCGTGCCCCTGAGGTCCGACGCCTGGCGGCGCAGTTCCACCGCCAGGTCGTACGCGCCCAGTTGGTCCTGGCAGAGCGCCCCTTGCGCCAGCACCTCGGCAGGGCCGACGAACGACAGCCACGGCTGGGCGTCCGCTTCCGTACGGTCGATCTCCTGTTCCGCGCGGTGGAGGGACTGGAAGGAGCGTGTGGCCTCCCCGACTGCCGCCAGGCCGAGCGCGACACGGGTATGCAGGAGCGCGGAGAGGTATGCCTCTCTTCGGCCCCGGGTGGCGTCGAGCGCCGCACGTGCGATGGCGACGGCCTCACTGCCGTGCCCGAGGTCGACCGCCTGTCGGGACATGTAGGACCAGACGCGGGCCTGGAGCAGGGGGTCACGCGCCAGGAGGGCGTAGCGCAGGCCCGTGTCCCACCAGCGGCGGGCGCCTTCGTGCCGTGCGGAGTCGTAGCAGAACCAGCCGGCTACGGCGCACATGTTGCCGAGCGTGCGGTGCAACTCGGTCTGGATACGACCGCCGTAGCTGCACTGCCGCATGGTGCGCTCGATGTGCCCGATGTAGTGCGCGGACACCCCCGCGAGCTGCTCGCTGCCGTATTGGTCGTCGAGACGCAGCAGTTGCGTCTCGGTGGCGTGGATGTGCTCGATGTCCTTCACGCCCAGGCGACCCGACTCGGGGAGCACGGGCAGAGCGACAAGGCTTCCGAGGCCGATGACGAACTTGCGGCGCAGCACGGGCGGATCCTGGGACGGTACGGAGACGGACTCCCGCACCGTAACCCGCACACGGCCTGTCACGGGAGGCCTGAATCCCAGTTCCTCCACTGGACGGCGAAAGACCGCCTCCAGCAGGCCGCGGGTACCGGTTCGCGGCCAGGTGGTCTTCCCGCTCAGCCAGTAACCGACAAGACGGGCACCGCAGTTGCCGGGCCCGCCCGACTCCCGTTCAGCCGCGTTGTTGACGGCCTCCGCGAGGCCCTCTCTGGTGAACCCGTACTCGGCCATGAGGCGCCGGAGCGTGTGGTTCGGCTGGAGTTGACGGTCCATCGGCTTTCCCCCACCGGAAGATCCCAGCGTAACCACGTGATGACGATTCGTGAGCGGGAGACGAAGTTTCCCTCTCCTCTGAAGTCACCCGCGCCGAAGTTGCCTTTCGCGAAGAGCCGCCGGGAGGCGACGGTATGGGACATCAACGACCCCGGCGCCGCTGTCACGGCCCGGGGCGCGGCCGACTGGAACGGAGCCGACATGCCGTGTGTATCACGCTTACTCGAATGGGTGAGAGCGTTTCTGTCCGGGTCGAGTACGACCGACGGCCCCACCCTCGCAGCCCTCAACACCCCTGCGCCGGAGGCCGATCCACGTTCGGCAGGGCCTCGCACCTCGCCGCAGATGTGGGCCGCGATCCTTGCCAACGCGCGCCGCCGCCGAGCACCCTGGCTGTGGCCGCCCGCCGTACCGCCCGCTTTCGCGGCGCACATGGACTCGGGTGACATCGTACGCGCCTACGTCGTCCACCTTGAGGAACGCCAACCCGCCTATAGGGAACCGAAGTTCGCGGAGGTGCTCCAGTGAGCGACGGGAGAGCGGACACGGCCGCACTAAAGCCCGAAGACCCCACGCTGCTCGCCTACCGACTCTGGTTCGAGCACGCACGCAAGTGCGACCACTGCAAGCGTATGAGCAAGGCATCGGACGGCTGCGACGACGGACGGGCGCTGTGGGGCACGTACCGCCTCGCGTGTATCGGACGGCCCGAGCCGAAGAAGGAGTCGTCGTGACCTGGAAGATCGAGCGCACCCCCGGTCGCCCCCTGCACCGCACCGACGACGATCATCTGGCCCTCCCCCTGCGCCTGACCCGCGACGGCGACCACCCGGCCGACGCCGAACTGACCCTCACGCCCGCCGAGGCCGAGCACCTCCACGCCGCCCTCTGCCGCGCCCTCGACGCTCACCCGGCGCCGCCGTCCGGGCCGGACCGCCGCCGGTCCGTCCAGGTATCGCCCAGCGCGGCGTGCATCGTGGGGCGCGCGTAGAGGCGTAGATCCACGCCGGCATCCGCGTAGGTACCCGTACATGATCTCATCGCGCCCGGAGCCGAGTCCCCCAACAGGCCTCCGGAGAAGACCTGTTGGGGGCACGTCGGCCCGGCGTTCCTCACTTCACCAGATGCCGCACTTCGGAGACGACGAACTCGCCGTAGTGCAGTGCCGATCCCAGCGCCGCCAGCCGCTCGTAATTCTCCGGCGAGAGCGCGGCGCCGGACGGGGTACCCGACGCGGTGCCGAGCTGGGCCATCGCCCGCAGCAACAGCCGGAACGCCAGGTCCGGGGTGCAGTGACGGACACACTCGGCCAACGCCCGCCCGACGCCCTCCGGTACGACGCGGTCCTCACCGATCTCGGCGAGGACCGCGTCGGCCAGCTCCACGCCGTCCCACTCGCCGGGGACGGCGGCGGGGACGGCGGCGGGGACGGCGGCCTGCGCGCGCCGGGTCAGCCAGGCGTCGCACAGATCGGTGAGCGTCTCCATCCACCGCGTTCCCGAGGTGACGCCGGTCCGTCCCCCGGAGAAGAAGGACGGCCCGACCGCCGTGCCGGCCAGCCACAGCGCCTCGATCGTCTCCGAGGGAAGGCACAGTAGAAGCCGAGCGTCCCGCCGGACGGCGAGCACGCTCTCCGGGTCCAGTTCGTCCCAGAGGTGGTACCCGACCGCGTCGGCGGCCGTGGGCCCGTGATGACTCCAATCCTCGTGGAACATGCTCATCAGCCATGTCACACCGAAGTCGGACTCGTCGGCACTTCGCACTGACCGTCACCTCCTGCGGTGGGGACCAGATCGGGAACGCCGTGCGAGGGCTCTTCCTGTGCGGCCGTACGGGGAGAGCCCTCGCGCCGTACTTCTAGTCGTCGGCCACCAGGAATTTGACGTCCTCCACCAGGAACTCGCCGTAGTGGAGCGCCGATCCGATGGTCTCCAGCCTCTTGTACTGGTCCTCGGACAACGACGCACCGGGGGTGTCCACGGCCACCTTGAACAGCACCCGCAACGCCAGGTCCGGGGTGCAGTGGTGAGCGCAGTCGACGAGCGCCTGGCGTACCTCGGCGGTCAGGAACCCCATCCCCTCGATCTCGGCGACAACCGTGTCCCGGTGGGTGAGGCCGTCCTCCGTGTCGGCGCCGGTGAGTGGGCGTACCCCACTCTGTTCGGACAGCCAGGTGTCACACACACCGACGACTGTCCGCGTCCACTCTGCTCCCGTGGTCCGCGCGAAACTCGGACCGTACTGCGACCCGGCCGTCCACAGCACCTCCAGCGTCTCCGACGGAAGGCTGTCGAGGAGCGTCCGGGCATCGCGGCGCACGGCCAGTGCGTACTCAGCGGCCCCTTCCGGCAGGTGTTGCGCGACGAGCTCGGCTTCGGTATCCGCCTCATACGTGCAGTCCTGATGGAAGAAGCCCATCACCCACGAAACGCCGAAGTCGAACTCGGTGAAACGTTGCACAGCTGGTCACCTTCCTACTTCGGGTAGCAGGTCTGCACGTAGTAGCCCTGGGGGTGTTTCGGCTGACCCTTCACCCGAGGCACTCTGACGAGCTTGATGAAGTAGCCGTTGCCCGCGGCCGTGGGGGCGGCTCGGCCGCTGTCGTAGTAGACCGTGCCGAGGGATGTGTTCCGCCCGAAGGTACCCGTCCACGTCAGTTCGTTGGTGCGTCCCGCCATCCACGTGCGGATCCTGCTCGCGTTGCCGGCCAGGGCGTAGTCGACGACCTGCTGCGCGGTCTGCTGGTCGATGAACACGCTGTTGGGCCTGTCCGTGCCGAACTTGAGCGTCTTGGCATGCGCCAGGGCCTCTGCCTCCGCCCTGTTGGGCCACACGTGTTCCTTCAGAGTGTGCGCCTGGTCGGGGAACGACACGTGGTCCAGTTCCAGGTCGTTGCAGTTGTGGACCAGGACCGGGGTGCTGCCCGCCACCGCGTAGAAGGTGTGCAGCCCGGACACGGTCAGGTCGTACACCGTGCGCGGCGCCGTGTCGTCGCGGTCGAGCGCCGCGGCCACCGTGCGGAGGCTTCCGCCGGGGGTGCGCAGGCTGTCGCCGGCACGCAGGTCGGACGCGAGGGTCCAGCCGCGACCGGTGACGTAGAACTTGTGCCCCGAGGTGCTCGTCAGGCTTCCACCGTCCGTCAGGGTGACGTCCAGCAGGTCGCTGGAGGGGTGCGAGAAGGTACGGGTGACCGGCTCGCCCCGGGTGCTCCCGGTGTCGGGGTCGGTGGCCAGGAGCAGGTCGCCGAACCGTACGTCACGGATGGCCTTGCGACTGCCGTCCGCGAGGACGACCTGGGTGCCGCCGGGGAAACTGTTGCGGACACAGGCGGTACGTGCCTCCTCGTAGGTCCGCACGCTCTGCTCGACCCCGGCCATCGCCTTGGCGTCGACCTTCAGCGCCCGCAGCGCCTTCATGGCGTCGGCGACGCCGATCCCGGTGCGCATGGCGGCGTCCACGGCGCGGATCGCATCGGTGATCTTCGCGATCGGTCCGCCGAGCGGAAGCCAGGTGGCTGCCCAGGCGCAGTCGCCGTAGCTCCCTCCGTCATCACTTCGGGTGGCCTTGTGGTAGCAGCCGGTGAAGTCGCCGATGATCGACTCGTAGAGGCCCTTCCACAGCGCCTTGGTCGCCTCCCAGGAGGAGATGTTGACCGTCTTGGTCAGATCCTTGAACGTCTCCGTCTTCAGGAAGAGCGTGTCCTCGGCCGGGCAGCCCGACTCGGTCGCCGGCACGTCCGGGTTGACGCACAGGTAGTAGCTGACGACCGCGTCGAAGGGCACCTCGTACACCAGGTCACAGGGCAGTCGGGAGCAGTCGTCCGCCAGCCGCTGCGGGTCACCCCGCTGCTTGATGTCGTCGATGACGGAGAACACACCCCCGACCCCGGTCCCCGCGCCCGCCTGGACCTGGCTGTTGGCGTCGTTCTGTGCGGCCTGGTCGGCGGCCTGCTGTGCGGACTCCGCGTACTTCTGGGCGTCCTTCGCCGCCTGCTCCGCCGCCGTCGCCTCGACGTCGGCGCGGTCGGCCGCCGCACGGGCGTCCTTGGCTGCCTGTTCGGCCTCGGCGGCGGCGCCGCGGGCGGCATCGGCGTCGAGCGCGGCCTGGTCGGCGGAAGCGCGGGCGTCGGCCGCGTAGCCCTCGGCGCGGCCCGCCGCCTTGTCGGCGGCATCGGCGTCCACGGTGGCCTGGCGGTCGTACTCGACGGCACGGGCCAGTGAGGCCTGCGCGTCCGCCGCGTACTTGGCCGCCTCGGCGGCGTAACCCAGCGCCTCCTGGGCCGACCTGCGGGCGTTCGCGGAGAACACGGCGGCCTCGGCGGCCAGCGTGTACGCCGCCTTGGCGTCACCGGTCGCCGCGTCCGCCAGGCTCTGTGCCTGGGCCGCGTTCTTCTGGGCGTTGGCGGCGTGCGCCGCGGCGACCGCCTGCTGCTGTTCGGCGATGGTCTTCGACGACTGACCGGCCAGCACCGCGAGGCCGGCGGCCGAGTCGGTGGTGGCGTACGGCGAGCCGAGCTGGATCGCGTCGTTCGCTGGGGCGGCCACCTGCTGCGCCGCGTTGCCCGCGTCCTCCGCCGCCTGGGCGGTGGTGTAGGCGTAGCCGGCCGCGTCGGCCGAGCCCTTGACCGCCTTGGCGGCCTCGGCCTTCGCCGCGTCGGCCTGCTTCATGGCGTCGGCGGCGTGCTGCTCGGCCTCGTCCGCCAGCTTGACCGCGGTACGGGCAGCGGAAGAGGCGGTCTGGGAGGCCGTGATGGCGTCGGCGGCGGCGCTGGTGGCCGTACGGACGGCGGCGTCCGCTCTCAGCTTGGCGGCCTGGGCGGCGTCGGCGTCGGAGCGGGCCCGTGTGGCGGCGGCCTCCGCGCGCGTGGCGGCGGCGTCCGCGGCGGCGGCGGCCTGCCCGGCCGCGTCCGCC
>NZ_JAAGLU010000260.1 GCF_010550245.1 Streptomyces sp. SID12501
CCGCACGCGACCCTGGGCGTCGCCCAGGCCATGGGGCCCATCGGAGCCTGGCTGGCCGTCACCGGTGAGTGGTCCTGGGACGCGGTCGTGCTGGGTCTCGCCGTCGGCGTGTGGATCGGCGGGTTCGAGCACGAGCCGCTGCCGTGGCTCGACGCGTCGGCGCCCGTGACGGCCGAGTACAACCTGTCGACCGACGTCGCGGCCGCGCAGGTCGTGTTCGACGCGCCCGACCTCGAGGTGTGGCAGGTGCCGCGCAGCACGTACCGCACGTGCGTCACGTCGGACGCCGAGATGCGGGTGCGCGTGCGCGACACCGGCGCGCTCGGGCGGCACCTGTACGACGAGGTGCGCGCCGAGATGGTCAAGCACGAGCACCTGCGGCCGCAGGCCGAGGCGTACGTGCTCGGCGACTCGCCGCTCGTGCTGCTCACGGCGCTCGCGGACTTCTGGGAGGCGGGCCCGTCGTCGTGCGAGCACGTCGTGGTGCCGAAGCCCGCGATCCGCGACGACGGCCGGTACGCGCCGCGACCGGACGCGGCGCCGATGCGCGTCTACGGGCGCGTCGACGTGCGTCTCATGCACGAGGACCTGCACGCCAAGCTCACGCTGTTCGAG
>NZ_JAAGLU010000261.1 GCF_010550245.1 Streptomyces sp. SID12501
CGGCGTCGAGCGAGTACGTCCACGTGCGGTCGACGTACTGGTTCTCCCACGCGTGCCCGCCGGACGCGAGCGGCACGTGGTCCTCGCCGACCAGGACGGCCTTGATGCGCGTCGAGCCGAGCTCGATGCCGAGAGCCGTGCGGCCCTGCTCGATCGCGGTGCGCGCGTCCGTTCGCTGCTGCCCCATCGCGTGCTGCTCCCTCCCCGGTCGTCGTCGCCCGGGTGTCGTGGTCGGGTCGGCCGGCGTGCGTTCGGCCGACGTCATGTTAACGCTCACATAGCGGTGGTGCCAGCACCCGGGTCAGACGTCCCGCCCGGACCCGGACGACGCGCGGACCACGAGCTCGGGTGCGATCGACGCGACCTCGGGCACGCGCCCGCCCATCGCCTCGACCAGCGCCGCGACGGCCCGCCGGCCCAGCTCCGCGAAGTCCTGCCGCACCGTCGTCAGCGGCGGCGCGTAGAACTCCGCACCCGGCTCGTCGTCGAACCCCACCACCGCGACGTCCTCCGGCACGCGGACGCCCGCCTCGGCGAACGCCGCGAGCAGACCCAGCGCGAGCTGGTCGTTCACCGCGAACACCGCGTCCGGCAGCCCGTCACGCACCAGCGCG
>NZ_JAAGLU010000262.1 GCF_010550245.1 Streptomyces sp. SID12501
GCGCGTCCTACGGGGGAAGTCCTCGACGGGCGCTAAGCTCGGGGTCGTCTCGTGGCGATGACCACAGGGATGAGGGCCGCGCGATGAAGCTAGTGGACTGGAACGAGGCGCTCCTGCGCGACCTCGGGACGCGAGCGCGCCCGGAGCGTCGTCTCTACCTGTACGTCGACCGTGAGACGCTCGCCGACGTCTCGGGCCTCAGGGAGCAGGACGCGCTCGACGACTTCTGCGGCGCGTTCCGGGCTGCCCGTGGCTCGCGGCCCTTCGGCCTTGGGGCCATTGCTGCGGCGAGGTGGGCCGCTCGGGGGTTTGAAGGTGACGCGCCCTTCGTCGCAGACCTGGCGATGACGGTGCTCGCAGTGACGGAGGAGCCCGACGGAGCGTTGCACGGCGTCTACCCCACGCAGAACAAGCTCCTGGGTCGTGCTGCCGAGGCCGAGGCGCCGCCCGGGTACGGCGACGACGTCCCCGCCATGTGGAGCGTGTGGAACCGGTGGCTCGAGGGCCCGGGACGTCACCTCGGTCAGCCGAGCGCGAGGACTCACAGCGTGTGGACCCTCCAGGGATGGGCACGGAGCCAGGGCCTCGTGCGCCACCGTGACCGGCTGACGAT
>NZ_JAAGLU010000263.1 GCF_010550245.1 Streptomyces sp. SID12501
GATCCTCGACACGCGTCAAACGACCGGAGTGGTCGAACATGAAGGTCTGGCTACCCCGTCGGACGAACCGGTAACTGCCGTCACCCAGTCGCTCGAGGGTCGCGAACACCCGGAGCGGTGCACTGAAGCCTCCGTCGCCGTCGGCCGTGAAGACCGTCGAGGACCCGTTCTCCTGGACCACCTCGATCCACGGGGCGAAGTCCAGGGAGCTACCGCCCGAGGGTGCCAGGCGGATGTCGTAGCCCGTGGACCACCCGTAACCCAGCGAGACCGTCGTCGACGCACGCGTCGTGGCGAACGACCGCGACCAGGACAGTCCAGGGCCCGCCCCGGGCACCTGCAGATCCGACACGGACTCCCAGAACTCACCAGTGACGGAGTTGACTGGATCCCCATGGCAGCGCTGGCTGCACGATCCGGAGAGGTTGGTGCCACCGGCGGTCTCGAAGGGCAGCACCGGGCCGCCGCCGCTCGGAGCGGAGAACCCGTTGCTGCGTGCCTGTACATCGGCGCGCCAGTCGCGCGCGGAGGCAACGACCGCCTGATAGAGGTGCGCACGCCCACTCGGCACACGGATGCTGACTTGGCAGGTGTTGCGGGTGGGTGTCTCG
>NZ_JAAGLU010000264.1 GCF_010550245.1 Streptomyces sp. SID12501
TGCTCACAGGCGGCTGCGTGGTCGTCGCCCCGCCCCGGAAACTCGACGTCGCCGGCCTGGAACGGGTCCTCACCGAACACCGGGTGACCGGACTCTGGCTCACCGCCGGACTGTTCCGGCTCGTCGCCGAAGAGGCACCCGGCTCCCTGGCCGGCGTCCGCGAGGTGTGGACGGGCGGCGACGTCGTACCGGCCGCGGCGGTCCGTCGGGTCCGCGAGGCCTGCCCCGGCACCGTCGTCGCCGACGGCTACGGCCCCACCGAGACGACCACCTTCGCCCTCGGCCACGTCATCGCCACGGACCGGCCCGTACCGGCCCACGTCCCCGTCGGACGGCCGCTCGACAACATGCGGGTCTACGTCCTGGACGCGGCGCTGCGCCCCGTCCCGGTATCGGTCGCCGGCGAGCTGTACATCGGCGGCGCCGGCCTCGCCCGCGGCTACACCGGCCGGCAGTCCCTCACGGCCGAACGGTTCGTGGCCGACCCGTTCGGCCCCGCCGGCGCCCGGATGTACCGCACCGGGGACCTGGCCCGGTGGAGCGGCGACGGCGTCGTGGAGTTCGTCGGCCGCGCCGACGAGAAGGTCAAGCTGCGCGGCTTCCACATCGAA
>NZ_JAAGLU010000265.1 GCF_010550245.1 Streptomyces sp. SID12501
ACCGACTTCTTCGTACCGGCCGCGCAGCTGCGCGGCGCCCGCCTCGACAAGGGAATCGCGGGCAAGGTACTCACCGAGGGCGGTCTCCTCGTCGTCACATGGGCGCACGGCGACAAGCTGATCGACTCCGGATTCCGCTCCGACCGGGCGGCCGAACACGCCGCCTGGGTTCGAAGCATCGACACGCTGGTAACACAGAACTCATCCATCACGACGGAAGGCGCCGAACGATGACGACCTCCACCAGGGGAGCAGCCAAAGCTCCCGCCGTACTCGTCCTGGAGGACGGTCGCATCTTCCGCGGCCGTGCCTACGGCGCTGTGGGGGAGACCTTCGGCGAGGCCGTGTTCTCCACCGGGATGACCGGCTACCAGGAGACCCTCACCGACCCGTCGTACCACCGGCAGGTCGTCGTGATGACCGCGCCGCACGTGGGCAACACCGGCGTCAACGACGAGGACCCCGAGTCCTCCCGCATCTGGGTCGCCGGCTACGTCGTGCGCGACCCCGCCCGCGTCCCCTCCAACTGGCGCTCGCAGCGCTCGCTGGACGAGGAGCTCGTCAAGCAGGGCGTCGTCGGCATCTCCGGCATCGACTCCAGCGCCCTGAC
>NZ_JAAGLU010000266.1 GCF_010550245.1 Streptomyces sp. SID12501
ACGGGGTCCATCGGGGTCCGCTCACCCGCCCAGCAGCGACGGGATGCGCGCGTACAGCTCGTGCGTGAACGTCACGAGCTCGGTGATCATCCAGTGCCCCGCGATCAGCAGCGCCGCGGCGGCGGCGACGGCCTTGGGCACGAACGACAGCGTGACCTCCTGGATCTGGGTCACGGACTGCACGAGCGACACCGCGAACCCCACGACGAGGGCGGTGACGAGCACGGGTGCGGCGAGCTTGGCGGCCATCATGAGGGAGTCGAGCGCGATGTCGAGGACCGCGTTGGTGTCCACTAGCCGCCCCCGGTCTACGAGTCGACGAGCGCGGTGACGATCAGCCCCCAGCCGTCGACGAGCACGAACAGCAGGAGCTTGAACGGCAGCGACACCATGATCGGCGGCAGCATCATCATGCCCATCGCCATGAGCGCGGAGGCCACGACGAGGTCGATCACGAGGAACGGCACGAACACGACGAAGCCGATGATGAACGCGCCCCGCAGCTCGGACAGCAGGAACGCGGGCGCGAGCACCGTGAACGGCACGTCGGCCGGCGTCTCGGGGTTGGGCCGGTCGACGGCGGGCGCGGGCGGCGCGATGTCCTGCGCG
>NZ_JAAGLU010000267.1 GCF_010550245.1 Streptomyces sp. SID12501
CCGAGTCGCTGAACACCGACAACCGCAACGTGCGCGGGCTGTACCGCGAGCACGGCAACGCGCGCGGCCCGATCGTGGCCGGCGGCGTCGCGATCGCGTCCTCGGTGCCCGTCGACGACCCGTTCGGCTACCAGCGCACCTACGCCGACGGCGACCTGTACTCGGCGGTGACGGGCTTCTACTCGATCGCGAACGGCCACACCCAGCTCGAGGAGGCCGAGAACCCGCAGCTCACCGGCCGGTCCGACCAGCTGTTCTTCAGCCGCATCCGCGACCTGCTGACGGGCCGCCGTCCCGAGGGCGCCGCGGTCGAGACGACGATCCTGCCCGCCGCGCAGCCGGCCGCGCGCGCGGCGCTCGGCGACCAGGACGGCGCCGTCGTCGCGATCGAGCCGACCACCGGCCGGATCCTCGCGCTCGTCTCGACCCCCGGGTTCGACCCCAACGCGCTGGCCGTGCACTCGACGAGCGAGGCGGCCGCCGCGTACCGCGCGCTCGAGGGCGAGCCCGGCAACCCGCTGCGGTCGAACGCGACCCAGGAGCGCTACGCGCCCGGCTCGACGTTCAAGCTGGTCACGGCGGCGGCCGCGCTCGAGTCGGGCTCCTA
>NZ_JAAGLU010000268.1 GCF_010550245.1 Streptomyces sp. SID12501
CTTCGGCAGGGCGTCGCCCGCATCGAGCCGGTCCGGGACCAGCGCAGCCGTCCGCCGGCGTCGACGAAACTGCGCGAGCGGCCCGCGTTGTCCGGGTGCAGGCAGTAGGGGACGTCCAGCACGCCCCGCGCGAACGCGGCGCGCAGGGCCCGTCCCAGGTCCTCGTCCAGCTCCAGCACCGCCTCCACGAAGGCCCGGGCCTCCCGGTACACCTCACTGTCGGAGCTGTCGGAGCTGTCGGAGCTGTCGGAGCTGTCGGAGCTGTCGGTGCCGCCGGTGCCGGCACACCGGTCGCCGCCGAACCGGGGGTCCGGCGGCCCTCCGCCCGGCCCGCTGCTTCGGACGTACGGGCGTTCCTGCAGGGCCGCCGTCGCCGCGGCCGTCTCCAGCGCCCGTACGTTCTCCAGCACCGTCGGGATCCGGTACGCCTCGGCGGCCGTCTTGACGATCAGCCGCTGCGCCCCGGACCGTACGGCGAGCCGCGCCGAGGCCTCCAGCAGGCGGGTGGCGCCCCGGGCGGTGTGCGGGAAGACCCCCATGTAGGTGTAGAGCACCACGTGCCGGTCCACCCCGGCCGGCAGGAACTCGGCGGCGAGGCCGCGCAGC
>NZ_JAAGLU010000269.1 GCF_010550245.1 Streptomyces sp. SID12501
ACCGTCTTCGCCCCGACCAACGACGCGTTCGCCAAGATCCCGAAGGCCGACCTCGACAAGGTCCTCGCGGACAAGGCCATGCTGACCAAGATCCTCACCTACCACGTCGTGGGCCAGAAGCTGGCTCCGCGCCAGCTGGAGAACGGCTCCTTCGACACCCTGGAGACCGGCAAGATCACGACGGCCGGTTCCGGTGAGGCCTACAAGGTCAACGGCACCTCGTCCGTCGTCTACGGCAACGTGCCCACGGCCAACGCGACCGTCTACATCGTCGACACCGTCCTGATGCCGAAGTAGTACGGCCGGCGCGCACGCGCCCCGAGCGGCGCACCTGAACGGACGCTGCGCGGTCCCGGGGAATGGGCCGCGCAGCGTCCTTCGTTCGGCTCCGAGCCGGGCGGGCGCGGCCCCGGGCCGTCAGGCGATCCGGTCGGCGGGCCGTCCGGCGGCCCGGGCCGCCGCGTGCAGGGAGCGCAGGGCGAGCAGGAGCACGCCCACGTCGTCGAGGTAGACCGGGTCGGGGATCAGGTCCACCGGTGAGATGGTGTAGACGACGGCGACCCAGAACAGGGCCTTGTCGCGCAGCGGGATCCCGGCGTCCAGCAG
>NZ_JAAGLU010000026.1 GCF_010550245.1 Streptomyces sp. SID12501
GGGTTCGGGTGCGGGTGCGGGTGCCGTGACCGGGCCCTGTGCGCCCTCCGGCGAGCTCGTGCTCCCCGGCTGCGCGCCGCCCGCCCCGCCTTCGCGCCCCGTGCGCGGGGAGAGCGCACGGAAGGTCATGGTGCCCTCGGAGGGCACGGGGCCACGGGTGCCGGGGACGCCTCCCTCGGCGCCGGTGGCGGCCGGTCCCGGGGTGGGCCTGCGGAACACGAACGTGCCCGACTCGGGCACGTCACCGGCGTCCGGCTCCATCGGCGGGATCGTCGCCGAACCGTCCGTACGGGCCGACCGCCCGTCCGGCTGGACCTGAGGCTCGTTCACCGCCCTGGGGTCGGCGGCCGGTGCCGGGAAGCCCCAGGAGACATGGCGGTCCCGGTCGCCGCCGAACCCGGACTGATGGGAGCGGTCGGCGCCCCACGCGGACGCCGGTTCGGGCCGGCTGCCGTGCTGGGCCTCGGCCGGGGTCGCCCGGCGCGGCTCGGCGCCCGGCGAGCGCGGGTCGTCGTCGAAGAAGTGCGGCCCGGTCTCCTCGACCCGCGCCGCGGCGGGCGCACCGTCGGACTGCGCCGGGCGGCTGGTGCCCGGCACCCAGGCGGTGCCGTTCCAGAACCGGACATATCCAGGAATGGACGGGTCCGGGTAAAACCCTTCGCGGGGCCTGTCGTCACCGGGGGCCGGGGTTGGGGCGCTCATGTCCGTCGTCCCGTATCTGTCGGGGGTCATTTGGGGTGCCCCACATCTATCAGACCGGCGCACGCGCCGATGCCCGTCCCGCGCTACCTACTCCCTTCGTGACAGCTTCTGCCATCTGTCGCGACGGCTCCGACACCGTTCGCAAAAAACTTCTCCGAAAAACCTCTCGGAACCCGCGTAATGCTGACGCGTCCCCGCGCTCTCTCCTCGTACGGGCCCACCGCAGGCCCCGTACGAGACGCCCGTCGCGCTCGTCGAGAGAGAGGAAGTGCCCGCCATGAACCACGCGATGAACACCGTGGTGGAACGGGAACTGGAGCTGAAACTCATCCTGTCGCCGGAGCGGAGCATTCCGGTCCCCGCCCGCCTCACCTACCGCACCAACGACCCGTTCGCCGTCCACATCGCCTTCCACATCGGCACCGAGAACCCGGTGAACTGGACGTTCGCCCGTGAGCTCCTCGTCGAGGGGGTGTTCAGGCCGTGCGGGCACGGTGACGTCCGGGTGTGGCCGACGAAGGTCGACGGGCGCAGCGTCATCCTGATGGCGCTGAGCTCACCCGACGGAGACGCCCTGCTGGAGGCGCCCACCGCTCAGGTGTCGGCGTGGCTGGAACGCACCCTGCGGGCGGTCCCTCCGGGCTCTGAGGCAGAGCAGCTCGGTATCGACGACGGCCTCGCCGAGCTGCTCGCTCCCACTCCGGCCGATGATCTGTGGCTGCGCGACCCGTGGCCGTCGGACGAGTCGCAGGACGGGGAGGGGTACGTATGACGAGCACCCCAGGTCCGACACGTACCGCCGTCCGTCGTTCAGAAGAGTTTGCCCGGGTTCAGGAGGCCCAGCGGGTCGAAGGCCGCCTTGACCGCCCGCTGCATCTCCACGCCCACCGGGCCCAGTTCGCGCGCCAGCCACTCCTTCTTGAGGATGCCGACGCCGTGTTCCCCGGTGATCGTGCCGTCGAGTTCCAGGCCGAGGGCCATGATCTCGTCGAAGGACTCGCGGGCCCGGCGGGACTCGTCGGCGTCCTGGGCGTCGAAGCAGACGGTGGGGTGGGTGTTGCCGTCGCCCGCGTGGGCGCACACCCCGATGGTCAGCCGGTACTTCTCGGCGATGCGCTCGACCCCCTCCAGCAGCTCGGCGAGCCGCGACCGGGGTACGCACACGTCGTCGATCATCGTCGTGCCCTTGACCGCTTCGAGCGCGACCAGGCACAACCGCCGTGCCTGGAGGAGGAGTTCGGACTCGGCGGCATCGTCGGCGGGGACCACCTGGGTCGCCCCGGCCGCCTCGCAGAGCGCGCCTACGGCGGCCAGGTCGGCGGCGGGGTCGTGGGTGTCGAAGGCGCAGAGGAGGAGTGCCTCGGTCGTCTCCGGGAGGCCCATGTTCGCCAGGTCGTTGACGGCCTTGACGGTCGTGCGGTCCATCAGTTCGAGGAGGGACGGCACATGACCGCCCTCCATGATCCGGCACACGGCGTCACAGGCAGCGGCGGCCGACGCGAACTCGGCGGCCAGCACCAGCTGCCCGGGCGGCTGTGGCTTGAGGGCCAGTACCGCCCGTACGACGATGCCGAGCGAGCCCTCGGAGCCCACGAACAGGCGGGTGAGGTCGTACCCGGCGACACCCTTCGCGGTCCGCCGCCCGGTGGACATGAGCCGGCCGTCGGCGAGGACGACGTCCAGCCCGAGTACGTACTCGGCGGTCACCCCGTACTTCACGCAGCACAGCCCGCCCGACGCGGTGCCGATGTTGCCGCCGATCGTGCACATCTCCCAGCTGGAGGGGTCCGGTGGGTAGTACAGGCCGTGCTCGTTGACCGCGCGGGAGAGCGTCGCGTTGATGACGCCGGGCTCGACGACGGCGATGCGGTCGACCGGGTTGATCTCCAGGATCCGGTCCATCTTCACCAGCGACAGCACGATGCAGCCCTCGGACGCGTTGGCCGCGCCCGACAGCCCGGTGCGGGCACCCTGCGGGACCACCGGCAGCCGCAGCTCGGTGGCGACGCGCATGACGTGCTGGACCTGTTCGACGGTGCGCGGCAGGACCACGACGGCCGGGGTGCCCGCCTCGCAGAAGCTCGCCATGTCGTTCGCGTAGGCGGCGGTGACGTCCGGATCGGTGAGCACGGCCTCGGCCGGCAGCTCCGCGAGCAGCCGGTCCGTGAGGTTGCCCTGGGCTTCGTCGGGTGCGGCTTGGATACGGCTCATGATCACAGCGTCGCACCCGGGGCCATCGGTGTGAACCCCGTCCGTGAGGTGCTTTCGGTACGGGAATCCGGTCGTCGTATTGACGCACAGTGAGCGCCATGGAGATGGAGAGAGTCCGCGTTCGTGTCCTCCCCCGCCCGTTGATCGCCGCACTCGCGGGGTGTGCGGTACTCGGCGGCGCGTTGATGCTGCTGCCCCCTGACCGGCCTGCCCCGGCGTCCGCACCGGCGCCGGGTCCGGCGGCCCGGGCGGAGCTGGCGGTGGCCGGCGGGGTGTCCGCCGCGCTGCCCGACCTGAGGGTGTTCATCGGCGACCGTGAGGCGTACGTAGGTACCCATGCGCGTGACGGGCAGGCCTGGGCGCAGCTCGGCTCGGCCTATGTGGAGCGCGGGCGGCGGACGGCGGACGCCGCTGACTTCCCGAGGGCGGAACGGGCGCTGCGTACGTCGCTGAAGGTGCGCCCGGCGGCCGGTGGCCGGAACGCCGAGGGGCTCGTGGGCATGGCCGCGCTGGCGAACGCGCGCCGTGACTTCCCGGCGGCCCGGACGTGGGGCGAGGCGGCGCTGCGGCAGGCGCCGAAGCGCTGGACGTCGTACCCGGCGCTGCTCGACGCGTACTCGGGCCTCGGCGACTACAGGGCGGTCCGGCGGATGCTGGAGCGGCTGCAGGGGCTGCGTTCCGGGACTGCGGTGCCTGCGGTGACGGCGCGGGCGGCGGGCGTGTACCGGGACCGGGGGTGGCGCGAGGACGCGCAGGCGGCGCTCTCGGACGCGGCGGCGCGGGCCGCGACCCCGGCCGAGGAGGCCGAATGGCAGTACAGGGCGGGCGAGTTGGCGTGGGAGCGGGGCGAACCGGCCGACGCGCTGAGGCACTTCGAGGCGGCCCTGCGGCTCGACCCCGGGTTGTCGTCAGCGCGGGCGGGCGAGGGGCGGGCGCTGGCCGCGCTGGGCCGTACGCGGGAGGCGGCGATCGCGTACCGGGCGGCCCTCGCCAAGCAGCCGTCGCCTCACTACGCGCTGGAGCTGGGCGAGTTGTACGACTCCCTGGGCCGGCCGGCGGAGGCGCAGGCGCAGTACGCCGCGCTGCGGGCCCGAGTCGCGAAGGAGCAACTCGGCGGTGTCGACGGCGAGTTGCTGCTCGGGCGGTTCGAGGCGGACCACGGGGACGCGGGGTCGGCCGTACGGCGGCTGCGGGCGGAGTGGGCGCGCCAGCCGGGGCTCGATGTCGCGGACGCGCTGGGCTGGGCGATGCACCGGGCGGGCAGGAGCGAGGAGGCGCTCGCCTGGGCGAAGCGGACGACCGACAAGGAGCACGGCGCCGAGGTGCGCAGCGCCCTGTACGTGTACCACCGGGGCATGATCGAGCGGGAGTCGGGGCTGACAGGCCCCGCGCGTCGGCATCTGGAGGAGGCGCTGCGGATCAACCCGTACTTCTCGCCGGTGGGTGGGCCTGCGGCGAAGGAGGCGTTGGCAGCGCTGGGCGAGCCCGTGGCGTCGGGATCGCCCAACTGACCGCAGACGCACACCGGTTACAGGTTGCCGCGCTTGTCCTGCTCACGCTCGATCGCCTCGAAGAGGGCCTTGAAGTTGCCCTTGCCGAAGCCCATAGAGCCGTGCCGTTCGATGATCTCGAAGAAGACGGTCGGGCGGTCCTGGACCGGCTTGGTGAAGATCTGGAGCAGGTAGCCGTCCTCGTCGCGGTCGACGAGGATCTTCAGCTCGCGGAGGGTCTCGACGGGGACGCGGGTGTCGCCGGCCCACTCCCCCAGGGTGTCGTAGTACGAGTCGGGCGTGTCGAGGAACTGGACTCCGGCCGCCCGCATGGTCCGTACGGTCTCGACGATGTCGCCCGAGTTGAGGGCGATGTGCTGGACGCCCGCGCCGCCGTAGAAGTCGAGGTACTCGTCGATCTGGGACTTCTTCTTGGCGATGGCCGGCTCGTTGATCGGGAACTTGACCTTCAGCGTCCCGTCGGCGACGACCTTCGACATCAGCGCGCTGTACTCGGTGGCGATGTCGTCGCCCACGAACTCCTTCATGTTCGTGAAGCCCATGACCTTGTTGTAGAAGCCGACCCATTCGTCCATGTGGCCGAGTTCGACGTTGCCCACGCAGTGGTCGATCGCCTGGAAGGTGCGCCGGGCGGGCGGTTCGACGATCGGCGAGGCGGCGGCGAACCCCGGGAGGTACGGGCCGTCGTACCCCGTGCGCTCGACGAGGGTGTGGCGTGTCTGGCCGTACGTGGCGATCACGGCGAGGACGACCGAGCCGTGGTCGTCCTTCAGCTCGTACGGCTCGGCCAGCGAGCGGGCGCCGTGCTCGACGGCGTACGTGTACGCGGCGCGGGCGTCCGGGACCTCGATGGCGAGGTCGACGACGCCGTCGCCGTGTTCGGCCACATGTGCGGCCAGGAAGTGGCCCCAGGTGGTGGCGGGCTTGACGACGGAGGTGAACACGAACCGGGCGGAGCCGTTCTCCAGGACGTACGACGCCGTCTCGCGGCTGCCCGTCTCCGGTCCGGAGTAGGCGACGAGCCGCATGCCGAAGGCCGTGGAGTAGTAGTGCGCCGCCTGTTTGGCGTTGCCCACGGCGAAGACGACCGCGTCCATTCCCTTGACCGGGAAGGGGTCTGCCTGCCGGGCGGTGTCGGGAGTGTGGTGTGTGGTCTGCGTCATGGCCGCAGCCTGGTCCCGCCACGGCAAGATGCGCAACAGTTTGCGCTGGAGCTGGACATTCTGCTCAGCTGTAGGCGCGTACATACGGGCTTTCTGTACAGGATGACCATCCCATCTGGGGGCTGCTGTGACGATCGACGAGCTGGACGGGCGGATCATCGTGCTGCTCGCGCGGGAGCCGCGGATCGGCGTACTGGAGATGTCCCGGCGGCTCGGAGTGGCGCGCGGGACGGCACAGGCGCGTCTCGACCGACTTCAGTCGAACGGCGTCATCCGGGGGTTCGGGCCGGAGGTGGACCCGGCGGCCCTCGGCTACCCGGTCACCGCCTTCGCGACACTCCAGATCCGGCAGGGCCAAGGGCCGGACGTACGGGCCCACTTGGCGTCCGTACCGGAGGTGCTGGAGCTGCACACGACCACCGGCAGCGGGGACATGCTGTGCCGGCTCGTGGCCCGCTCGAACGCCGATCTCCAGCGGGTGATCGACCGGGTCGTCGGTTTTGACGGCATCGACCGGGCCGCCACGGCGATCGTCATGGAGAACCCCGTGCCGCTGCGGATCATCCCGCTGGTGGAGCAGGCGGCCTCGGAACACGGCGACTGAACCGGGACGGGTGACGACTTCACAACTTCCAAAGAAGTGCTTGCAAAGAAACCCTTGCAAGCACTTCTTTGCAACGCTACCTTTGGACACATGCCGGAGCAGCCCGAAGAAGCGACACTCCATGTACTCGAACTCGACGCCCGCTCACTGCGTGGTCTCGCTCACCCCCTGCGGATGCAGCTCCTGACCGCGTTGCGGCACGGCGGGCCCGCCACCGCCTCCCAACTGGCCGCGAAACTCGGTGAGTCCAGCGGTGCGACCAGCTACCACCTGCGCCAGCTGGCCGCGCACGGCTTCGTCGAGGACGCGCCGGAGCACGGCAAGGGGCGGGAGCGGTGGTGGAGGTCGGTCCACGAAGGCGTGCAGTTCCACGACGCCCTGCGAAATGACCCCGACCCGGCTGTCCGTGGCGCCGCCGACCTGTTCATGCACGAGGTCGCGAACACACACACCCGGGAGCTCTCGACCTGGCTCGGCAACCAGAACGACTGGTCCGACGCCTGGAAGCGTTCCTCGGACCTGAGTGACTTCACGCTACGACTGACACCCGAGCACGCCCTCGAACTGATCCAGCGCATGCACGAACTCGTCGACAGTTACCGCGCCCAGGCCCCGGCCGAGGGCACCCCGGACGCCGAGACGGTACGCGTCCACACCCACGTCTTCCCGACCCACACGACCTGAGAGGCCGCCTCCCGATGAACCCCGACACCCACCTCGCCCTTCACCGCCTCCGCGCGGCCGATCTCCACGCCGAGGCCGACGCCCAGCGCCTCGCCCTCGCCGCCAGGCGCCCCCCGCAGGGCCTGCGCACCCGCGTCGGCTGGACCCTCGTAGAGGTCGGTCTGCGGCTGGCCTCCGTACCGCCGAGGCCCCGGATCGCCTAGAACCCGCCCGGGCCCGGCAGTGAGCGTGGCCGCCCGCTGGACTCCCGTACGACCAACGGCGGGTCCACCTCGTGCAGGACGCGTTCCGTCGAGCCGGGGTTGTTGATCTCGTCGACCAGCAGGCCGATGCCCTCGGTGGCCACCGCGTCGAAGTCCTGCGCCACCGTGGTCAGCGCGGGCTGCTGGAAGCGGGCGGCCGGGATGTCGTCCATGCCTACGACGCTCACCTCGTCCGGGACCCGACGGCCCCGCTCGTGCAACGCCCTGACCAGGCCGATCGCCATGTCGTCGTTGGCCGCGAAGACCGCGGTCATCGCCTCGTCGGCCGCCAGTCGCAGGCCCGCCTCGTAACCGCTCGCGCAGGACCAGTCCCCCTCGACGGGCTCCGCCACGGGCAGGCCCGCCTCGGTGAGCGCCGACCGCCAGCCCTCCGCACGGTCGCGTGACGCCCACCACTGACCGGGCCCCGAGACATGCCGGATCTCGGTGTGCCCCAGGTCGATGAGGTGCCTGGTCGCCACATACCCACTGCGGTCCGACTTCTCCGCCGACCGGATGCGCCGCGCCGCCATCAGGCCGGGAAAGCGGCCGATGGTGAGGATCGGGACGTCCAGCCAGACTTTGACGGGGCTTCCCTCGTCGATCGCCTCCGACAGCACGATGCCGTCGACGCCCTGTTCGAGGAGGCTGTCGATGGCCTCGGCGGTGCTGTGTTCGTCGTCCTCGGTGGTGTGGGCGACGCTGACCGAGTAGCCGAGCCGGCGCGCCGAGCGCTCTATGGCGACGAGCATGGTCATGGGCCCGTAGAGGCGGGCGCCGAGGGAGATCACGCCGAGGCGTCGGCTCCGGCCCGAAGTAAGGCTGCGCGCCGCGCCGTTGGGGCGGTACCCGAGTTGCTGGGCCGCACGGAGAACACGCGTCCGGAGCTCTTCACGGACGTACGGCTCGTTGTTCATCACGCGCGACACCGTCTTCTGGGAGACGCCGGCGAGCCGCGCGACATCGCTGCTCGTCGCGGGTGGCCGCGAGACACCGTCACGACCATGGGTACCCGTACCGGCCACCGAAGCCTCTTCTCCACCAGACTGCTCGACCACACTGTCCAACCAGACTGCGCTGTCAGAAAACCGTCGGGATCAGTGTGCGGCCCGACCCTGGCGATCGTCAATGATCACCGTAATCCGCAGGAAATAGCGGGAAACAGCGGCGACACAAGTATTGACGCCGACTTGATCCGAGACGCAGACTCCGGGCCTGACTACGCAGTCAGAAGTGAACTCGGTACAGAGCGACCGGAGGGGTCATGCGGAGAAGGCAGACTAGACGAAGGCCGGCGAAGGCGCTGGGGAGTCTCGTCGCGGCAGGCGCGCTGCTGGCGGTGCCCATGGCCAGCGCGCAGGCCTACAACCCGACCGGCGGGATCCTCTACCAGCTCGGCAACGAGCCCTGTCTGAAGGGCCGGGGCAACTGCGCGGTCTACCCGAAGTCGGCGGAGCTGCCCGGCGGGCGGCTGGTCGCGTCGTTCGAGAAGTCCACCGTCGTGGCGAACTCGGGAAGCGCCGACGGGCAGACCCTCCCGGTCTACAAGAGCGACGACGCCGGAACGAGCTGGCAGCCGCTGTCGGAGGTCAAGGCTCCGGCGTACCTCTCCACGGACCCCAAGTACGCCCGGTACACGAGCAACTGGACCAACCCGTACCTCTACGTCCTTCCGCAGAAGGTCGGTTCGCTCAGCAAGGGCACCCTGCTGCTGGCCAGTGTCGTGTCGGGGGACGACTACTACTACAAAGAGCACAAGGCGGCCGACCCCAACTGGACGCCGAACAACGACGGTGACCGCAAGGACCTGGCGATCGCCCTGTACTCGAGCGTCGACGACGGCAAGAGCTGGAAGGTCGTCAACGTCATCGCGACCGCGGGCTGGCAGGGCGGGAGCGCGGGCGCGGTGGGCCAGAACATCGCCGCGGCGAACACGAACCGGCAGGTGGACCCCCTCTGGGAGCCGTACCTGATGGTCTACGACGGCAAGCTGGTCTGCTTCTACTCCGACGAGAACGACTACACCGGCTTCGACCCCGCCACCGGTGTCCCGGTCCTCGACCCCGCCAACGACACGGCGACCGACTCGCACGGCCAGATCCTCGCCCACCGGACCTGGGACGGCAGTGGCGCCACGTGGAGCGCCCCGGTCGTCGACGTCGCCGGGGCCGGCCAGGACGTGGGCGGCGGCAAGACGGAGATCGGCGGCGGACGGCCGGGCATGACCAACGTCGTCCCCACGACGGACGGCAGGTGGCTGCTCACGTTCGAGTACTGGGGCGGCGGGGCCAACACCCGGTATGTGATCGCCGACAGCCCGCTGCAGTTCTTCCGGGGGAGCCGGACCGGCATGTCCGTGGGCGCGTTGCCGGTCGTCGCCGGTTCCCGGCCTCTCTCGGGCGGCGGCAGCCCGGTCCTCATCCGGATCCCCGACGGACGTCTGGTGTACAACGCCTCGAACAGCGGCAACGTCTGGGTCAACGAGAGCGGGCGCAGCGACGGGGTGTGGACGGAGTACCAGACGACCTCCCCGGCCGGCTACAGCCGCAACCTCCAGTACGTCGACAGCACCGGACGCGTCGCGATCCTCAACAACCAGGGCACCTCCACGATCGCCTTCGCGGAGGTCGACCTCGGCAACACTTCCGGCACCTACTACCAGCTGCGGAACCGGAAGACCGGGCAGGTGATCGGCACCGGCAACAAGACCAACGACGCCAACCTCGGCAACGGGGACACGCCCGACGTGACCCTTGAGGACGCCGGAGCGGCGGCGAACCCCGACACCCAGTACTGGCACGTGGTGACCGAGCCGAACGGCGGCACGACGCTGCTGAACAGGTCCGGCGGCCGTGCGGCGTCCATCTGGACCGGCAACGCGACGGTCGGCCAGCGCATCGGCCAATGGGTCGACAACAGCGCCACCGGTAGCTGGAACCTGGTCAAGACGGCCGACGGCTTCTACAAGCTCCAGTCGGTCAAGAACACCAGCGTGTACCTGACGGGTGCGACGGCCGGAGCGCCTCTGACCTTGCAGAACGCGGCTACGGACGGCTCGCAGGACTGGAACCTGGTCAAGTGAGGTGAAGTGAGACGGGGCGGGGCAGGGGGTTTTAGTGGTGGGGGGCTGTAGCTGTCTAACAGCCCGGCACCTGCCCCCGCCCTGTCTCCAACGCCACCAACGCCTCGATCGCCCCCTTGAGCGACGTGACCGGAATCAGCCGCAACCCCTTCGGAAGCTCCGACTCCGCATCCGAGCACTCCGCCCTGGGCACCAGGAAGACGGTCGCCCCGTCCCGCCGCGCGGCCTGCGTCTTCAACGCGACGCCTCCCACCGCACCGACCGTCCCGTCCGCATCGATCGTCCCCGTACCGGCGATGGTGCGACCGCCGGTCAGGTCACCGCCCTTGCCGTCACCGTCGAGCTTGTCGACGACACCGAGGGAGAACAGGAGCCCGGCGCTGGGACCACCGACGTCGGACAGCTTCAGGCTCACCTTGATCTTGCCGGAGTCCTCGTCCAGGTACTTCAGGGCCGCCTCGGCCGCCGCGTCCTGCGACTCCTTCATCTCGGCCTCGTTGTGCTCCTGGATCTCCTTGGTGCTGTTGCCGCTCGGATAGACCGAGTCGCGCGGCATCACGGCCTGGTCGGTACGGAACCAGCCGTCGAGTACGTCGCCGAGGCTCACGTGGGTGTCCGGGCCGGTCGCCTCGATCGTCGTCATCCGCAGCTCACCGCGCGTGTCGCGGGCCGTCGCGCCGGTGATCGTGATGACCGCGTCGCCGTCGTTGTCGCCGAGCACGTTCGCCGTCATACCGGGCTGCGCGACGGCGAACGGCAGCGGCGCGAACGCGGCCGTGGCGAGCAGGGCCACGACGGGCAGGGCACAGACGGCGACGGCCCGGGGGCGCGTGAGGCGAGAGAGCACGAGGTCAATCTAACGTGGGGTCCGCTTCCGGCCCGGGGCCAGGTGCCCCTCCTCGACAGACCTCGACAGACCTCGACAGTCCTCCGTAGGGGGCTGCAGGCGGCCTGCCGATGACCGGCGGTTCAGCGCAGCGCCTCGGACACTTCCCTGGCCGCGTCCATGACCCGCGGCCCGACCCGCTCGGGCACCGCGTCGGCGAGCATCACGACCCCGACGCTCCCCTCGACGCCCGTCACGCCGATCAGCGGAGCCGCGGCCCCGCTCGCGCCGGCCTCCAGCTCCCCGTGCGTGAGGGTGTATCCGGGGTCGGTGGGGGGCTGCTGCCGGGCGGAGAGGATGGCCTTGCCGGCCGCTCCGCGCTCCAGGGGGTGACGGAAACCGGTCCGGTACGCCACGTGGTAGTCGGTCCAGGTCGGCTCGACGACGGCCACGGCGAGCGCCTCCGTCCCGTCGACCAGGGTCAGATGGGCGGTGGCGCCTATGTCCTCGGCCAGCGACCTGAGCGCGGGCAGCGCGGCCTCCCGTACGAGAGGGTGCACCTGACGCCCCAGCCGCAACACTCCCAGCCCCACCCTCGCCCGGCCGCCCAGATCGCGGCGTACGAGCGCGTGCTGTTCCAGGGTGGCCAGCAGGCGGTACACGACGGTCCGGTTCACGCCGAGCCTGGTCGACAGTTCGGTGACGGTCAGACCGTGGTCGGTGTCGGCGAGCAGTTTGAGGACGCGCAGTCCCCGGTCGAGCGTCTGGGAGGTCTCCGCGGTCACGACGCCCACTCCTTCACGTGGTGAGGTCGGCAGCTCCCTGGCGGCAGGTGCGTCGCCGGTCCCGTGGCGACGCGTGTCAGAGGCGGCCGATCGGCGGCCGCCGGGGCTCTCCCGGACACTGTCGCTTCACGACTGCGCTCCGCGGCGGCGCTGCCACGGGGCGTGTACGTTGCGGGGACAGTAGCGAAGGCGGTTCGCTCAGCGAAAGACTCCGTCCAGAATCCGGTCACTCCGCGGTACGGACTACTGCGCTTCCTCCCGATATGCACGGCGTGTACACGACCGCACACGCCCCCTCACCGGACGCGCCGGGCAGCGGTGGGGCGATCAGCGCATCCGGGTGGCCCACTCCTGCACTTTGGCGATGCGCTGTCGCAACTGTCCCGCGGTCGCCTCGGCGCTCGGAGGCCCGCCACAGGCGCGCCGCAGTTCGGTGTGGATCACGCCGTGCGGTTTGCCGGTCTGATGGACGTACGCGCCGACCATGGTGTTGAGCTGCTTCCGCAGCTCCAGCATCTCCTTGTGGGAGACCACGGGCCGCCGCTCGGCGGGCAGTTCGAGGAGGTCCGCCTCGCCGTCGGGCTTCTTACGGCTGTGCGCGATCTGCCGGGCCTGCCGCTTCTGCAGCAGCATCTGCACCTGGTCGGGCTCCAGCAGCCCCGGAATCCCGAGGTAGTCCTGCTCCTCCTCGCTCCCCGGGTGCGCCTGCATGCCGAACTCGGCGCCGTCGTACAGCACCCGGTCGAAGACGGCGTCGGACTCCAGCGCCTCGAAGGAGAACTGCTCCTGCTCGCCGGTGTCCTCGTCCTCCTCCTTGTTCGCCTCGTCCATCTCCTTCTCGGACTCGGCGTACGGGTCCTCCTCGCCCTCCTTCTTGGGCTTGTCGAGGGCGTGGTCGCGCTCGACCTCCATCTCGTTGGCGAAGGTGAGGAGGTCGGGGACGGTCGGCAGGAACACGGAGGCGGTCTCACCGCGCCGCCGGGAGCGCACGAAGCGTCCGACGGCCTGGGCGAAGAAGAGGGGCGTGGAGATGGTCGTCGCGTACACCCCGACGGCGAGCCGGGGCACGTCGACGCCCTCGGACACCATGCGGACGGCGACCATCCAGCGGGAGTCGTTGTGCGCGAACTCGTCGATGCGGTTGGAGGCGCCGGTGTCGTCGGAGAGGACGACGGTCGCCTTGGTCCCCGTGATGTCGCGGATCAGCTTGGCGTAGGCGCGGGCGGATTCCTGGTCGGTGGCGATGACGAGCGCCCCGGCGTCCGGAATGCCCTTCCGTACCTCGGTCAGCCGCCGGTCGGCGGCGCGCAGCACGCTGGGCATCCACTCGCCGCGCGGGTCCAGGGCCGTACGCCAGGCCTGCGAGATGGCGTCCTTGGTCATCGGCTCGCCGAGCCGGGCGGCGATTTCGTCCCCCGCCTTGGTCCGCCACCGCATCTGCCCGCTGTAGGAGAGGAAGATGACCGGCCGCACGACATGGTCGGCCAGCGCGTTCCCGTACCCGTAGGTGTAGTCGGCGGAGGACCGCCGAATCCCGTCGTTCCCCTCTTCGTACGCGACGAAGGGAATGGGGTTGGTGTCGGAGCGGAAGGGCGTACCGGTGAGGGCGAGCCGCCGGGTGGCGGGCTCGAAGGCCTCAAGACAGGCCTCACCCCAGGACTTGGAGTCCCCGGCGTGGTGGATCTCGTCGAGAATGACAAGCGTCTTGCGCTGCTCGACCCGGTTCCGGTGGAGCATGGGCCGCACACCGATCCCGGCGTACGTCACGGCGACGCCGTGGTACTCCTTGCTGAGCGGCCCGGCGCTGTACTCGGGGTCGAGCTTGATCCCTATCCGCGCCGCCGCCTCGGCCCACTGCTTCTTCAGATGCTCGGTGGGCGCGACCACGGTGATCTGCTGCACGACATGGTGGTGCAGCAGCCAGGAGGCGAGCGTCAGCGCGAACGTCGTCTTGCCGGCGCCGGGGGTGGCGACGGCGAGAAAGTCACGCGGCTGCTCCTTGAGATACCTCTCCATCGCCTTCTGCTGCCAGGCTCGCAGCTTGCTGGCGGTACCCCAGGGAGCGCGGCCGGGGAAGGCGGGCGAGAGGTGATGGGCGGTGCCGGGGGAAGCGCCGGCGGCGGTGGTAGTCACGGTCTCCGGGGTGGTGGGTCGGGCGGCTCTGCGACGGCCGTAACCCCAGCGACGGCTGAGGCTACGTATGACAACCGGGCCACCCTACCGGCGGCCCGGGTCTGTCAACGTGCGTACGACGCGGGGCGACCCGGGGATGGGACTCAGCTCACATCGACGGCTCGGCCAGGTTTCGGAGCACCTCGGAGATGACCTTGACCTCATCCACGCTGCCGGAGGCCACCGCGATCACCAGACGTTCGGCGGCATCGATGTCCGGCCGCAGCTGTACGTCGTTCAGCGCCAGGAAGACGACGCAGGAGGTCCACGCCGTGCGCTTGTTGCCGTCGAGGAAGGGGTGGTTGACAGCGAGCGACTGCAGGAGGGCCGCCGCCTTGTCGAACAGGTCGGTGTACGCCTCCTGCCCGAACATCGAAGCTGAAGGCCGATGCACGGCCGACTCCAGCAAACCGGCGTCGCGGACGACAACTTGCTGATCATCGACAGCGAGTCCGGCGATGTCCAGAACATCCTCGGCCGACAGATAGACGTACGTCACTTGAGGCGCTCCAGCAGTTCGGCCCACTTGGCGGTCTGCTCCTTGGCGGCCTTACGGACCAGCGCCTCGTGAGCCGTCCTGGAGAGGTAGTCGTCCACAGCCTTCAGCAATATGGCGTGCATACTCGTGCCCTCTTCCTCGGCACGCAGCTTCAGAGCTTCCGTCTGGTCGTCGCGAAGACGCAGGTTCATAGCCATACCAAAACGGTACCACTCGATGGGGTCAGACTAGTACCACTCAGGAAGAAGTGACCCGCACCCGCGTGGTCACCCAGGCCCCCACCAACGCCACCCCCGCCATCGGCAGAAACACGACGGCGAAGGCGCCCGGATGGGAGCCGCCGCCCGACGCGGCGGAGGCGTGAGCCACCGCCCCTCCGCCCAGCCCAGCGAAGGCCGCACCCCCGCCGGCCAGCAACACCACGTTGGAGAGCCCGTCGGAGATCTGCAGGGCGGCGGAGTTGGTGCCGGCCTCCTCGGGAGCGGAGAGCTGAAGCAGCAGCACGCTGGTGCTGGCGATGACCAGCCCCATCCCGAAGCATCCGAACGCCCACACCACCGCGAGGGTCCACACCGGCACCGCGTCGATCAGCACGGCGGGCGCGGCAGCGATGGAGGCGGCGACGACGACCATCCCGACCGTCATCAGCCGCTCCCGATACGGCTCCATCCGCGCCCGCGCCTGCACGGACGACCCCAGCGCCCACGTAACGCCCCCCGCCGCGAGCGAGAACCCGGCCATCGTCGGCGACAGCCCCCGCTGCGTGACGAGCATCAACGGGATGAAGGACTCGGCAGAGATGAACGCCCCCGCGGCGACCCCGCGCAACAGGACGACGGACGGCAGCCCGCGCGCGGCCCGATAGGTCCCCCGGGGAAGCAGCCCGAGCGCGGCGGGCACGAGGAGCGAGACGCCGAGGAGCCCGGGAAGGAGCGAGAACCAGCTCAGATCCTGGGCCGCGTACTGAAGCAGCCCCGCGCCGAACGAGATTCCGAGGGCAAGTCGAATACGCCGCCGATCCCCCTGCTCGTCCCGCTCCCCCGCCTTCACGGGCCCACCGGCCAGCCGCCGTATCTGAGGCAACGCAAGGGCAAGCGGAAAGACAACGAGCACGGGTATCCCGACGAACACCCACCGCCACCCGAGGTGCTCGGTTACGGCGCCGGCGGCAAGGGGCCCAACGACGGAGGGCACGACCCAACTGGCGGCGAACGCGGCCATGATCGAGGCCCGCAACCGCTCCGGATAGGCCCGCCCGACCACGACGTACAGGGAGACGATCACCAGCCCGCCCCCCAGTCCCTGCACGGCCCGCCCGGCGATGAACAGCCACATGACCCCGGCGGTCCCGGACAACAGCAAGCCGGCGGCGAAGGCGGCGATCCCGGTGGTCAGCGGCCCCAGCGGCCCCCGCCGGTCCGACCACTGCCCGGCGAGCACCATCCCGAAGAGGCTGGTCGTGAAGTACCCGGAGAACGCGAACGCGTACAACGAGACCCCGTCCAGCTCCCGCGCCGCAACAGGCATGGCCGTCCCCACGGCGGTCGCCTCGAAGGCGATCAGCAGCACGACGGAGACGATCCCGACACTGAGCGCCCGATAGGAACGCCCCAGGACCCCCTCACCAGGTACGGCAGCCAAAGGGGTGTCCGCGTCGGCGGTGTCAGCAGCGACGCCGGTGTCGCCCGGTTCCAGGGAGGTCATGAAGGCCAGCGTAAGGGTCATCCCTCGCCTTGACCCCTGTCGGAGGTAGGGGCCCGCCCGGGACCTTGGTCGTACGCCCACCGGCCGCCGACCCCGCCCTTCCCCCGCCCTGGTTCATGAACGGCGTGTGGCAGTCCCATTGCAGCGCGCCCGGTTCCCTTGATCCCCCGCGCTCCCCGCCCCTACGGTCAAGTCACGAAGTTCGGAACGGACAAGGGAACAGCCACAAAGACCGCCCCCACCCTCCGCTCCAGACCCGGCCGTGTGCCCGAGTGGTTCAGGGATTCGCCTGCAAAGCGAATTACGCGGGTTCGATTCCCGCCACGGCCTCAAGCGCCTGACCAGGAAAAACGAAAGGGCGGCACCCCGGAAGGGTGCCGCCCTTTTGGTCCTCCGTCTCAGTTGCCGTCTCAGTCGGGGCGCGGGACGGCATCATCGCCCTGCAATGACCCGCTCACAGCGTCAATCAGGTCGCTGTGCGCACGTCCGAGTGTGTACCTCTGCTGCTCCTCGCGAGCCCGCCACTCGGCCCTGGTTTCGCCGGTCGCCGTCATGATGCCGTCGGCCCACTCCTGAATCCCTTCGTGGTGCTGCTCGATCAACTGCCAGAGCTCACGTGCCGCCTGATGCACCCGAGCGGGTCCGAGGAGAGGGAAATAGGCCCTCCGAATCTCGTTCATGCTCGTGTTATGGGCGCTCCAGACGTCGGTTGACGCCTCGATCTCCAGGTCGAACATGCGCGTGCCATCGGATGCGGCAATGGCGAACCTGTCGTACGCCTCAAGCATGAGGACCGCCGCACGTTTCCTCTCGTCCCGCAACCAGTGGTCGTGTTGAGCACGCTCCTGGGTCCGCGCCTGTTCGATCGTCGCGCGCGCCGTGGTCTCCGCCCCCATACGTGCCCCACGGACCGCAGCCAGTCCGCCCATGGCTGCGCCGCCGAGCGCCCCGAACAGTCCGACACCCGCCGTCGCCAGCGCCACAAGTCCTTCGTCCATAAGGGCAGGATGTCGCGGCCGGAGACACGATCTCGTCGTTGCCGAGGCTGCCCTCCCGGATCAGGCCACTGAGCAGGTCGTCGGCGGGCTCCCGGCGGTGCAGATCGACGAGATCCGCCATGTAGGCGTACATCTCGGCGAAGCTCTGGGCCAGTTCGTCCGGGGTGGACGTGTAGTCGGTCATCCGCTTGCTGTGCCGCTGGAACGTCTCCTGGTCCTCGTGCGGGACTCCGAGCAGTTCGCAGATGACGGGGGACGGAACGGACATCGCGAACGCTTCCACGAGATCCGCCGTGGGACCGTTCGCGGCCATCCTGTCCAGATGCTCGGCGACGATCGCCTCGATGCGAGGACGCAGACGCGCGATGCGGCGCATGGTGAACTCGGGTGTGAGGATCCGACGCAGTCGGCTGTGCTCCGGAGGGTCGTAGCGCATCGTGTAGCCGGCGGTGGGTTCCATGGGGCCGCCGATGAGTACGTCGTTGCTGAACCGGGTGTGGTCGCTCAGCACCGCGCGGACATCGTCGTACCGGGTGACCAGCCAGGCCCGGCAACCGGGCCAGAGGTCCTGCGGGGCGGGGGGCTGGGAACGCAACTGCCCCAGCTCCACCGCGGGGTCGACCCCGTCTCGCCGCTTCTGCGACAGCATGTCACTCATGGTGCGTCCGGACTCCTTCGTGGGGTGGAGTTCAGCTCTGCGCGGATGAGGAGGGCGACAAGGAGAGGGCGCGTCTCGTCGTACGCATCCGCAGGTTCCTCGGCCGGAGCGTGGCGCCGATCCGGGGGCTGCTGCTCGACCCGGCGACGGGCCGGAAGTCCCAGCCGGCCACCATGCCGGCCAGGGCCAGAGTGGTCTCGGTGACGGCGAAGCGGTCCCCGATGCACTTGCGTGCGCCGCTCCCGAAGGGGATGAAGGACTCCCTCGGCACGGTCGAGCCCGCGGTCCAGCGGTCGGGGTCGAACCGTTCGGGCTCGGGAAAGGTCTCCGCGTCGTGGTGGACGAGGTACGGGAAGCAGGCGATGTTCGTTCCGGCGGTGATCGTGTGGTCTCCCAGCCGGGTGTCCTTGGTGGTGAACCGGGACAGGAACCAGGCGGGCGGGTACAGACGGAGGGTCTCGTCGAGGACGGCCCTGGTGAACGGGAGCGCGGGCAGGTCGTCGTACTGGGGGGTGCGTCCCGCGAGGACGTCGTCGACCTCCGCGTGCAGGCGCGCGGCGACGTCCGGGTGCTGCGACAGCAGCGACAGCGCCCAGGACAGGGTGACGGCGGCGGTCTCGATCCCGGCGAAGTAGAACGTCAGGGCGTGGTCGGCCAGTTCCGCGTCGGAGAAGGCGTGGCCGTCGCCCTCCAGGTCGCGTGCGGCCAGCAGCATGGAGAGCAGGTCGTCGTGCTCGGTCTCACTGGTGCGGCGTTCGTTGAGGACGCCCATGATGGTGGCGTGCAGCCGCTCGTCCGCGAGACGGTGCCGGCGATTGCCCGGCAGGGGCAGCCGCTGCGCCCACTGGGGCAGGATCAGCCGTCGGTACATGCTGTCCAGGACGACGTTGATGTCCTGGGCCGCCGGCCCGGTGATCTCCGGGGTCAGCGAGGTGCTGAACATCGTGGCGAGGGTAATCCTGGTGGTGACCGTCTGCATCTCGTGCAGGACGTCGAGAACGCCGCCGTCCTGCCAGCCGCCGACCACCGATTCGATCTGCTCGCTCATCGTCCGCGCGTAGGTCGGTATGCGAGACGGGTGGAAAGCTGGTTGCAGCATGCGCCGCGGACGTCGGTGGCGTTGGTGGGGGCAGGTCGCCAGACCGTCGCCGAGCACGTCCTTGAGCCGGTCTATCAGGGGGCTCGCCTTGTCGAAGGTCCGGTCGTCGACCAGCAACTCGCGGGTGACCGAGGGGCTGCTGATCACGACGGCCCGGAAAGGCCCGACCCGGATCTGCACCAGAGGCCCGTACGAGGCCAGGGACCTCAGGAAGGGGAGGGGGGCACGCAACAGCGGGAAACTGTGCCCGAGGAACGGCAATCCGCCCGGTGCTTCGGGCACGTCCGTAACCGTGTTCATCGTCATCCTTCATGACCGGGGGACAGGATTCTGTCCGTGCCGAGCGGCATCGCGCGGGGCGCATGCCGTATATCTGCCGCATGCCTGGGAGGGGTGCCTGCGACACGTCTACGGGATACCTGGGGGCTGGGGAGTTTCCGGAATATGCCGGGGAGATATCAGGGGGTACTCGGTGGGATTCCTCGCCGTTCCGGCGAGATCCCGGTGTGTTCGGCTCTTTCGGCGCTCCTTCATCGATCCCTGTACGTGACCAGTTCCGCGAGAGCGCGCAGTTTCCGTTCCTCGGCGGGGGCGGCCCCGGCCTCGCGGAGCAGCTCCAGCGCCGTGTTCAGCCGGCGGTCGGCCTCGGCCCGTGCCCAGGCCAGTCCGCCCGCCTCCTCTATCAGGCGCAGAAGGCGTTCTACGTCGCGGTCGCCGAGAGCCCCCTCGCGTCCGTAGACCCGGAAGATCTCCGCCCGCCTGGACGCGTCGGAGGCCATGGCCGCCAGCACAGGCAGCGACTTCTTGCGTCTCAGCAGATCCGCGCCCACTGGCTTACCGGTCCGGCCCGGAACGCCGGTGAGTCCCAGGACGTCGTCGATCAGCTGGAACGCCACGCCCAGCTCCCGGCCGAACCGCCGGTACAGCGCCGCCGTGTCGGGCTCGGCTCCCGCGCTCAGGGCGCCAAGCTGGCAGGCCGCCCCCAGCAGTGCCCCGGTCTTCTCCTCGGCCAGCAGCAGACCCTCCTCCACCGGAATATCGCTCCGCTGTTCGCATTCCAGGTCCCTGACCTGGCCCGCGCACAGTTCCAGCAGCATCTCCGAGAGCACAACCGTCAGGGGGGCACCGCCGACCACGTTCACGGCCAGCGCCAGCAGCGCGTCACCCGCCAGGATCGCGTGGCCGACGCCGTACACCTTCCAGGCTGTGGGGCGGTGTCTGCGGACGAGGTCGCCGTCCATCACGTCGTCGTGCAGCAGCGAGAAGTCGTGGACGAGTTCCACCGCAACGGCTGCGGGCAGGGAGGATGCGACCCCCGCCTCCCCGGAGACGGCCCGGGCGCAGCTCAGTGCGAATGCGGGGCGTATGCCTTTTCCGTGCTGGGCGCAGGGGAGCCCCTCGGTATCCCACCAGCCGATGTGGTAACCCGCGACGAGCCGCAGTTTCGGCTGGAGCCTGTCGACAGTTCTGCGGTACTCCGGATCGACCAGGTCGCGGGTCTGCGCGAGGAGTTGCATCACCTCCCTCTTCGCCAATAAGGAGACACTGGTGTGGGCGGCAGAAATGGTTTCTGACACGTTAATTCTCCTTCCTCTGCACCTCGGGAAAGACTCATGCTAGTTGCCCGTCCGAGCCTTCTTGAAACATTTGTACGCCCTGACTCCGGAAAGAACCACAGATTCGGAGAACGGCCTCGTTTTAAGGCCTCCGTGGGCGAGTTGCCCGTTTGGCGTGATTGATTCTTTGCTTCGAGTTTACCTTTACATGATTGGCGCCTTGAGGGCGTGCGGTAATAATTTTCCGGGGTATTGATTGTTGATTAGGGCGATCTTCCTAAAAATAACGTAAATCCGGGCGTCGTCGAAGAGGAGTCCCACCATGTCCGAGCCCGTCGTGTCCGTGGCCCCGCCTGCCTTACCGCACACCGGACCGGAACCCGAGATCGAAGTGCGCCTGCCGGCGGTGTACCTCCCTATGCCGTGGCGCCGTCATCCGCAGGTGGACCTGCTGGAGCGACGTGGCCTGGCCTTCATGGAACGGCACGGCCTGTGCGGCGGGCCCGGTGGCCGCGAACGGGTCCTGGACACCCGGTCCGCGCTGATCTGCGCGGGCGAGTGCCCGGACGCCGACCCCGAGCGGCTGCAGATGTTCGTGGACTGGACGTACCTGATGTTCGTGTTCGACGACGTCGCCTGTGACGAGGAGGCGCCCGGTGACGCGTTCTCCTTCCTGGATCTGGCCGTACGCGTCATACGCACCCTGGAGAGCCCCGCCGCAGGCCTGCTGCCGCCCGGGCACCCCTTCGCCGGCGCGCTCACCGAACTGGCCGAGCGGCTGCACCACCTCGCCTCACCCACCCAGCGGCGCTCCCTGGTGACCGCTCACCAGTCCTGGTTCCTGGGCGTGGCATGGGAACGTGCCGCCCGCGAGCAGCGCCTCGTGCCCTCCGTCGACGACTACCTCTACGCGCGGCTGCTGTCCGCCGCGGGCGCTCCCAGCCTCGCCTGGTTCCAGATCAGCGAACCGGCCGACATCCCGGACACGCAGATCAACTCACCGGCCGTACACGCCTTGACGGAGATGTCCAGCATGGTCGCCACCATCGACGACGACCTGTACTCCTACGGCAAGGACCTGTGGTTCGCCGCCCGCGTCGACGCCGAGCCGGAACCCCTCCTCAACCTCGTCCACCTCTACCGGACTCGGGACGGGAACACGCTGGAGGACGCCCTGCTGCGGACCGTCGCGCTACGGGACCGCATCCTGGCCCGCTTCGTCGAAGTCCGCGACACGCTCCTGCCCGAGGCCGAGGAGCCACTGCGCCGGTACCTGTCCAACCTGGCCTGTCTGATCAGGGGCAACTATGAGTACGGCCTCCGCGCCGGTCGCTACACCAACCCCGACGGCCGCCACCCGGGCGCCGTACGGGTCACGGGCACGGCCTCCGACACCCCCAGCGCCGCCGGGGCGCCCGCGGACGTCCCCTGGATCGGCTCCTGGTGGGCCCGGCTGCCGGGCCCGGCAGCACCGGCCACCGCCTGACGCCGCCCGCACCCGGCGACTCATCGATGAGAGACCTCATCCCGTTGTGGCGCTGACTCCGTCCTCAGGAGCTGTTGTCTTTCCGGACTAGAGGGCGGCGTTTTCTCTGGACAGGAGTAGGGGCGGTGATTCCGTGGGAGTCGTGACCTGTCTTGTCGTCGCTCCCCTGGAGGTTGCGGATGCCGTCGGTTGTCGGACTGTTGGAACAGCACGAGCTCGCGGCTCGCTGTCGGGTCGACGGGCTGCGTGAGGAGGCCGACCATATCCAGGCCGAGCTGGAGTGGCAGGAGTGGGTGATCGCCCGCAGGCGGGTCGATGCGGTGCTGGCTCCGGACTGCGGCAGCACCGCCGACACGGAGGACGTCGCGGATCCGCGGGCTGCAGGCGGGCCGCCGACGTCCCGGGATGCGGCGAAGCCGAAAGCGCAGGTGCCGGTGTGGCGTGAGGGGCTGGCCTGGGCGGCGCTGTCGGTGGACTACCAGCGCATCCTCACCGCACTCGCGGACCGGGCCCGGCTCCATCAAGGGCCGCTGACCTGCCAGGAGATGGCCGTGTTGTTCGGTCTGGACGCGGTGCCGGCCAAGGTGGAGGCACTGCGGTCGAAGGCGAAACGCCTGGTCGCGCGGGGCTGGCTGGCCGAGCCCACACCGGGACGGTTCATGCTCGCGCAGGGTGTGGCCGGGCCAGGCGTCGGGTCATGAGCAGGGTCATCGACCAGTAGATCATCGCTTCGGCGCTGGTAGTGGCTCAAAGTCGCGGGCCAGGCGGCGGGTGCGCATCAGGTGGGCGATGAGACGCTCGACGATCCACCTATCAGTTTGGGCAGCACCACGAAGCCACGCATGTCGTCACTGCGCTTGACGATCGCGAGGACCAGCGCGAGCGTGGCCAGGCAGTACTCGACGAGGGGGCCGGTGTAGCCGCCGTCGGCCCAGACCAGCTCCAACCGGTGGTGTACGTCGGTGAGCCGGCCGAGCAGCACGTGGGCGGCGGTGCGGTCGCCGACATCCGCGGCGATGACCATCACGCCCAGCAGCAGGCCGAGCGTGTCGACCACGACATGCCGCTTGCGAGCATTATCTTGAGCCCGCCGATCTTGCAGGTTCCTGACCTGGTGTGTTGTGTGGAGGACAGTGTCCTCGACGGTCTCGTCAGCAGGGTCCGATGACGGCGGAAGACTTCTTTCTCGGCGTGTCGTCGAGGCGGCCTGGCAGGTCGGCGGTGCGTCGTTCCCCGAGCGCTAGGGCGAGGGCCTCGCGCAACTCGGGGTGCCGTTAACGAGTGGCGAACCAAGTGACAAGTAACCCACCGGTAGCTTTCAGGGCTTCGCCACAGCGGTCTTCTTCGGCTGGCGGGGCACGGTCTTGGTCTTGTCGAGGTGTCCGTAGACCGTGGAACGGGGCACGTTGAACATGTCGGCGATCTGCTGGACGGTCTTCTCCCGGGCGTCGTAGAGCTGCTGGGCGAGCTCGGCCTGGTCGGCCGTGAGCTTGGGCCGACGCCCGCCTACCCGGCCGCGGGCCCGCGCGGAGGTGAGCCCGTCGTTCGTGTTCGCCACGATCAGCTCTCTCTGGAGCTCCGCGAGCACGCTGAGCATCCCGAACATGGCTCGGCCTTCCATGGTGGAGGTGTCGATGCCCTGCTCGAGGACGTGCAGCCCGATCCCGCGCTCGCGCAGTTCGGCGCCGAGGGTCACCAGGTGCAGCACGGAGCGGGAGAGCCGGTCGAGCCGGGTGACCTTCAACGTGTCGCCCTCGCGCATCAACTGCATGACGAGATCGAGCTTGGGGCGGGAGGCTTTCGCGCCGCTGGCGACGTCGACGTGGATGTTGTCGCGGTCGACGCCGTTGCGGAGAAGTGCGTCGATCTGGTGGTCGGGGTTCTGATCGGCCGTCGAAGTGCGGCAGTAGCCAAGAAGCATTGTCGGAAACTACTCCGCCGACCGTTCACCGACGTTGATTTCCGACGCGAGTTGTCGACAGTGCCCACCTGCGGGTTCCTGATCACGCATATGAGTGTCGACAGACGTTCGTTTGCCGACACTTCGACCGGGGAGGGGCCCGCGAGCGGTGAGGCGCGGATGCT
Source organism: Streptomyces sp. SID12501 (assembly GCF_010550245.1). Taxonomy (GTDB): domain Bacteria; phylum Actinomycetota; class Actinomycetes; order Streptomycetales; family Streptomycetaceae; genus Streptomyces. The sequence goes on from NZ_JAAGLU010000026.1 coordinate 24,068, forward strand.
GCCTCCTCCGCGCCGCTCGTCGACCCCTGGCCGTCTCTTTGCCCGCTGTCGTAGCTCCGCCTACCGCGCGGCAGCCGGGACTTCGGGGCGAGGGTCGATCGGCGTGAGCACGCCGAGGCGGTCCTCGATCTCCTGGGCAGCGGCCAGGCACAGGTCTTCCCGGAACGCGCGCCCGATGATCTGTACGCCGGACGGCAGTCCGTCGCTGACTCCGGTCGGCACGGCGACCGCGGGAACGCCCACAAAGCTGGTCACCGTGCACAGGCGCATGCCCTCGGCGACCCGTTCCCGTCCCGCTTCATCGCGTGACTCCAGTCCCGGCTCGACGGGTGGCTCGGTGAACACCGGTCCGAGCAGCAGCGGGAACTCGTCGAGGAACTCCGCCCAGGAGCGGCGGATGCCTAGCCAGGTCCCCATCAGCTTCGTGAGCTCTGCGGCGTTCGCAGGCGGAGTCTTCTCCATGGCCATCTGGATGTAACGGTCTCCGCCTTCGCCGAGCAGTTTCCGCACCGCTGGCCATGTCGGCGCGAATTCGGTCACGGTGATCCGGCCGTATGCCTCGAGTGCCTCGTCCAACCGCGGAACATCCGCCATCTCCCGCACGTCGTACCCAGCGTCGCGCAACGCGTCGGCCGCGGCCGTGACAGCCGCGCGGACCGTGGGATGAACGCCGTGGCCTCCGGGGTCGGCCACGACCGCGACCTTGACCGGTCCGGGCAGCGGTTCGCCGTAGAGGGGCACGGGTACGGCCCGCGGGTCCCGCGGGTCGGTCCCGGCCAGCGCCTCGTATGCCGTCCGCAGGTCGGCGACGGTACGGGCCAGGGGTCCGTCGGTGACCAGCATCTGTGAGGCTGGTCCCGGGTCTTCGGGGCCGAGGACACGGTGGTCGGCGGGGAACCGCCCGGTGGTCGGCTTCAGCCCCGTCACACCGCAGAACGAGGCCGGGATCCGTACTGATCCGCCGGAATCGTTGCCGAGACCGAGCGCGGCCATGCCGGTGGCGACGGCCACTCCGTCACCGCCGCTGCTGCCGCCCGGGGTCCGGCTCCGGTCCCACGGGTTGACGGTGTCGCCGAACAACTCGCTGCGGGTGTGCATCCCGGCCAGGACCAGGGTGGGCATGTTGCTGTGGCCGATCGGTATGGCTCCCGCCGCGCGGAGCCGGGCCACAGGGGGTGCGTCGGCCGGAGCCACCAGGTCGCGGAAGCGTGCCGTTCCGAGCGTGGTCGGCACCCCTTCGACAGCGGTGGACTCCTTCACCGTGAACGGCACGCCGGCCAGCGGCCCGAGTGCTTCGCCCGCTGCTCGCCGCTGGTCCGTGTGTGCCGCGGCCTCGCGGGCTCGCTCGGCCATCAGCTGCGTGACCGCGTTGACCTGCGGGTTGACCTCAGCGACACGTTCAAGGTGGCTGTCGACCAGTTCGAGGGCCGATATCTCTCCGCCTCGGACCGCCTCCGCCTGGGCGGTGGCCGTCATTGCCCACAGGGCGTCCTGCCTGATCATCGTGCTTCCCATCCCCATGCCGAAGTGCTCGTGTCCGAACCCTAGCCCGGAAGCGATACGCTCGTATCGGAATAAGGAGGCCGACCGCGCATGCCCAAACAGGTGGACTACGAAAGCCGACGCCGCCAGATCGCCGAGGCCGTCTGCCTCCTCGCCGACGAACACGGACCGGAGGGAGTGAGCATGCGCGACGTCGCCGCCCGCGCGCAGGTCTCACTGGGCGCCGTTCAGCGCTGCTTCCGCAGCAAGGGGGAGATGCTCCTCTTCGCCGTCGACCACGTCGGCGACCGCATCACCGAACGTGTGAGGGCACGTCTGGCCGCAAGCCCGGCCCAGTCGGCCGCCACCGCCCTGGGCCACGCGACCAGCGAGATCGCCCTGCTCCGCGAAGAACACCGCGCCGAAGCACGGATCTGGCTCGCGTTCGTCGCTCAGGCCGCTGTCAGCGAGCCACTCGCCGGCCCGCTGAGAACCAGCTATGCGGCCCTCCAGAACCTCCTCGTCCGCCTCATCACGGAGGCCGCCGAGAGCGGCTCGGCCGACGAAGGCACTATGCTGCCCGACCCGCAGCACGAGGCTTGCACTCTGCTCGCCCTCGCCGATGGCCTCACCACCCATGTACTCATAGGCCACTTGACCGCAGAGGAGGCCGAGGAAGTCCTGCACGCGCATCTGGTCGGCCTCTGGGAACGCCTCGGCACCACCCGCCCCCGAAAGGCCGTCTGACACTCAGGGCGCTTATCGCCTCGCGCGTGCCGTGTCGGCTGCACCGAATTACCAGGGTCGGGGAGCTGTCACGGGAACCAGGTCGAGCCGCTTGTCCATGGCGAGCCGGAATGTCCCGTACGGGTTGACGTTCGACCAGAACAGCGCGGTCAGGCCGCGCCGGTCTTCGTCTGCACCGGCGACGTGGACGCCGTTCCTGCGGCAAGCCGGTAGCTGTACCAGGTCACTCCGTCTCTCCCGGGCACTTCGCCGATACCCGCGCCAGCCGTACACCAGCGCCCCTACCGTCCAGCCCGAAGGTCGATCACGGGGCTTGTGGAAGGGACCGAGCTGTGGGGCGGGATCTGGGTCTGGACGGGGTGGTGGACCACTTCACCCTGTCCGGCGACGAGGCGGGCTGGTTAAGGAACAAGACCGGCGCCACGAGGCTGGGCTTCGCCGTCCAGCTGAAGTTTCTGACCTGGCGCGGCCGGTTTCCCAAGATGCGTCTGGAGCTGCCGCCCGATGCGGTCGAGCATGTCGCCAAGCAGGTGGGCGTCGCCGCGTCCGAGCTGGGGTTCTATGACTTCACCTCCCGCGTCGCGAAGCGGCACCGCAGCGAGCTGCGGGATCTGACCGGGTGGCACGAGTGCTCGAAGACCGACCTGGTCAAGTTCGTCTCGCACCTGGTGGACGTGATCTGGCACGACGAACGCCGCGAGGAACAGGTGCGGGCCGAGCTGCTGCGGCAGATGCGGGCAGACCTGATCGAGCCGCCGACCGCGGCCCAGATTGCAACGATCATCCGGTCCGCGCTGCACCAGGCCGACGACCGGGCCGTCGTCGAGGTCGCCGCACGCCTCGCGCGGGAAGAAGACTGCCCCCGCCGACTGGACGCGCTGGTCTTCACGGATCCGACCGGCGACAGCGAGCCGGATGACGACACCGCGTCCGTGGACGGCGACGGTGCGGACGAAGACCTGGAGTCGGTGCTCTCCGACATCAAGTCCCATCCGGGCAACGTCAGCCTCAACTCACTGCTGGACGAGATCTCCAAACTCAAGCAGGTCCGCGCCGTCAGCATCCCGGCCAAGGCGTTCACCGGCATCGGCGTCCAGGTCATCAACGCCTGGCGGGCCAGAGCCTCAGCCGCCGCCCCGAGCCACCTGCGCCGCTTCTCCCCCGAGGTGCGGCACGTCCTGCTCGCCGCGCTGCTGTTCCAGCGTCAGCGGGAGATCACCGACACCCTCGTGGAGCTGCTGAACTCCACCGTGCACCGCATCAACGCGCGGGCGGAGAAGAAGGTGACCGAGGCGTTCGTCGCCGAGTTCACCAAGGTCCGCGGCAAGTCCGGACTCCTCGGAAAGATCGCCGCCGCCTCGCTCGGCGCCCCCGACGGCTCGGTCCGCTCCGTGGTCTTCCCGGCGGCCGGCGGAGAGAAGACGCTGAAGGACCTCGTTGCGGAGATGAAGGCGACGAACGCCGAGTTCGCCCGCTCCAAGCGGGAGGTGTTCAAGTCCTCCTACTCCAACCACTACCGCAGCGGGCTGATGAAGCTCCTCGGCGTGCTCGACTTCCGCTCCTCCAACGACCAGCACAAGCCCGTCATGGACGCGTTGAAGCTGATCGAGCGGCACAAGGACTCCTCCACCACCTACCTTCCCCTCGGCGAGACCATCCCGCTCGAAGGCGTCGTACGCAAGGACTGGATGGAGTTCGCGCTCTTCACCCCCCGACAAGGGACCCAAGCGAGTCATGCGCACGGTCTACGAGGCGTGCGTCTTCCAGGCCCTGCGCGACCGGCTGCGCTGCAAGGAGATCTGGGTCGTCGGCGCCGACAAGTGGCGCAACCCCGACGACGACCTCCCGGACGACTTCGAAGTCAGGCGCGCGGAGTACTACGACAAGCTCAACAAGCCGCGCGAGGCGAAGGTCTTCACCGCCCAACTCCAGGCCGAGATGCGCGCCGAGCTCGGCGCGCTGGACACCAAACTGCCGAAGCTGCCGTGGGTCACGATCAGCGGCAAGCACCGCAACGGCGCGATCAAGTTCACCGAGCCCGAGCCGCAGAAAGAGCCGAAGAACCTGCGCAAGCTCAAGAAGGCGATCCGCAAGAAATGGGGCACCGTCGCCCTCATCGACATCCTCAAAGAGGCCGCCCTGCGCACCGGGATGCTCAAGGCCCTCGCCCCGGTCGGCACGCGGGAGGCGATCGACGAGGCGAAGCTCCTGGAACGCCTGCTCCTGATCGCGTACGCCTACGGCACCAACTCAGGGATCAGCTCCGTCGCGTCCGGCGAGCACAAGCACACCGAGGAAGAGCTGCGCTACACGGCCCGCCGCTATCTGACCGCCGTCGGGCTGAAGGCCGCCGGCGTCGAGATAGCGAATGCCACCTTCGCGGCCCGCTCCGAAGCGGTCTGGGGGCAGGGCACCAGCACCGTGGCCTCGGACTCCACGCACTTCAAAGCCTGGGACCGCAACATCTTCACCGAGTGGCACTCCCGTTACGGGGGCCGCGGCGTGCTCGTGTACTGGCCATCGAAAAGGGTTCGATGGCCATTCACAGCCAGCTTCTGAACTGCACCGCCTCGGAGGTCGCCGCCGCGATCGAGGGCATGATGCGGCACACCACCACCATGCAGGCCGAGGGCAACTACGTCGATTCGCACGGCCAGTCGGAAATCGGGTTCGGACTGACCCGGCTCCTGGGCTACGACCTGCTGCCGCGCATCAAGCAGATCAACAAGGTCAAGCTGTACCGGCCCGGCCGCGAGGACGAGGACACCTACGAGCGCCTGGCGGACGCGATGACCCGCCCGATCCGTTGGGACGTCATCGAGAACAACTACGACCAGCTCATCAAGTACGCCACCGCGATCCGGGTCGGCACCGCCTCCACCGAGGCGATCCTGCGGCGCTTCACCCGCACGGCCTCGCACCCCGTCTACCAAGCGATGCTCGAAGTCGGCCGTGCCCAGAAGACCATCTTCGTCGCCCGCTATCTGCGCGACCGCGACCTTCAGCGCGAGATCCAAGAAGGGCTCAACGTCGTCGAGGGCTGGAACGGCGCCAACGACATCATCTTCTTCGGCAAGAGCGGGGAGCTGAGCAGCAACCGCCGTGACCAGCAAGAACTCTCTGTTCTCGCACTCCACCTCTTGCAAACGGCGCTGGTCTTCGTAAACACCTTGATGATCCAAGACATGCTCGCCGATCCGGAGTGGGCAGACCTCCTGACCGACGAGGACAAACGCGCCCTGACCCCGCTGTTCTGGATGCACATCCAGCCCTACGGCGAGGTACGGCTGAATATGGGCCGCCGTCTTCAGCTCGCCCAGCCCGTCCCGCAGGAGCCAGACCCCGAGCCGGCCGCCGCGTAGCCCGAACCCAGAACCTCAGAGGACCCCGGCCGCGGCCGGGGTCCTCTGACATACGCGCATATGGAACGCCTTCGATCCAAAAGCTACTGGCGGGTTACTTGTCACCTGATTCGCCACTCGTTAACGGCACCCCAACTCCCGGTTCTCGGACTCCAGTTGCCGGTTGCGCTCGGTGGCAGCCTCCAAGCGCCGTAGGAGGGAGGCGTCGGAGGCTCGTTGCCGGTCGGGAACCGGCCGGGCCGCGGGGATCGACCGGCGGCGGGCGCGAAGTCGCTCGATCTCGGTTCTCAGGTCCGGCTGGTTGTAGAGCCAGGACCGGGAGACGCCCGCTTCGCGGGCGACGGTCTCGAAGGTGATCGCGGTGCCGGTGTCATCCATCCGCCGCAGGGCGGCGACCGCGCGCCGGCGGGTTGCCGTGGCTCTCCGGCGGGCCGCGGCGACGATCAGGTGGGAGTTGTCAGTCGGCATTTTCAGTCTCCTGGTCGTCTTCCATCTCGCCGATCATGCGGTCGAGGTTGTCGGCGACCTGCTGGTTCATCTCGGTCATGCGGCTGTGACCGCAGCTCCTGGCGTTATCGATCAACGTCAGGGTGCGGGTGCGCTGTTCGCGGAGTTCCGGCAGGAACTCGGGCCCAGTGAGGAAGACTGGGCAGGTCAGGCAAGCATTGGCGTGCGGGCAGGTCTTCTGAACGGGCAACCCGCAGTAGCCGTTGGGCAGGGTCTGGGTGGCGATGCCGTAACGCGTCTTGGCCCACTGGGCCTGGCCGAGCGGCCCGTCGGGATCGAGGATCACGCGTTCGCCCTGGATGTTGACCTTGGTTGCCTGTTCCCAGTGCCGCCGCACCGTCTGGTCGGTGATCTTGGCGTAATGCGAGGTCATCTTGTGTGAATCGTGGTCCAGGAGGACGCGGACGACCTCTTGCGGGACGTCTCGGTTGATGAGTCGGCAGGCGAAGGTGTGCCTTGTGTCCGCAGAGGCCGTGTGCGGATGACCTCGTGTCGCGATTGAGCAGGCCAGGTGTCGAGGCCGCATTCGCGACGCAGATTGTCGGTCGTGTTGCTTTCCACGGGGTTTCCTGTAATGCGGATCACTCGCTGCTGGTGCTCGTGGGGCCGTGTTGTCAGTGGGGGCTGAGATCGTGCCTCCGTGAGCGAACTGGTTGAGCATGTCGATGAGCATGACCGCGTGTTGGGGATAGTCGAGCGAGACGAGGCGGTGCGCGAGAACTGGCCGCATCGCATTGCAACAACGATCTGCCGCGACCGCGAGAGGCGGATCTTGGTGCTGCGACGGGCCGAGACGATGTCCCGGTTCCCGGGCCACTACGACGTGATGGTCGGCGGCGCCGTGAACGTGGGCGAGTCGTATGAGGAGGCGGCAGTCCGCGAGCTGGCTGAAGAGCTCGGCGTTCGCGTGCCGGTGCGCTTCCTGTTCAAGTTCCTCTGCAGGGAAGGGATTGGCCCCATATGGTTCGGGGTGCATGAGGCCCTCTTGTCGTCGGAGTCCCTGGTCCCGGACCCGGGCGAGATCGACTGGTTGGACTGGCTGACGGTTGCCGAACTGCGCGAAGTCGTTGATCAATGGTGCTTCGTTCCGGGAGGGCGGGAAGCTCTGCGCCGATATCTGGAGTCCGGGTCCGCCAGCGGTGCGGGCGAACTGGCAGCCGGGTGATCGGCGATGCGGGTGGCCTCGGTCCAGGGCGGGCATTTCAGCTGCAGGACCCGATCACCGTGGTTCGTGGTGCTGGAAGCCGCCTGACCTGGGTGGTTCCGGCGGAGGCTTCGCGGAGCCGGACGATCTCTTCGTGTTGCGCGGCGAGCCGGGCCAGGGCCTGAGTGCGGAAGTCGGTGAGCTCGTCGATCGTCTCCTCAGACTGGGTCAGCCGATCTTTGAGCTTGGTGATCTCCGCCTTGAGTCGGATGATTTGGGCTTCGCGGGGGTCGGGGATCTCTCCGGCCTGGTGCAGGGCCTGGAGGCGCCGCTCGAACTCGACGCGGAGGTGAGAGTAGGGGCGGGTGCCGTAGAACGCGGTACGGTCGACCGCGGCCTCGCCGGCGAGGGTCTTGATGTCGCACTTTCCGCCGGGCGGGATCTCACCTCGAAGGAGCCGGTCGATGGCGGCCCTGATGCGGTTCTCGTTCTCAGTCCGCTGGGCTGCGGAGATTCTCATGCGGACTCCTCGTCCATGGTGCTGGCGGCGTCGATCTCGTCGACGACGCGGAGGGCCCGGTCGTAGTCGGCGTGGAGTCGGGTGCGTTCGGTCTTGCGTGTGGTGCCGAGCTGACCGAGGAAGATCTCGGTGCGTTCGGCGTGCTCGGCCAGGCGCGCGCGAAACCTGGTCAACACCGTGTGGTCGAAGCCGGTGTCCGTCAGCTCCGCCCCGATCGCGTACTTCCAGTCGATGGCCCGCACCGCCATCGCCGCGGCCTGCCGGTCCGTCAGGTTCTCCGCGAACTGCAGCACCGTGACCAGCGACAGCACCGCGGGCGACATCCCCGGGGCACCGCGCACACCGAAGGCGTCGGCGTACGGCTCGTCGGCGAACACCTCCGCCAGGCGGTCGCGCACCCGGATCGGCAGGCTGCCCTTCGGGAACGCGGAGCGGGCCACGGCCGCAGTCCGCTCCGGCACCGACGGCAGGCCCTTGGGCTGCAGAGACATCGTTCCCACCCCCGCGACCGCTGGACGGGTCGCCTGCCACAGAGGCGATCATGCCGTCAACACGAGGCACCTGTCCCCGAATTGAGCAACGGAGTCTCTGTGAAGGTCAAAGTAGCCAACGCGCAGAGCACTGGAGCCGTGCTGTGACCCGAGCCGTTTACCGCTTCGTTGACCACACGATCCGCCACGCACCCGAGGGCGCGTACACGTTCGAAGCCTTCTGTACCGCCCACGAGTGCGGCGAGGAGTCCGGCCCGCAGGGTGAGCAGGACGACGCCCAGGACTGGGCGCTCAAGCACACGGGACGGACGGGGCACGACCTCTTCCGACGAGTGGCGACCGACCACGCGAGGGTCACACGCGCCGACCAGGAAGGGGGTGAGCGCATCCCTGGCTGTACGGAGCCGGAGCCCCCTGCCGTCGAGACAGACGGCACGGAGTAGCAACACCGCACGACACGCACGAGGTCGGGTGTGGGACATCTGCCGTTCCACACCACCCCGTGTGCACGAGAGAGCCCGGCCACTCATGACGAGTGCCGGGCCTCTCTGCTGGGTTGGCTACGGTCGTGACTTGACCTGACTCGAGTTCGCTGCATTTAGGACAGAAGCAGACCTATACCTCACCTAACGTCGTTGCCCGCAACCAACATCGGCGAGAGGACCCCCATGCCCGAGCAGATCAACACCGCCCCGGAGGGCTACACCACCGTCGCCCCCTGGGTCGTCACCGACGACACCGGAGCCTTCCTCGACTTCGTCACCCACGCGTTCGACGGCGAGGAGCTCGGGCGGGTGCTGACGGAAGACGGCCTGGTCGGGCACGGTGAGATCCGGGTCGGTGACACCGTCGTGTTGGCCTTTGACCGGCATGCGGACTGGCCTGCCATGCCGAGTCTGTTGCGCGTTTTCGTCGACGACTCGGAGAAGGTGTTCTCGCGAGCCGTCGCTGCCGGTGGCCAGGTCATCACCGCTGTGGCGGACGACGCCTTCGGGCAGCGTGGAGGACGTATCAAGGATCCCTTCGGCAACATCTGGTGGGTGGTCAGCTGCGTCGAGGACGTGGCCGAGGACGAGATGTGGAAGCGGCTGCAGGACCCCGTATACGCCGAGGCCATGCGCGTGGCCCAGGAGACACTCGACGCCGAGCTCAGCGGTCGAGGTCGCGGGCGCAGCAGCGCGCCGGTGCGGACAAGCAGCTGACCAACTACCCCGCGTTCAGAGCACCCTGCCCGCCTCCCCGTCGAAGTCGATCGTCTTCGCTCGGTGCATCAGCCACAGGGTGAAGGCGAGGGTCGAGACGTCCGTGTTCAGGAGGTGCAGGGTGGTCTCGGGCTCGTTCCAGGTGAGGATCGTGCCCGTTCTGCCGTCCAGCACCAGGCTGTTGCCCTCAGCCAGGCGGCCCAGGCGGATCAAGTCGCCTGTTCCCTGAGGGAGTTCGGTTGCCGTGTCCTCGTCCGTGCAGTACTCCACGAGGGTCGGCAGCGGTATCTCCGTGTCCAGCTGGAAGAGGGAGCCGTCCTCCGGGAGTCCCGTGCCGCTCAGGAAGCGGCGGGTCGGCTCGTGGGTGAGCGTGGTCGGGAAGTCGACGTCCTCGAAGCGTGCCACCTTGGCGTGACCGAACGTCTGCTCCAGGAGCCGGGCGGGCAGGTCCAGGGCGAGGCCCGACTCCGCGCCGGCAGCGGCGATCCGGGCCAGCGGGCGGATCGAGGCCGCCATCTTCCAGTACGGCAGCACATCACCTCCGCCGCCCGTGCCCTGCGCGAACACCGTCAGCAGGTGCCGGGACGTCTCCGCCGGCGTCCGCGGCCCGAACCGGCCTGCTGAGAATGCCAGTTGGCCTCGTGCGGCCGCCATCTCCTCCGTCGCCGCCGCGAACCGCAGCAGCACCTCCAGAGAGGTGGCCGGCGGGCGCCGGTCCAGCGGGGCGGGGCGGTGGTGCGGGAAGTGCGTCGTGCGCGTCTCTCCCGTCGAGGTCGAGTTCACCACCGTCCGCAGGGCACCGGTGCGCAGTGCGCCGAACCTCGACCGGCCCCTGCCGACCGGCAGGCCCACGCGTGTCAGCGACTCGTCCCTGGTCAGAGTGATCGTCGTGCTCATGGTTTCCCCCGCGCATGGTTGTTCGCAGACCCCCGGCGTGACGTCGAAAACGTCCGCTGCCCGGCAGGCCCTCCCACTGACCAGAACACTACGCGGCACCACTGACAACAGCCTCTGACCTGCGACGGAGCAGAAGCGGACGGCCCTCAGCCGAAGTACACGCCACCCACGACGACCACGACCGCCGCCACCAGGAACAGCAGCACCCACGCCAGCACCTTGCCGGGCGTCGGCCCGGGCTCGTAGCGCTGCGGCTCCTCCGGAGTCGGGTTCGGAGTCGGATCGGGAGTCGGATTCGGAGTCGTCATGACGTCGTCGTCACCACCGCCGCCTGGGGGCGGATCGGCAGGCGGTTCACCGGGCGGCCCGTGGCCGCGCGTACCGCCGAGGCGATGGCCGCCGGTGACGTCACCACCGGTACCGCGCTCGCCGCCTTCGCGCCGAAGGGGGCGACCACGTCCCGTTCCTCGACCAGTTTGACGATGTGGATGTCCGGGGCGTCCAGGGCGGTCGGGAGGGCGTAGCCCGTGAGGTCGGGGTGGCGGATCAGCCCGCGCGCGGAGCGCAGGTTCTCCGTGAGGGCGATGCCGACGCCCTGGGTGACGCCCGCCTCGATACGGGCCACCAGTTGCGCCGGGTTCAGGACACGGCCGACGTCCTGGGCGAGCGCGAGTTCCACCACCCGTACCGAGCCCAGCTCGATGTCGACGTCCACCACCGCGCGGATCGCGCAGAAGGCGAGGCCCACGAAGGCGTCGCCCTGGCCCGCCTCGTCCAGCGGTTCCGTGGGATGGGGGCGGCACTGGGCCGTGGCCCAGAGTTCCTTGCCGTCCAGCGCCTCCGTCACCGTGGTCGACAGGACACCGTCGTACGAGGTGATCTTGCCGTCGGTGATCTGGAGCAGCTCCGTGGACATGCCGAACTTGTGCGCGAGGGGCTGGAGGAGCTGGGTGCGGACCATTTTCGCCGCCCGTTCCACCGCGCCGCCCGACACCCAGGTGTGGCGGCCCCGGGCGCCCGGGCCGGCCGGGGGCTGGTCGGTGTCGACGGGGGCCACGTGGACCTCGTCGATGCCCAGCGTCTCCTGGACGATCTGGCGGGCCAGGGTGGTGAAGCCCTGGCCTGTCTCCACGGCCGCGCACAGGACCGTGGCGATGCCGTCGTGGACCTTGACGGTGGCCGTCGAGACCTCGTCCGCGCCCTCGGCGCCGAGCATGTGGACCATGCCCAGGCCGTAGCCGACACCGCGGCGGACGGCACCCGGTTCGCCCGCGCCCTCGGGGCCGCCCGGGAGCAGCCATTCGTCCTCGGGGGTGTCCTTGGGGAGCGGCGGGAGCGGGAAGTCCCGTACCGCCTGGAGGAGTTCGGCGACCGGGGCCGGGCAGGTGACGGACTGGCCGGTCGGGAGTACGTCTCCCGTGGCCATCGCGTTGCGCAGGCGCAGCTCGGCCGGGTCGACGGCCAGCTTCTTCGCCAGCTTGTCCATCTGGGCCTCGTAGGCCGCGCAGACCTGCATCGCGCCCTCGCCGCGCACATGGCCCGAGGGCGGGTTGTTGGTGCGGACCGCCCAGCCCTCGATGAAGGCGTTGGGGACGACGTACGGGCCGCAGGCGAAGGAGACGGCCGCCGCGAGGGCCTCCCCCGAGGTGTCCGCGTAGGCGCCCGCGTCGAGCAGGATCTGCGCCTCGACCTTCACCAGCTTGCCGTCGGTGTCCGCATGGTGGCGGTAGCGGAGAAGCGTGGGGTGTCTGTGGACGTGGCCCAGGAAGGACTCCTCGCGGGTCGCCGTCAGCTTCACCGGGCAGCCCGTTTTCAGGGCGAGGAGGCCGAGCGGGAGCTGGAAGCCCTGGTCCTCGCGGTCGGCGGTGGCGCCGGGGACTCCGGTGACGACGACCTTGACCCGCTCCGGCTCGAGGCCGTAGCAGGCGGCGGCGGCGTCACGGTCCGCGTGGGGGTCCGTGGAGGCGAGGTACAGCTCCACGCCGCCGTCGGGGCGCGGTACCGCGAGTCCCGCCTCGGCGCCGATGGGGGCGGGGTCCTGGCGGCCGATCCGGTAGAGGCCCTCCACGACGATCTCGCCGACCGCGTCCGGGTCGCCGTGGCGCAGCGGGATGTGCCTGATCAGGTTGCCGTCGGGGTGCAGCGGTTCGGCCTCGAAGGCCTGCTCGGGGTCGGTCACCGGGTCGAGTACCTCGTACTCGACGATGACGGCCGCCGCCGCCATCCGCGCGGTGTCCGGGTGGTCGGCGGCGACGGCGGCGATGGGCTCCCCGTGGTGGCGTACGACCTCGGAGGCGAACATCGGGCGGTCGGCTCTGCCACGGCCGTGCAGTTCGACCCCGGGCACGTCCTCGTGCGTCACGACGGCCCGGACTCCGGGCATCTCACGCGCGTGGGTGGTGTCGATGGAGAGGATGCGCGCGTGCGGGTGCGGTGAGCGCAGTACGGCGGCCCACAGCAGGCCCTCGGCCCACAGGTCGGCCGCGTACGGGAACGTTCCCTCCGTCTTCGCGCGCGCGTCGGCGGCGGGCAGCGACACGCCGAGGCCGTGCGGGAGAGCCTCCGCGTCGGGGGCGGCCTCCGCGGCCGTGGTCGCGGTGGCGGCTTCGTTGCTCACGTCTGGCCTCCGTCCTGGCCGTGAGTCTGGTCATACGCGTGCGAGTCGTGGTTCCGGGCGGGCTCGAAGCCCGGGGCGTCGAACGCGGACGGGTTGACCCCGCCGCTGCCCGGTCCGGCCTGGTGCGGGATGCGTGCCTCGCCGTCCTCCGCCTCGGCGTCGGCGGCGTGCGCCTCGCGTTCGGCGACGACCTCGCGGACCGCCTCCAGGACGCCCCGGTAGCCGGAGCAGCGGCACAGGTTGCCGCACAGGGCCTGGCGCGTCTCCAGATCGGTCGGGGCCGGGTTGCCCTCCAGGAGGTCGTGCACGGTCATCGCCATCCCCGGGATGCAGAAACCGCACTGCACGGCCCCGCACTTGGCGAGCGCCCGCTGTACGTCCGAGGGCTGCCCGTCGCTGGCGAGGCCCTCCACCGTGCGCACCTCGCTGCCTGCGGCGGTGACCGCGGGCACCAGGCAGGAGGCGACGAGCCGTCCGTCCACCTGGACGTTGCAGGCCCCGCACTCACCCTGGGAGCAGCCGTCCTTGGCACCGGCGAGGCCGAGGCGCTCGCGCAGTACGTAGAGCAGCGACTCGCCGATCCAGGCGTCGGGGACGGGCCGGTCGGAGCCGTTGACACGCAGCACGTACGAGGCGAGGGGGTGTTCCTCGCCGGGCAGTCCGGGGGCGTCGTCGGCCGCGTCGGGCTCTGCGGCGGGTTCCTCAGCCGTCCCTGTGGCACCGGATGCCTCGGTGTCCGCGTCCGGCTCGCCCTCCACGGGCTCCTCGGCGGCCTCCGGTGAGGTTTCCGACCCAGGAGCAGGGTCGGACTCCCTGACGGCCTCTGCGGGGCCGTCAGGGCCCTCGTCGGGGCCTGGGGTGATTGCGGCCGGGTCCTGATCCGCGTCGGCGACCGTGCGGCGGGCTTCGGTGACGGTGCGACCGGTGGCGTCGGCCTGGTGACCGACCCCGTCGGCCGTACGACCGGCGCCGCCCGTTTCGTGCGCCGTTTCGGGCACTGTTTCGTGCGCGTACGCAGTCCCCGCGCCGTTCGTCCGGCCGGACTCCGGCTCCGGGGCGGGTCCGGACGCCCAGGGCTGTGCCGGTTCCTCCGTCGCCCAGGGCGCGGACGCGCCGCCGGGGAGCGTGGCGGGCGGCGTGCCTCCCCACTGCTCGACCAGCGCCGACGTAGTGAACTCGCCCGATTCGTCCGGAAGGTCACCACCGGCGACAGGGATCCGCCACTCCCCGGTCACCTCACGGCCCGCGGTTCCGGGACCGGCGGCGTCCGGCGCACCGGTTCCCTGGTCGAAGGCCCACTGTCCCGTGGAGCTCTGGTCGTAGCCGAACCCCTCGTGCCGCGGCGCCTCCCGGGGCACGGCGTTCGGGTCCGGCCACTGGGCGCCCCCGGGGGGCGCGGGCGGCATCCCCCACGCGTCCGGCGCTCCCGGGGAACCGTCCTCGGCGCCCGGCGCTACCGCTATCTGCGGGGGCACGTACCCGTGGCCGGGCGCGGCCAGCGGGCTGTCCACGGAGGCCAGGAACGCGTCGATGCCCCCTTCGGGGAGCTTCACGAAGGCGGTGGCACCGTCGTCGTAGTCACCCTGGGGCAGCGGGTCCCAGCGGCCTCCGCCACGGGGCGCGCCCTCTGCGCGCTGGTCGCCGTACTGGTCGTCGCCGTACTGGTCGTCGGTCACGACAGTGCCCTCCCCAGTGCTCGCCGGGCCAGCGCGGCGACAGTGCGCCGCAGGTGCAGTACGGCGGGCGGAAGCGGTGGTACGGAGCCGTCCTCGGCCGGAGCCGGGTCGGGAATGCAGGCCGCGGCGACGTACTCGCCGAAGGCACCCAGTGCCTCCGGGACGATCGTGCGGTTGTTGTCCCAGTCGATGAGCCGGGCGACCCACTGCTCGGCGTCCAGGGGGCGAAGCGGCATCGGCGCTATGGCGCCGACCGCGCACCTGACTCCGCGCCGGGCGGGGTCGAGAACGAGCGCGACGGACGCCAGGGCGCGCCCGGGACCGGTCCGCCCGGTGGCCTTCAGGAACACCTGGGGCGCGTGCAGCAGGGGCACGCGCACGAAGCCGATAAGTTCACCGGCCCGCAACAATTCAACGCCTGCCAGCAGGTGCGACACCGGGATCTCACGGCGTGCGCCACCGGAGCCCGCGATGATCAGCGTCGCCTCCAGGGCGGCCAGCACGGGCAGCGCGTCCCCCGTGGGGGCGGCCGTGGCGATGTTGCCGCCGAGGGTGCCCGCGTTGCGGATCTGCGGCGGGCCCGCGGCACGCGCGGAGGCGGCCAGGGCCGGGATCAGGGCGGCGAAGTCGGGGCGGCCCATCCGCGCGTGGGTGAGGCCGGCGCCGAGCAGCACGAGGCCGTCCTGGTACTGCCAGCCGCGGATCTCGCTGATCCGGCCGAGGCCGACGAGTGCGGCGGGCCTGAGCTGCCCGGAGTTGACGGTGGCCATGAGGTCGGTGCCGCCCGCCACGGGAACGGCTGCCGGCATGGCTGCGAGCGCCGCGACTGCCTCGTCCAGCGAGGCGGGCAGCGTCACGGCCTGCGCCGCCTGCGGTGCTTGCGTGGTCAAACCGGCTACCCCTTCCCGCTGCCCCACCTGGTCCCACCTGTGTTGCCGTACGGTACGTGCTGACAGGGCGGACGTGGCAACTCTGGCACATTCTCGCGAGACCCGAACGCAGGGGTCCGCTAGGAGGCATTCGCCCACCTCATCAGCGAGATGGTCCGTTTTCGTACGGCATCACCGATCAGTTCCGATTGGAACTGATCGGTGAGCGTTGGGGGCGGTTTCGTCCACGCAGCCTCTGTGGGGCCTCACACGTTCGGGGGCGCCCCATCGATCGGACGTCCGATGACTCCCGGCCGCCGCTGCCACGGATGCGGCCCCGCGGGTGGCCGGTAGCCGACGCCGAGGGCGTCAAGTCGCCCGTAATGGGCGGTCATCCGGCGTTCGAAGTCGGCGAAGTCCCGTTCGGCGGGCGCGGGCAGGGCACTCCAGGCGACCTCGGCGAAGGCGGCCAGCCGTGGGAAGGCCTGGTAGTCCACCCGCCCGGCGTCCTCCATCACCTCGGTCCACAGGTTGGCCTGCGTGCCGAGGACGTGCAGCGCCTCCTCGGGGCCCAACTCCACTGGAACCGGCGAGAAGCGGAAGACATCCTCCAGGTTGCGGACGTACCCGATGGGGACGGGTTCGTCGGCGCCCCCGTGCTGACGATGATCCAGGTACACCTGCTCCTGAGGGCACATGACGACGTCGTGACCCGCGCGCGCTGCCGTGATGCCGCCCGCGTAACCGCGCCAGGAGGAGACGGCGGCGCCCGGTGCGAGGCCGCCCTCCAGGATCTCGTCCCAGCCGATGAGCCGACGCCCGCGCGCGGTGAGCCACTTGTCGAAGTGCCGTACGAACCATGACTGGAGCCCGTCCTCGTCGCCGACCCCGAGTTCCTCGATGCGGGCCTGCGCGGTGGGCGACTCCCGCCACTGCTCCTTCGCGCACTCGTCGCCGCCGATGTGAATGAACTCCCCCGGGAACAGGCCGAGGACTTCCTCGAAGACGCCCTCGTAGAAGCGCAGGGTGTTGTCAGTGGGGGCGAGTACGTTGTGGCTGATCCCCCAGTTGTCCCAGACGGAGAGGGAGGTGGTGTCGATGACGTCCGTGTTGCCGAGTTCCGGATACGCGGCGATGGCGGCCTGCGAGTGCCCCGGTACGTCGATTTCGGGGACCACGCTGATATGCCGCTCGGCGGCGTAGGCGACGATCTCGCGGATGTCGTCCTGGGTGTAGAAGCCCCCGTGCGGCTTCTCCTCCCACAGCGGTGAGGCCCGGTGGCCGAATTTGGTACGGGCCCGCCAGGAACCGACCTCCGTCAGCTTCGGGTACCGCTCGATCTCGACACGCCAGCCCTGGTCGTCCGTCAGATGGAAGTGGAAGACGTTGAGTTTGTGCGCCGCCATCAGGTCCAGGTAGCGCAGGACGCCTTCCTTGGGCATGAAGTGCCGGGCCACGTCGAGCATGAGGCCGCGCCAGCGGAAACGGGGGGTGTCCTCGATGGTGACGTGCGGCACGGCCCAGGTACGGTCGCGGCCGAGCGGGGCCCTTCGGTACGCGTCCGGACCGAGCAGTTGCCGCAGCGTCTGGGCGCCCCAGAAGACACCGGCCGCGCTGCCGCCCTTGATGAGGACGCCGCTCCCGTCGCTGACGAGGCGGTACTCCTCGGGGCCGAGTTCGGGGTCGAGCCGGAGCCCGATGCCGTCGCCGTCGGTGTCGTCGAGTTCCCGCCCCTCGCGCAGCGGCAGGCCGGTGGCCTGCCACAGGACGGTGCGCAGCCAGTGACCGACGCCCTCCGCCCCCGTGCCGGCGTAGAGCTGGGAGTGCGCCGTCAACCGCACCTCGCCGGAAGCCGCGACGACGCTGCGGGGCGCCGGAATCAGTTCGGTCACGTCAGTCACGTCAGTCACGTCAGTCCTTAACCGCTCCACCGAGCCCCGACACGAGTCGGCGCTGCACGAGTACGAAGAACACCAGCACCGGAACGGTCATCACCGTGGAGGCGGCCATCACGCCGCCCCAGTCCGGGTCGTCGGGCTTGTAGAAGACCAGCAGGGCCATCGGCAGCGTCGACCGGGAGGTGTCGCTGATGATGAACGACTTGGCGAACAGGAAGTCGTTCCAGGCCGAGATGAAGGAGAACACGCTGGTGGCCACCAACCCCGGGAAGACCAGCGGGAAAAGGATCTGCCACAGGAATCGCGACCGGCTCGCCCCGTCGATGTACGCGGCCTCTTCCAGCGCCTCCGGAACCGCCTTCACAAAACCCCGCAGCATCCAGATCGCGAAGGGCAGTGAGAAGGCGATGTGCGGCAGGATCAGCGCGCCCAGCGTGTTCAGCTGCCCGAAGTCCCGCATGAGGAAGAACAACGGGATCGTGAGCGCCTCCACGGGCACCATCTGGGCCACCAGGAACATGATCAGCAGGGTGGTCCGGAAACGGAACCGGAATCGGGTCACCGCGGTCGCCGCGAGAAACGCGATCACCGCCGAGACGACGACCACGGAGCAGGCAACCACAAGGCTGTTGAGAAAGTACCGGCCGAATTCCGGCTGCCCGAAGACTCGCCGGAAGGAGTCCAGGGAGGGCTCAAGCGTCCAGGGGCGCGGCTCGGCCGACTCGATCTCTCCGGCCGGTTTGAAGGCGCTGAGCACCATCCAGTAGAGGGGGAAGGCGACGACGGCCGCGATCAGCAGCGCCGACACCTCGGCGGCCAGCCGCCAGGGCCGCCGTACGAAACGGTGAACACCTCGGGCGCCTTGAACACGTTGGACAACGTTGCCGGACATCACAGCTCCTCCCCCTGCCTGCGCAGCAGCCGCAGGTACACGAGGGTCACGGCGAGCAGGATCAGCAGCATCACGATCCCGATCGCCGAGCCGAGGCTGTACTGGGAGGAGGCGAAGGCCTGTTGGTAGGCGTAGACGTTGAGGGTGAGGTTCTGGCCTGCGATGCCGCCTCCGTTCGTCATCACGTAGATCTGGGTGAAGACCTTGAAGTCCCAGATGACCGACTGGATGGTGACGACCACCAGGATCGGGCGCAGCATCGGCGCCAGCACCGAGCGCCAGATGCGCAGTTGGGAGGCGCCGTCGAGGGCCGCCGCCTCCAGCACCTCGGCCGGTACGGCACGGATGCCCGCGTACACCGTGACCATCACGAACGGGAAGGAGCACCACACCACTTCGAGCAGCACCAGGAAGAACGCGCTGAACCGGCCGTACGTCCAGGAGTGGTCGCCGAGGCCCAGCATCCGGTTGACCGGGCCGAAGTCGGGGTCGAAGAGCAGCAGCCAGACCGTGGAGCCGGTGACCGCGGGGGTCGCCCACGCGCCGAGCGCCGCCAGCATCAACGCGAGGCGGGGCAGGCTACGGACACGAGTCAGCAGGACGGCGAGGGCGCAGCCGACGGAGAGCGTGGAGACCACACAGGCCGCCGCGAAGACGACCGTCGCCAGCAGCACATGCCAGAACTGGGGGTCGGCGAAGATCTCCCGATAGTTGCCGAGCCCCTCGAAGGTGGCCGGCCGGCCACCGCTGACCTGCGCCTGGGTGTAGTGGAAGAACGAGATCAGCCCGAGCTGGTAGATGGGGTAAAGGAGCAACCCACCAAGGACCACAAGAGCAGGGGCAAGGTAGAGCCAAGGCGCACTGGACCTACCCAAGGGGCGCGGGGCTGTTCTGAATTTGCGGCTGCCGCCGCGTGGGCGCGACGAGCCACGACGAACTGGCACCCGCAAACGCTCCGTACCCCCCACCCGAGTAGGCGCCGTCACCCCGCGGAGCCAAACGCGTCGTCCATCTTCTTGGCAGCCTCCGTGGAAGCCGCCGCGACGTCCTTCTTGCCGCTGACGATCTCCTGGAACATCGTCGGCAGGACCAACGAGGAGTCGATCTGGGACCAGGCGGGCGACGCCGGCGCGAACTTGGTGCCCGCGGCGAGGGTCTTCACGAAGGGCGCGACGTACGGCTGCTTCTTGGCGACGGTTTCGCGCACGTCGGCGAACGTCGGCAGGAAGCCCATGGCGTCGAAGAGTTCGGTCTGGGTCTGCTTCGAGGCGAGCTGTTCCATCAGGTCGACGGCGAGCGTGCGATGCGAAGTGCTGTTCAGCACCCCGAGGTTGTTCCCGCCCGCGAACGCCGGTGCCACCGAGCCGGCGGTGACACCCGGCAGCGGTACGACCGCGTAGTCGCCCTTGACCTTGCCCACCTCGACGGCCGCGTGGCTGAAGTCGCCGCCGATCGCCATGCCGGCCTTGCCCGCGGCGAAGGCGGTGACGGTGTCGTTGCCGCCCATGCCCGCGCACTTGGCGGCGGGACAGTTGTCGTCGCCGAAGAGGGAGATGTAGGCCTTGATGCCCTTCTGGGCGGCGGTGCTGTCGATGGCGGAGGCGTACGAACCGCCCCTGCCGGTGGCGAGTTCGCCGCCGTTGGCCCAGACGAACGGCATCGCCCCGTAGGTGTAGGCACCGCCGACCGCGATCCCGTACAGGTCGGGCCTGGCCGCGCGGATCCGGTGCGCGGTGTTCGTCAACTCGGCCATGGTCTTCGGAACTTGGAGGCCGAGCTCCTTGAAGATGTCGGTGCGGTAGTACAGGGCGCGGACGCCCACGAAGAAGGGGGCGCCATAGATCTTGCCGTCGACGGTGACGGACTGGCGGGCGGTCGGGTCGGTGTCCTTCGCCTCGTTCCAGGCCGCGAACTCCTTGCT
Source organism: Streptomyces sp. SID12501 (assembly GCF_010550245.1). Lineage (GTDB taxonomy): Bacteria > Actinomycetota > Actinomycetes > Streptomycetales > Streptomycetaceae > Streptomyces. The sequence goes on from NZ_JAAGLU010000026.1 coordinate 44,293, forward strand.
GACGTCGAGGAGTCCGCCGTCGGCGACATAACCGGCGGTGTCCGTGTTGCCGTACTCGATGACGTCGGGGGCGCTCTTCGGGTCGTTGAAGGCGGCCTTGATGCGCTGGGCGCGGGTCTCGACGGGGATGTACTCGACCTTGACGTCGGCGCCCTTGTGCGCCTTCTCGAAGGCGTCGACGACCGACGTGACGACCTTCTCCTTCGGGGTGTTCGCGACCTCCTGGAAGAGCCACACGCGCAGGGTGCCGGTCTGCTCGTCCTTGCCGGAGGAGGAGTTGTCCGAGGTCTCGGGGGCACAGGCGGTGGCGGTGAGTCCGGCGAGGGCGAGGGTGGCCACGGAGGCGGCCAGCCGGGCAGATCGGACAGAGAGCTTCATCTGGCGTTTCCTCCGGTGAAAGCGTTGCAACATACGCAATGGATGTTTCGCTCTGCACAACACCACGGAGGTTATGGACTGCACGGACACGGCCACAAGAGGTCTTGACCACGTCTCCACCACTCTGTGACCGGCCGACGCATCCCGTGCAACGACAGACAGCACAAAGGTCCCCAGGGGCGCACCAAATCGCACCCTGGGGACCTTGCGCACATCAACGACCAGCCGACGCGGCCTACTTCTTGCCGTCGCCCTTGCCCTCGTCGCCGCCGGAGCCCATGGACTCGTAGATCTCCTTGCACATGGGACACACCGGGTACTTCTTCGGGTCGCGGCCCGGTACCCAGACCTTGCCGCACAGCGCCACGACAGGAGTCCCGTCGAGAGCGCTCGCCATGATCTTGTCCTTCTGGACGTAATGGGCGAAGCGCTCGTGGTCACCGTCGCCGTGCGAGGTCTGCGGCGCCGGTTCGACGAGGGTCCCCGTACCAGTCCCGCGCTGGGGCTGGGTCTCAGGTTCAAGAGTGCTCATAGCGGCAATCGTACTGAAGGTCACACCCGTCAGTTCAGCGAAGGGTCGTCCGGATACGTCGCGACCATCGCCAGTTCGCTGCGCTGGCGTCTGAGGACCTCGCGCCACAGGCGTTCCGGCGACGGGGAGGAGACGTCTCCGGGCTCCGACTCGACGACGTACCAGGCGCCGTCCTCCAACTCGGCCTCCAGCTGACCCGGTCCCCAGCCGGCGTACCCGGCGAAGATGCGCAGCGACCCGAGCGCCTTCGCGAGCAGTTCCGGCGGCGATTCCAGGTCGACGACGCCGATCGCGCCGTGGACGCGCCGCCAGCCGAGAGGGGTGCGCTCGCCGGACACTCCGCCGCCGGGGATGACCGCGACGCCGAGCGCCGAGTCCAGGGCGACCGGGCCGCCCTGGAAGACGACCCCGGGTTCACCCGCGAGTTCCGCCCAGCCCTCCAGGATGTCCCCGACGTCCACCGGCGTCGGACGGTTGAGGACGACGCCGAGGGAACCCTTCCCGTCGTGGTCGAGAAGGAGCACCACCGCGCGGTCGAAGTTCGGGTCCGCCAGGGCGGGCGTGGCCACGAGCAGTCGCCCTGTGAGCGAGGACACCTCGGTCATGCCAGACATGATCTCGCATCTTCCCCCCGTGAGGGGAGCCAATCGGGGTACCTGGGTGAAGCCGGCCCAGGGCGCATCGGAGCGGGACGGGCGCGCGCCTGCGCCGGTGACCGCATGTGCCCGGCGGCGAACGGTTCGTGTTGTGGCAAACCTATGACACGGCTGGGCGGCGCTTGGGCTTACAGAAGGGGGGTGTGCGGCGTTTACCCTTGCTCTTCGGCTCCTGCGCGTGCCGGTACGACCGCGGCCTGTACGACCGCGTCCCGCACGACGGTCCCGCCAAACCCCCCGCCCAACTCATCGGAACGCGAGATACATGACGGTCAACGGCACAGACGACGTACTGATTGTCCACGGCGGCACCCCGCTGGAGGGCGAGATCCGTGTCCGCGGTGCGAAGAACCTCGTACCGAAGGCCATGGTCGCCGCCCTGCTGGGCAGTGCGCCAAGTCGACTGCGCAACGTCCCCGACATCCGTGACGTCCGTGTCGTGCGCGGGCTGCTCCAGCTGCACGGGGTGACGGTCCGTCCGGGCGAGGAGCCCGGCGAGCTGATCATGGACCCGTCGCACGTGGAGAGCGCCAACGTCGCCGACATCGACGCGCACGCGGGGTCGAGCCGTATCCCGATCCTCCTCTGCGGCCCGCTGCTGCACCGCCTCGGGCACGCCTTCATCCCGGGTCTCGGCGGCTGCGACATCGGCGGCCGGCCCATCGACTTCCACTTCGAGGTGCTGCGGCAGTTCGGCGCGACGATCGAGAAGCGGGCGGACGGGCAGTACCTGGAGGCTCCGCAGCGGCTGCGCGGTACGAAGATCACGCTGCCGTACCCGTCCGTGGGCGCGACCGAGCAGGTCCTGCTGACGGCGGTGCTGGCGGAGGGCGTCACCGAGCTGTCCAACGCGGCGGTGGAGCCCGAGATCGAGGACCTCATCTGCGTACTGCAGAAGATGGGCGCGATCATCGCCATGGACACGGACCGCACCATCCGTGTCACCGGGGTCGACAAGCTCGACGGCTACAACCACGCGGCCCTCCCGGACCGCCTGGAGGCCGCGTCATGGGCGTCGGCGGCGCTGGCGACCGAAGGCAACATCTACGTCCGCGGCGCCCAGCAGCGGTCGATGATGACGTTCCTGAACACCTACCGGAAGGTGGGTGGTGCCTTCGAGATCGACGACGAGGGCATCCGCTTCTGGCACCCGGGCGGGCAGCTGAAGTCGATCGCGCTGGAGACGGACGTACACCCCGGTTTCCAGACGGACTGGCAGCAGCCGCTGGTCGTCGCGCTGACGCAGGCCACCGGCCTGTCCATCGTCCACGAGACGGTCTACGAGTCCCGCCTCGGCTTCACCTCCGCGCTCAACCAGATGGGCGCGCACATCCAGCTCTACCGCGAGTGCCTCGGCGGCTCCCACTGCCGCTTCGGCCAGCGCAACTTCCTCCACTCGGCGGTCGTGTCGGGCCCCACGCGCCTCCAGGGCGCCGACCTGGTCATCCCGGACCTCCGGGGCGGCTTCTCGTACCTCATCGCCGCCCTGGCCGCCCAGGGGACGTCCAGGGTGCACGGCATCGACCTGATCAACCGGGGCTACGAGAACTTCATGGAGAAGCTCGTCGAACTGGGCGCGAAGGTGGAGCTGCCGGGCAAGGCGCTCGGATAACCGCCAGCCGTACGAACGCCGATGGGGCGGTCACCCGAATCCGGGTGACCGCCCCATCGGCGTCAACTGCAGCGCCCTAAAGGGGCGCGGGGCGTGTCCGACTATGCGGCTGCGCCGCGTGGGCGCGACCAGCTACAGCGGCCCCGCAGTCGCCCACGGTGCCAAGCCGCAACGGCGAGCAGGCGCCCTTACTTACCCTTCGCCGCTTCCTTCAGCTTGGAGCCCGCGGAAACCTTGACGCTGTAACCGGCGGGGATGTCGATCGGGTCGCCGGTCTGCGGGTTGCGCGCGGTGCGAGCGGCACGGTGGGTGCGCTCGAAGGTCAGGAAGCCGGGGATGGTGACCTTCTCGTCGCCCTTGGCGACGATCTCACCGACGGTCTCGGCGAACGCGGCCAGAACGGCGTCGGCGTCCTTGCGGGTGACCTCGGCGCGGTCGGCCAGCGCGGCCACCAGCTCACTGCGGTTCATGTTGTTACTCCCGTGTTCTTCTTGCTTGTTGAGGCGTGCCCCGCGGCGGATCCGCATGGGGGGCACAGCGAAGCCGATGCTGCCAGGGACCTCGGTGGGTCCCCGGTCCCGGGTCCGCCGTCGGACCCTCACGCCCGAAGACGCATCCTGCCCCCACCTGCGGCGGGAAAGCCAATCCGGCACCCCTGGGAGTCACACGAACACCCTTGGGAGTCGGACGGAAAGCGTCAGCGGCCGGGGCCGACAGGCTGAACCTGGCCGCCACCCTAGAGGCGCCCGGGGGCAGGACGCCCCCGACGCGCCGGTAGGAAGGCCCGTGGTAACCGTCACATATACGGCACCGGGAACCGGGAACTACTCGGCCGCCGCCTTCGCGGCGTCCCGCACCGCACCCGCCACCGCGCCCGCGACCTTGTCGTTGAAGACGCTGGGCACGATGTAGTTCGGGTTCAGCTCGTCCTCGGTGACGACGTTCGCGAGTGCGGTCGCCGCCGCGAGCATCATCTCGGTGTTGACCGTGCGGGACTGCGCGTCCAGGAGACCGCGGAAGACACCCGGGAAGACCAGCACGTTGTTGATCTGGTTCGGGAAGTCCGAGCGGCCGGTGGCCACGACCGCGGCCGTCTGGCGGGCGATCGCCGGGTCGATCTCGGGGTCAGGATTCGCGAGCGCGAACACGATCGCGCCCTCCGCCATCGCGGCCACGTCGTCGCCGTCGATGACGTTCGGGGCCGAGACGCCGATGAAGACGTCGGCGCCGCGCACGGCCTCCTTGAGGGTGCCGGTGAGGCCCTCCAGGTTGGTGTTGTCGGCGATCCAGCGCAGCGGGGAGTCCGGGGCCGCGTTGACCAGGTCCGCGCGGTCCGCGTGGACGACGCCCTGGATGTCGGCGACGACAGCGGTCTTGACGCCGGCCGCGATGAGCAGCTTGAGGATGGCCGTACCGGCCGCGCCGGCGCCCGACATGACGACCCGGACGTCACCGATCGCCTTGCCCGTGACGCGCAGGGCGTTGGTGAGGGCGGCCAGGACGACGATCGCGGTGCCGTGCTGGTCGTCGTGGAAGACGGGGATGTCCAGGGCCTCGCGGAGGCGGGCCTCGATCTCGAAGCAGCGCGGGGCCGAGATGTCCTCGAGGTTGATGCCGGCGAAGCCCGGGGCGATCGCCTTGACGATCATGACGATCTCGTCGGTGTCCTGGGTGTCCAGGCACAGCGGCCAGGCGTCGATGTCGGCGAAGCGCTTGAAGAGGGCCGCCTTGCCCTCCATGACCGGCATGGCGGCCATCGGGCCGATGTTGCCCAGGCCCAGGACCGCCGAGCCGTCCGTCACGACCGCGACGGTGTTGCGCTTGATGGTGAGGCGGCGGGCGTCCTCGGGGTTCTCGGCGATCGCCATGCACACACGGGCCACGCCCGGGGTGTAGATCATCGAGAGGTCGTCACGGTTGCGGATGGGGTGCTTGGACGCCATCTCGATCTTGCCGCCGAGGTGCATGAGGAACGTACGGTCCGAGACCTTGCCGAGGTTGACGCCCTCGATGCCGCGGAGCTGCTGGACGATCTCGTCGGCGTGCGCGGTCGAGGTCGCCGCGATGGTGACGTCGATCCGGAGCAGTTCGTGGCCGGAGGCGGTGACGTCGAGGCCGGTCACCGAGCCTCCGGAGGACTCCACGGCGGTGGTGATCTGGGACACCGCGGTTCCGCTCGCGGGCACCTCCAACCGGACCGTGATCGAGTAGGAGACGCTGGGCGCCGTTGCCATGGCCGACTTCCTTCTGCTTTCACCCTGATGCTTGGTTTGCCGTCCGATCGTCGCACCTACCGTGGAGTAGCTGGTAGCGGGGCCTCGATTGCGAACGTTTTGTTCTCAATAAGTTCTTCGAGCCAAAGGGCAGGACAGGGCACGACAAGAAGAGGCCCACGTCACTGCTGACGTGGGCCTCTCCCGCACTACGACGTTCAGTGGCACCGACCCGCCATGCTCGCCTCGCGGCAAGTGGTCGCTCGTAGCGACGAAGGTTGGGCCCGGGGGCTTGGATCGAGCCGGTGCCACGTCAACGGTAACAAACGATCCCCGTAAGGCAATTCCCAACGGCCACTGTCTTTGCCTCAGTCTCGGAGAAGGTCGGGCACCCCTTGCGCATCGGGCTCGTCGCGGTCCGCCGAGACGACCGTGAGCTGCTGGGTGGCGCGGGTCAGGGCGACGTACAGAACCCGCAGGCCGGCGGGGCTCTCGTCGGCGATCTCCGCCGGGGAGACGACCACTGTGGCGTCGTACTCCAGGCCCTTGGCCTCCAGGCTGCCCAGGGCCACCACGCGGTCGCCCAGGCCTGCCAGCCAGCGGGCCGCCTCGTCGCGGCGGTTCATGGCCACGACGACGCCGACAGTGCCGTCGACGAGGTCGAGGAGACGGGCGGCCTCGTCCCGGACCGACTGGGCGAGTGAACCCCGTACGGCGACGAAGCGTGGCTCCACGCCGGTCGAGCGGACCGCCCTCGGGGACTCCGAGCCCGGCATCGCGAGGGCCAGGACCTTGGCGGCCAGTTCGGCGATCTCGGCCGGGTTGCGGTAGTTGACGGTGAGGGTGAAGCGGCGGCGCGGGCGGCTGCCCAGGGCCTCGTCCCGGGCCTGCGCCGCCTCGTCGGGGTCGGACCAGGAGGACTGGGCCGGGTCGCCGACGACCGTCCAGGTGGCGTGCCGGCCGCGGCGGCCGACCATGCGCCACTGCATCGGGGTGAGGTCCTGGGCCTCGTCGACGATGACGTGGGCGTACTCGGTGCGTTCCTCGGCGAGCCGCTCGGCCCGTTCGCGCTGTGTCTCCTCCCGTACCGGCATCAGCTCCTCGAGGCCGCTGAGCTGGTCCATGGGGTCCGCCTCGCGCCTCTTGCGGGGGCGGGCCGGGGCGCCGAGGATCGCGCCCAGCTCGTCCAGCATGGCCACGTCGTGGACCGAGAGGCCGTCGCGCTTGAGGGCGCGGGCGACCCGGCGGACCTCACCCGGGTTGAGGATGCGGCGGGCCCAGCGGCCCAGACGGCGTTCGTCGGACATGGCGGCGAGGACCGACACGGGGGTCAGTTCGGGCCACCAGGCGTCCAGGAACGCGATGAAGTCGTCCTCGGACGTGACGTCCTCGTCGAAGGAGGAACGCAGTTCCGCGGCCAGTTCCCGGTCCGTGTGGCGGCTCTGGGCGCCCGATCGGGCCCACAGGGCGTCCAGGAGGAGCCTGCGGGCGCGGGGGCGCATCAGGTTGACGGGGGCCGTGCCGCTGAGCGCCGACTCGCGGATTCGGGCCAGTTCGGGGGCCTCCAGTTCGATACGGCGGCCGAAGGCGACGACCCTCAGCCGGCTCGTCACCGTCGGCGAGTCGTCCTGCTCCAGGGCGCCTCGCGCGGCCTTCCGCAGCACCGCGAGCATGCGGTACGAGCCCTTGGCGCGGGCCACGGCCGGGGAGTCGTACAGGGTGGCCTCGGCGCCGTCGACGAGGGAGCCGATGGCGCGGATGGCGACCTGGCCCTCCTCGCCGAGGGAGGGCAGGACGCCCTCCGTGTACGCCACGAGGAGTGGCGTCGGGGAGACGATCAGGATGCCTCCCGCGTACCGGCGCCGGTCCTGGTAGAGCAGGTAGGCGGCGCGGTGCAGGGCGACGGCCGTCTTGCCGGTGCCCGGGCCGCCCTCGACGTACGTCACCGAGGCTGCGGGGGCCCGGATCACCAGGTCCTGTTCGGCCTGGATGGACGACACGATGTCCCGCATGGTGTGGCTGCGGGCCTGGCCGAGGGCCGCCATCAGGGCGCCGTCGCCGATCACCGCGAGCTCCTGGCCGTCCAGGGACGCCTTCAGCTCGGGGCGCATCAGGTCGTCCTCGACGCCGAGGACCCGCCGACCCTTGGACCGGATGACGCGGCGGCGCACCACTCGGCCGGGGTCGACCGGGGTCGAGCGGTAGAAGGGCGCGGCCGCGGGTGCGCGCCAGTCGATGACGAGGGGCGAGTAGTCCTCGTCGAGGACGCCGATACGGCCGATGTGGAGGGTCTCCGCGATGTCGGCGGTGCCCTCGGGGCTCACGGCCCCCTCCGCGGCCTCCACGGCCGTGTAGGCGCCGTCAGGGCCCTTCTGACCGTCCATCCCCCGCAGCAGGTCGATACGGCCGAAGAGGAAGTCCTCGAACTCGTTGTTCAGCCTGTTGAGGTGGATGCCGGCGCGGAACACCTGGGCGTCCCGTTCGGCGAGCGCGCCGGGGGTGCCGACCTGGCCCCGTTTGGCCGCGTCGTGCATGAGGAACTCGGCCTCGTCGATCTTCTCCTCAAGACGCTGGTACACCCGGTCCAGGTGTTCTTGTTCGACGCTGATCTCGCGGTCGCGGACGGAGTCCTGTACTGAGGAGTCCTCGACCGATACGAGCGCCGTTTCCTGCTGAGCCTGAGCGGCCACCGGGCCCCCTTCTGACGTGCTGGGCAGCCGTCAACCGTACGCGAAAAAGAGGCCCTGATGCTACGAGTCCGCCCCAGGACACCGTACGAGTCTTCGTACGAGGTGTCCTGGGGCGGTCTCGGAGCGGTGGTGGAACCGTTGTGGAGCGGTTGTGGATCAGCCGTGGAACGGCTGCGGAAGGTCAGGCGTCGACCTCGACGAGCTTCTTGCCGGTGGAGTCGACAACCTCGTAGTGGTCGATCTCGTCGGTGCTGAAGGCCGTTCCACCGTGGATGAAGAGCGGGTTGCGGGCCGCTTCGGTCGTGGCGTCCTTGATGCCGTAGCCCGCCGTCGGGACGGACCAGTTGGACATGGTCTCGCGCGAGCCGTCCTTGCCGACGGCGATCAGGGAGCACTTCAGCGGACCCTTGACGCCTCCCAGCTCCAGGACCGCACTGACTCCCCAGGCCTTCGACTCCATCGCCACGGTCGCGGTGACCTTGGTGTTGGGGTCGGTGGCGGAGACCCGGTCGCTCATGAGACCGAAGGCCTCCTTGGCGGAGCCGGTGCTCTTCGGCGTCACCGTCGGCGACGGAGCGGCCACGCTGGTGGTGTCGCCGCCGGTCGTCGCGAACACCGCGGTCGGGCCGCCGATGATGAGGGCTGCCGCGGCGGCCACCATGTAGAAGCTGCGCCGACGCTTGCTCGCACGCCGTTCCGCGACCTCGTCGACCAGCCGCGTCGCGAGCTGTGAGCTCGGGCGGGCGGACAGCGACTCGCCGATGGCGGGAGATCCCTGGGCACCGGGCAGGTCCGCGAGTGCGGCCAGCATCGGTTCCATCCCGGCCAGCTCGTCGAGCTGCTGGGCGCACCACTCGCAGCCGGCGAGGTGTGCCTCGAAGGCCGTGGCCTCCGCGTCGTCGAGGATGCCGAGGGCGTAGGCGCCTACGGTCTCGTGTTCGTTCGGGCCTTGGGAACCCTGCATTCCTCGCATGGAACCAGGACTACCCGCTCCGAACCCCCCGTAAATGCTCATGCCGTCACCCCCCGCTCCTCAAGTGCGAGCTTCATCGAACGCAGGGCGTAGAAGACCCGTGAGCGCACCGTTCCGCTGGGTATGCCCAGCGTTTCGGCGGCCTCGTTCACGGTACGTCCCTTGAAATAGGTCTCGACCAGAACCTCCCGGTGGGCGGGGGTCAGGTCGTCGAGCGCGTCCGACAACGTCATCAGCCACAGCGCCTTGTCGATCTCGTCCTCCGCGGGGATCACCTCCAGCGGCGACGGGTCCACCTCCTGCGGCCGGGCCTGCCGGCTGCGATGCCCGTCGATGACGATGCGCCGGGCGACCGTCACCAGCCAGGGGCGTACCGAACCGGTTGCCCGATTGAGCTGACCGGCGTTCTTCCAGGCACGGATTAGCGTCTCCTGCACGACGTCCTCGGCTCGTTGCCGGTCACCGGCGACCAGCCTGAGGACATATGCCAGGAGGGGCCCTGCGTGCTCTCGGTACAGCGCACGCATCAGGTCCTCGTCGGGCTCCGAGGGCTGGGACATGCGATGTCGGGCCCTCGGTGCTTGTTCATTGGCCACGACGGAATACTTGCGCACGCCCACCTCCGCTGTCCCGGGTTCCCCCGGTCGGTCGCTCCCCCCCAGGTACGGAAGTGACATGCGGGATGTTCAACGTGTGACCACAACTTTCTTTGCCCGGCCCCGACGTGAGGGACAAGAGAGCACATTTCTGCCGCAAGTGCTTTACGTTTTCGCCACATTGGCAAGTTCGGGGCGATGCCCGCGGCGCGCCGACTGGAAACACACGTGTAACCAAGGTCACTGCGACCCCGGGGAGTTGACAGGACCGATTCCGCCAGAAAGGCCCGCTATGGGTGATACGCGGAGGGTCTGGGTGCGTGCTGGAAACGATCTACGCGCGTGCCAGGGCGGCCCGCCGCCGGTGTCTCGCGACCCGTTCCCGATTGCCGCAGATCTCACTGGAGCACCATCTGCGCCGTCTGCCCCGGGAGGTGTCGAGGTAGACGATCGAGCAGCTGTCGCCCTCGCACTGGCGCAGGCACGCGCGTGCCACGGGGTCGGTGAGCAGCTCCACGGCGTCCCGGGCGACCGCGCCGAGCAGGGCCGCGCAGTCGGGCGGCCCGTGCAGCTCCCGTACGAGCGTGCCGTCCTCGGCGCGGACCGCACGGGGGGCCGGGGGCGCCGGGCGGGCGAGCTCGTTGAGGCGGGTGAGGGCCTGGTCGAGGTGGCGGAGGTCGGCGGCCGGGGGGCTGTGCACCAACTGACCGGTCAACCGGCCGGTCAGGTCCCGCAGTTCACGGAAGTGTGCGACCCAGGAGGCGTCCGCGTGGTGCAGGGGCGTGCCCGCCGGGACGAGTCCGGACGCGGCGATCCAGGCGCGGAGCGGCTCGACGGCGCCGAGCCGTTCCTCGGGGTGGGCGGTCGCCAGCAGATCCAGGCTGATCCGCCCGGCGTCGAAACGCAGCTCGTACGAGACTGTGGCCACGGTCGTCTCCGATGCCATGTGCCTGTCACCGCCTAGGGGTCGCCACCGTACGGGGCAGCCGGGATGTCGGTGGGATGCCAGTGAGGGGGTGTGAGGGGGTCAGGGGAACCGTTCCCTCTACAGTGCCTGCCCGCTGTCGCGGCCGGAACCCCTTGTACGGGTCGCTCCACGGGATACGCGGTTCGTTCGGCGTGGGCCGGTGGGGGCGGCTCGCTCTGCGGGGTGGGCGGTTCGCTCACCCGCGGGCCGGTGGAGGCGCCCGCCCGGCCGGGTACGCGGCTCGTCCAACCGCAGGGCGATGAGGGCGGCTCGCTCCGTGGGATGGGCTGTTCGCTCACCCTGCGGGCCGGTGGGGACACCACCCGGCCGGGTACGCGGCTCGTCCAACCGCAGGGCGATGAGGGCGGCTCGCTCCGTGGGATGGGCTGTTCGCTCACCCTGCGGGCCGGTGGGGACACCACCCGGCCGGGTACGCGGCTCGTCCGCCCACGGGCCGGTGGGGGCTGGGCGCGCGGTTCCCCGCGCCCCTGTCGGGGCGCGACTCCTCCGAGGCCGCCCGGCGGACGCCGACGCCCCTGCGACGACCGCGCCGGTCCGGCCGGCCCGGGAGGGCTACACGTCGGAGTACTTGGCGTCGGCCGCCGGGTCCAGCGCGAGCCGGTAGCCGCGTTTGACGACCGTATGGATCAGTTTGGGCGCGCCGAGGGCGGTGCGCAGGCGGGCCATCGCCGTCTCCACGGCGTGCTCGTCGCGGCCGGCTCCGGGCAGCGCGCGCAGCAGTTCGGCGCGGGCGACGACCCACCCCGGCCGCCGGGACAGCGCCCGCATCAGGGACATCCCGGCGGGCGGTACGGGCCGCAGGGCACCGTCGACGATGACGGCTTGCCCGCGGATCTCGACGCGGTGCCCGGCGATGGGCAACGCCCGTGCGCGGGCCGGGAGTTCCTGGCAGAGGAGCTGTACGAGGGGGCCGAGCCGGAAGCGTTCGGGGAACACCGTGTCTACGCCGTGGGCCTGGAGCGGCAGCGCGGTGACCGGGCCGACGCAGGCGGGCAGGACGTCGTGGTGGAGGGCGGCGAGGAGTTCGGGGAGCAGGCCCCGTTCCTCCGCGCGGGAGAGAAGGGACGCGGCGGCGGGGGCGCTGGTGAAGGTGAGCGCGTCCAGGCCGCGCGAGACGGTGGAGTCGAGGAGCCGGTCGACGGGGCCGATGTCCTCCGGTGGCATCCATCGGTAGACGGGCACGCCGACGACCTCGGCGCCCGCCGCACGCAGCGACTCGACGAAGCCGGGCAGGGGCTCGCCGTGCAGCTGGATGGCGATACGGCGCCCTTCGACGCCCTCCTCCAGAAGCCGGTCGAGCACCTCGGCCATGGACTCGGAGGCCGGCGACCACTCCTCCCTGAGCCCGACGGCCCGGACGGACCCCTTGACCTTGGGCCCGCGCGCCAGCAGTTCCACGCCGCCGAGACAGGCGAGCAGATCCTCCCCGAGCCCCCAGCCGTCGGCGGCCTCGATCCAGCCCCGGAAGCCGATGGCGGTGGTGGCGATGACGATGTCCGGCGCCTGGCCGATCAGCTGCTTGGTGGCCGCGAGCAGCTCACTGTCGTCGGCGAGCTGCACGATCCGCAGGGCGGGCGCGTGTACGACGGCGGCGCCCCGCCGCTGGAGGAGTGTCCCGAGTTCGTCGGCCCGACGCGCGGCCGTGACACCCACGGTGAACCCCGCGAGGGGGCCGTGGTCCGGCAGGCCCTGTTCCGGTCGCTGCTGTTCGTCGTACATGGCTCTCGTCCCGCAGTCGGGTCACATCTGCACAAGCGTGCCGAACGAGCCTGTCAACAGCGCGTGACAGGCTCGGTTCGACTTCATGTCGCTGGTGTTACTTAAGCCCCTTCGGGCGAAGGTCACACCTCGGCGTAGCTGAGCTGCGGCTTCGCTTCGGAAGCTGTGGTTTCGGTGGCCTGTGCACCCGACGGGCGGCGAAGGTATACGGCCCAGGTGACCAGGAAGCAGACCCCGTAGAAGGCGAGGAAGGCGACGAAGGCACCGGTGCCGGAGCCGACGCTCAGGAACGACTGGCGGAGGGAGAGGTTGATCCCGAGGCCGCCGAGCGCGCCGACCGCGCCGATGAGCCCCATGGAGGCGCCGGACAGGCGACGGCCGTAGGCCGCAGCCTCCTCACCCTCCAGTCCCTTGGCGAGGGCCTTGGCCTGGAAGATGCCGGGGATCATCTTGAAGGTCGAGCCGTTGCCGAGGCCGGAGAGGACGAACAGGACGATGAAGGCCGTGGTGAACAGGGGCAGCGACTTCTGCATGGACGCGACGACGATGAAACCGGTGGCGCCGGCCATGCCGACGTAGTTGTACAGCGTGATCTTCGCCCCGCCGAAGCGGTCGGCGAGCGCGCCGCCCACGGGCCGGATCAGCGAGCCGAGCAGCGGGCCGATGAAGGTGACGTACGCGGACTCCAGCGGCGTACGCCCGAACTGGGTCTGCAGGACGAGGCCGAAGGCGAAGCTGTAGCCGATGAACGACCCGAACGTCCCGATGTAGAGGAAGGACATGATCCAGGTGTGCGCGTCCTTGACGGCGTCCTTGGCGGCGCCGGTGTCGTTCTTCAGGTGCGCGATGTTGTCCATCTTGACCGCGGCGAGGACGGCGGCGATGAGGATGAGCGGGATGTAGATCCCGAGGAGCACCCGCGGCCCGCCGCTCGCGCCGATGACGGCGAGCCCGATGAGCTGCACGACCGGGACACCGATGTTGCCGCCGCCGGCGTTGAGCCCGAGGGCCCAGCCCTTCTTCCTGAGCGGGAAGAAGGCGTTGATGTTGGTCATGCTGGAGGCGAAGTTGCCGCCGCCGATGCCGGCGAGCATGGCGCAGGCGAGGAACGTGTTGAAGGACGTCCCCGGCTCCATGACGATGAACGCCGCGATCGTCGGGATGAGCAGGAGCGCCGCGGAGACGACGGTCCAGTTCCGGCCACCGAAGAGGGCGACCGCGAAGGTGTAGGGGACGCGGACGACGGCGCCGACGGCCGTGGCCATCGACACGATGAAGAACTTGTCGGCCGGGGTGAGCCCGTACTCCGGTCCCATGAACAGCACCATCACGGACCACAGCGTCCAGATGGAGAAACCGATGTGCTCGGAGAGCACGGAGAAGAACAGGTTGCGGCGGGCGACCTTCTCGCCGGTCGCGTTCCAGAAGGCCTCGTCCTCGGGATCCCAGTGCTCGATCCAGCGGCCTCCCTTGCCGGGGGCGGGGGCTGAACTAGGGGCTGTCATGACGCCTCCACGGTGGTCCGGGGCTCGGGTGGTTCTTTTTTGGGGTGCTGAGCGGTGATGAGTCCCGAAGGTAGGCAGAGCGCGTTTCCGCCCTGTGGCTGTGGGTGACCGGAAGGGAACTTTGCTCTCACCCCGCGAGGAGGTGGGATGAGAGGTTACGCAGACGGAGGTAACGGCCAGGGCACGGCGGTGCCTCTTGAGGGGTGCGGGGTCCCGCTATCCTCTAGCGGACCCCACACAGGGAACGGGAGGGTCCATGTCTGCCGAGCCGAGGTCCGACAGGCCTGAGGCGCAGCCCGCCCGGCGCACCTTCACCGGGAACGTGCTCTTCGCGGCCGCGTTCCTCCTCGTCTTCGCCACGACGATGGGCGGGGCGTTCGCGTGTGTGTTCCTGATGCTGAGGCTGGGGGACTCCTCGCCTCTGTCGTCGCTGGTTCACGAGGACGGGCGGGGTGCCCTGGTGGCCGGAGGGATCGTTCTCGGGGCCATTCCCGGGCTGTACCTGCCGTTGATTCTGATCGCCATGGTGCGCGGCACCGGGGACTCCCCCCGGATGGAGGTGGGCGCGGCCGGCAAGAAGGTTCTCGGGCTGGTCCTCTTCGACGTCTACGTGTTCGTCCTGGCCGTCGTCGCGTCCCTGCTGGGGTGGATTTTGCCCGCAGGCATCACCAATGTGGTCGCGGTCGTCGTCGTCGGTTTCAGCTGGATTCCGCTGGCGCTGTTCCCCTGGGAGAAGGTCGGCATGGGCGGCGTGGTCGGACTCCGCCGCCCAGGGTCCGCTCGTCCGTCGATCTCACTCCAGAAGGACTGAGTCCGCCAACTCGTCGGCGATCTTCTCCAGTTCCTCGCCGAAACCCAGGGTCGACCACAGCAACCGGCACTCCAGAGCAGTCGGGTACGCACGCGGCAGGATGTAGTGGGCCACCCCCTCCACGATGGTGCCGCTGTCGGCGTCCGGCGCCGTCGGCTCCAGGCGATGGACCCTGAGGGCCGGTCCCAGCAGCAGCTCGACCTCTGTGAGCCCCTGCCCTCCGAAGTACGGCCCCTCCGCGCGGGCCGCCTCGGCGCGAAAGGCGGCGGAAGAGGGGCACAGGCAAAGGACGCCGGCCGCTGGCTGCCCGGGTCCCGCGGACTGCTCGACCGGATCGACTCCCTGCTCGTCGCACTGGCCGTCCTGCTGCTCCTGCGCTGACCCGATCGCCCGCCGGGCAGGTTGGCCCAGCGGCGATCCCCTGAGGCCCGGGGGCCTGAGGACCGGGAGCTGGAGCCGAGGCCCAGAGCCGAGAGCCGAGGCCCGGGGCCAGAAGCCGGGAGCTGAGGCCCAAGGGCTGGGCGCCGGGAGCCGAGGCCCAGGGGCTGGGGCTCGATGGCCCAGGCCACCGGCCGCGCGCGGGACGGCCCGGCACCCACCAAGGTGCCGGGCCGTCCCACTCCCGTCTCTCACACTCAGCCCCGCCGTCGCCCGCCCCCGCGCTTCGCCCCGTGCCCGTCCGGCCACAGCCGTGGGCTCCGCTTCGCCGCTACGTCCTCGATCCAGCCCAGTGCCAGTATCGTCAGGCCGATCAGGGGCCAGACCAGGACGAACATCCACAGGTTGTAGGTCGTGTCCAGCGCGGACACCATCCCGTCGGTCATGAACGGGAGGTCGTACAGACGGTCGATCAGCGGGACCGTGGCCATGATCAGGAAGTTGTGCCAGAGGTAGATCGTGACCGCTCGGTTGTTGGAGAGCGTGACCAGCCTGTCCCACTTGGCCAGGCGCCCCGGCAGCTCCTGCCACGACGGGGAGTACTGGAGCAGGATCACCACGAACCCGAACGACCACATCGCCTGGGCCAGCGGAATGTCGTTCAGGTCCCAGCCGTCAGGGCCCTTGTGGCCCGAGGCCCACCAGATGCCGAAGGCCATGAGCGGGACCGCGCAGGACACGGCGAGATAGCGCGGGATCTTCTTCAGCAGGCCCTCGTGGTGGGCGAAGCCCAGCACCCAGCAGCCGCCGTACACCGCGAAGTCGGTCACCGCGTTGCCCGTCTCACCGGGGATGGTGACAACTCCCGTACCGACGACCGCCGTCAGGGCCAGCGGGGCGAGCAGCGTCGGCCACGGGAACCGGCGGAACGCCCACAGCAGCAGCGGCGAGGCGATCACGAACCACAGGTAGGCCCGCAGATACCAGAGGGGGCCCGCGGCCTGGACCGCCCAGGTGTTCTCCAAGAGGCCGGACTTGGAGCCGATGCTCCACGGATAGGGCGGGGCGCCGATCGGGATGAGGTAGTTCAGCAGTTCGACCAGGCCCCAGGTGCCGCCGTGGTCGGGATCCTTGGCCGGGTTCCAGCCGCCGAGGAACATCAGCGCCAGCGCCACCGCGCTGAACGCCCACAGCGGGGGCAGCAGGCGCCGGATGCGGCCCCGGATCACCCCGAGTGCCGGGCGTTTCAGGGAGCGGGCCATCAGGGAGCCCGCCAGCGCGAACATCACGCCCATGGAGGGGAAGAGGACCGTCAGCCAGGCCCAGCCGAACAGGTGGTACACCACGACCCGGACCAGGGCGATGCTGCGGAGCAGGTCGAGATAGCGGTCGCGGCCCAGCTTCGTCGCCTGGGGCGAACGGGGCTCGGCGGCGGTCGTTTCCTCGGACGCCGGCTGTTGCGGAACTCCGTACGAGGGTGTGGTGGTCTCGTTGATCTCGTCGTACGGCGTCGTCGCCGCCGTATGTCGTTCGGTCATGCCACGGGCCTCCTGTCGGCGCTGCCGCTCGTCCGGGCGGCCGGTACGGCGTCGGGCGCCGCCCCGACGACGCCGGTGCGCCGGAGTTTCTGCCAGCGCAGCCGGCCGCCGGTGAGCGCGGTGATCCAGGACTGGAGCAGGACCACGTACATGAGCTGGCGGTAGAGGATCTGCTGCAGCGGCAGCGAGATCAGGTGGGTCATCTTTTCGCGGTCGAGGCGGAACGCGTAGGCCGCGCAGATCAGTTGGATGGCGAGGACGCCCAGCCAGGCGAGGACGGTCTTCTCGGTCGGGCCGAACACCAGCCCGTAGAGCAGGAACACGTCGATCAGGGGTGCGAGGAGTGGCGCCACCACCATGAACAGGGACACGAAGGGCAGGCCCACGCGGCCGAAGCGGCCCGACGGGCCCCGTTCGACGACCGAGCGGCGGTGCTTCCAGATCGCCTGCATGGTGCCGTACGACCAGCGGTAGCGCTGGGACCACAGCTGCTGGACGGACTCCGGGGCCTCGGTCCAGGCGCGCGCGTTCTCCGCGTACACGACCCGCCAGCCGTCGCGGTGCAGAGCCATCGTGATGTCGGTGTCCTCGGCGAGCGTGTCGTCGCTCATCCCGCCGACCCGCTTCAGGGCGCTGCGCCGGAACGCGCCTACCGCGCCGGGGATCGTCGGCATGCAGCCCAGGACGTCGTACATACGGCGGTCCAGGTTGAAGCCCATCACGTACTCGATGTGCTGCCAGGCGCCGATCAGCGAGTCCTTGTTGCCGACCTTGGCGTTGCCGGCGACGGCGCCGACGCGCGGGTCGCCGAAGGGCTGGACGAGTTCGCGGACGGTGCCGGGCTCGAACACCGTGTCGCCGTCCATCATCACGATCAGGTTGTAACGGGCGTTCGCCACACCCCTGTTGAGGGCGGCGGGCTTGCCCGCGTTGAGCTGGCGCACGACGCGTACGTTCGGCAGGCCCAGGTCCTCGACGATGCGCGCCGTGCCGTCGCTCGACCCGTCGTCGATGACGATCACCTCGATGGGATGCTCGCTCCGCATCAGTGAACGCACGGTGGCCTCGATGCACTTGGCCTCGTTGTACGCCGGGACGAGCACCGACACCGGTTCGGTGATCGGCGGGCCCCAGCTGAAGTCGGCGCGGCGGGTGCGGCGGGCGTGGAGGACGGAGAGCAGCAGCATCAGGCCGAACCGGGTGAACACCAGGACGCCGATGATCGCGAGAGCGACGACCAGAGCGTCGGTGATGTTGTCGGAGGCCTGGACCAGGAACGTCCACGCCTTGCCCTTCGCCAGTTCGACGCCGGCGACCGGTGTGTGCGCGCTGGGCGCGTCGAGGGCCTCGGTGAGGTTCCGGAACGCGTACCCCCGCTTCTTCATGTCGGGCAGGAAGCGGTCGAGGGCCTCGACGGTCTGGTGGCGGTCGCCGCCGGAGTCGTGCATGAGGACGATCGCGCCCTTGCCGCCCTTGGGGGTGGCCTCGCGGATGATCGCCTCGACGCCCGGCTTGCGCCAGTCCTCGCTGTCCGTGTTGTTGACGACGGTGATGTAGCCGCGCTTGCCGATGTACTCCGTGACCGGCCACGACTTGTCGTCCATGGCGTCGGCGAACGAGGAGTACGGCGGCCGGAACAGCGACGTACGGATGCCCGCCGCACCGGCGAGCGCCAGCTGGTTCTGGGACAGCTCCCAGTCGATCCGGGCCTTCGACTGGAAGGAGAGGTCGGGGTGGTTGAAGGTGTGCAGCCCCACCTCGTGGCCCTCGGCCACCATGCGTCGTACGAGTTCCGGGTAGCGCGAGGCATTGGTGCCGGTGACGAAGAAGACCGCGTGCGCGTGGTGCTTCTTGAGGACGTCGAGCACCTTGGGGGTCCACTTGGGGTCCGGGCCGTCGTCGAACGTGAGGACGAGCTGGTGGTCGGGCACGTTCAGGCTGGTGGTCCGGCCGCTTCTGGTGTCGATGACCGGGCCGCCGTCCAGGATCTTCTCCGGCACCCGGTCGGTGGAGGCCTCGGGCTGGATGCGGTGGTCGGCGAGGATTTCGCTGTGCACGTACCCCCGCAGCATCAGCATCGCCATCAGGGCGAGCAGGATGAGCGAGGGAAGCAGCAGGCGCATGGGCAGCCGTCGGCGCCGGGCGGCGCCCTCGGCGCCGTTGCGGGCGCCGTGGCGGCGGGTGCGGGATGCCATCAGAGGTTGTTCTCCGGGGACGAGGAGATCAGAACAGGGTCGGCAGGGTCAGCGGATTCTCCGCCGGGCGGGCGAGCGGGTCGCCGGTGGCGTCGGGGCCACTCGGTCGGGCCGGGCTCTCGGCGATCGAGGTCGGGGTCGCTCGGACCTTCGACGACCGCGCCGGTGCCGCCGTGGGCGGCCGGGAAGCGGGCCGACCTGAGGCCGGCGCCGCGAGGTGACATCGGGAACTCCTACGCCGTCGAGCCGGGCGGCACCGTCGAGGTGCCCGGGTCGCCGGTGGCGTCGGGGCCACTCGGCTCGACCGGGCTCTCGGCGATCGGGGTCGGGTCGCTCGGACCGCCCGCGACCGTGCCGGTGCCGCCGTCGGCGGCCGGGGAGGGCGACGGCGACGGGTCGGGCGAGGTAGCGACGCTCTCCGACGGGCTCGGTTCCGGCGTGCTGGACACCGGCACGGACGGCTCGGGGTCCGTGCCGGGTGTGGTGGTCCCCGGATCGGGCTTGCCGACGCTGGCCGAGGCCCTGGGCGCGAGGGACGGAGCCGCCTTCGTGGCACTGGGCGAGGCGCCCGGGGTGACGGCGGCGGTCCCCTGCGACGGAGTGACCCCCGCGCTCACCGACGTCCCCGGGGCCGGCGTGACCCCGGTCGAGTCCGACGGCTGCACCGACTCGGCGGGCAGCGGCGAGGTGTCGACCTTGCCCGCTGGCTGCTCGTCCTGCTGGCCCGGTACCGGCAGCCAGGGCGCGTCCGAGTTGCCGGAGAGAAGGGTGGCGACGATGACGACGGCGTACACCGCGCAGGAGATGCCGACGGCGATCCCGATCCGGCGGTAACGGCGGCTGCGGCGGCCGGTCTCGTCGACGAAGACGGGGCCGTCACCGGCGCCGGCCTCCGAGCCCTCCGTGGCCTGCCGTACGAGGAGTTCCTCGAACTGACGGCCCACTCCGTCGAGCTGGACCGTCACCTCGTGCGGATCGTGGGTGTGGCCGAACTCCGCAGCGTTCTCCCACGGGCGGCCGGGAAACGTTCCAGCTGATCCGGTCGCTCCGGGTGTTACGGACGTTCCGTTTTCGCCCGAGCGCAGTTGGGCGTGTGCGCCTCTGCCTCCGGATCGCCCGGGGCGCACCGGTGTTCCGGCATGCCTCTGTCGAGGCACGGGACCGGTGCTGCCTGGGGTAACTCCGGGTAGCTGCTGGGTTCCGGATACGGTGGCGCCTTCGGCGTCGGACCGTTCCGGTTGGGCGCCTTCACGCCACTTTTTCACACGCACGCACAACCCCCCACGGGAACCTTTCGGGCGCGTGTACGATTCCGGGATTCTCGTACTATCGATGTTCGAATCGGACCCCCATCCGATCCGAGCGCCCCCATTTATCACACTGCATCCGGGCCTCGAATGTAGCGCACATGGAGGTCCCGTGTTCGCCATGTGTCACTTGTGAACCGAAATGATGTTGTTGTCCGTGGCCGGAATCCAGTAGCCGACAGGCTTCCGCAACCACCCCTCCTCCTCCGCGAGCCGGGCCGCCGCCCGTCGCAGAGCGTTAAATCCCGGGTGCTCCAGACCCCTCCGCCACACCAGTGACACGGGGGACAACGGAACGGGGTCGACCAGCGGTCGCACCACCGTCCGAGGCAGCGCCGGGAAATCCACCACGGCGAGGACCGGGGTCCGCGTCTTCGCCATGATCCGTTGGAACTCCTCGTCACCCACGGCGAGCGGCGCGGGTGGCGCGATTTCGATACCGCGCCCCGCGAAAAGCCGACGCGCGAGGTCGGTCCACTCCGGGGTCCGGGGGTTCCCCGCACCGGCGTACACGGCCTCCCCCGCCAGCGCCACCAACGGCACCTCGGGCAGCGCGGCCAGCCGGTGATCCTCGGGCAGGACTACCGCCATCGGCTCGTAGCGCACGAGCTGCTGGCCCAACTGCGAACGCAGCACCGGATCCAGGCCCGCGAACCGTCCGAACGACGCGTCGAGCCGACCCGCCAGCAACTCCGCCGCCGCGAAGGCGAGCCCACTCTCGAACCGGGCCATCAGCTCGTACTCCGGGGCGAGTTCACGCGCCAGGTGCAGCACCCGCCGCCCGGTCGAGAGCCCCGGCGAGTTCAGGTCCACCAGCAGCGGCCGGACCTCCCCGAACGCGGCGAACAGCTCGTCCTGGGCCGCCAACACCCGCCGGGCGTACGGCAGCAGCCGCTCACCGTCGGCCGACAGCGCCACCCGCCGGGTCGAGCGTACGAAGAGATCGACGCCCAACTCCCGTTCCAGGCGCCGGATGTCACGGCTCAACGCCTGCTGGGCCAGGTAGAGGCGGGCAGCGGCCCGGGTGAAGTGCAGCTCCTCCGCGACGGCGACGAAGACGCGGAGGAGACGGGTGTCGAGGTGCTTCGGGGCGGGCATCCGGCGAACTTACAACGAGAGTGCGTCAATGACCCGGGACCAGGTGTTGGACCCCGTGATCGACTCCGGGCGACGGTGGGCGCATGCCGCAACCTTCACCCCGGCCGCCCTCCCAGCCACTTTCCACCGTCACCCAGGACGCCCTGGTCATCGCCGACTTCGGCTCCCGCGGCCGTACCCGTACGACCGTCGACCGGCGCCCGCCCGGCCCGTACCGCCGCCTCTTCGCCGTCCCGGGCACCCGCGCCTTCACCGCCGGGAACCTGATCGCCCGGCTCCCCATGGGCATGTTCAGCGTGAGCGCGGTCATCATGATCGCCGGGTCGCGCGGCTCGTACGCCCTCGCCGGCGCCGTCACCGCGACCGGGCTCGCCGCGACAGCGGTCGTCGCCCCCTGGACCGCACGGCTCGTCGACCGGTACGGCCAGGCCCGAATCGCCGTACCGGCCACGGCACTTGCCGCCCTCGGCTCCCTCGCCCTGCTGCTCTGCACGCACTACGGCGCCCCCGACTGGACGCTCTTCGCCGCCTACGCCGCCACCGCCACGACCCCCAACACGGGCGGCATGTCACGCGCCCGCTGGGCCCATCTCCTGAACGGCGACGAGAAGGGCACGGCCGACGGCAAGGGGCGAGGCAGGGCCGACGGGGAAGCCCTGCACACCGCCAACTCCTTCGAACAGGCCGTCGACGAGCTCTGCTTCATGCTCGGCCCGGCCCTCGCGACCTTCCTCTGCGGGGCGTTGTTCCCGGAAGCGGGCACGCTGGTCGGGGCGGTCCTGATGATGACCGGCGTGCTCCTCTTCACCGCCCAGCGATCGACCGAGCCGCCGGTCCGCCCCCGCGTCGAAGGGCTTCACACGCGCGGCACGTCTCCGCTGCGCGCCGCCGGGATGCGCCCGCTGCTCGCCGTATGCCTGGCCACGGGCGCCGTGTTCGGGTCGATGGAGGTCGTCACGATCGCCTTCGCCGACGAGCGGGGGCACCGGGCGGCTGCCGGTGCCGTGCTCGCCCTCCAGGCGGCCGGGTCGTTCGCGGCCGGTCTGCTGTACGGGGCGCTGCGGCCGTCCGGGCCCGCCGAGCGGCGCCACCCCTGGTGTCTGGCCGCGATGACGGCGCTGATGGCCCTGCCGCTGCTCGCCGCCGCGCTGACCGGCTAGCTCCTCGTCCTCGCGGGTGCGCTGCTCGTGGCGGGGACGGCCACCGCGCCCACCATGATCACGAACATGACCCTGGTCCAGAGCCGCACCCCCGAGGGCCGCCTGAACGAGGGCATGACCCTCGCGGTGACCGGCCTCCTCGGCGGCATAGCCTGCGGTTCGGCGGCCGGCGGCTGGACCGCGGAACAGGTATCGGCCACAGCGGGGTTCGGCGTTCCGGTCGCGGCGGCGGCGAGCGCACTGCTGCTGTCGCTGCTCACGCTCACGAACCACGGCCCCGCCACCCGTACTTCACGACCCGTACCGCCCGCGCCTTCCGCATGACCCGCAGGCCAATTCGCGCGCACCCCATTGACTCGCTCAGACGCCACACATACCTTCGCCCGTCGAAGCGCTTCGACTACACGGGTCGAATCAGTTCGACGACCCAGCACGACAGGTGACCGAGATCCATCCGACTCCCCTGGAGGCACTGGATGTTGACGGCGACAAGGTACGGCAGGTTCACAATAATGGCGGCCTCGACGCTGGTCGGGGCCCTGCTGCTGGCCTCCTGCGGCGGCTCGGACAGCGGATCGTCCGACGGGAAGACCCTACGCCTCTGGCACTACGAGGGCCCCGACAGCGCGATGGGCATTGCCTGGAAGGCGGCGATCGAGGAGTTCGAGAAGACGCATCCGGGCGTCAAAGTGGAGTTCGAGGAGAAGGGCTTCGAACAGATCCAGAAGACCGCCCCGATGGTCCTCAACTCCTCCGACGCTCCCGACCTGATGGAGTACAACAAGGGCAACGCGACAGCCGGGCTGCTGTCCACGCAGGGCCTGCTCACCGACCTGACCGCCGAGGTGACAAAGCGCGGCTGGGACAAGAAGATCGGCGCCGGTGTCCGCACCACCAGCCAGTACGACACCAACGGCGTGATGGGCTCCGGCAGTTGGTACGGCGTACCCAACTACGCCGAGTACACGATGGTGTTCTACAACAAGGACCTCTTCAAGCAGCACGGGATCGCCGTGCCGACCTCCTTCGGCGAACTCACCGCCGCCATGGACAAGTTCGTCGCCGAGGGCATCACCCCGCTGGCGAGCGCGGGCGCCGAGTACCCCGCCCAGCAGTACCTCTACCAGCTCGCCCTGTCGAAGGCGGACCGCGCCTGGGTCGACAAGTACGAGCTGTACAAGGGCAAGACGGACTTCCACGACGCCGCCTGGACCTACGGCGCCGAGACCTTCGCCGACTGGGTGAAGAAGGGCTACTTCGGCAAGAACTCCAGCGGTCTGAAGGCGGAGGACGCCGGGGTCTCCTTCATCCAGGGCAAGAGCCCGATCCTGTTCTCCGGCAGCTGGTGGTACGGCCGCTTCAAGAGCGAGGCGAAGTTCGACTGGGGCACGTTCCTGTGGCCCGGCACCAGTCTCTCCCTCGGCTCCGGCGGCAATCTGTGGGTCGTCCCCAAGGGCGCCAAGAACAAGGAACTCGCCTACGACTTCATCGACATCACCATGTCGAAGAAGATCCAGAACCTGCTCGGCAACAAGGGCGGGGTCCCGGTGGCCGCCGACCCGGCCGCCATCACCGACCCGCAGGCCAAGTCGCTCATCGCCGACTTCAACACCCTCTCCGCCCGCGACGGGCTCGCCTTCTACCCCGACTGGCCGGCCCCCGGCTTCTACGACGTCCTCGTCTCCGAGACCCAGAAGCTGATCACGGGCAGCGCGAAACCGGACGCGGCCCTCGACTCGTTGCAGGAGGCGTACGACAAGGGCGTACCGAAGACATGACGGTCACCGTCGAACGGGCCGGCGGGCGGGGCGGGCGAGACCGGGTCGCCAACGGCGCGCGGAGGAAGGGAAGTTCGGGACGTCGCAAGGACTCGTACACCCTCTTCCTCCTCCCCGGAGCGGTCGCCTTCCTCGCCGTGATCGTCGTGCCGTTCCTGATGAACACCGGGGTGAGCTTCACCGATTGGCGGGGCGTGGGCACTCCGGAGTGGTCGGGGCTCGCCAACTACCGGGCGCTGATGGACGATTCGGAGTTCTGGGCGTCGTTCCGGCACAGCATGTTCATGGTGGTGGCGATGGCGGCCGTGCCCACCGCGGTCGGACTCGTCCTGGCCGCCGCCCTGTTCGACTACGTCGGCAAGCACTTCGGGAGCCGGTGGGCGGCCGTGCTCCGCGCCTGCTTCTACCTCCCGCAGGTGCTGCCGATCGCGGTCGCCGGCATCGTCTGGAGCTGGATCCTCGCGCCCGAGAACGGCTCGCTGAACGAGGTGCTGAAGGCCGTCGGGCTGGGCTCCTGGCAGCAGGACTGGCTGGGCGACCCGGACATCGCGCTCTACAGCGTGATGGGCGTGATGGTCTGGGTGCAACTCGGCTTCCCGCTGGTCGTCTTCATAGCGGGCCTGCAACGCGTCGACCCGCAGCTCTACGAGGCGGCCGAACTGGACGGCGCCGGCTGGTGGCGCCGCTTCCGGCACATCACGGTCCCGCAGATCCGCCCCGAGATCTACGTCGTCCTCACCTGGTGCACGATCGCCGCGCTGAAGGTGTTCGGCGCGGTGTACGTCCTGACGAAGGGCGGCCCGGGCGGCGCGACCAACGTGCCGTCCTACTTCTCCTTCACCACGTTCTTCGAGAAGACCCAGGTCGGCTACGGCGCCGCCGTCTCCACCGTCCTGACGGTGATCATCCTCGCCGTCTCGCTCATCGGCCTGAAGCTCCAGACCCGGGCCGAGGACGCCGAGGACGCTCCGACAGGGGGACGGGCATGACGACCGCCCTGCGCCGCTACCCGGTGCTCATCGCCCTCGTCCTCGCCGCCCTGTTCATGGTCGTGCCGTTCCTGATCGTCGCCGTCAACGCCGTGAAGTCGCCCGCCGAGTACTCCGCGAACGGCCCGCTGAGCCTCCCCGAGGGCATCTACCTCGATGGCGTCAAGGACTTCTGGGAGCGGGTCGACTTCGGGCAGAAGCTCGTCAACTCGGCACTGATCAGCGGGTCGGTGGCCATCCTGGCGGTCGTCCTGTCGGTGCTGAACGCGTACGCGATCGGCATCGGCCGGATCAGAGGCCGCACCTGGGTCCTGGCCTTCTTCGTCCTCGCCAACATGCTGCCGCAGGAGGCGCTGGTCTACCCGGTGTACTACCTGAGCAAGGAAGTCGGCCTGTACGACACCCGGTTGAGCGTGATCATCGTCTTCACGGTGATCCAGGCGGCCTTCGGTACGTATCTCCTCTCCTCGGTGCTGGGCCAGTTCCCCCGGGAGATCATCGAGGCCGCGCGGATCGACGGCGCGAACAAGTGGCAGGTGCTGTGGCGGATCGTCGTCCCGGTCAGCCGCCCCACGCTCGGCGTGCTCCTCGTCTTCTTCTTCATCTGGACCTGGAACGAGTTCCTGCTCCCCCTGGTGATGCTGATCTCCAACGACAACCAGACGGTGTCGGTGGCCCTCGGCGTCCTCCAGGGCCAGCGCCTGATGGACGCCACGATGACCAACGCGGCTGCCCTACTGGGCGTGTTGCCCGCCCTCGTCTTCTTCCTCGTCTTCCAGCGAACGCTCACTCGCGGCATCGCCGTGGGTGCCGTCAAGTAGTCCAGTAGCAAGGAGACCCCCCACGTGAAGTTCACCGACGGCTATTGGCTGCTGCGCGAGGGCGTCACCGCCGCCCACCCGGTCGAGGTCCTCGATGTCACGGACACCGACGGCACGTTGGACATCCACGCGCCGACCCAGCCCATCCGCCACCGCGGCGACCTGCTGAAGGGACCGGTCGTGACGATCAGCGCCCACGCCCCGATGCCCGACGTCATCGGCGTCACGTTCACGCACTTCCAGGGCGAGCAGCCGCAGAGCCCTCAATTCGAGCTGAGAAAGGAGGACTTGACGACACACACCGAGTACGACGACGAGCACGCGACCCTGACCTCGGGCACCCTCTCCGTCCGGGTCAGCCGCACCAGCCCCTGGCACGTCGACTTCCTCGCCCACGGCCGCGTCCTCACCAGCAGCGGCCCCAAGGGCATGGGCATCATGCGGGACGCGGCGACCGGCGCCCACTATCTGCGCGAGCAGCTGGGGTTGGGCGTGGGGACGAGCGTGTACGGCCTCGGCGAACGCTTCGGCCCGCTCGTCAAGAACGGCCAGGTCGTCGACATGTGGAACGCCGACGGCGGCACGGCGACCGAACAGGCCTACAAGAACGTCCCGTTCTACCTCACGGACGCGGGCTACGGAGTCTTCGTCGACCACCCCGGCCGGGTCTCCTTCGAGGTCGGCTCGGAGGCGGTGTCGAGGGTCCAGTTCAGCGCCGAGACACAGCAGTTGACGTACTACGTCATCCACGGCCCGACCCCCAAGGACATCCTCCGCAAGTACACGGCCCTGACCGGCCGCCCGGCACTCCCGCCGCCGTGGTCGTTCGGCCTGTGGCTGTCGACGTCCTTCACCACCTCCTACGACGAGGAGACGGTGACGTCGTTCATCGAGGGCATGCGGGAGCGCGAACTCCCGCTCTCCGTCTTCCACTTCGACTGCTTCTGGATGCGCGAGTTCAACTGGTGCGACTTCCAGTGGGACCCGCGGGTGTTCCCCGACCCCGAGGGGATGCTCCAGCGGCTGAAGTCAAAGGGCCTGCACATCAGCGTCTGGATCAACCCGTACATAGCCCAGCGCTCGCCACTCTTCGCGGAGGGCAAGGCACTTGGCCACCTGCTCCGCCGACCGGACGGCAGCGTGTGGCAGTGGGACCTGTGGCAACCGGGCATGGCACTGGTCGACTTCACCAGCCCGGCCGCCCGCGACTGGTACGCGGCGAAACTGGAGGCGCTGCTCGCGCAGGGCGTCGACTGCTTCAAGACCGACTTCGGTGAACGGGTCCCGCTGGACGTGGAGTTCGCCGACGGCTCGGACCCGGAGCGGATGCACAACTACTACACGTACCTCTACAACAGGACCGTCTTCGACGTGCTGCGCAAGCACCGCGGCGAAGGAGAGGCGGTCGTGTTCGCGCGTTCGGCGACGGCCGGGAGCCAGCAGTTCCCGGTCCACTGGGGCGGCGACTGCGAGGCGACCTACGAGTCGATGGCGGAGTCGCTGCGCGGCGGACTGTCCCTCGGGCTCTCCGGGTTCGGCTACTGGAGCCACGACATAGGCGGCTTCGAGGGCACCCCGAGCCCGGCGCTCTTCAAACGCTGGATCGCCTTCGGCCTCCTCTCCTCCCACAGCCGCCTGCACGGCAGTTCCACCTACCGGGTGCCATGGCTGTTCGACGAGGAGGCCGTGGACGTACTGCGACTGTTCACCCGCCTCAAACTCCGCCTCATGCCGTATCTGTACGAGGCCGCCCGCACCGCCCACACCGAGGGCGTCCCGATGATGCGCGCGATGGTCCTGGAGTTCCCGGACGACCCCGGGTGCGCCCACCTGGAACGGCAGTTCATGCTCGGCCGGGACCTGCTGGTCGCACCGGTGTTCAGCGACGAGGGCGAGGTGTCGTACTACGTCCCCGAGGGCGAGTGGACCCACTTCCTGACCGGCCGTACAGTGACCGGCCCCCGCTGGATACGGGAGCGCCACGGCTTCGACAGTGTGCCGCTGCTGGTGCGCCCCGGGTCGGTGATCCCGGTGGGCGCGGTGGACGACCGCCCCGACTACGCGTACGCCGACGGGGTCACGCTGCACGCGTACGGTCTGGAGCGCGGCGCCCAAGTAACAGTCCCGATAGGTGACTTGACGTTCACGGTCGTCCGCGAGGGCGACACCCTGCGGGCGTCGTGCAGCGATCCGTCGGCGCCGTGGGGACTGGCGGCGGGCAGACGTGAAGTACGGGCGAAGGCGGGCACCGGGTTCCTGACAGTGGAGCTGGGACCGCTGGAACCGGGGTCGCCGGAACCGAAGTCGGCGGCACCGGGGCCGGTCGAGTCGGGAGGCGAGTGATGGTGAAGATCACCGATGTGGCACGGCACGCCGGGGTCTCCCCGAGCACGGTGTCGTACGCCCTGAGCGGCAAGCGCCCGATCTCCGAGGAGACCCGGCAGCGCGTCGAACGCTCCATCCACGAACTCGGTTACCGCCCCCACGCGGGCGCCCGTGCCCTGGCGAGCAGCCGCTCCAACGTCCTGGCGCTGGTGATCCCGTTGCGGACCGGCATCCACGTCCCGGTCGCGATGCAGTTCGCGGTGTCGGTGGTGACGGCCGCGCGCCGCCACGACCACGACGTCCTGCTCCTCACTCAGGAGGAGGGCGAGTCCGGTCTGCGCCGGGTGGCGGACACGGCTCTGGTGGACGCGCTGATCGTGATGGACGTCCAACTCCACGATCCCCGGCTGCCGTTGCTGCGTGCACTGGACCTGCCGTCGGTCCTGATCGGCTTCCCGTCCGACCCGGCCGGCCTGACCTGTATCGACCTGGACTTCAAGGCGGCGGGCGAGTTGTGCGTGGAACGGCTCGCGGCTCTGGGGCATCGGGTGATCGCCCTGGTCGGCTCACCGCCCGAGGTGTACGTACGCCGGACCGCGTTCGCCCAGCGTGTGGTCCAGGGGTTCACGGCGGCGGCGGACCGGGGCGGGCTGTCGTCCTCGGTCCACCCCTGCGAGGCGACGCCGGCCGCGGCGAGGGTGGTCGCGGAGCAACTCCTGCGCGAGCACCCGGCGTTGACAGGGGTCGTCGTCCACAACGAAGCGATCCTGGAACCCCTGATCGACGCCTTCGAGCAGCTCGGCCTGCGTGTCCCCGGCGACCTCTCCGTCACCGCGATCTGCCCGGACGACGTCGCCGAGAACCTGCCCGTACCGGTCACCTCGGTCGCCATACCGTCGGCGGAGATCGGAACGCGGGCCGTGGACCTCCTGATGAAGAAGCTCAACGGCACGGGCCACGCCCCGGAGTCGACACTCCTGCCACCCCGCCTGACGGAACGGGCGAGCACGGTGGCACGGGCGGCACCGTGAACCCGTAACCCTGTCAGCCGAGTTGACCGGTCCAGGCATTCGAACCACTCCACCGCCTACCCCACTGCCTACTCCACCGTCACCGACTTCGCCAGGTTCCGGGGCTGGTCCACCTCGTTGCCCCGAGCCGTCGCCAGCTCGCAGGCGAAGACCTGCAACGGCACCGTGGCGACCAGCGGTTGCAGCAGGGTCGGCGTGGCCGGAATACGGATCAGGTGATCCGCGTACGGCACCACCGTCTCGTCCCCCTCCTCCGCGATGACGATGGTCCGCGCGCCCCGGGCCCTGATCTCCTGGATGTTGGACACGATCTTGTCGTGGAGAACGGACCGTCCACGCGGTGAAGGCACGACCACGACGACCGGCACGTCCTCCTCGATCAACGCGATGGGCCCGTGCTTCAACTCGCCGGCGGCGAACCCCTCGGCGTGCATGTAAGCCAGCTCCTTCAGCTTGAGCGCGCCCTCCAGCGCCACCGGATACCCGACGTGCCGCCCGAGGAACAGCACCGTGTTCTTGTCGGCGAGCGAACGCGCCAGCTCACGCACGGGCTCCATGGTCTCCAGCACCCGCTCGACCTCACCGGAGATGTCCGCCAGGTCCCGCACGACGGCCCGGATCTCGTCGCCCCACTTGGTGCCGCGCACCTGCCCCAGATACAGGGCGACCAGGTAGCAGGCCACCAACTGCGTGAGGAACGCCTTGGTCGAGGCGACCGCGACCTCTGGCCCCGCATGTGTGTACAGCACCGCGTCCGACTCGCGGGGGATCGTCGAGCCGTTGGTGTTGCAGATGGCCAGCACCTTGGCACCCTGCTCGCGGGCGTGCCGCAGCGCCATCAGGGTGTCCATCGTCTCGCCGGACTGGGAGATGGCGATGACCAGGGTCCTCGAGTCGAGAATGGGATCCCGGTACCGGAACTCGCTCGCCAGTTCCACCTCGCACGGGATGCGCGTCCAGTGCTCGATGGCGTACTTGGCGATGAGCCCGGCATGAAAGGCCGTACCGCACGCGACGACCACGACCTTCTCGACCTCCCGCAGCGCACCCGCGGGAATCCGCACCTCGTCGAGCGTCAGTGACCCGGCCGCGTCGATACGGCCAAGGAGCGTGTCGGCGACAGCCTTGGGCTGCTCGGCGATCTCCTTGAGCATGAAGTAGTCATAGCCCCCCTTCTCCGCGGCCGACACGTCCCAGTCGACGTGATACGACCGCGCGTCCCCCGGACCGCCGTCGAAGCCCGTCACCGTGACCCCGTCCCGGCGCAGCTCCACGACCTGGTCCTGGCCCAGTTCGATGGCCGACCGCGTGTGGGCGATGAACGCGGCGACGTCCGAGGCGAGAAAGGCCTCGCCCTCTCCGACACCGACCACGAGCGGCGAGTTCCGCCGCGCCCCGACCACCACGTCCGGCTCGTCGGCATGCACCGCGACCAGCGTGAACGCACCCTCCAGCCGTCGGCAGACGAGCCGCATGGCCTCGGCCAGATCGGCGCAGGAGGAGAACTCCTCGGCGAGCAGATGGGCGACGACCTCGGTGTCGGTCTCGGAGGCGAGTTCGTGCCCCCGCTCGGCCAGCTCCGCCCGCAGACAGGCGAAGTTCTCGATGATCCCGTTGTGGACGACGGCGACGCGCCCGGCGTTGTCGAGATGCGGGTGGGCGTTGGCGTCGGTCGGCCCGCCGTGGGTGGCCCACCGGGTGTGCCCGATGCCCGTACCGCCGGCCGGCAGCGGCCGTTCGACGAGTTCCTTCTCCAGGTTGACAAGCTTCCCGGCCTTCTTGGCACCGGCCAGCCCGCCATCGGCCAGCACAGCGATCCCGGCCGAGTCGTACCCCCGGTACTCCAGCCGCTTGAGCCCGGCCATCACGACATCGAGAGCCGACTGCGACCCCACGTAACCCACGATTCCGCACATGCTGCGCAGCCTACGATCGAACACGCGCCACACCGGGGCACCGCGTGCCCGATATCGGAAATTCCCGCCGGGAGCACGAAGCCCCCGACGGGAACGGAATCGACGCGGATCGAAATCGAAGTGGATCGAAAGAGAGTCGCTCAGCCGAGCTTGGCCAGCTGCGCGTCGACGAGCGCCGTGGGGAAGGTGAAGTCCTTGCCGGTGGAGGCCGCGGCGAAGTTGATGGCGGGGATGTAGACGACGGTGGCGCCCTTGCGGACGACCACGCTCTTCATCGGCGCCTTCACGCCCTCGGCGTCCACGGTCACCGTCAGGGCGAGCGCCTCGTCGGCTCCCTCGGGCGCCGTGGTGGTGGCCACCTTCGCGGCGTCGGTCTTCGTGCCGGCCACGGTGTAGGAGAACCCGCCACCGCACTTCGTGGCGGCCGTGTCGAGGTCCTTCATCGCCTGCTCGGCGCCGCCGTCCTCGTAAGAGGCCAGTGTGATGATGGCCTGCTCCAGGTCGAGGGCGGCGAGGAACTGGTCCTCCTCACTCGCCCCGGCGGCGGGCTTCTTGGCGTCGCCCTTCCAGGCCCGCTTCACCACGGCCGCCGGCTTGCCGACATAGCTGCCGGACTGGAGGAACGTGAGCGGCGCGCACGCCGCGTCCGTCGACGACACCTTGTCCTGGGCGATGTCGTCCGTGGCCGGCACCTTCTCGGTGAGGGTCCCGCTCTTGACGTCCGCCTGCACGAGGGCGGCCTTCGCCAACTCGGCGGCGGTGAGGGCCTTGGTGGCGGCCTCACCGGCGGCCTTGTCCCCGGCCGGTGAGGCGGAGGCGGCCTTGTCGCCTCCGCCATCGGATCCACCGCAGGCGGTGACGAGGAGAGCCAGGGCGGCGGCGGAGGCGGTGAGGGCGGTACGGCGAACGACGGTGGCTCTCAAGGAAAAGGGCTCTTTCTCTTCGGGTTCTCTTACTCCGGACAATGCTTTACGCGCACTTTACTCAAAGTCGCCACGCAAATGATCGACAAACTGCTGTTCGATACCCGTCCGTGACACCAGCCTCACCCGACACGCCAGCCTCACCCGACACATCAGCCACACCAGCCACATCCGACGCACAGCCAGGCGTGACGCACTCCACCCCCCACCCCGGCCACACTCCCGTAACAATGGACTGTGATCTCTCCGGTCTCCTCGATGCCCCGGAGCGCCCACCGGCAGCGGCCGGAGGCGACTCCCTACGTCGACCTCACCCGCGCCGAGTGGAGTGCGCTGCGCGACAAGACGCCTCTCCCCCTCACCGCCGAGGAGGTCGAGAAGCTGCGCGGTCTGGGCGATGTCATCGACCTCGACGAGGTGCGGGACATCTACCTCCCGCTCTCCCGCCTCCTCAACCTCTACATCGGCGCCACGGACGGGCTGAGAGGAGCCCTGAACACCTTCCTGGGCGAACAGGGCGCCCAGACCGGCACCCCCTTCGTCATAGGGGTCGCGGGCTCGGTGGCGGTGGGCAAATCAACCGTCGCCCGTCTCCTCCAGGCGCTGCTCTCCCGTTGGCCCGAACACCCACGCGTGGAACTGGTGACCACGGACGGCTTCCTGCTCCCCACCGAGGAGCTGACGTCCCGTGGCCTGATGTCGCGCAAGGGCTTCCCCGAGTCGTACGACCGCCGGGCCCTCACCCGCTTCGTCGCGGACATCAAGGCCGGGAAGGACGAGGTCACGGCCCCCGTCTACTCCCACCTCATCTACGACATCGTCCCCGACAAGAAGCTCACGGTCCGCCGCCCCGACATCCTGATCGTCGAGGGACTGAACGTCCTCCAGCCCGCCCTCCCAGGCAGCGACGGCCGCACCCGCGTCGGCCTCGCCGACTACTTCGACTTCAGCGTGTACGTCGACGCCCGCCCCGAGGACATCGAGCGCTGGTACCTCAACCGTTTCCGCCGACTGCGCGAGACGGCGTTCCAGAACCCGTCCTCGTACTTCCGCAAGTACACGCAGGTGTCGGAGGAGGAGGCCCTGGACTACGCCCGCACCACCTGGCGCACCATCAACAAGGTGAACCTCCTGGAGAACGTGGCCCCCACCCGGGGCCGCGCCACCCTCATCATCCGCAAGGGCCCGGACCACAAGGTGCAACGCCTCAGCCTGCGCAAGCTGTAACCAGGCCACGCCACAACCGCCGCCGCACACGGCCCGGTTACCCTGCCCCCATGCTCCACCTACGCCTCATCACCCCGACCGACAGAACGAACGACGTGGTCAAGCTGATCGAGAAGACGGTCGGCACCACCCACCTCGTCGTCCTCCCCGGCGCCGCCCGCAACCCCGCCGGGGACGTCGTGATGTGTGACGTGGCCCGGGAGGCGGGCGACGAACTCATCGCCGGCCTGCGGGAGTTGGACCTCGACACGACCGGTTCGATCGCCGTGGAGAACATCGACCTGTCGCTCTCCAAGCGCGCCGACAAGGCGGAGAAGGAGGCACCGGGCGAGGGCGCGGACGCGGTCCTGTGGGAGCACCTCGCGGACGCGACGCACGAGGAGTCGACGCTGTCGATCACGTACGTCGCCTTCATCACGCTCGCCACGATGATCGCGGCCTGCGGTGTGGTCCTCGACAACGCGATCCTGATCGTGGGCGCGATGGCGGTCGGCCCGGAGTTCGGCCCCCTGGCCGGCCTGAGCACAGCCCTGGTCCAACGCCACCCGAGACTGGCCGCCCGCTCACTGACCGCCCTGCTGGTGGGCTTCGCGGCGGCGATGCTGGTGACGGTCGGCTTCAGCTACTTCATGGACGCCGTCGGCCTGTTCACCGAGGCGAAACTGGAGGCGGACCGCCCAAACACCGGCTTCGTCTACGCCTACGACTGGTTCTCGTTCGTCGTGGCGGTCCTCGCCGGCGTCGCCGGCACCCTCTCCCTGACATCGGCGAAGTCCGGCGCCCTGGTAGGTGTCGCCATCTCCGTGACAACGATCCCGGCCGCCGCGAACGCGGCAGTGGCCCTGAGCTACGGCGACACCACCCAGACCACGGGCTCCACCATCCAGCTCCTCCTGAACCTCCTGGGCATCATCCTGGCCGCCACCCTCACGCTGCTGGCCCAGAAATGGCTGTGGAACACCCAAAGAAAAACCGGCCGGGCTTCCTGAGAGGCACTGACACGAACGCGCCCGACAGGGGCGCGGGGCTCTGACATTTGCGGCTCCGCCGCGTGGGCGCGACAAGCCACGACGCACCCACAGCCCGCCACGAACCAGCACCCCACCCCGAACCCGGCCCCGCCAACTACCCGAGCGCCGACTTCACGACATCCGCCAACCGCCCGGCCACAGACCGAGCCTGATCAATATCCGCAGCCTCGACCATCACCCGAACCAACGGCTCGGTCCCGGAAGGCCGCAACAACACCCGCCCCGTAGCCCCGAGTTCCCGCTCGGCCTCCGCCACCGCGGTCGCCAGCTCCGCGGACGACCCCACCCGCGTCCGATCGACATCCGGCACATTCACCAGCACCTGCGGCAACCGCACCATCACCGCCGCGAGATCCTTCAGCGTACGACCGGTCTGCGCGATCCGAGCCGCCAGCAGCAACCCGGTCAGCGTCCCGTCACCGGTGGTCGCGTGGTCCGAGATGATCACATGCCCGGACTGCTCACCGCCCAGCGCGTACCCGTGCTCCTTCATCTCCTCCAGCACATAGCGGTCCCCGACCGCCGTCTGGATCAGAGACAGCCCTTCCCGCTCCATCGCCAGCTTGAAGCCCAGGTTGGACATCACCGTCGCGACAACGGTGTCGGCACGCAGTACGCCACGCTCCCGCATCGCCAGCGCGAGTACGGCCATGATCTGGTCGCCGTCCACCTCCTCGCCGGTGTGGTCGACGGCGAGGCAGCGGTCGGCGTCACCGTCGTGGGCGATGCCGAGGTCGGCGCCGTGCTCGAGGACGGCGGCCTGGAGCTTGCCGAGGTGGGTGGAGCCGCAGCCGTCGTTGATGTTGAGGCCGTCCGGCTCCGCGCCGATGGTCACGATCTCGGCGCCGGCCCGGGTGAACGCCTCGGGCGAGACCAGGCTGGCAGCGCCGTGCGCCTCGTCCAGCACGACCTTCAGACCGTCCAGTCGGTTCGGCAGCACCCCGACGAGATGGGTGACGT
Source organism: Streptomyces sp. SID12501 (assembly GCF_010550245.1). GTDB lineage: Bacteria > Actinomycetota > Actinomycetes > Streptomycetales > Streptomycetaceae > Streptomyces. The sequence goes on from NZ_JAAGLU010000026.1 coordinate 79,643, forward strand.
ACTGCTCGAAGCCCTCGTCGTACGACCGCACCCGGCCCACGCCGCCGCCCGTCGGACGCTCCCAGGGAGCGCCGGTGCGGTGCTCCTCGTACACGGCCTCGATCCGCTCCTCCAGCTCGTCGTCGAGTTTGTGGCCGCCGCGGGCCAGGAACTTGACGCCGTTGTCCGGCATGGCGTTGTGGCTGGCCGAGAGCATCACGCCGAGGTCGGCTTCCAGCTCGGCGGTGAGGAACGCGACCGCCGGGGTGGGCAGCACGCCGACCAGCAGGACGTCGACGCCCGCGCTGGCGAGGCCCGCGACCACGGCGGCCTCCAGGAACTCCCCCGACGCACGTGGGTCCCGTCCGACCACGGCGACCGGCCGGTGGCCCTCGAACGAACCCGCCTCGGCGAGTACATGGGCCGCCGCGACGGACAGGCCGAGAGCCAGCTCGGCCGTCAGGTCCACGTTGGCGACACCGCGCACGCCGTCCGTGCCGAAGAGTCGTCCCACTGGTGTCCTCCGAAGATGCTGGAAATGTGCGCACTGTACGTAAGTACGTACGGCTCATGCGCTGAGGGGGCCTGTGTCGTGCGGCTCATGCCGAGTGTCCATGCCGGACCTGACTACGTATATCCCCTGTGCCTGTTTCCAGGCTGTCGGGTGCGTTCCCCGATCCTGTACCGCGGGCCTGTGATAGGTAGCCATGAGCCTCTGACAATTCACGTCCCCTGTAAACGAACCGCCCCGACAGCACGGAAAGTGCCGCCGGGGCGATACGTACGAGACGTGTGAAACGTCCGAGAACAGCGGGGCGATTAACGCTTGCTGTACTGCGGGGCCTTGCGGGCCTTCTTGAGACCGGCCTTCTTGCGCTCGACCGCACGGTCGTCGCGACGGAGGAAGCCCGCCTTCTTGAGGGCGGCGCGGTTGTTGTCCACGTCGGCCTCGTTCAGCGCGCGGGCCACACCGAGGCGCAGGGCACCGGCCTGACCGGAGACGCCGCCACCGGTGATGCGGGCGACAACGTCGTAGCGGTTGTCGAGCTCGAGCACCTTGAAGGGCTCGTTGACTTCCTGCTGGTGCACCTTGTTGGGGAAGTAGTCCTCAAGGGTGCGACCGTTGATCTTCCACTTGCCGGTGCCCGGAACGATCCGGACGCGGGCGATGGCTTCCTTGCGACGGCCCAGGCCGGCGGCCGGCTGCGGGTCGCCGAAGCGGCCGTCGAGGGCCTCCGAGGTGTACTCACCCTCGACTACGGGTGCCTCGGACTCGGTGGTGTAGCTCTCGACGTCGGCGTTCTCGAACTCGACATCGGCAGTCTCGTCGAGCGGCTGCTCGACAGTGGTCTCGGCCACGATTCTCCTCAGAATTCTCTACGTCTTAGGGTGTGGCCGGAACTACTGCGCGACCTGGGTGATCTCGAACGGCACCGGCTGCTGGGCAGCGTGGGGGTGCTGGTCGCCCGAGTAGACCTTCAGCTTCGAGAGGCACTGACGGCCCAGGGTGTTCTTGGGGATCATGCCCTTGATGGCCTTCTCGACGGCCTTCTCGGGGTTCTTCGCCAGAAGCTCGTCGTAACGGACGGAGCGCAGACCACCCGGGTAACCGGAGTGGCGGTACGCCATCTTCTGGGTCTTCTTGTTGCCGGAGAGGTGCACCTTGTCGGCGTTGATGATGATGACGAAGTCACCAGCGTCGACGTGGGGCGCGTAAATCGGCTTGTGCTTGCCCCGCAGAATGTTCGCGGCAGTGGTGGCCAGACGGCCCAGGACGACATCCTGGGCGTCGATGACGTACCACTGGCGAGTGATGTCGCCGGGCTTAGGGCTGAACGTACGCACTTCGTAGCCTTCGCTTCTTCAGTGGATGGGTCCTGACACATGGCATCACTGAAGCGATCGTGCAGCTGGGGGCGGCAATGCCGGGAACGTCACCCGTATACCGCCCACTGGAAACTGCTCCAGGGAACCTACGTAAGGGCCCCTCGCGTGAGAACGACGAAGCCGATACGCATAACGAACGCCCAGGCTACCCGCGCTGCCCCGGACGGGTCAAAACGAGCTCGGCGGGCGCGGGGCGAACACAGGTGGACGGGACACGTGTAGACCCACCCAACGACCGCCGCAACGGACAGTACGGGCCGCTGCGTGAGAAACCCACCTGAACCCCGACCGAACCCTGACCGCGCCCCGACCTTGTGGCCCCTGTGGCCCATGAGAAGGCCCTGAGACGCATCGGCACAGGGGTTGCACGGCGTCTAAGATGCGCCCATGAGCTTTGGGCAGGGGGGACCTAATTGGGATCCCTGGAAACCGAATACCCCGCAACAACCGTGGGACGACCAGAGCGGCCGGGCCCCGCAGCAGCAGCCGTGGGGCGGCCAGATCGGCGGCCAGGCCCCCGACTGGGCGGCGCTCGCCGACGCGTCCGAGACCCGTAACAGGCGCCGCAGACTCCTGCTGATCGTCGGGGCCGCAGTGGCCACCGTCGGCGTGGGCGCGGCCGTCGCGATGGCCGTGGTCAACGCGGACGGCGACAACCAGGCCTCCAACAAACCGACCTCCGGTCTGCCCGCCACCGCGGACATCCCCAGCGACACCGCCTCGACGGTGCCGTCGTTCGCGCCGACGAGCGCTCCGCCGCCGCTGGATCCGAAGGACTTCATATCCAGTGTGGACAAGGACACGGCGGAGCTGAGCCCGGACACCCTCTTCCCCGGTACGCAGCTGACGATGGGCGAGCGCCTCTACAAGAAGGGCCCGACCGGCGACACGACGAACTGCGCGTCGGCCGCGAAGAGCACCCTTCCGAAGATCCTGACGGACAACAAGTGCACGCGCTTCCTGCGCGTCACGTACAGCAAGGACGGCATCGCGGTGACGGTCGGCGTGGCCGTCTTCGACACCGAGGCGCAGGCCACGAAGGTCAAGACCACGGCGGACAAGAAGAGCATCGTCGAGTCCCTGTCCGGCGGCGGCGTCCCGACCTTCTGCCGCGCGGCGATCTGCCGCTCGACGACCAACTCCTACGGCCGCTACGCCTACTTCACGATCGCCGGCTTCACCGACGGCAAGAACGTGACGACGAAGAGCACCGCCGTCTTCACCACGGGCGACGACCTGGCCGAGTTCGCCTTCCGCCAGATCCGACGCCGCGGCGAGGCCCAGGCCTCGGCGGCCAGCCAGTAGCAGCAGCACTGCCCAGCAGCCCTCTCCCGGCTCCCGATGGCCGACGATCACTGATCGTCGGCCATTGCACGTCAGCCACTTCTCAGCACGCTTCTCAGTGCACTTCGCCCCGCACCCGCCGAGCCAGCAGCTGCCGCCCGGCAAGCAGCTCGTCCGCCGGATAGGCGACCTCCTCCAGGGTCAGCCCGTACGGCCGTACGACATGCACGGCGCTGTCACGCACCCGCGCGTCCAGCACCCGCCGCGGCCACTCCACGTCCCGGTGCCCGTCGCCCACGAACAGCAGCGCGCCGACCATGGACCGCACCTGGTTGTGGCAGAAGGCGTCGGCACGGACCTCGATCTCGACGATGCCGTCCAGCCGCCGGCGCACCCCGAAGTCGAGGACCTCGCGGACCGTCGACGCACCCTCGCGCTTCTTCGCGTACGCGGCGAAGTCATGCTCCCCGACAAGGGACTTGGCGGCAGCGTCCATGGCGGCGACGTCCAACTCCCAGTCGTGCCACAGCACATGGTTGCGCAGCAGCGGATCCACGCCACCGGCCCGATCACCGACCCGGTACACGTAACGCCGCCACAGGGCGGCGAACCGCGCGTTGAACCCGGCCGGCGCCTCTGCCGCACTCCACACCCGCACGTCCTTGCCGAGCCGCCCGGCAAGCCGCTTGAGCAGCTTCTCCTGGTGCTCGCCCCACACCTCCACCGGCACATCGACATGGGCGACCTGCCCCCGGGCATGCACCCCGGAATCGGTACGCCCGGCCACGGTCAGCTCGTACGTGGCCTCCCCGGACCGGGTCACCGTCCGCAGGGCGTCCTCGATCTCCCCCTGCACGGTCCGCCGTCCCCCGGGCTGCTTGGCCCACCCGGAGAACGCGGTGCCGTCATAGGAAAGGTCCAGCCGCACCCGCACGAACCCGGACTGCACGTCATCACTCACCCAGAGATCCTCTCAACAACACAAAAGCGGGCCCGCTCCGGAAAGGAACGGACCCGCTTTCAGGGGCGCGGGGAACTGCGCAAACAACCACGACGAAGCCGCAGCCGCAGCCGCCGACCAGCAGAACCCCGCAGAACGCTTACGCGTCCTTGGACTCCTCGGCGGCGGCCTCATCAGCCTTGGTCACATCGACCTTGGCGTCCTCGACCTGGGTCTCCTCGACCTTGGCCTCAACAGCGGCCTCGGCGTCCTTCGCGGAGCGCTTCGTCGCCGCCTCGGCCTCACCGGTGGCCTGCTGGGCCACGGTCAGGGCCTCCACCAGCTCGATGACAGCCATGGGCGCGTTGTCGCCACGACGGTTACCGATCTTGGTGATACGGGTGTAACCACCCGGGCGGTTGTCGTAGCGCGGGCCGATCTCGGTGAAGAGCGTGTGCACGATGCTCTTGTCCGTGATGACCTGGAGCACCTGACGGCGGTTGTGAAGGTCGCCCTTCTTCGCCTTGGTGACCAGACGCTCAGCGTACGGACGGAGCCGGCGCGCCTTCGCCTCGGTGGTCGTGATCTTGCCGTGCTCGAAGAGCGACTTCGCGAGGTTCGCAAGAAGCAGCTTCTCGTGCGCGGCACTGCCGCCCAGACGGGCACCCTTGGCAGGCTTCGGCATGTTTTCTCCTAGGTGTCTGCCCCGGCCGTATCAGGTACCGAAGTCAGTATCCGAGCGGGCGGACGCCCGTCGAAGATCCGGCCATCTCTCTCAAGATGCTCGGAGGGTCCGCGCCCCGTAAGGGGCGCGGGGCTGTGTGGATCTGCGGCTCCGCCGCGTGGTCGCGACCAGCCGCAGCGGTACCACAGCCAAATTCAGGCCGCCTCGCGAAGCGACTAGTACTGCTCGGTCTCCACAAAGCCCGCATCCACGTCGTCGTCGGCGCCGAAGGCATCGACCGCGGCGGTCGGGTCGAACCCGGGAGGCGAGTCCTTGAGAGCAAGACCCATCCCCGCGAGTTTAGCCTTGACCTCGTCGATCGACTTCGCACCGAAGTTACGGATGTCGAGCAGGTCCGCCTCGGAACGAGCCACGAGCTCACCCACGGAGTGGATGCCCTCACGCTTGAGGCAGTTGTACGACCGGACGGTGAGCTCGAGCTCCTCGATCGGCAGCGCAAGATCGGCAGCCAGCGCGGCATCGGTCGGGGACGGGCCCATGTCGATGCCCTCGGCGTCGACGTTGAGCTCACGGGCAAGCCCGAACAGCTCGACGAGCGTCTTACCGGCGGAAGCCATCGCGTCACGGGGACGCATGGACTGCTTGGTCTCGACGTCGACGACCAGCTTGTCGAAGTCGGTGCGCTGCTCGACACGCGTGGCCTCGACCTTGTACGTGACCTTCAGAACCGGCGAGTAGATCGAGTCGACCGGAATACGCCCGATCTCCTGCCCCACCTGCTTGTTCTGAACAGCCGAGACGTAGCCGCGACCGCGCTCGACGGTCAGCTCCACCTCCAGCTTGCCCTTGCCGTTGAGCGTGGCGAGGACGAGGTCGGGGTTGTGCACCTCGACACCGGCCGGCGGCGCGATGTCGGCGGCGGTGACGAGACCCGGCCCCTGCTTGCGCAGGTACATCACGACCGGCTCATCGTGCTCACTGCTGACCACGAGCTGCTTGATGTTGAGGATGAGGTCGGTGACGTCCTCCTTGACACCCGGCACAGTGGTGAACTCGTGCAGAACGCCGTCGACACGGATGCTGGTGACAGCCGCACCCGGAATCGAGGACAGAAGAGTCCGGCGGAGGGAGTTACCGAGGGTGTAGCCGAATCCCGGCTCCAGCGGCTCGATGACGAACCGGGAGCGGAACTCGTCGACGACCTCTTCGGTCAACGAGGGACGCTGAGCGATCAGCATGTGGAAATCCTTCAGTCATGGACACCCGCTATTTGATGCCCGACCAGTAATACAAGGGTACGGGCGGCACGCCTCCGAAGAGCCATACCGCCCGAAACCTAAGACAACCGCAACTCAGACGCGACGGCGCTTGGGCGGACGGCAGCCGTTGTGCGGAGTCGGGGTGACGTCCTGGATGGAGCCGACCTCGAGACCGGTGGCCTGGAGCGAACGGATCGCGGTCTCACGACCCGAACCCGGACCCTTCACAAACACATCAACCTTGCGCATGCCGTGCTCCTGCGCGCGACGGGCGGCCGACTCGGCAGCCATCTGCGCGGCGAAAGGGGTGGACTTGCGCGAGCCCTTGAAGCCGACGTGACCGGCGGAGGCCCAGGAGATCACGTTGCCCGCGGGGTCCGTGATCGAGACGATGGTGTTGTTGAACGTGCTCTTGATGTGGGCGTGCCCATGAGCGACGTTCTTCTTTTCCTTGCGGCGCACCTTCTTGGCAGCGCCCTGACGACCCTTGGGGGGCATCTACTACTCCTACGGGGAGGTGGTCGGTCCTACAGCGAAGACCGCTGATGAAGCGTTGTCCGCTGAGGACTACTTCTTGCCCGGCTTCTTCTTGCCGGCGATGGCGCGACGCGGGCCCTTGCGGGTACGAGCGTTCGTGCTGGTGCGCTGACCGTGAACGGGCAGGCCACGGCGGTGGCGAATACCCTGGTAGCAGCCGATCTCGATCTTCCGGCGAATGTCGCCCTGGATCTCGCGACGGAGGTCACCCTCGGTCTTGAAGTGGGCGTCCACGTACTCGCGGATCGCGACGAGCTGCTCCTCGGAGAGGTCCCGAACACGAATGTTCGGGTCGATGCCCGTCTCCGCCAGCGTCAGCTGGGAAAGGGTCCGGCCGATGCCGAACACGTAGGTGAGGGCGACCTCCACACGCTTTTCACGCGGGATGTCAACACCGGAAACGCGTGCCATTCAATGGCTCCAGTTGTCGTTCGGAGGTCTTCCACAAGACCGTTTCCCAGCCGCCGTATGAGGTACGAACTGGGTCCCCGGCCTCCGACCGGGGGTATCAGCTCCACTGAACGATGATCGAACTACGAATCACCGAACTTCGGACCTGGGCCCTGCGTATGAACATGTACTGCTCGCGTCGCGCGAATTTCTGCGGGTGCAGAAGGTGGGTCGTGCGTCAGCCCTGGCGCTGCTTGTGGCGCGGGTTCTCGCAGATGACCATGACCCGACCATGACGGCGGATCACCCTGCACTTGTCGCAGATCTTCTTGACGCTCGGCTTGACCTTCATGGGGTGAGGTTCTCCGGGTCAGTGCCCCACGCCAGGTGCAGACGGAGGGCGAGAATAAAGATCTACTTGTACGTTGGAAAGACTCTCCCTGGATCGCTCCGGAGAGGTTGACAGGTGAAACCCTGTCCGACGACGACCCTCCCGGCCGCCGGGGCGAGTACGAGACCCGCCCAGGCTCACTTGTACCGGTAGACGATCCGGCCACGAGTCAGGTCGTACGGAGACAGCTCCACCACGACCCGGTCGTCAGGGAGGATGCGGATGTAGTGCATACGCATCTTGCCGCTGATGTGTGCCAGGACCTGGTGGCCGTTCTGGAGCTCAACCTTGAACATTGCGTTCGGAAGAGACTCGACGACAGTGCCCTCGATCTCGATGGCACCTTGCTTCTTGGCCACGCTTCGCCCTTCGAATCGACTACCTTGATCGACTCCCTTGCGTTCCCCTAATGGGCGCATGCGGACATGCGGGTGCACGAGAGCCGACGAGTCAGTCTACGTCAGCGCACCCGGAAAGACGAATCGAGGAAGGATGCCCCGCAGCCGTGATCCTTAACCAGCACGGGGGTTCCACAGGCCCCGAAGCGGGGCGCGACGGACAAGCCGGCAAGGCCCCGAAGCAGCAGGCTGAGGGGCGCAGACCCCGCCGGGGATCCATCCACACAGCCCCGGTCCGGGCCACCACAACCGAGACCCAAGCCCCAGTCCAGACCACAGCGAACGCGGCCCCCACTGGCATCCAAGGCCCGCGACCCGGGTCCAGGGCCGGGGGCCGGGGGCCTCAGGCGGGACGCAGTCCCCGCCAGGGGTCCAGGGCCGAAGCCTGCCCGGGGTCCAGGGCCAAGCCCGGCCGGGGTCCAGGGGACGCAGTCCCCGCCAGGGGGTCCAGGGCGAAGCCCGGGCGGGGTGCAGGACGAAGCCCGGCCGGGGTCCAGGGCGAAGCCCGGGCGGGGTGCAGGGGACGCAGTCCCCGCCGGGGGTCCAGGGGGCTGCGCCCCCTGGTGGGGTCGAAGGGGCGGAGCCCCTGGGGATGGGACGGGTAGGGGCGGCGGGGGCGAGGAACGCCCCTACGCCAGCGGATCCGGCGCCGCAGTCACCCCATGCTCCGCCAACTTCGCCGCCCCCCCGTCGGGAGACGTAAGCACCAACGGCCCCGCCTCGGTCAACGCCACCGAATGCTCCCAGTGCGACGACCAGGTCCCGTCCGTCGTGATGACCGTCCAGTCGTCCGCCAGAACCTCGGTCCTCGGCGTACCCAACGACACCATCGGCTCGATCGCGAGACAGAACCCGGGAACCAGCTTCGGCCCCTTCCCCCGCTTGCGCTCGACGTAGTTCAGCAGATGCGGGTCCATGTGCATCTCGGTACCGATGCCATGCCCGCCGTAGTCCTCGATGATCCCGTACCGCCCGCCCCCCGCCTTGGGCTGACGGCGGATGTACGTCTCGATCGCACGCGAGATGTCGACCAGCCGGTTCCCCAGCTTCATCGCCGCGATCCCCGCCCACATCGACTCCTCCGTCACCCGCGACAGCTCGATCAGCTCGGGAGCGTGCCCCGACCCCACGAACGCCGTGTACGCCGCGTCCCCGTGCCAGCCGTCGATGATCGCGCCGCAGTCGATGGAGATGATGTCCCCGTCCTTCAGCACGACCTCGTCGGACGGGATGCCGTGGACGACGACCTCGTTGACGGAGGTGCAGATCGTGGCCGGGAACCCGCCGTATCCAAGGAAGTTCGACTTCGCGTTGTGCTCCGCGAGCACCTTCCGCGCGACCTCGTCCAGATCCTTCGTACTGGCGCCCGGCACGGCCGCCTCACGAGTGGCCGCGTGGATGGCGGCGACGACAAGCCCCGCCTCGCGCATCTTGGCGATCTGCTCGGGGGTCTTGATCTGCACCATGGGGACTACGGCCTTTCCTGAACCGATCAGTCTGGGAAGCGAACGAACACACAACAAGTCAACGAGCCAACGATACGGCTCCCCGCCCCCACGCAGCAGCCGCGGTCCCCTGACAGGAAACCGCGGCTGCCGAACGTAAAAACTGAGACGCAAAACCGAAAGGACTACCGGCACCACGAGCGCTAAGAGCGCTACCAGCACCAGTAGGACTACTCGCCCTCGCCGTCACCCTTCAGCGCGGCCATCGCCTTGCCGGTGACGTCCTCCACCTTGCCCAGCGCCGAGATCGTCACCACGAGGCCCTGGGCCTTGTAGTAGTCGATGATCGGCTCGGTCTGGGTGTGGTAGACCTCCAGCCGCTTGCGGACCGTCTCCTCGGAGTCGTCGTCCCGCTGGTACAGCTCGCCGCCGCAGACGTCACAGACGCCCTCGGCCTTCGGCGCCTGGTACGTGACGTGGAAGACGTGCGCCGAGTCGTTACGGCAGATGCGGCGGCCGGCGATGCGCTTGACCACCTCGTCCTCGGGAACCTCCAGGTCGAGGACCGCGTCCAGCTTCATGGACTCGGCCTTCAGCATCTCGTCCAGCGCCTCGGCCTGCGAGACGTTCCGCGGGAAGCCGTCCAGCAGAAAGCCGTTCACCGCGTCGGACTGCTCCATGCGGTCCTTGGCCATCGCGATGGTGACCTCGTCCGGCACCAGGTTGCCCGCGTCCATGTAGGACTTCGCGAGTTTCCCGAGATCCGTCTGCTTGCTGATGTTGGCCCGGAAGAGGTCGCCCGTGGAGATGTGCGGGATCGACAGGTTCTTGGCGAGGAACGCGGCCTGCGTTCCCTTCCCGGCACCAGGCGGCCCGACGAGGACGATTCGCATCAGCGGAGGAACCCTTCGTAATTGCGCTGCTGGAGCTGGCTCTCAATCTGCTTCACGGTCTCAAGACCGACACCCACGATGATGAGGATGCTGGTCCCGCCGAACGGGAAGTTCTGGTTTGCCCCGAAACCTACCAACGCCATCGTCGGCACGAGAGCGATCAGACCCAGGTACAGCGAACCCGGCCAGGTGATCCGGTTGAGTACGTAGCTCAGGTACTCAGCGGTGGGCCGGCCAGCCCGGATGCCCGGGATGAAGCCACCATACTTCTTCATGTTGTCGGCTACTTCTTCGGGGTTGAAGGAGATGGCGACGTAGAAGAACGCGAAGAAAACGATCAGCAAGAAGTACGTGACGATGTAAACCGGGTGGTCACCCTTGGTCAGGTTCTGCTCGATCCACGTCTTCCAGGCTGAGGTGCCACCGGAGAACTGCGCGACCAGCGCGGGGATGTAGAGCAGCGACGAGGCAAAGATCACAGGGATGATGCCGGCCTGGTTGACCTTGAGCGGGATGTACGTCGACGTGCCGCCGTAGGACCGGCGGCCGATCATGCGCTTCGCGTACTGGACCGGGATCCGGCGCTGCGCCTGCTCGACGAAGACCACCAGCGCGACCATGACGAGGCCGACGGCGATGACCGTACCGAACTCGATCCAGCCGTCCGCCAGAGTGCCCTGGGTCTTGATGGCCCACAGCGCGGACGGGAAGGTGGCGGCGATCGAGATGAACATCAGGATGGACATGCCGTTGCCGATACCGCGGTCGGTGATGAGCTCACCGAGCCACATGACGACGGCCGTACCGGCGGTCATCGTGACGACCATGGTGATGGTCACGAAGATCGACTGGTCCGGGACGATGTCGCTGGCGACCGTGCAGCCACTGAAGAGCGCGCCGCTGCGCGCGGTGGCGACCAGGCCGGTGCCCTGGAGGATGGCGAGAGCCACTGTCAGGTAACGGGTGTACTGCGTGATCTTCGCTGTGCCCGCCTGGCCCTCCTTCTTGAGGGCTTCCAGCCGCGGGATCACCACCGTCAGCAGCTGCAGGATGATGCTCGCCGTGATGTACGGCATGATGCCCAGCGCGAAGATCGTGATCTGCAGCAGCGCCCCGCCGCTGAACATGTTCACCAGACCGAACAGGCCCTGGCTTCCTCCGCCCTTCGCGACGTCGATACACGTCTGGACGTTCTGATAGTCGACACCTGGGATCGGGATGTGCGTACCCACCCGATAGACCACGATGATGCCGAGCGTGAAGAGCAGCTTCTTGCGCAGGTCGGGCGTCTTGAACGCCCGGGCGAACGCGGTGAGCACGGTGCCTCCTGCGACCCCCGCGCTACTGCGTAGAGGTGACGGTTTTGAGGTTCGACGAATACGTTGACAGATAACTAACAGCCGAGAGGGGTCCGGAGTTCCTCATGAACACAGCGGACTCAACTTGACAGCGTTGGCCACCTTACCGGCGACCATGGCTCCTAGGAACGACCAACCGGGGATACCCCATTTGTGGGGTATCCCCGGTAGGGATCGCTCAAGTCATCGAGACGCCTGTGGTGTTCAGAGCAACTCGGTGACGGTACCGCCGGCGGCGGTGATCTTCTCCTTGGCGGAACCGGAGACGGCGTCGACCGTCACCTGCAGCGCCACGGAGATCTCGCCCTGGCCGAGGACCTTGACGAGGCTGTTCTTGCGAACCGCACCGTTGGCGACGAGCCCCTCGACGGTGACTTCGCCACCCTCCGGGTACAGGGCGCCCAGCTTGTCGAGGTTCACGACCTGGTACTCGGTCTTGAACGGGTTCCGGAAGCCCTTGAGCTTCGGGAGACGCATGTGGAGGGGCATCTGGCCACCCTCGAAACGCGCCGGAACCTGGTAACGGGCCTTCGTGCCCTTGGTACCACGTCCAGCCGTCTTACCCTTCGACGCCTCACCACGACCCACACGGGTCTTGGCGGTCTTGGCGCCCGGGGCAGGACGGAGGTTGTGGATCTTGAGCGGGCTGTTTTCCGCCATGATCAGTCGACCTCCTCAACCGTCACGAGGTGGCGGACGGTGTGAACCATTCCGCGGAACTCGGGGCGGTCCTCCTTGACGACCTGCGTGTTGATGCCCTTGAGACCAAGGGAGCGCAGGGTGTCACGGTGGTTCTGCTTGCTGCCGATGTACGACTTCGTCTGCGTGACCTTGAGGCGAGCCATTACGCACCCGCTCCCGCACGCGCACGGAGCAGAGCCGCGGGGGCGACGTCCTCGAGGGGCAGACCACGGCGAGCCGCGATCTCCTCGGGACGCTGCAGGCCCTTGAGGGCCGCCACGGTCGCGTGCACGATGTTGATCGCGTTGGACGAGCCGAGCGACTTCGACAGGATGTCGTGAACGCCGGCGCACTCGAGGACAGCACGCACCGGGCCACCGGCGATAACGCCGGTACCGGGGGAAGCAGGCTTGAGCAGGACGACGCCCGCGGCCTTCTCGCCCGTGATCGGGTGCGGGATGGTGCCCTGGATACGGGGGACCTTGAAGAAGTGCTTCTTGGCCTCTTCAACACCCTTGGCGATCGCGGCCGGCACCTCCTTGGCCTTGCCGTAACCGACACCGACGGTGCCATCGCCATCGCCCACTACGACGAGCGCAGTGAAGCTGAAGCGACGACCACCCTTCACAACCTTGGCGACGCGGTTGATCGCGACAACGCGCTCAACGTACGCGGTCTTCTCGGCGGCAGCAGCGCCGCCGTCACGGCCCTTCCGGTCCCGCCGCTCGCCGCCACCGGCACCGCTTCCGCGGCGCTGGGGTCCAGCCATTGGATTACCTCTCTCTTTTTCCGCTAGCTACGCTGCGCTGCGACGGTTAAGTCGCGAGCGCGGCGGGCGGCTCAGAACTTGAGCCCGGCTTCGCGGGCGGCGTCGGCCAGGGCGGCGATACGCCCGGCGTACCGGCTGCCACCACGGTCGAACACGACGGTCTCGACACCGGCGGCCTTGGCACGCTCGGCGACGAGTGCGCCGACCTTGCCGGCCTGCGCCGACTTGTCTTCGCCCTCGTTACCGCGGATCGAGGCGTCCAGGGTCGACGCCGACGCCAGGGTGTGACCCTTGATGTCGTCGATGACCTGGGCCACGATGTGGCGGTTCGAGCGAGTTACCACCAGGCGGGGACGCTCGCCCGTTCCGTTGACCTTCTTACGGATCCGGACGTGACGGCGCTTGATGGCAGCACGCTTGTAAGCGTCGCCCTTAGCGATCTTCGTACCGTATGCCATGGCTTACTTACCCGCCTTTCCGACCTTGCGCCGGACGACTTCGCCCTCGTACTTGACGCCCTTGGCCTTGTACGGGTCGGGCTTGCGCAGCTTGCGGATGTTGGCCGCAACCTCGCCGACCTTCTGCTTGTCGATGCCCTCGACCGAGAAGTGCGTCGGGTTCTCGACCTTGAACGAGATGCCCTCGGGCGCCTCGACCGTGATCGAGTGGCTGTAGCCGAGCGCGAACTCAAGGCTCGCGCCCTTCGCCGCCACGCGGTAACCGACACCGCTGATCTCGAGCTTCTTCACGTAACCCGCGGTTACGCCGGTGATCATGTTCGCCACCAGCGTGCGGGACAGGCCGTGCAGGGCCTTGTTCTGACGCTCGTCGTTGGGGCGGGTGACGTTGAGAACGCCGTCCTCACCCTTGGCGATGTCGATCGGCGCAGCGACGGTGTGGGAGAGAGCGCCCTTGGGGCCCTTCACCTGGACCGTACGGCCGTCGATGGTGACGTCCACGCCGGCGGGAACCGTGATGGGGAGCTTGCCAATACGCGACATAGCTGTTTCCTCCGTTCCCTTCTACCAGACGTAGGCGAGGACTTCTCCGCCTACGCCCTTCTTGCCGGCCTGCTGTCCAGTGAGGAGACCGTGCGACGTGGAGATGATCGCCACGCCGAGGCCACCGAGCACCTTGGGCAGGGAGGTGGACTTCGCGTACACACGCAGACCCGGCTTCGAGATCCGCTTGATGCCCGCGATGGAGCGCTCACGGTTCGGGCCGAACTTCAGCTCGAGGACGAGCTTCTTGCCGACTTCGGCGTCCTCGACCTTCCAGCCGGTGATGAAGCCCTCCTGCTGGAGGATCTCCGCGATGTGCGACTTGATCTTGCTGTGCGGCATCGCGACATCGTCGTGGTACGCCGAGTTCGCGTTACGCAGACGAGTCAGCATGTCCGCGATCGGATCAGTCATGGTCATGAATTGGCCTTCGGCCTCTCTCGCCGGGGTTTCCTGGATGCGCCATCCCTCTCCCCACTCACTCAGTGGCGGGACGGGTGCGGTGCGGGGGACCTACGGCGTAGTAAGTCGATTGGGGCGGCAGGCGCCCAACCCTCCTAGCCTAAGCCATGGAGGGATGGGCACCTGACCAACCCATTTGCTTACCGAGAGCTTCCGGAATCCCGAATTAGGGGATTACCAGGAGCTCTTGGTCACGCCCGGCAGCTCGCCACGGTGAGCCATCTCACGAAGGCACACGCGGCACAGGCCGAACTTGCGGTACACGGAGTGCGGACGGCCACAGCGCTGGCAGCGCGTGTAGCCACGTACACCGAACTTGGGCTTACGAGCAGCCTTGGCAATCAGAGCCTTCTTCGCCATCTCGCTTACGCCTCCTTGAAGGGGAAGCCGAGGTGACGGAGGAGCGCGCGGCCCTCAGCGTCGTTGGTCGCCGTGGTCACCACGGTGATGTCCATACCCCGGGTGCGGTCGATCTTGTCCTGGTCGATCTCGTGGAACATGACCTGCTCGGTGAGACCGAAGGTGTAGTTGCCACGGCCGTCGAACTGCTTGGGAGACAGACCACGGAAGTCGCGGATGCGCGGCAGCGCGAGCGACAGGGTGCGGTCCAGGAACTCCCACATGCGGTCGCCACGAAGCGTGACGTGGGCACCGATCGGCTGACCCTCGCGCAGCTTGAACTGCGCGATGGACTTACGGGCCTTGGTGACGGCCGGCTTCTGACCGGTGATGGTGGTCAGGTCACGGACGGCACCGTCCATGAGCTTCGAGTCACGGGCGGCGTCGCCGACACCCATGTTGACCACGATCTTGACGAGACCGGGGATCTGCATGACGTTCTCGTAGGAGAACTCCTCACGCAGCTTGCCCGCGATCTCCTCGCGGTACTTCGTCTTGAGACGCGGAGTCGTGGTGGTAGTCATCAGATGTCCTCACCCGTCCGCTTGGCAACGCGGATCTTGTTGCCCTCGTCGTCGAAGCGGTAACCGACACGCGTGACAACCTTGTTGCCGTCCTTCTCAACGACCAGCTGGACGTTGGAGACGTGGACGGGCGCCTCGGTCGTGACGATGCCGCCGGCCTGCGAACCCTTTGCGGTCGGGCCGGCCTTGGTGTGCTTCTTGACCCGGTTGACACCCTCGACCAGGACGCGGTCCTCACGAGGGAAGGCCGCGATGACCTTGCCCTGCTTGCCCCTGTCCTTACCGGTGATGACCTGAACCAGGTCGCCCTTCTTGATCTTCATGCTTACAGCACCTCCGGCGCGAGCGAGATGATCTTCATGAACTTCTTCTCGCGCAGCTCCCGGCCCACCGGGCCGAAGATACGGGTGCCACGAGGGTCGCCGTCGTTCTTGAGAACAACAGCGGCGTTCTCGTCGAAGCGGATGTACGAGCCGTCGGGACGGCGGCGCTCCTTGACGGTGCGAACGATGACGGCCTTGATGACGTCACCCTTCTTCACGTTGCCACCGGGGATCGCGTCCTTGACGGTGGCGACGATGACGTCGCCGATGCCCGCGTAGCGGCGACCGGAGCCACCGAGGACACGGATGCAAAGGATTTCCTTCGCACCAGTGTTGTCGGCGACACGCAGTCGCGACTCCTGCTGGATCACGTCTATCTCCTGATTGTCTGCCGGTTCCCGGCGAGCTCCGTAAGTGTTCTACATGGCTTACGGAGCTCACCGAGCCTGGCGGAACTGACCTGCGGGGCCCCTATTTTCGTAGGGCCGCAGGAGGAATTACTTGGCCTTCTCGAGGATCTCGACGATGCGCCACCGCTTCGAGGCGGACAGCGGCCGGGTCTCCATGATGATGACACGGTCGCCGACGCCGGCGGCGTTCTGCTCGTCGTGAGCCTTGAGCTTGTTCGTACGGCGGATGACCTTGCCGTACAACGCGTGCTTCACGCGGTCCTCGACAGCGACGACGACGGTCTTGTCCATCTTGTCGCTGACGACGAGACCCTCACGGGTCTTGCGGAAGCCACGGGCTTCGGTGCTGCTCTGCTCAGTCACGTTGCTCTCGCTCATCAGGCGCTCTCCACCGTTTCGATGCCCAGCTCGCGCTCACGCATCAGGGTGTAGATCCGCGCGATGTCCTTACGGACGGCCTTGAGCCGACCGTGGTTCTCGAGCTGACCCGTCGCCGCCTGGAAGCGGAGGTTGAACAGCTCTTCCTTGGCTTCGCGGAGCTTGTTGAGAAGCTCCTCGTCACCCAGTTCGCGCAGCTCGGACGCCTTGGTACCGGCCGACATCACGCTTCACCTGCCTCGCGCTTGACGATCCGGCACTTCATCGGCAGCTTGTGGGCTGCGCGAGTGAGGGCCTCACGGGCGATCTTCTCGTTGGGGTAGGACAGTTCGAACATGACCCGACCCGGGTGCACGTTCGCGATCCACCACTCAGGGGAACCCTTACCGGAACCCATGCGGGTCTCGGCAGGCTTCTTGGTGAGCGGGCGGTCCGGATAGATGTTGATCCAGACCTTGCCGCCACGCTTGATGTGGCGGGTCATCGCGATACGGGCCGCCTCGATCTGGCGGTTGGTCACGTATGCCGGCGTGACGGCCTGAATGCCGTACTCGCCGAACGAGACCGCCGTACCGCCCTTGGCCATGCCACGGCGCTTCGGGTGGTGCTGCTTGCGGTGCTTGACCCTACGGGGGATCAGCATTTCGGTCAGGCCTCCGTTCCGGTGCTTTCAGCAGCCGGAGCGGCAGCCGCCGGAGCCTCGGCCTTGGGGGCCTCGGCAGCGGGAGCCTGCTGCGGCTTGCGGCCGCGGCCGCCACGCTCGCCACCACGGCCACCACCACGGGCCGGACGGTCGCTGGCGCCAGCGCCGGCACCGCCACGAGCCGGGCGGTTACCCGCACGGGCAGCGGCGTTGTCGGCGCGGACCTCGGCGATGTTCTTGACGTCGCCCTTGTAGATCCAGACCTTCACACCGATACGGCCGAAGGTCGTCTTGGCCTCGAAGAAGCCGTAGTCCACGTTCGCGCGGAGCGTGTGCAGGGGCACACGGCCCTCGCGGTAGAACTCCGAGCGGGACATCTCGGCGCCGCCGAGACGGCCACCACACTGGATCTTGATGCCCTTGGCGCCGGCCTTCATCGTCGACTGCATGCTCTTACGCATGGCCCGACGGAAGGAGACGCGGGAGGACAGCTGCTCGGCGACGGCCTGAGCGACCAGCTGAGCATCGAGCTCGGGGTTCTTGACCTCGAGGATGTTGAGCTGGACCTGCTTCTTGGTCAGCTTCTCCAGGTCGCCGCGGATACGGTCGGCCTCGGCGCCACGGCGGCCGATGACGATGCCCGGACGCGCGGTGTGGATGTCGACGCGGACGCGGTCACGGGTGCGCTCGATCTCGACCTTCGAGATGCCGGCGCGCTCCATGCCGGACGTCATCATCCGACGGATGGCGACGTCTTCACCGACGTAGTCCTTGTACAGCTTGTCGGCGTACCACCGGGACTTGAAGTCCGTGGTGATGCCGAGCCGGAACCCATGCGGGTTAACCTTCTGGCCCATTACCGGGTTCCTTCCTTGCTGCTGACGACCACGGTGATGTGGCTGGTCCGCTTGCGGATCCGGTAGGCGCGGCCCTGGGCACGCGGGCGGAACCGCTTCAGGGTCGGACCCTCGTCGACGTACGCCTCGGTGATGACGAGGCTGCCGGCGTCGGTGTGGTCGTAGTTGTGCGCGGCGTTGGCGATGGCGCTGTCAAGCACCTTGCCGACCGGCACGCTCGCGGCCTGCGCGGCGAAACGCAGGACCGCCTGAGCCTCCGTGGCATCCATGCCACGGATAAGGTCCACCACTCGGCGGGCCTTCATGGGCGTAACGCGGATATACCGCGCCTGGGCCCTGGCTTCCATGGTTGTCCTTCCAGTGTCTGTCATGGTCGATTCCACTCCGCGTTAGCGGCGCTTCGACTTCCGGTCGTCCTTGACGTGACCCCGGAAGGTGCGCGTCGGCGAGAACTCGCCGAGCTTGTGGCCGACCATCGACTCGGTGACAAACACCGGGATGTGGGTCTTGCCGTTGTGCACCGCGATCGTGTGGCCGAGCATGGCCGGGATGATCATCGAGCGACGGGACCAGGTCTTGATGACGTTCTTGGAACCGGCTTCGTTCTGTACGTCCACCTTCTTGATGAGGTGGTCGTCGACGAAGGGTCCCTTCTTGAGACTGCGCGGCATCTAAACCCGCTCCTAGCGCTTCTTGTTCGACTTGCGGCGGCGGACGATGTACTTGTTCGAAGCCTTCTTCGGCGAACGAGTACGACCCTCCTTCTGACCCCACGGCGAGACCGGGTGACGTCCACCGGAGGTCTTGCCTTCACCACCACCGTGCGGGTGGTCAACCGGGTTCATCGCCACACCGCGGACGGTCGGGCGGACGCCGAGCCAGCGCTTGCGGCCGGCCTTGCCCCAGTTGATGTTGCTCTGCTCGGCGTTGCCGACCTCGCCGACCGTGGCGCGGCAGCGCTGGTCGACCAGACGGATCTCGCCGGAGGGCATACGAAGGTGGGCCATCGTGCCCTCCTTCGCCAGCAGCTGCACCGAGGCACCGGCGGAGCGGGCGAACTTGGCGCCGCCACCGGGTCGGATCTCGATCGCGTGGATCGTGGTACCGACCGGGATGTTGCGGAGCGCCAGGTTGTTGCCCGGCTTGATGTCGGCCCCAGGACCGTTCTCGACGCGGTCACCCTGCGACAGGTTGCGGGGGGCGATGATGTAGCGCTTCTCGCCGTCCGCGTAGTGCAGCAGCGCGATGCGCGCGGTGCGGTTGGGGTCGTACTCGATGTGCGCGACCTTCGCCGGCACGCCGTCCTTGTCATGACGACGGAAGTCGATGACACGGTAGGCGCGCTTGTGTCCGCCACCCTGGTGGCGAACGGTCACACGACCGGAATTGTTACGGCCGCCCTTGCTGTGCAGGGGGCGAACCAGCGACTTCTCCGGCGTGGACCGCGTGACCTCGACGAAGTCGGCGACGCTGGAGCCACGGCGGCCCGGCGTAGTCGGCTTGTACTTGCGGATTCCCATTTCTCAGTCCTCGTCCGATATCGGACGATCCGACCCGCTTACGCGGCCGGACCGCCGAAGATGTCGATACGGTCGCCCTCGGCGAGGGTCACGATCGCGCGCTTGGTGTCAGCGCGCTTACCGAAACCGCTCTTGGTGCGCTTGCGCTTGCCGATGCGGTTGATCGTGTTGACCCCGGTGACCTTGACCGAGAAGACCGCCTGGACGGCCTGCTTGATCTGGGTCTTGTTGGTGCCGGGAGCGACGATGAACGTGTACTTGTTCTCGTCGATGAGCGCGTAGCTCTTCTCGGACACGACCGGCTTCAGCAGGACGTCACGGGGGTCCGTGTACGACTTGCTGACCGGCGTGACGACGGTGTTCTTGCCCTCGGCCTCGTGGCGCTTCGCCTTGGCGACGCGCGCGGCCTTGGCGGCCTTGGCCGCCTTGGAGGCAATAGCGGGGTGACGGATCGCCATCAGACCTCGCTCCCTTCGGTGTCAGTGGCCTTGGGGCCGGACACGAAGGACTCGAAAGCGGCCTGGGTGAAGACCACGTCGTCCGAGACGAGAACGTCGTACGTGTTCAGCTGGCCCGGGTCCAGGATGTGCACCTGGGGCAGGTTGCGGGCGGAAAGCAGCCCGGCCTCGTCGGAGCGCTCGATGACCAGGAGCACGTTCTTGCGCTCGCTGACCTTGCCGAGGAAGCTCTTCGCGGCCTTGGTGGAGGGGCTGTCGCCCTCGATCACGCTCGTGATCACGTGGATTCGAGCGTTGCGGGCCCGGTCGGTGAGGGCGTGGCGCAGGGCCGCGGCCTTCATCTTCTTCGGGGTCCGCTGCGAGTAGTCACGCGGCTGCGGGCCGTGGACGACGCCACCGCCTGCGAACTGCGGCGCACGGGTCGAACCCTGACGGGCGCGGCCGGTGCCCTTCTGACGGTAGGGCTTCCTACCGCCACCACGGACCTCGGCGCGGGTCTTGGTCTTGTGCGTGCCCTGACGGGCAGCGGCCAGCTGTGCGACGACGACCTGGTGAAGCAGCGGGATGCTGATCTTCTCTACGCCGAAGATCTCCGCGGGGAGCTCGACGCTTCCGGTTGTCTCGCCAGCGGGCGAAAGGATGTCAACAGTGCTCATCGGTACCTCAGGCCCCCTTGGCCGCGGTGCGGACCAGGACGAGGCCGCCGTTCGGACCAGGAATCGCGCCCTTGATGAGCAGCAGACCCTTCTCCGCGTCAACGGCGTGGACGGTCAGGTTCTGGGTGGTGACCCGCTCGTTACCCATGCGGCCCGCCATGCGCATGCCCTTGAAGACACGGCCAGGGGTGGCACAGCCACCGATGGAGCCGGGAGAGCGGTGCTTGCGCTGGACACCGTGGCCGGCGCCGAGACCATGGAAGTTGTGACGCTTCATGACACCGGCGAAGCCCTTGCCCTTGCTGTTGCCGGTCACATCCACCTTGACGCCGGCCTCGAAGGTCTCGGCGGTGATCTCCTGGCCGAGGGTGTACTCGCTGGCACCAGCGGTACGGATCTCGACGAGGTGGCGGCGGGGGGTGACGTCAGCCTTGGCGAAGTGACCCTTGAGGGGCTTGTTCACCTTGCGAGGGTCGATCTCGCCGAAGGCGATCTGGACCGACTCGTAGCCGTCGGAGTCATTCGTACGGACCTGGGTCACGACATTCGGACCGGCCTTGACGACGGTGACGGGAACAACACGGTTGTTCTC
The DNA here is from genome assembly GCF_010550245.1 of Streptomyces sp. SID12501. Taxonomy (GTDB): domain Bacteria; phylum Actinomycetota; class Actinomycetes; order Streptomycetales; family Streptomycetaceae; genus Streptomyces. Next base: position 100,762 of record NZ_JAAGLU010000026.1, read on the forward strand.
GTCCCACACCTGCGTCATGCCGAGCTTCTCGCCCAGGATGCCCTTGATCTGCTTAGCCATTCTCAGATCACCGTCCCCTAGAGCTTGATCTCGATGTCGACACCGGCCGGGAGGTCGAGTCGCATCAAAGAGTCAACGGTCTTGGGCGTCGGGTCGAGAATGTCGATCAGGCGCTTGTGCGTGCGCATCTCGAAGTGCTCCCGCGAGTCCTTGTACTTGTGCGGGGACTTGATGACGCAGTACACGTTCTTCTCAGTGGGCAGCGGCACCGGGCCCGCGACCGACGCACCAGTGCGTGTCACCGTCTCGACGATCTTCTTCGCCGAGGAATCGATGACCTCGTGGTCGTAGGCCTTGAGCCGGATGCGGATCTTCTGTCCCGCCATGGCTACTCAGTAGTCCTGTCTCTTCGTACGCTCTGGAACCCGGTGTTCCGTACTCACTTCGCCGTCCTGCTTGTCCGACCCACGCGGTCGGGTGTGTCGCGCTCTCACCGACACAGATGTCCCATATGAGACGTCCCTGCACGGGAAGCACGACCCTTCCGGAACCGCGGGCCGGGGGCGACTGCGTCAAATTCTCCTGACGCGAACCCACCGGGCGCCTGGCCGGTGCCGCACTGACACTTCCCGAAAGATTCCCGTACGTCCGCCCCAGCGCTGCCTTACGACAGATTGGGCGACGAGTACTGTGGGACTCGCTTTCGGTCCTCCCGGCGGGAGGCGCGCAGCATCGACAACTCGACCGAGCAACTCGGACAGTCTGCCATACGGGGCAGCGCCTCCGCCAATCGAGCCGGAGAGAATACCCGCAGGGTGACGAAGGTCAAACGCGCACGGGGCGTGTCCCCCGGTCGGCGGCATCGGCCATGATCCTGGTGTGACGCATGACATGGACCTGAACGAGGCGGCGACCCGCCTGGAGTCGCACATACGGGACTGGCGGGCAGAGGGCTTGCAGGTCTCGGACGGCCTGTGGGCAGCGGACGTAACCGCCCTGGAGGTACGGATCACGTCCCCGGCCTGGGCGGGCCAACTCGTCGTGCAGCTGTACGGAGCCGGCCGAGCGCATGTCTTCCTCCTCGTGAAGGCCGGGTTCGTCCAGGAACGCCACCGGGTCTCGTCCCTCGACGCGTGGAGCGCGCTGCTGACGGAATCGGTGGCCCGCGCGTCCCGCGTACGCCTGGTGCAGGCCCGCCTGCTGACCAGTACCTGTACGACAGGCTGGCTGGACTGGATCCACGGCGAGCTGTGGCTGCTCCCCGAGGGCCTGCTGCGCATCCGCAGCGGCTTCATGACGACGGTGGCGAACTCCTACAGTTCCGGCTCCGGCCCGACGGCACGGGATCCTTACCGGCTCATCGCCCACGACCCGGCGACGGTCCTGGCCGCTCACCCCACGAACAAGCTGATCCCGTTCGCGGAAATGGCCACGGCACGTCTGCACGGCGGGGTGACCACCTCCGGCCTGGAGGTGGTCATGACGGACGGCACCCGCCACAAACTCCTGTGGGCGTCCTGGGACCCGGCCCGGCGACTGTTGCGGGAGCGGTTGCTGCCACTGCTGGGCGCACGGCTCACGCACTGACCGGAGGGTCCCGAACGACCCCGGTGACGTCGTACGACGATCAGCGCACGTCGATGTAGTCCTGGCCGCTGGTCGCGGTGCCGGTGGTCGTGTTGCCGTAGTACACCCACCGGAAGAACCCGTCGGTGGAGGCCGTGACCTGAGTACGGAGGGCACCCGCACTGTTGGTGGTGACCTTCTTGAGCGTCTTGAAGGTGCTCGCACCCTTGGCACGGAACTGAAGACTCACGCTACTGCCGGCGTAGGGACCGTTCTTGTGGGTGCTCCAGTTCGCCCGGGTCAACTTGCCCACGACAGTGACCTTCTTGCCCTTGGCAACCGGCTCGGGCGTGACGTCGGCGACGGTGAGCTTCGCGGCACGCCTCAGGGAGACACCTCCGGGCCTTGTCTCGAACTCCTGGACCACTTCGCCGTTGGCCTTGAACAGCGCGAGGGCCACGCCGATCTTCCACTTGGTGGCGTCACGGTTGGAGACGATCTGCCCCTGCGACGGATCGGGGTCGATGGAGAGCGTGCCCTCGCAATGGGCCTTCTTGAGGCTGACCTCGTAGCAGGTCCTGAGGCTCAGCTGTACCTCGGGAGACAGAACGCTTCGCTGGTACAGGAAGGGTTGCGCGTCATAGCGGAGCGGGTGGTTCGTGTCGTACCCCGGAGGCAGGGTCATATCGAAGGTGAAGGACGGTTCCACCACCCTCGACGTGCCGACCACCACCGGCTTGCCGTTGTTGATGACAAGGTCCGTCACGACGATGCCCGTGTCCTGCGCTTGCGCGGCCGGCGCGTTGAGCACCGAGAGCGCGAGGGCCCCTGCTGTTGCGATCACAGCGGCGGTACGTCTTCGGCCCCGTATACCTGTGTTCATGCACACCTTCTTCCAACAGTCGCTCGATCAACTGCCGGAAGCGTACGAGATGAACTCGGCCTGCGGGTAAGCCTGTTGCTGGAGTAGCCCTCGCATACCTGAGGACGCCCTGGCGCCATCTGTCGTTTCGGCGTACACCCCGAACGCACAGGTCACACCGGAACCCGGGAACGTGTGTCCCGGTGGCGTGTGCGCAGGCGGGCCCGGCGCTCTATTTCAAAGAAACACGGGAGATAAAAGAACCCACCAAACCGCACCTTCCCTCCCGTTCGCCGGACAGGGGGCGGCCACGGCCGCTTCCGCGCGGACTCACTCGCCCGAGTGAACATCAGCAACTTCGCTGGATTTGTGCCCGGTTGCCTGCCTTACGCTCAGCCCAACGCGGCACGACCACGTCACAGACAACTCCAGACATGCGACGGCCCTCGCCGGGACTGCAATCCCAATGCGAGGGCCTGACCACCAAGGAAGATAGAAGCTTCCCGATGGATACGCAGAACCCTAGTGCGCCCCCGTGCGCCCAGTCCCGCTCGGCGGGCAAAAATCACCCCCAGCGGCGCCCCAAATCCGGCGTCTCCGGGGTGATCCACGACAACGTCCGCCACACCACCCGCTTCACGGTGATCGGCAACCACCTCGCCCAGCACCCCGACCTGTCGCTGCTCGGGATCGGGCTGGGCACCCACATCCAGTCGCTGGCCCCGGGCTCCCCCGTCGACATCAAGACCCTCGCCAAGAGATTCCCCGAGGGCCCCGACCGCATCGCCGCCGCCCTGCGCGAACTCAAAACCCACGGCTACCTGCGCCGAACCCGCGAACGCACCACCGGCGGCAACATCGTCACCCGCACCGTCTCCTGCAACCAGCCCGGACGCCACACCGAGGGCCACGCCGATCGCCGTACCAAGCCGGAGTCTGAGCCGGACTCGGACTCCAAGCCCCGACCGGCGTCACGTCCGGGGCCCGCTCCCCACCACGCGCCCGCCCCCGAGCACAGGGCCGCCGAGCCCACCCGCCCCGCGCACCCCACCAGCACCCCCGGCCCGCCCAAGAAGCGCACCCCACGCAAGCCCCTCCCCGCCGTACCGCAGCCCACATACAAGGGGCAGGGCCTTCTCCAGGCCGCGACCGACCTCCTCGCCGGCCTGCGCCGCCACGACCCCGACCTGCTCCTGTCCGCCTGCGACACGGCCCACCTCGCACCCGGCGTCGCCGCCTGGCTGGAACGCGACACCAGCCCCACCGCCGTACGACACGCACTGACCAGCGACCTCCCACCCGAAGGCATGCGCCGCCCAGCCGCATTCCTCGCCCACCGCCTCACCGAGAAACTGCCGCCCCCGGCGCCGTACCGCGCACCGGCCGGGCCATCACCCGTCCGGCACCCACTCCAGAACTGCGACGGCTGTGAGCGGGCCTTCCGCGGTCCGGAGCCCGGCAGATGCGGCGAATGCCGTCAACTCCACAGCGAATCAGCTCTCGGAGTCCTTCACCTCTCAGGGTGAACATCACCAACTTGGCTGCTGCCAGGCCGTGTTGAACTCCTACGCTCGCAGCAAGATTCGTCCTGGCACATGCCATAGGCAATTTCTTCCCGTATGACTCGTACCAACTCACACTCCCAGGGACCCTTATGGTCAGCGCGCCCCATGAAGCGATGCACCGCATCTTCCAGCACGATCCACGCCTCTTCAGCCGCCTCTCGGACGCGCTCGGCTTCTCCCTCCCCACCCCGGTGGAAGTCACCGTCATGCCCACCGACCTCACCGAGACCGAGCCCGTCGAACGTCGCGTTGACACCCTCCTACGGCTGAGGAGCGCCGAGCACGGCTCCTATCTCCTCGCCATCGAGTCCCAGCGCACCAAGAACCTGGCCAAGCCCGCGAGTTGGGCGTACTACACGTCGTACTTGTGGACCACGTACAAGGTACCCACCGCGCTCATGGTCGTGTGCCAGGACCGCGCCGTCGCCAAATGGGCCCAGCAACCGGTGACCAGTGGCCCGCCCGGACTGCCCACGCTCACCCTCACGCCCCTCGTGGTGGGACCGCACAACACCCCCGTCGTCACCGACCCGGACGAGGCCCGCGCCGACCTCGCACTGGCCACCCTGTCCGCCATCACGCACGCGACCGATCCGGACATCTTTGTCATACTGAAAGCACTGTCCACCGCCCTGCAGGGTGAGCCCGAGGACATCGCAGACCCGATCATCGAATTCACCGCACAAGGCCTGGGCGACCGCCCGGCCAGGCAGTACTGGAGGAAACTGGTGGCCGTGGACCTCTCCTTCTACAAGTCCTACATCGCGGAAGAGATCCGCGACGAAGGGCGAGCACAGGGCCGAGCGCAGGGCAAGGCCGAAGGCAAAGCCGAGGGCCAGGCCGCCGCCATACTGCTCGTCCTGGAGCAGCGCGGCCTCGACGTGACCGACGAGATCCGTGACCGGATCACGGCCTGCGACGACACCGAGACCCTGCGCACCTGGCTCACCCGCGCCCTCACCGCCACCTCCGCTGCGGAGATCTTCGCGGACCAGTAGCCGAAGTCCGGCCGACCGCAGCGCGCCGTCTGTCGGCGCCGCACACACATGGCGCGGCTCCGACAGACGGTCAACCCAACTGGTCGGGCGTCAGGTCAGCGCACGTCGATGTAGTCCTGGCCGCTGGTCGCGGTGCCGGTCACGGTATTGCCGTAGTACACCCACCGGAAGAACCCGTCGGTGGTGGCGGTGACTGCGGTGCTCAGGGCACCCGCACTGTTGGTCTTGACCGTCTTCAGCGTCTTGAACGAGGTGGCGTCCTTGGCGCGGAACTGGAGACTGATCTTGCTGTTGCCGTAGCCATCGTTCTTCTTGGTGGTCCAGTTCGCCCGGGTCAGCTTGCTCTTGAGGGTGAGCTTCTTGCCCTTGGCGACAGGCTCGGGGGTGGCGTCGGCGACGGAGAGCTTGGCGGCTCGGCGGAGGGAGAGTGTTCCGGGCCTTGACTCACTCTCCTCAGCCTGGAGGTTGCCATTGGCCTTGAGCAGTCTGAGGTGCAAGCCGATCTTCCACTTTGTGGCGTCGCTGTTGGAGTCGACGTCGTAGCGCGTCGGATCGGGATCGATACGGAGGTGGCCCTCGCAACGGGCCTTCTGGGAGCTGAGCTCGTAGCAGGTGAGACTGCCTAGCCCCACGTAGTTGTACCCATGGTTGGCCAGGCTTCCCCGGTAAAGGAAGGGGGACACGTCCCAGCGGAACGAATCAGCCGTGCTGTACCCGGCAGGCAGGGTTACATAGAGGCTGACGGGCGGTTCCACCACCCTCGACGTGCCGACAACGATCGGCTTGTAGTCGTTGATGACGAGGTCCGTCACGACGATGCCCGTGTCCTTCGCCTGCGCGGCCGGGGCGTTGAGCACCGAGAGCGCGAGGGCCCCTGCTGTTGCGATCACGGCGGCTGTACGTCTTCGGTTCATTCAGACCTCTCCGATGTCCCAAGGGATTCCAAAGGGAGCGGAAAGGCTACACCGGTGTGATCAACTGCCGGACGCGTACGAGATGAACTCGGCCCAGGTGGTGGGGGCGAGGGTGAGACGGGGGCCCTGGGTGGCTTTGGAGTCGCGGACGTGGATGCCATCGGGTGCGGTGGCTATCTCGACGCAGTCGTTGCCGTTGCTGCTGTCGCTGTAGCTGCTCTTGTACCACGACAACCCGGATTCCCTACGGATCATGTTTCTCCCAGCACTTGCTCAATGAACGCCACCGACTCTTCCGGTGAGAGAGCCTGGGCCCGGATAATGCCATACCGCAGCTCAAGGACCCGGAGTTGCCTCAGGTTGGACACCGGCCGCCCTCCGAAATCGTCGTCCATCCGCCCGGCCCCCGTCCCATCCGCGAACTTCATCACCTGGATCCGCCCACCCGTTCCCGGATGGTTCGCGCAGGCTGTTGGCATCACCTGGAGTTCCACATAAGGCAGTTGGGCAACCTCCAGCATGTGCTCAAGCTGCCGACGCAACACCATTGTGCCTCCAACCGGGCGGCGCAGCGTGACCTCTTCCTGCACGAAGCTCAGTTCAGGCGCGGGCTCGCGCTCGAAAATGGACTTGCGAGCCACGCGTCCTGCCAGCATGCGTTCCAGCTCTCCTGGCGAGTACGTCGGCCTCCACGTCCCCAGCAACACCCGCGCGTACTCCGGCGTCTGCAACAGACCGTGGATGTTGTGGTTGCTGTACAGCTGAAGCTCAACCGCCCTGTCCTCTTTCTGCTTCAGATCCCGCACTTTCTTCGGGTACCGAGCTTTCTCCACGTCCTCCAGGAACGCCCGCAGATGCCCACGCGCGTTCAGGATCTCGTCGGCCCGGTCCAGGAACTCCACCCGAGGAATCCGGTCCCCGCGCTCGATCTTGCGGATCATGTCCTCGCCGTACCCCATGACTTGGGCGAAGTCGGCCACCCTCATCCCGGCCTGCTCACGGCAGAACTTGACGAGTCGCCCGACCGCCTCGATCAACGGCGCACTCTCGTCACCGGGTTCGAGGTCCCAGCCGGACTCGTCCACACCTTCAATACCGTCGTTTTCGTTGCTCATGCCCACCCACCTCCAACGCGCACCCGTACCCGCACGTCATCCGAGACAGCCGAGACAGAGCGAGACAAGAACCGGACAGCGCGGATACGCACAGGCGTCACCGCACGTCAAGGCAAACATGTTCAGCCACGCTGAGTGACATGAATCAGGAAACCGCCGATCACCGGACCCAATACACCGGCCACATCCGCAACTTCAGCGCCCTCCTGCCGCCCACGCCGCGTGGAGCCAGGCAGGCCCGTCAGCTCGCGGTACAGCAACTGCGCGACTGGGGGCTCCCGTTGGACCCCGCGGAGCATCTCGTCGCGGAACTCGCGGCGAACGTGGTGACCCACGGCCGCGTACCTGGGCGCGATTTCCGGCTCATGCTGTACGTCATCGACACCACCCTCCGCATCGAGGTGACGGACACCCGGGACGACCTGCTGCCGGGGGTGCGGGAGGCGGCACCGGACAGCGAGTCGGGGCGGGGACTGGTGATCGTCGAGGCGTTGGCGGACCGGTGGGGGGTGGGGCTGGGGCCGCGCCCTCGGAAGACGGTCTGGGCGGAGTGCGGGGTGGGGTGAGGTCACGCCTCTATCGGGTCCTCCGCCGATTCCGCGGTCGGGTCGACGAACGAGAGCGTCTGGAGGATGGCCGTCATCAGGCCGTAGATCTGGGCCCAGTGGTCCATGGAAGCCGTATGGAGGGTGAAGACCGCTGTGAACGGGCCCGTGGGAAAGGGGACATGGACCTGTATCTGCCCGGTGAGGAGCTTGGCCTCCTCCGCGTCGGCCGTCATCTCGGGATTGAGGTCGTACTCGCGCACCGTGATGCAGGAGACCGCCGGCCCGCACGGCAGATCGAGCCAGATGGCGTCGTTGAACGGGTCACTGGAGAGCATCGCGAGGATGCCCTGGGCGACGACGTCGGTGTCGCCGGGTTTCTGATCTGTGGGGGCGATGGCCACGGTGAGGGCGCATTGGGCGATGCCGTCGGAGGGTTCGTACCTGGTTGGCTCCTCGGTGGCGGAGTCGTCCTCCTCCACCGTGGAGAACAGACCCATCGCGGCGTACGAGACGCCGGTGTTCCCCATCATCTCGGCTATCGCCGCGTAGTACGGGGCAGCGGGCTCCCAGACGTTCTCGTCGCCTCGGGAGTACAGCTCTCGTACGAAGGAGTGGGCGCGGGCGGCGCGTTCTTCGGGGGTGGCGGCGACAGGCAGGGTGAAAAAGCCCTCCGGAGCCAGGAACCAGAGGGGCGGGAAGTTGCCGTCCGCGGAATTGACGTGCTGAGCGGTCGTGGAGTCGGCGGCGGGGAGCATGTGGCGAGGTAAGCCGTTCTGGTCGGGTGCAGCACTGTTGTCAGGTCAGGAAGTCTTCCGGGTGGTACTCAGTGAGCTTGAGTTCGGTGCCATTCGCGTCCATGACCATGTCCAGACCGGAGTGGCCGAAGACCGCGTCAACCGCGCTCAGTGCCACGACCTCGACCCGGAAACAACCGCACGAGTTCCGCTTCACCAGCGGCAGCTCGGCATCCGGCGCCTGGGCCACCGCAAAGGCTTCGGCGGTGTTCCGCTGTGCCGGTGTGAGGGCGTCCAGCGGAATGAAGTCGAGAGGTTCGATCAGATACCGAGTGAGCCTTTCTCGATTCATGCTGCTCAGCCTGCACCATGAGCCGTCCGTAAAGGCAATCTTCGTATCCTGCCCGGATTTGAAGTCACGCAGTTCGATTTTCTCGATGGTGGACCGAGGGGTCGCCCAGAGAAAATCATCGTCCACGCGATAGTGGTGTCCCTTTATATAAGGGAAGCCTACGATCACGAGCCGACGGTCAGTGATGACCGCGTGCGTGCGGTAACGCTTCTCGGAGGAGCGGCTGGGGTCCAGCTGCCAGGGCAAGGCACGAGCGATGCTGCCAGGCTCAGCCCACATCACAGGGAAGTCGTCGATCTCGTCCGCCTGGTCGTCCGAGGTGTCCGTGCCTCGCTCGGAGCCCGAGAAGCCGCTGAGGTTCCCTCCGTGTGCGGAGAGGAAAGCCAGGACGGCGACGCCCACCACGGTCGCCACACCCTTGGCGGTGGTCCGAGCGGCCGTGCCTCCCACGGAATGTGCTGCATACGTCGGCCCTTCGGGCCAGCCGACGAGTTCGCTCTGAATGTCGTTGCGCTCGGGGTCGCGAAACCATCGCATCCCGCTGACGCGTGTGGCCGCGCCCGTGGCGAAGGTGACCGGAGCGCGAGCAATGAATATCTCATCCGGTTCAGGCTCCCAGACGCTCATATCTGTACGAATCCTCCTTCGTAGCTGCTTAGGACCTCGCATGCCGCACGTCACCATGCCACACGGCATCGAACGGCCGGTCAGCCGAGATCAGTTCCCGGATTAGTCACCAGCCACGTGCGCGTAGATCTTGGGAGCAATCTTGAGACCCGCGTCTAGGGCAATGCCTCCGGCTCCGAACGGACTGACCTTCATCCCGAGGAGACCGGCTCCCTTGGTGCCGATCAACTGACCCTGGTGATAGCCCGCGACGGAGAGGCCCCCCATGCGTGACATCAAGCCGCTGCCGGTATGCGCGACCTCGTAGGCATTGCGCGACATGCCCCCGATCTTCACCAGGCCGGCCTTTCCCAGCCCTCCTGCGAGTCCCTGGGCTTCCTTACCGAAGGCCAGGAGGACTCGCGACTCACCGGCGATCTTGGTTACCTGAAAGCCCTTGCCCAGCCTGCTCGCCGTCGCCGCGGCCTTGGCGGCGCCGACCACCTTGACCCCCTTCCCGAACATCCCGATCCCCGGCAGCAACCCCACGGCATCGAGCCCCACCTGCGTCCAGCTCACATCCGCACCAGCCGCCTTGGCGATGCCATGAGCCGCCAGCGTGAGCCCCGCGCCGATGAGCGCGGCCGTGCCGAAGATGGCCGCGAGGGGTGGGAAGGGAAGCGTGACGATGGCCAGCATGCCCAGCACCGCGGTGATGTCGCCGAGCACATCACCGATCGCCTTGATCAGGTCGGCGTGTTCCGTGAGCCAGTCGCCCGTGGCACCCCAGGCATCGGCGATCCCCGTGCCGAGCTTGTCCCAGAAGCCGGGCTCGTTGGGGGCGATGTCGGCGGCCTTGTCCAGCTCTCTGCTGATGTGACCGGCGGCCCGCCGGTAGCGCTCTTCGAGTTCGTGGACCTTCTGGATGGCCCCGTTCACGTCACCGGAGGCCTTGCCGTACTCGTCGGTGCCTTCCTTGGCCTGCACCTGGGCGTCCAGCTTCTCCTTGGCGGACTTGTCCAGGCGGTCCGTCTCGTCCTGGAAGTCCTGGAGTTCACCCGCCCATCGGTGCAGGGCCCGCGAGGCCTTGTCGAAGGACTCGTGGCTCTTGCGGATGAGCGGGGTGACGTCCTCGCCTATGTACTCGGTGAACGCGAGCGCAGTCCTGCCCTTCCAGGCGCCGCACTCGATCCGCTCCAACTTCCCCAGCGCGGTGCCGAGTTCGCTCGCCAGCTTGCCGAGCCGCTTGGCGAGTTCCCGGGTGTCCTCGACATCCCCCGGGGTGGGATCCCAACCTATGCTCGGCGGGACGATCCGCTGGCCGGCCACGTCACTTGCCCTTCTTCGAGGCTTTGGCGGCCTTGAGCGACTCGGCCAGCTCCAGGTCGAGCCCGTCGAAGGTCTCGGCGATCTTGTTGATCATCTTCACGGCACCCTGGGTGTGCTTGCCGAGCTGCTTGATGCCGTAGCCCCAGTCGTCGGCGAAGTCCTGCACGTCATCAACCAGTCCGCTCTCGCCGACGCACGAGGCGTCCGCGCTGCGCAGGCTGCGCCGGGTCGTCTCCATCCGGTCACTTATGGACGAAAAGGTCTTTTTCAGGTCCGCGAATATCGTGTCGTCGAGACGCAGATCACTCATGGTGGATCCCCCGTGAAACAACAGTGCGATCAAAGAACAGAATTTATCGGGGAGATCGACGCCTTCGCCACACAGAACCGGGTCCGCAGGGAGGGGGATTGTGAATCATTGCCGTGAATTTGGTGACACGTTACGTCCCGATCACGCCGGCCGACCGTCACCGCGAGCCGTCAGGCCCCCTCCCCCAGCCCCTCCGCCACCGCCGCGAACGCCGGTTTCCGCCCGAACTCCTCGTCCATCAGCGTCGCCGCACCCTGGCCACCGAAGACCCCGGGCACCCACGAGTACTTGTCCGTGAAGCCCCACACCGTGAACGAAGTGCAGCGCCGCGCCTGGAGGCAGGCGTCCAGCAGCCCCCGGAAGTACGTCGCCTGCGTCGCCAGTTTCGTGGCGTCCACCGGCAGGATCATGCGTACGTCGACCTCTGTGAACGCCGTCTGCATGCCCAGCTTCTCGAAGCGGGCGAGGTTCTCGGCGACCTGGCCCGGGAAGCCGTACTGGATGGCCAGGTGCCCCTGGATGCCGAAGCCCTGGACCGGGACCCGTTCCGCCCGCAGCCGCTTCGCCAGGTCGTAGTAGGCCGTCGACTTCGCGTTGACGCCCTCGACGTTGTAGTCGTTCAGGAACAGCTTGGCCTTCGGGTCGGCCGCGTGGGCCCAGCGGAAGGCGTCCTCGATGTACGACGGGCCCAGCTCACGCAGCCAGATGGAGTTCCGGAACGAACCGTCGTCCTCGAAGACCTCGTTCACCACGTCCCACTGATAAATCCGGCCCTTGTACCGCTTCACCTCCTTGGTGATGTGGTCCCGAAGTACGGCCCGCAGCTCGGTCGCCCCGATCGAGCCGTCCGCCACCCCCGTCGTCAGCCAACCCGGCAACTGGTTGTGCCACACCAGCGTGTGCCCCCGTACCGCCTGCCCGTGCGCCCGCGCGAAGCGGACCAGGTCGTCCGCCGGCCCCCACTTGTACGTCCCCCGGCTCGGCTCCACCGACTCCCACTTCATGACGTTCTCGGCGGTCACCGAGTTGAACTCCCGTGCGGTCGTTCTGCGGTACGTCGTGTCGTCGGCCAGCGCCGCCATGTCCACGGCCGTGCCGATGCGTACGCCGGTACCGGCCGCCAGCGTCCTCAGCGGGACGGGCTCCGGGTGCGCCGACGCCGGCTGGGCGGCTGCCCCGGTGATCAGGAGAGCCACCCCCGCCAGCGCCACGGCGGAAACGGGCATGCGGAAGACGTTCATGTACGGCCCCTTCGTCGATGACCAACTGCCGATGACCTGTTGCCTGTTGCCTGTTGCCTGCTCAGCGAACGCGACGGCTCTCCAGCGGTCCCAGATACGTCGGTGTCAGCCCGCCCGTGTCGATCACCAGGCGCTGCACCACCACCGTCGGGTCGACCGCCCAGAACTTCAGCCGGTGGACGCCCGCCGCAGCCACCGTGTGCCTGGTCGCCGTCACGTTCACGTTGTCGGACGTGTGGCGGGCCCACTGCTTGTTCATCAGGCCGTCGTTCGCACCCGTGACCGCGTGGATGTCGACCTGCTGCGGCTCGGCCCCGTCGAACGAGACCGCGTAGCGCAGCCCGCCCGTCGGGAGCGTCGGGTTGCGCGGCGACAGATACGCCCACACCGTCACCTCACCCGCCGACAGCAGGCTGACCTCGTACTCCAGACGTGCGGAGGAAGCCCCGTCCGAACCCCCGTCCGAACCCCCGCCCGGCGTGCGACGCGGAGCCGTCACCGGCCACGGCGTCATCCCCGCGCCCGTGCGGCCGATACGGTTCGACCGCCGCCAACTCCCCACCCCTCGCATGTAGTTGTCGGCGTCGATCGCCACATAGCCCCCCGCCTCCACAAACCCCCGCAGCCCTCGCTGCTGCTTGCGCGACGGCTTCTCCGCGACGCACCCGACCGTCACCGACGCCCCCGCACCCGACACCGTCAGCAACGCGTCCGTACGACCGTCCGGCACCCGCGCCCAGTCCACCGAAACCGCCAGTCGCACCTGCTGCTCGACCCGCCCCCTCCGCCGGTCGATCACCAGCCACGGCGCCGACGACTCCACCCGGTACTCGAAGGGCGTACGCCCTCGGTTGAAGACCTCGACGTACTGGCCGGGCCGCGTCTGGTACGGACTGAACACCGGCAGTGCGGCCGAACCGGAGGATCCCGCCGGCCACCACTCCCCCGAGTCCTCGGCCCCGTCGACCGACACCCCCAACTCCCCGTCCACCGGCAGCTCCAGGCGCCGCACCGCCGGGAACAGCACATCCGGCAACGCCACGTTGTTCTTCTCGGGCTGCTGCCAGGGCGCGTTGGGCCCGTACCGTGCCACGTCCCCGTAGTCGATGTGCGGCTGGGTCTGGAAGCCCTCCCACTTGCCGCCCACCACCTGGTGGTTGAAGCGGTCGGCGAGCGCGAAGTCCCGTTCCAGGCCCGCTTCCGCCTCCGCCGCGCGGTCGTTGGTCGCCGCGCGCCCCTGGGACGCGTACAGGAGGTTCTTGAACTCGGCCTCGCGCAGGCCGTACAGGTTCGCGGTAGCCTCCACCGCGTACCCGACGAGCTCGTACCACGCGTCCTGCGACCGGGCCGGCAGGCTCCTGCCCACCCGCTCCGCTTCATTCCCCAGCTTCCGCCAGTCCTCCGTCACCCGCTCCAACTCCCGGTGCCCGAAGGCGAAGGGGGTCTCCTGGTCGTCGTACACGATCGCCGACTCGTCTTTCGTCGGGTCCTTCGCGGGGTCGAGTGTGATGCGGCGGTTGAGCAACTCGGGCTTGCGGCGGGCCTGCAGCCGCCCGTACTCGGCGAGTACCGCCGCGATCGCCGTCGCGTGCTCGGCGCCGAAGTTCTGGCGGGCGTACCGCCGTTCCCACTCCTCCAGGTTGGACGAGTCCCAACGGGCCGGATTCCAGGCGTAGTCGAGGAAGAACTCCGCCGGAAGTTCGTTGCCCTTCAGGTCTCCGACGTTCGCCACCCACAGGCCGTGGTTGCCGTACGCGTGGGCCTGGTGGAGCTGGTCCCAGAGGTTGGGCAGTGAAGTCGTGTCCACCCACTTGTAGTTGCGGCCTACGCCCACGTAGTCGAAGTGGTAGTACAGGCCGTAGCCGCCGCCCCTCGCCGGCTCCGACGGGTCCGGGTGCTTGCGGATGTTGCCCCAGTTGTCGTCGGTCAGGACGACGGTGACGTCGCCGGGGACTCTCAACCCCCGGTCCCAGTAGCGCTGGACCTCCTTGTACAGGGTCCACACCTGCGGGGTTTCCTGCACCGGCTTGCCGGTCACCTCCGCGATGATCCCGCGCTGCGTCTCGATGATCTCCCGCATCAGCTCGATGCCGTCGCCGTCCGGGAGGCTCGTGTCGCCGTTGCCGCGCATGCCGAGGGTGACGACGCCCTCGAATTCCTCGTCCACCATCCGCTGGATGCCGTCGCGCCAGTACGCCCGGACGGCCGCCGCGTTCCGACGGTACGACCACTCGCCCGTGCCCCCGTACGGGTCCCGCCCCGGAGTCACCACGTTCCCCGCGCTGTCGCGCACGGCCGGTACCGCGTGCCGGTTCCACTCCTCGATGCCCCGCATCATCGGCGCCTCGTGGGACGTGCCCATGACGATGCCGTACGCCTTCGCACTCGCGTGGTTCTCCGGATCGTCCTCGGCGAACGCCCTGCCCCACACGGCCGGCCAGAGATAGTTCGCCTTCAGGCGCAGCAGCACCTCGAAGACCCGCTCGAAGAAGGCCGCGTTGAAGCCTCCGGGGTGACCCGGCGCTTTTCCGGGGCCGAAGAACCGAGGGGCCCAGGTACCGAGTGCCGGGTTCTCGTCGTTGACGAAGATCCCGCGGTACTTCACGGCCGGGGTGCCCTGCGTATGCCTCCCCGGCAGCACGTACACCGCGTCCCGGTGGACCGGCGGTACGTCGTCCCACCAGTACCAGGGCGAGACTCCGATGCCGTACGAGACGTCGTACGCCCCGAAGATCGTGCCGCGCGGGTCGCTGCCCACGATGACGAACGCCCGGTCGACGCCCGGCATCGGGTTCTCCACGACCGTCTGGAGCGAGGTCTCCCAGCGGCCGGCGATGCCCCCGACGTCCAGCTTGCCGGCGCGGACCAGACCGTCGATCAGCGGGCTGCGGCCGATCGTGCCGACGAGGATCACCTCGCGGGCGACGGTGGCAGCCGGACGTACGCCCGTGACGCGTTCGATGTCGTCCCGCAGGTCACCGGCGACCCGTACGACTCCGGGGTGGTCGTCGGCGCTGACGACGACCGGCGCCCCGACGACCGCGAACGCGCCGCCGGTGAACGAGATGTACGCACCGGGGTCCGTGCGGCGCACCGCACCCTCTCCCGCCCGTGCGACCCCCGACAGCACCGGCACCGCGGCAAGACCGGCCCCCGCACCGAGCACAGCCCTTCGGCTGACGGACCCAGACATGACGTACCCACCCCTCCGCCCGAATTTGGTCAGTGGCATGACAAATAGTGGGGGGAGTGACCAGCGGGGGGAACGGGTCGTACGCGCCGAATAGTTTCGTTACAGCAACCAGGCAAACCCGGGCACAGCGAAGAGGCCCGTACGACCGAAGTCGTACGGGCCTCCTCAGGAAGCTCGTGAGAGCTACCGGGTCAGGCTGTCAAGCCAACAAGAACTACTTGTTGATCTTGATGACCTGGCCGGCGCCCACGGTCCGGCCACCCTCACGGATGGCGAACTTCAGGCCCTCTTCCATGGCGATGGGCTGGATGAGCTCGACGGTCATCTCAGTGTTGTCGCCCGGCATGACCATCTCGGTGCCCTCGGGGAGGGTAACGACACCGGTCACGTCCGTGGTACGGAAGTAGAACTGGGGGCGGTAGTTGTTGAAGAACGGCGTGTGACGGCCGCCCTCGTCCTTGGACAGGATGTACGCCTGCGCCTCGAACGAGGTGTGCGGGGTGACCGAGCCCGGCTTGATGATGACCTGGCCGCGCTCGACGTCCTCGCGCTTGATGCCACGGAGGAGCAGACCGACGTTCTCGCCCGCCTGGCCCTCGTCGAGCAGCTTGCGGAACATCTCGATGCCGGTGACCGTGGTGGTGGTCTTCTCCTGCTTGATGCCGATGATGTCAACGGTCTCGTTGACCTTCAGGACACCACGCTCGATACGGCCGGTGACGACCGTACCGCGACCGGTGATCGTGAAGACGTCCTCGACGGGCATGAGGAACGGCTTGTCGACGTCACGCTCGGGGGTCGGGATCGCCTCGTCGACGGCGGCCATGAGGTCGAGAACCGACTGACCCCACTCGGCGTCGCCCTCGAGCGCCTTGAGCGCCGAGACCTTGACGACCGGCAGGTCGTCGCCCGGGAACTCGTACTCGGAGAGGAGCTCACGAACCTCGAGCTCGACGAGCTCCAGGATCTCCTCGTCGTCCACCATGTCGGCCTTGTTCAGGGCGACGACGATGTACGGCACGCCGACCTGGCGGGCCAGGAGCACGTGCTCCTTGGTCTGCGGCATCGGGCCGTCGGTGGCGGCCACGACCAGGATCGCGCCGTCCATCTGCGCGGCACCGGTGATCATGTTCTTGATGTAGTCCGCGTGACCCGGGCAGTCGACGTGGGCGTAGTGACGACCCTCCGTCTGGTACTCGACGTGCGCGATCGAGATCGTGATACCGCGCTGACGCTCTTCGGGCGCCTTGTCGATCTGATCGAAGGCCGAGGCCTCGTTCAGGGTCGGGAACTTGTCGTGCAGCACCTTGGTAATGGCGGCCGTGAGGGTCGTCTTACCGTGGTCGATGTGACCGATGGTGCCGATGTTGACGTGCGGCTTAGTCCGCTCGAACTTTGCCTTCGCCACTGGGGTCCTCCTGCGGAGTGGTTCTGGTACGCCTTACTCATCGGCGCCAGGTGATCTTTGCTGGGATGCCGTCCGCCGGGGATTTCCCTCCCGGGTCTCCCCGGCGGTCGGGTCAAGCCTAAAGCGTGTAAAGGGGGTGCGTTACTCGCCCTTGGCCTTCGCGATGATCTCCTCGGCGACGTTCCTGGGAACCTCGGCGTAGGAGTCGAACTGCATCGAGTAGCTTGCGCGACCCGAGGTCTTGCTGCGGAGGTCACCGACGTAGCCGAACATCTCCGAGAGGGGCACGAGGCCCTTCACGACGCGGGCACCGGCACGCTCCTCCATGGCCTGGATCTGACCACGGCGGGAGTTGATGTCGCCAATGACTTCACCCATGTAGTCCTCGGGCGTGGTGACCTCAACGGCCATCATCGGCTCCAGGAGCACGGGGCTGGCCTTGCGCGCGGCCTCCTTGAAGGCCTGCGAGCCGGCGATCTTGAACGCCAGTTCGGAGGAGTCGACCTCGTGGTAGCCGCCGTCGAGAAGGATGACGCGGACGCCAGTCATCTCGTAGCCGGCCAGGATGCCGAACTGCATGGCCTCCTGCGCACCGGCGTCCACCGACGGGATGTACTCCCGCGGGATACGGCCACCGGTGACCTTGTTCACGAACTCGTACGAAGCGTCGCCGTCCACGATCGGCTCGATCGCGATCTGCACCTTGGCGAACTGACCGGTACCACCGGTCTGCTTCTTGTGCGTGTAGTCGTGACGCTCGACGGCCTTGCGGATCGTCTCGCGGTACGCGACCTGCGGCTTGCCGACGTTGGCCTCGACCTTGAACTCGCGCTTCATACGGTCGACCAGCACCTCGAGGTGCAGCTCGCCCATACCGCCGAGGATGGTCTGGCCGGTCTCCTCGTCCGAGTGAACGTGGAAGGAGGGGTCCTCCTCCGCGAGACGCTGGATGGCTACACCCAGCTTCTCCTGGTCACCCTTGGACTTGGGCTCGATGGCGACCTGGATGACCGGCGCCGGGAAGTCCATGGACTCCAGGATCACCGGGTTCTTGTCATCGCAGAGCGTCTCGCCGGTCGTGGTCTGCTTCAGACCCATCACGGCGACGATGTCGCCGGCGCCCACCGCTTCGATCTCCTCACGCTTGTTCGCGTGCATGCGGTAGATCTTGCCGATGCGCTCCTTCTTGCCCTTGACGGAGTTCAGCACGGCAGTGCCGGTCTCCAGGCGGCCCGAGTAAACCCGGACGAAGGTGAGCTTGCCCAGGTGCGGGTCGCTCATGATCTTGAACGCCAGTGCGGACAGCGGCTCGTCCACGGACGGCTTGCGCTTGACGACGACCTCGGGGTCCTTGACGTCGTGGCCTTCGATGGCCTCGACGTCGAGGGGGGTCGGCAGGTAGCGCACGACCGCGTCGAGCAGGGGCTGGACGCCCTTGTTCTTGAACGCGGTGCCACAGAACACCGGGGTGACCGTGACGCCGTTGGACTTGCCGGACGCGATGGTGACGGCGCGGATCGCGGCGTACAACTGCTCCTCGGTGGGCTCCTGGCCCTCCAGGAACAGCTCCATGATGTCGTCGTCGTGCTCGGCGACGGCCTCGACGAGCTTGCCGCGGTACTCCTCGGCAGCCTCGATGTGCGTGGCCGGGATGTCGACGACGTCGTACATCTCGCCCTTGGCGGCCTCGGCGGACCACACGAGCGCCTTCATGCGGACCAGGTCCACAACGCCCTTGAAGTCCATCTCGGCACCGATCGGAAGCTGCATGATCAGCGGCACCGCACCGAGGCGGTCCCTGATCATGTCGACGCAGCGGTGGAACTCCGCGCCGGTCCGGTCGAGCTTGTTGACGAAGCAGATGCGCGGCACGCCGTAACGGTCGGCCTGACGCCACACCGTCTCGGACTGCGGCTCGACACCCGCGACGCCGTCGAACACGGTGACGGCACCGTCGAGGACGCGCAGCGAGCGCTCTACCTCAACGGTGAAGTCGACGTGCCCGGGGGTGTCGATGATGTTGATCGTGTAGTCGTTGTCCTCAAGCGGCCAGTGACAGGTGGTGGCAGCAGAGGTGATCGTGATGCCACGCTCCTGCTCCTGCTCCATCCAGTCCATGGTGGCAGCGCCGTCGTGGACTTCACCGATCTTGTAGCTGACGCCGGTGTAGAAGAGGATCCGCTCAGTGGTGGTCGTCTTACCCGCGTCGATGTGAGCCATGATCCCGATGTTGCGGACCCTGGCCAGGTCAAGTGAAGTGGTAGCCATAAGGCTTCGGTCTTCTCTCGGTCTCGATGTGGGCTGCGACTACCAGCGGTAGTGCGCGAAGGCCTTGTTGGACTCGGCCATCTTGTGGGTGTCCTCGCGCTTCTTGACGGCCGCACCGAGGCCGTTCGAAGCGTCGAGAAGCTCGTTGAGCAGACGCTCGGTCATCGTCTTCTCGCGACGGGCGCGGGAGTAACCGACCAGCCAGCGCAGCGCGAGCGTGTTGGCGCGACCGGGCTTGACCTCGATCGGAACCTGGTACGTCGCACCACCGACACGGCGGGACTTGACCTCGAGGGTCGGCTTGATGTTCTCCAGCGCGCGCTTCAGCGTGATGACCGGGTCATTGCTGGTCTTCTCGCGCAGGCCCTCCATGGCGCCGTACACGATGCGCTCGGCAGTGGAGCGCTTGCCGTTCATCAAAACCTTGTTGATCAGCGACGTGACAAGAGGGGAGCTGTAGACCGGGTCGATGATGACCGGGCGCTTCGGGGCGGGGCCCTTACGAGGCATTTTCTACTTCTCCTTCTTGGCGCCGTAGCGGCTGCGGGCCTGCTTGCGGTTCTTGACACCCTGGGTGTCGAGGGAGCCGCGGATGATCTTGTAGCGAACACCGGGCAGGTCCTTCACACGGCCGCCGCGCACGAGCACGATGGAGTGCTCCTGCAGGTTGTGTCCCTCACCCGGAATGTAAGCGGTGACCTCGATCCCGCTGGTCAAACGCACGCGCGCGACCTTACGCAGGGCCGAGTTCGGCTTCTTCGGGGTGGTCGTGAACACACGCGTGCAGACGCCCCGCCGCTGGGGCGAGTTCTCAAGCGCGGGCGTCAAGTTCTTCTTGACCTTGTCTTGCCGGCCATTCCGGACCAGCTGCTGGATCGTAGGCACTACTTCTCCGGTTTCTGTGTGCCGATGGTGAAGCTAACCTGGAACATCACCGACCCACGCGGTCGGGTGTGTCGAATACTGCAGACTCCCGCCGCGAGGCGAGAAGGGCGCAGATTGCGGTGGTCACTTACGGCTCCCCGCGCGGTTCGAAGGCACGCACGAGGGCCAGGGCACACCCCAGGCACAAGGTCTGAGCGTACCTACCTCAACGACTTCGGTCAAAACAAATGGAGGCGGGTACGACACGCCGGGCTCCGGACGGTCCGCGAGTCCCTCTTTGACCGCTTACGACAGCTTCCGCCATCCTCCGATCATTTACGAGCCAAGGTGGCTGAAACACACCCTTTACGACCCTGTGAGACCGCCTGTTCAGTACCTTGATCCATCCGCTGCGGGGATTCTGCGACGATTCGGGGGCTGAGCGTGATCGGGACGGCCGCGTATTCACTGGACGACGGGGGCCTGGACGACCGGGTGCCCTTCCTCGCCCGCCTTGAACAGGAAGACCGCACGGCCCTCCTGGCTCTGGGCCGCGAGCTGAACTTCGCCACCCGGGTGACCCTGATCCACCAGAGCGAGCCCTCCTCCCATGTCCTCTTCCTGGTCCAGGGCTGGACGAAGGTCACCGCCTCGGCCGCCAACGGCTACGAGGCGCTCCTCTCACTGCGCGGCCCCGGCGACATCGTCGGCGAGTCGGCGGCGCTCACCGGGCGCCCCCGGTCGGCCACGGTGACCGCGCTGGAGGCGGTGCGGGCGGTGGTCGTCGAACACGAGCGCTTCAAAGACTTCCTCAGCCGTTCACCGGCTGTTTCGTTCGCGCTGCTGGGCCTCACTGCCGACCGCACCAGGGCCGCGGACCGGCGCCGCCTGGAGTTCGCGTCCATGAACGTACGGGAACGCTTCGCGATACTCCTCCTCGACCTCGCCCGCACCCACGGCCGCCGCACCCCCGACGGCATCGAACTCTCCGTCCCCCTGAGCAAACAGGAACTGGCGGGCTCGGTGGGCGCCTCCAGGGAGATGGTCCAGCGCCTGCTGCGGGAGCTCCGTGAGAAGGAAGCGGTGGAAACGGGCAGGCGGGCGATGCTGATACGCCGCCCGGACATCCTGCGAAGGATCGCGGCGTCCGGCAACTCCAGCCCGTCCGGCGCTTGAGGACGAGGCCCCTTCAGGGCCGAAGCGGGGGTCTGGGGGGCGGCAGCCCCCAGCAGACGGCAACCCCAGCCGACCCGCACCTCGAAACACCCCTTCTGTGTATCCCGTCACACTCCGACTGCGTCATCCGCCCTCACACCTCACCGTCCCCACCCGCCACGCTGCTGCAAGCAACCCGCACGTGTCGAAGGGTGACCATGACCGACCCCGTGAGCCGCACGATCCTGCTGCTGGACATCGAAAGGTTCAGCGACCGGGACGACGTGGAACAGGCGTACCTGCGGCGCATGCTCTACGCCATCACCGACCGTGCGCTGGAAAGCGCCGGCATCGACGAGACCCGTCGCCTGCGCGCCGACCGCGGGGACTCCGTGATGGAGCTCATCGACGCGAACGCCCCGGTCACCGCGCTGCTGCGGGCCCTGCTCGCGGAGGTACCGGCGCAGTTGCGGGACGTCAACCGCATGGCGTCCAGCTCGGCCCAGATCCGGCTGCGCGGGGTCGTGGCCACCGGTTACGTGGCCGTGGACGAGCACGACGGCTGGGTCGGCACCGACCTGAACAACGCCTGCCGTCTGCTGGACGCCCAGCTGCTGAGGGCGGCCCTGCGCGAACGCCCCCACGACTTCGCGCTGATCGTCTCGGACGCCCTGTACACCGGCGTCGTACGGCACGGCCACCACGGCATCCCGGCCGACGAGTTCCACCCGGTCGGCGTGGACACCAAGAACGGCCCGATGAGGGCCTGGCTGCACGGCCCGCTGCCCAGCGGCCACAAGGCGGCACCGGCAGCACCGGCCGACGAAGACCACCGTGACACGGGGACGGGGGAGGCGCCGGGCGGTCCGGGGGACCGCCCGGCGCCACAGACACCGCCCGCGCCGAGAGTGCCCGCACAGGGCGCCTCCCCCGAGAGCCGTCCCGCCCCGGGCCCCGTCCTCAACTTCAACGGCGCCGTGACCATCGGCGGCAGCGTGGTGACCGGCGACCAGCACGGCGTCAGCGGCGGCCAGGTCACCGGGGACGTCAACCTGGGCGGTCGCAGCGGGGGTGACGGCTCATGAGCGCCCCGGACGCGTCGGAGGCCGCCCGCCCAGGACCCGAGGACACGTCCGCCTCCGACGACGGCAGAGACGGCGCCGCGAAGGACTCCATAGGCTCCAAGGAGTCCAAGGAGGCCGAGGGCTCGGAAGGGTCGGAGGGAGCGGAGGAGCGCGAGCAGCCCCAGACCGCCTGGTCGGCCCGGCGTGACCTGATCGACCACAGCCCCCGGACCATGAACGTCGGCGACCGTTCCCGCTTCGGCGGCAGCATGGTCGGCGGCAGCCAGCACGGCGTCAGCGGCGGCCAGGTCACCGGGGACGTGATCATGGGCAGCAAGACGGAGATCCACCAGTGGTCGATACCCGGGTTGTCCGCCCCGTCCGCAGCCGCCTCCGCGTCCGGCGAGGTCCCGCAGAGCACGCTCGACCGGCTCGCCGCCTCGTTCGTCGCCGCCGACACGACCGTCGAGGCCCTGCTCGCCCGGCTGCGCCGCGACCGCGTCCTCGTCCTGTCGGGCGCCCGCTTCACCGGCAGACACACGGCCGCCCTGATGCTCCTGCACCGGCTCGGGGCGGCCCCCGTACACACGCTCGACCGCGACACGAACCCGAGCACCCTGGCGGACAGGTTCACCACGCCGGACGCGGCCGCCGACGGATCGGCCACCGAAGGAGCTCCGGCCCACCCCCGCGGCTACGTCCTCGCCGACCTCGCCACCCGCCGTGACCGGCCCCTCCGCGAGCACCACCTCCTCGCCGCCCGCGACCGCCTCACCGCGCAGGACGCGTACCTCGTCGTCACCGTCGGCCCGACGGCCGTCCTGGAGGACGTACCGGTCGTCAACTGGCAGCCGCCGGACACGGCCGACGTACTGGCCGCACACCTCCGCACCCACGTCGCCGCCGACGACGAGGGGACGGCGGCGAAGCTGCTCGAACTCCCGGACGTCATCGAGTTCCTGGGCCGCAGCCACCAACTGCGCGAGGTCGCCGCGTTCGCCCAGTTGCTCGGCCGGTACGCGGCCGGCGAGGTCACCGAGAACGGCGTCGCCCAGTTCTCCCTGGTCTCCCTGGAGAACCAGGTCCAGGAGTGGTTCGAGGAGGACGAGGCGTCGATCCATCTGCGCGACAAGGCGTTCCTGGTCGCGCTGGCCGCGTTCGACGACGGCCCGTACGCCCTCACCGCCGAACTCAGCGATCTGCTCTACCGCTTCCTCCAGCAGACCCAGAACCCGGCGAGCGTCCCCGAGGTCCCCGTCTTCGGCACCCACATCGGCAAGCGCCTCCAACTCGCCCGCGCCGAGCGGTACGAGGACGACGAGCACACCGAGTGGGGCCCGGTGACCCAGCAGAAGGCCCGGTTCACCGACGACCGCGCCTCCCTCGTACTCCTGCGCGAGGTCTGGACGGGCCACCCCTCCGCGCGCCCCGCGCTGATCGACTGGCTGCGCCGGCTGGCCGACGACGGCCGCCCTCTCGTCCGTACCCGGGCCGCGTCCACGGTGGCCGTCCTGGCCCGTACGGACCTGCCCTCGGCCATGGCCCTGGTCATCGAACCCTGGGCGACCTCCAACCGCTTCCGGCACCGCCTGGTGGCCGTCAACGCGCTCACCCTCGCCCACCTCATCGACACGCCGAACATCCCGCGCATCCTCGACGAGTGGTCCAAGGGCGAGGACCGGCGACTGCGCTGGGTGGCCGTCCGGGCGTACGCGCTGATCGGCGCCGAACGCCCCGAACAGGCCCTGGCCGCCCTGCGCACCGCGGCCCGCGGGCTGTACGGGACCTACGGGAACACAGCCACCCAGGACGCCTTCGACCGCGAGATGGCCGGCGAACTGCGTGAGGCCGTCGCCCTGTTGCTCCTCTCCGAGGCCGGCGACCGCGTGCTCGCCGAACTGCGCCTGCACCTCCCCGACGACCGCGCGGTGCACGACCTGACCGTCGGCGGCTTCGTCAGCGCCTGTCGCCACACCCAGGACGACGAGCGGTACGGCCATCCGCTGGTCCTCGGCTGGTACGCACGGTCGGCCACCGAGCGCTCGGCCGCAGCCCAGGGCATCCCGTTCCTGTGGCGGGCGGCGCTGGGCGACCCGAACGAGACCCGGCACGCCCTGGACGTGCTGCGCGAGTGGGTCCTGGTCGCCGACCGCTCGACGACCACGGAGTGGGCTCTGGCGGCTCTGCTCCCGGCCCTGGTCACCACCCCGGCGGAGTACCAGCGCCTGGGCCATCTCCTGCGGACGATGCCGGGCGAGGACGGCGCCCAACCGCCCGCGGTGGCGGCCCGCCTCGTCACCACGCTCCCCGTCCGCTAGCCCGTCGGCACATCCCTGCTCACCGCCCAGCGCCCACCGAGGAGCAACGTACGATGCCCGCCTTCCATCGCCCGCCCGAGTGGCAGCAATCCGCGGACCGGCACACCCAGTTGATCGACCCGGTGCTCACCGTGCGGCAGCTGTCGCGCTTCGAACTCTCCCTGAAGTCGACGGTCCGCATCGACCACGCCCTCGTCTTCTCGACCGCCAAGGGCGGCTACGAGGCCTACCTCCCGCCCCGCCGCCCGACCCGCAGCGAGATCGCGGCCCGGCACTACACGGCGGTGTACGAGGTCGACATGGGCGTGCACCCGTGCTCCGGCACGCTCACGCTCCCCAGTGACAACGACGCGTTCGAGTTCTCGGCCGAGATCGACATGTCCTGGCAGGTCGTCGACCCGGCCCGGTTCGTCGGCAGCGGCCACCGGGACGTGCCGGGCCTGCTCATCGGCGAACTCCAGCGCGCGGCACGCCCGGTGAGCCGGCGCTTCCCGATCGCGGACAGCGCGGCGGCGGAAGGGGAGCTCCTCCAGGCGATCAACGTCCTGGGCCCGCTGGGTGCCCCGGCCGGCCTCCAGACGACCTGGACCCTGCGTCTGCGCCGCGACCAGGAGAACATCGACCACCAGCGCCGCCTCCAGGCCATCGACCACTCGGCTACCGAGCAGGTCTGGGCGGCCCAGCGCGGCTCCGACATCGACGTGGAGGTGGACCGCCGCAACCGCGGCCAGGACGCCCTCCAGATCGAGCGCTCGATGGCGTACGGCGCCCAGCAACAGCACCTGGCTCTCCAGCAGCAGCGCTGGGACTACGAGCAGGCGGCCCTGCAGAGCGGCCAGCAGCACCAGCTCTCCATCCAACAGGGCCACCAGGAACTGGAGTTGCAGCAGATCGAGGCGCAGAAGGTCGCCTTCTACCAGTGGCACCTGCAACAGGGCGGCGTCCATGCCTGGGCCCTGCACCTCGCCCAGCACCCCGAGGACTCCCGCATGGTCATGACGAGCATGCGGGACGACCAACTCCGCATGATCCAGGCCCAGATGGACCTGGTGAAGGACCTGCTGCACGGCGACAACGCGGAGAAGTTCGAGCTGGAGGGCCCCAAACAGCTGGCCCTGCGCACAGTCAGCGACATCCTCACCCAGCGCCTCCCGGGCGTCCCCCAGACACCTCCCCCGCTCCCGGACGGCGCCCCGGCCCTGGACGACCCGTACGCGACGTACGGCCAGGGGGCGCCCGCCCAGCCCGGGTTCGTCCCGGGGCAACCGGGACCCGCCCCGGACCGGCAGGGACCCGTACCCGGCCATCTGGACCCCTCGCACACGCAACCCGGCCGCCACCCCGAGCCCGCCGACCGGCCCCGGAGCGACGCGCCCCCGGCAAGCCCGTATCAGGGCGCCCCACAGCCGCCCACGGCCCAGCCCCCGACGCCGCCCACCGCCACCCCCTACGGAACCATCCCCTCGTACGGCGCCCCAGGCCCGTACCAGCAGCCGTACTCCGCTCCCCGGGCGCCGGGCCCCTACGCCACTCCCGCGGCCCCCGCCTGGCAGCCACCCCCGGGCTACGGCAGCACCCCGACCCTCCCCGACCAGCAGAGCGCGGCGGCGGACGGGCCGGCCGAGGGCCCCGATACCGGCCCCAAGGAGGACAGGGCAGGCGGCGCTACGTGACGACACTCGACCCCAGCCCCACCCCGACACCGCCCCCACCGGGCACCCCCGCCGACCCCGTCCAGCTCTGCGAGCGCCTCCTCACGGACCTCCGTACGGAGATCGCCCGCGCCGACAGCAAGGCGTCCGTCCTGGTCGCCGCGCTGGGGATGACCGCCGGCGTGTTCAGCGGGCTGCTCGCCGGGCGGAACTGGAACCCGGCCACGCTCACCACTTTCGGCACCGTCGTCTGGTCCCTCGGGGCCGCGTCCCTGGCGCTGTCCCTGTTCGCTCTGCTCCTCGCGGTGCTGCCCCGCTACCGCTCCGAACCGTGGGCTCCGGGCCAGCCCCTCTCCTACTTCGGTGACATCCAACAAGCCGTGCGGCTCGGCCAGTTGGCGGCAGCGCTCGCCGACACCCAGCGCGACCCCACGGCAGCGCTGACCTCGGCGCTCACCGAGACGAGCCGCATCGCCGCATGCAAGCACCAGTGGATCCGTACCGGCCTGATGTCCTTCTGCGCCGGCATGCTCCTCCTCCCCGCCTCACTGCTCATCGGCTGAACCCATCGGACCGGACCGCTCAGCACCGTCCCCGCACGTGAAGGAAGACCATGACCCAGCCACCCTCGTCACCACCGGAACACCCCGAGCCCTCCGATCAGCCCCTGTTCCGGCCGACGTACCCCGAGCAGACAGCAGCCCAGCGCTCAGCCCCACCGCAGTACCCCGCCCAGCCCGCTCCCCCGTACCCGCAGGCCACGCAACAACCACCCCGATACCCGGACCCGACCGAGCCGCCCTCGTACCCGTACCCGACCCAGCAACCCCGGTACCCGGGCGCCACCGAGCCCCCGACCTTGCCGGGCGCGAACCAACCGCCCCCGTACCCGGGCTCCACCCAACCCCCGACCTACCCCGATGCGGCCCAGCAACCCCAGTACCCCGGCGCCACCGAGCCCCCGACCTCGCCGGGCGCGAACCAACCACCCCCGTACCCGGGCTCCACCCAACCCCCGACCTACCCCGGCGCGGCCCAGCAACCCCACTACCCGGACGCCGCCCAGCCCCCGGCCTACCCGGGTATGACCCCGAACCAGCCCCAGCCACCCACCTACCCAGGCGCGGCCCCGAACCAGCCCAGTCCCTCCTCCTACCCCGGCGCGACCCCCACCCAGCCCTCGCCCCACCCCCAGGCCACCGCCCAGCCCATCCCCCCGCAGTACGCTCCCCCGCAGCACTCCCCGACCACACCCACCACACCCACCTCGCCCTTCACACCCCCCGTAGCGAGCCCCACCTCCCCCACGCCCCCGGCGCCCGGCGCCACCCACCCCCACCACATCTCCACCGACCGCGGGCGCGTCCACATCTCCGCCCACCAGCGCCGTACCGACGCCACCGCCGTGGGCAACCTCCTCCTCTACCTCCCGAACTTCCTCTGCAGCCTCCTTGTCGTCAGCATGTTCTCCCTCTTCTTCAGCGACCTGGCGTTCCTCGTGATCATCGCCTGGCTGCTGAGCGGCGCACTCGTGTTCCACCGGCCCACCGAGAGCGCCCTCGCGCGCCGTTTGCTCCACCTGCGCTACCCCACTCCACAAGAACGAGCCAAACTCGAACCGGTCTGGCGCGAGGTCACCGCCCGCGCGGGCGTCGAGGGCCGCAACTACGAGCTCTGGGTCGAGGACAGCGACGGCCTGAACGCGGTCGCCGCCGCCGGCCACATCGTCGGCGTCACCCGCTTCGCCATGAACGAGCTGCCCAACGGCGAACTCGCGGCCGTCATGGCACACGAGCTGGGCCACCACGTCGGCGGCCACGCCTGGTCCGGTCTCCTCGGCTACTGGTACGCGCAGCCCGGCCGTCTCGCCTGGCGGTTCCTGCGCGCCTTCTCTGTGATCGTCTTCAAGGTGTCCCGCGCCTTCTCCTGCTTCGGCGTCGGCTTCGTCGTACTCGTCCTCGGCGGCATCGCCATGGCGACCATCAGCACCCTGTACGGCCTGCCCCTGCTGATCCTCGGCGTGCCGTACGCGCTCGCCGCCGTCGGCCGCCGCGCCGAACTCCGCGCCGACGAGCACGCGGCGGCCCTCGGCTTCGCCCCGATGCTGGCCTCCGTACTCGACAAGCTCCACCAGGAGGAGCAGCGGCAGACGGCAGCGCTCGCCGCGCTCAACAACGGCGTGGCGCCGGAGGAGAGCCCGCTGAGCAAGCTGCTCTCCTCGCACCCGGACCACCACACCCGGCTGCACCACCTCCAGCCGTACCTGCAGCAGCAGCGCTGAACCCGAAAGGTTCCCGACACGCCGAAGGGCGGCCACCCCGCAACCGGGGTGACCGCCCTTCGTACTACCAACTGGCGACTGGCGACTGCCAACCAGCAGCTGCCAACTACCGCTTACTGGTTGTACGGACCGTAGTCGTAGTCCTCCAGCGGAACGGCCTGGCCGGAGCCCGTGCCGAACGGCGAGTAGTCGATGTCGTCGTAGCCGACGGCCGAGTACATCGCGGCCTTCGCTTCCTCGGTCGGCTCGACCCGGATGTTGCGGTAACGGGACAGACCCGTACCGGCCGGGATGAGCTTACCGATGATGACGTTCTCCTTGAGGCCGATGAGGCTGTCGGACTTGGCGTTGATCGCCGCGTCCGTCAGAACTCGGGTCGTCTCCTGGAAGGAGGCGGCCGACAGCCAGGATTCCGTCGCCAGCGAGGCCTTGGTGATACCCATCAGCTGCGGACGGCCGGAGGCCGGGTGGCCGCCTTCCTGGACCACACGACGGTTCTCGGTCTCGAACTTGCCACGCTCGACCAGCTCGCCGGGCAGCAGCTCGGCGTCGCCGGACTCGATGATCGTCACACGGCGGAGCATCTGCCGGATGATGATCTCGATGTGCTTGTCGTGGATCGACACACCCTGCGAGTTGTAGACCTTCTGGACTTCGCCGACCAGGTGGATCTGGACCGCGCGCTGACCGAGGATCCGCAGCACGTCGTGCGGGTTGGTGGCACCGAAGGTGAGCTTCTGGCCCACCTCGACGTGGTCACCCTCACGCACCATGACCTTGGCGCGCTTGGAGATCGGGAACGCCGTCTCCTCGCTGCCGTCGTCCGGGGTGATGACGAGCTTCTTGGTCTTCTCGGTCTCCTCGATACGGACGCGGCCGGCCGCCTCCGAGATCGGGGCGACACCCTTGGGCGTACGAGCCTCGAAGAGCTCGACGACACGGGGCAGACCCTGGGTGATGTCGTCACCGGCCACACCACCGGTGTGGAAGGTACGCATCGTCAGCTGGGTACCGGGCTCACCGATGGACTGGGCGGCGATGATGCCGACCGCCTCACCGATGTCGACCAGCTTGCCGGTGGCCAGCGAACGGCCGTAGCACATGGCGCAGGTGCCGACGGCGGACTCGCAGGTCAGGACCGAGCGGGTCTTGACCTCCTCGATGCCGTGCCTGACCAGCTCGTCGATGAGGACGTCACCGAGGTCGGTGTTGGCCGGGGCCAGCACACGTCCGTCGATGGTGATGTCCTCGGCCAGCGCACGGGCGTACACCGACGTCTCGACGTTCTCGGTCTTGCGCAGCACACCGGCTTCGTCGCGCTCGGCGATGGCCAGCTTGAGGCCGCGGTCGGTGCCGCAGTCCTCCTCGCGGATGATGACGTCCTGCGAGACGTCCACCAGACGACGGGTGAGGTAACCCGAGTCGGCGGTACGCAGGGCGGTGTCGGCGAGACCCTTACGGGCACCGTGAGTCGAGATGAAGTACTCGAGCACCGACAGGCCTTCACGGAAGGAGGCCTTGATGGGACGAGGAATCGTCTCGTTCTTGGCGTTCGACACCAGACCACGCATACCGGCGATCTGGCGCATCTGCATCATGTTTCCTCGGGCACCCGAGTCAACCATCATGAAGATGGGGTTCGTCTTGGGGAAGTTCGCGTTCATCGCCTCGGCAACCTCGTTGGTCGCCTTGGTCCAGATCGCGATGAGCTCCTGCGTGCGCTCGTCCTTGGTGATCAGACCGCGCTCGTACTGCTTCTGGACCTTCTCGTCCAGCGCCTCGTAGCCCTTGACGATCGCCTTCTTCGCCTCGGGAACGACGATGTCGGAGATGGCCACGGTGACACCGGAGCGCGTGCCCCAGTAGAAGCCCGCCGCCTTCAGGTTGTCGAGCGTCGCCGCCACGATGACCTTGGGGTAGCGCTCAGCGAGGTCGTTGACGATCTCGCCGAGCTGCTTCTTGCCCACCGAGTAGTCGACGAACGGGTAGTCCTCGGGCAGCAGCTCGTTGAAGAGAGCGCGGCCCAGGGTGGTGCGCAGGCGGAAGGTGTCCCCCTGCTGCCACTCGGGCTCGTTCTCATCGCGGGCCGGCGGGGTCCAGCCGCGCGGCGGGATGGTGCCCACCGGGAAGCGGATGTCGATCGCCGACTGCAGCGCCAGCTCACCGTTGTCGAACGCCATGGTCGCCTCGGCGGAGGAGCCGAACGCGCGGCCCTCACCCTTGACGTCACGCAGTTCACCGTCGGTGGTGAGGAAGAACAGACCGAGGACCATGTCCTGGGTCGGCATCGTCACCGGACGGCCGTCGGCGGGCTTGAGGATGTTGTTCGAGGACAGCATCAGGATGCGGGCCTCGGCCTGCGCCTCCGCGGAGAGCGGCAGGTGGACGGCCATCTGGTCACCGTCGAAGTCCGCGTTGAACGCGGTGCAGACGAGCGGGTGGATCTGGATGGCCTTGCCCTCGACGAGCTGAGGCTCGAAGGCCTGGATGCCGAGGCGGTGCAGCGTGGGCGCACGGTTCAGCAGCACCGGGTGCTCGGCGATGACCTCTTCGAGGACGTCGTACACGACGGTGCGGCCGCGCTCGACCATGCGCTTGGCGCTCTTGATGTTCTGCGCGTGGTTGAGGTCCACGAGCCGCTTCATCACGAACGGCTTGAAGAGCTCGAGCGCCATCGCCTTCGGCAGACCGCACTGGTGCAGCTTCAGCTGCGGACCGACGACGATCACGGAACGCGCGGAGTAGTCCACACGCTTGCCGAGCAGGTTCTGACGGAATCGACCCTGCTTGCCCTTCAGCATGTCGCTGAGGGACTTCAGCGGGCGGTTACCGGGACCGGTGACCGGACGGCCACGACGACCGTTGTCGAACAACGCGTCAACGGCCTCCTGAAGCATGCGCTTCTCGTTGTTCACGATGATCTCGGGAGCACCGAGGTCGAGAAGCCGCTTCAGACGGTTGTTCCGGTTGATCACACGGCGGTACAGGTCGTTCAGGTCGGAGGTCGCGAAGCGGCCACCGTCCAGCTGCACCATCGGGCGAAGGTCCGGCGGGATGACCGGGACACAGTCGAGGACCATGCCCTTGGGCTTGTTGCTGGTCAGCAGGAACGCGGAGACGACCTTGAGGCGCTTGAGCGCACGGGTCTTCTTCTGGCCCTTGCCGGTACGGATGATCTCGCGAAGCCGCTCGGCTTCTTCGTCCAGGTCGAAGGACTCCAGGCGCTTCTGCAGCGCCGCGGCACCCATCGAACCGTCGAAGTAGGTCCCGAAGCGGTCGCGCAGCTCGCGGTAGAGCAGCTCGTCGCCCTCAAGGTCCTGGACCTTGAGGTTCTTGAACCGGGTCCACACCTCGTCGAGACGGTCGATCTCGCGCTGCGAACGGTCCCGCAGCTGCTTCATCTCCCGCTCGGCACCTTCGCGCACCTTGCGGCGTACGTCGGCCTTGGCGCCCTCGGCCTCCAGCTCGCCCAGGTCGCTCTCGAGCTTCTTGGCGCGGGCCTCGAGGTCCGAGTCGCGGCGGTTCTCGATCTGCTGCCGCTCGACCGAGACATGCGCCTCCAGCGAGGGCAGGTCACGGGTACGGCGCTCGTCGTCGACGAACGTGATCATGTACGCCGCGAAGTAGATGACCTTCTCGAGGTCCTTCGGGGCGAGGTCGAGCAGGTAGCCAAGACGCGACGGAACGCCCTTGAAGTACCAGATGTGAGTGACGGGAGCGGCGAGCTCGATGTGGCCCATCCGCTCACGGCGCACCTTGGCGCGAGTGACCTCGACGCCACAGCGCTCACAGATGATGCCCTTGAAGCGGACACGCTTGTACTTGCCGCAGTAGCACTCCCAGTCCCGGGTCGGACCGAAGATCTTCTCGCAGAAGAGTCCGTCCTTTTCGGGCTTGAGCGTGCGGTAGTTGATCGTCTCGGGCTTCTTGACCTCGCCGTGGCTCCACTGACGGATGTCGTCAGCGGTGGCCAGACCGATCCGGAGCTCGTCGAAGAAGTTGACGTCGAGCACTATGCGTCAATCCCTCTCAGGGTTGTAAGTCATGGGGTCTGATACGGGGGTCCTGGGGCCGGCGGGCCTTGTCTCACCTGTTCCAAAGGTGTTCAAGAGCCCGCCGAACTCCCGTCAGACCTCTTCGACGCTGCTCGGCTCACGCCGGGACAGGTCGATGCCGAGTTCCTCCGCCGCGCGGAAGACGTCCTCGTCGGTGTCACGCATTTCGATGGACATACCGTCACTGGACAGCACCTCCACGTTGAGGCAGAGAGACTGCATCTCCTTGATGAGCACCTTGAAGGACTCGGGGATGCCGGGCTCGGGGATGTTCTCGCCCTTGACGATGGCCTCGTAGACCTTCACGCGGCCGGTCACGTCGTCGGACTTGATGGTCAGCAGCTCCTGGAGGGCGTATGCGGCGCCGTATGCCTCCAGCGCCCACACCTCCATCTCGCCGAATCGCTGGCCACCGAACTGGGCCTTACCACCCAGCGGCTGCTGGGTGATCATCGAGTACGGACCGGTCGAACGGGCGTGGAGCTTGTCGTCGACCAGGTGGTGGAGCTTGAGGATGTACATGTAACCGACGGCGACGGGCTCCGGGAACGGCTCGCCGGAGCGGCCGTCGAACAGGGGCGCCTTGCCGGTCGGGAGCACCATGCGCGAACCGTCGCGGTTCGGGAACGTGTGGTTGAGCAGACCGGACAGCTCGTCCTCACGCGCACCGTCGAAGACGGGGGTGGCGACGTTCGTGCCGGGGGCGACCACGTCGGCCCCGATGGCCTGGAGGCGCTGCGCCCACTCGTCCGCGAGCCCGGAGACGTCCCAGCCGCGACTGGCGAGCCAGCCGAGGTGGATCTCCAGCACCTGTCCCGGGTTCATTCGGGACGGCACACCCAGCGGGTTGAGGATGATGTCGACCGGAGTTCCGTCCTCGAGGAACGGCATGTCCTCGATCGGCAGGATCTTCGAGATAACACCCTTGTTGCCGTGGCGGCCGGCGAGCTTGTCACCGTCCGTGATCTTGCGCTTCTGCGCCACGTAGACCCGAACCAGCTGGTTCACGCCCGGCGGCAGCTCGTCGCCCTCCTCACGGTCGAAGACGCGGACGCCGATGACCTTGCCGATCTCACCGTGCGGCACCTTCAGCGAGGTGTCACGGACCTCACGCGCCTTCTCACCGAAGATCGCGCGGAGCAGACGCTCCTCGGGGGTCAGCTCGGTCTCACCCTTGGGCGTGACCTTGCCGACGAGGATGTCACCGGCGACGACCTCGGCACCGATACGGATGATGCCGCGCTCGTCGAGGTCGGCGAGGACCTCCTCGGAGACGTTCGGGATGTCCCGGGTGATCTCCTCGGGGCCGAGCTTGGTGTCACGGGCGTCGACCTCGTGCTCCTCGATGTGGATCGAGGAGAGGACGTCGTCCTGCACGAGGCGCTGCGACAGGATGATCGCGTCCTCGTAGTTGTGACCCTCCCACGGCATGAAGGCGACGAGCAGGTTCTTGCCCAGCGCCATCTCGCCTTCCTGTGTGGCCGGACCGTCGGCGAGCACCTGGTGCTCGACGACCCGGTCGCCCTCGTCCACGACAACCTTCTGGTTGACCGAGGTGCCCTGGTTGGAGCGCGAGAACTTCGCGACGCGGTACGTGGTGTACGTGCCGTCGTCGTTGGCGACGGTGACGTAGTCCGCGGAGACCTCCTGG
Organism: Streptomyces sp. SID12501; assembly: GCF_010550245.1. Lineage (GTDB taxonomy): Bacteria > Actinomycetota > Actinomycetes > Streptomycetales > Streptomycetaceae > Streptomyces. The sequence goes on from NZ_JAAGLU010000026.1 coordinate 134,811, forward strand.
ACCACACCCGCCTTCTCGGCCTTGATGACGTCGCCGGCGTCGACGGCGCAGCGGTACTCCATGCCCGTACCGACGAGGGGAGCCTCGGCGGTGATCAGCGGCACGGCCTGGCGCATCATGTTCGCGCCCATGAGGGCACGGTTGGCGTCGTCGTGCTCCAGGAAGGGGATCATCGCGGTCGCGACGGACACCATCTGGCGCGGGGAGACGTCCATGTAGTCGACGTCGTCGCCGGGGATGTAGTCGATCTCGCCGCCACGGCGGCGGACGAGAACGCGGGACTCCTCGAAGCGCATGTCGTCGGAGAGGATCGCGTTCGCCTGGGCGATCACGAAGCGGTCTTCCTCGTCGGCGGTCAGGTAGTCGACGTCGTCGGTGACGACACCCTCGACGACCTTGCGGTACGGGGTCTCGACGAACCCGAACGCGTTGACCCGGCCGTAGGAGGCGAGCGAGCCGATCAGGCCGATGTTCGGGCCTTCGGGGGTCTCGATCGGACACATGCGGCCGTAGTGCGAGGGGTGCACGTCACGGACCTCGAAGCCGGCCCGCTCACGGGAGAGACCACCCGGGCCAAGCGCCGACAGGCGGCGCTTGTGGGTGAGACCCGACAGCGGGTTGTTCTGGTCCATGAACTGCGACAGCTGGCTGGTGCCGAAGAACTCCTTGATGGAGGCGACGACCGGCCGGATGTTGATCAGGGTCTGCGGCGTGATCGCCTCGACGTCCTGGGTCGTCATGCGCTCGCGGACGACTCGCTCCATACGCGCCAGACCCGTACGGACCTGGTTCTGGATGAGCTCGCCGACGTTGCGCAGACGACGGTTGCCGAAGTGGTCGATGTCGTCGGTCTCGACGACCATCGACGTGCCGTTGTTGCCAACGGTCTCGGTCTCACCGGCGTGCAGCTTCACCAGGTACTTGATCGTCGAGATGATGTCCTCGACGGTCAGCACACCGGCGTCCAGCGGGGCCTCGCCACCCAGCTTCTTGTTGACCTTGTAACGGCCGACCTTGGCGAGGTCATAACGCTTCGGGTTGAAGTAGAGGTTCTCCAGAAGCGTCTGCGCGGCCTCACGGGTCGGCGGCTCGCCAGGACGGAGCTTGCGGTAGATGTCGAGCAGCGCGTCGTCCTGGCCCTGGGTGTGGTCCTTCTCCAGGGTGGCGCGCATCGACTCGTACTCGCCGAACTCTTCCAGGATCTGCTCGGTCGTCCAGCCGAGAGCCTTGAGGAGGACGGTGACGGACTGCTTGCGCTTGCGGTCGATGCGGACACCGACCATGTCGCGCTTGTCGATCTCCATCTCCAGCCAGGCACCCCGGGAGGGGATCACCTTGGACGCGAAGATGTCCTTGTCGGACGTCTTGTCGATGGAGGAGTCGAAGTAGACACCCGGCGAACGGACCAGCTGCGACACGACGACACGCTCGGTGCCGTTGATGACGAAGGTGCCCTTGTTGGTCATGAGCGGGAAATCGCCCATGAAGACCGTCTGGGACTTGATCTCGCCGGTCTCGTTGTTGGTGAACTCGGCCGTGACGAAGAGGGGCGCGGAGTACGTGAAGTCACGGTCCTTGCACTCGTCGATCGAGTTCTTCGGAGGCTCGAAGCGGTGGTCGCGGAACGTCAGGGACATCGACCCGGAGAAGTCCTCGATCGGGGAGATCTCCTCGAAGATCTCCTCCAGACCGGACTTGGTGGGGACGTCCTGTCCGCTGTCCAGAGCAGCCTCGACACGAGCCTTCCACGCGGCGTTACCGAGCAGCCAGTCGAAGCTCTCGGTTTGCAGCGCAAGGAGGTTCGGAACCTCGAGGGGCTCCTTGATTTTTGCAAAAGAGATGCGCAGCGGGGCAGTGCTGGCGCCGTGGTTTGTATTCGCGGAGGCAGTGCGCGAGGCGGCCAAGAGGGGGTCCTTCCGAGGGCTCGGACTCACTACGCGCGTACCGGCCCCTCACCGGGGCACAGAGACAGGCGCTTCACGACCAGCCGGAAAAGGCCAGGTCGGAGAAGGTCCGATCGTCGGTGCTCAAGCGAGGGCATGCCCCTGGTGACGGGCAGGAGGCAGCTAACAGGCAGCGCAAAGGGTCAGTGTAGCCACTAGGCCCACTGATGTCCAGTGCGGGTTTTTGAAGACCCTCGTTGTTCTCAACCCCTGCTGCAAGCCACGCCTCTATGCCACATCGATACTTCCCTCTTCGCCACCGATCCAACCTCGGATTCGGATCGTTGTGACGACGCGTCCTGAGAATTGCGCGCTCCGTGCGGTTCGTCAAGGCCTCGAAGCCCAAACCCGGTGCTGCCATCGTCACGTGCGGCACAGCGTCAGGGGCGTCCGGAGGCACGACGAAGATCACCTTACTCGCCGTCACCGACCGTGCAAGGCAGCCACGACCCGACCCCTCGAACGCCGAAGAGCGACCACCCAGATGGATGATCGCTCTTCACCGCGTCAGCGTTACAGGGCTACCAGAAGCCCTACGTCAGCTGTCACGAGAGTCCTCGACGGACCCTCGGTGGAGTTACTTGACCTCGACGCCGGCGCCGGCGGCCTTGAGGGACTCGGCAGCCTTCTCGGCGGCCTCCTTGGTGACCTTCTCGAGAACGGGCTTCGGGGCGCCGTCCACGAGGTCCTTGGCCTCCTTGAGACCCAGCGAGGTCAGCTCACGCACGACCTTGATGACCTGGATCTTCTTCTCGCCGGGACCGGTGAGGATGACGTCGAACTCGTCCTGCTCCTCGACGGCCTCAACGGCGGCGGGGCCGACCGGACCGGCAACGGCGACCGCGGCGGCGGCGGTGACGTCGAACTTCTCCTCGAAGGCCTTAACGAACTCGGAGAGCTCGATGAGGGTGAGGGTCTCGAACTGCGCGAGCAGCTCTTCCTGGGACAGCTTCGTCGCCATGATGGGCGATCCTTCCAGTCAATTCGGCAGGTGCCGAGGTAAGTGTCGGCGGGCGTATGTTCGGCCCGCGCCGACCGCCGCGTCAGGCGGCGGTCAAAGTGCGAGCCGAATTACTCGGCACCGCCCTGCTCGGCGAGCTTGACGCGAAGCGCTTCCGCGGTGCGGACGAACTTCGAGGGAAGCGCCTGGAAGAGCGAGGCAGCCTGAGACTGCTTGCCCTTGAAAGCACCCGCCAGCTTGCTGAGCAGAACCTCGCGGGACTCGAGGTCCGCAAGCTTCTTGATCTCGTCGGCGGACAGCGCCTTACCGTCAAGGACACCGCCCTTGATGACGAGGTTCGGGTTGTCCTTGGCGAAGTCACGAAGACCCTTCGCCGACGTCACCGGGTCACCGGTGATGAAGGCAACCGCCGTCGGACCGTTGAACAGGTCGTCGAGCGTCGAGATCCCGGCCTCGTTGGCCGCGATCTTGGTCAGCGTGTTCTTCACCACGGCGTACTGGGCGTCTTCACCGAGCGAACGACGCAGCGTCTTGAGCTGCGCCACGGTGAGACCCCGGTACTCGGTCAGCACAGCGGCGTTCGAGCTACGGAACTGGTCCGCGAGCTCGGCTACCGCGGCAGCCTTGTCGGGCCTTGCCATAAGCGTGGCCTCCTTCCGGGTGATGAGGACCGCTCAGAAGGAGACTGGGAAAACGAAACGCCCCGGCGCAGGCGCTCGGGGCGTGAGCTCGACCAACCGAATTCCGTGAGCGGATTTCGTCCGGGAGCACATCCACAGTCACACCTGCGCGGGTCGTCCGCAGTTCAGCGGATCCTTCGGCCACCAAGTCCTCTTACGAGGACAAGGCAACGACCAGCGGTCTTTGGCTTCTGGACGAGAGTACGTGAACGGCTGACCGACAAGCAAATCCCGCGCCCTGAAGGGGCGCGGGGCTGTATTCGATGTGCGGCTCCGCCGCGTGGGCGCGACCAGCCCGCACAGACCCGCAGACAAATGAACCGCGCACCCACCGGAGGTTCTAGCCGGCCTGCGCACCCTTCATCATCTCCGCCAGGTCCGCGACGTCCTTGGCAGCCGGCGCGGCAATGTTCACCGGCTTGTTGAAGTCGTCGAAGGTGATCGTCATGTCAAGCGGACCCTTGTCCGCCGCACCGCGCATCCGGAACTGCTTGGTCCGCTCGTCCGCACCGATCCACATGTCCATCGTGAACTTGTCGATGCCCAGCTTCTCGTACTGCTCAAGGCTCTTCTCCCGCTGCTCGCGGGTCACCTTGCTCTGGGACTTGAGGGAGTCGCGGAACTGGTCGAGGGTGACCGTGCCCTTGTAGTGGGTGGTCTTCACCGTTCCTGTGGACTGAGCGGGAGTGCACCCGTTCAGCCGCGCGCCCCGAACGGTCTTGGGCGAACTGGTCCCCGGCGTACTCGACCCCGGGGCGGCGACACACATCCTGTGCGTGGTCCTGGCCCGGGAGGCCAGTTCCCTACACGACCTGGCCAATTGCATACGGCCAGAGGCAACGGGGAGGCCCTGAACCATCACACCGGTGGAGCAGGGGCCCCGCATGCTGGCGCCGTAACCGGCGTCCCAGATCGCACGACCAGGTTAGCCCGATCAGTCCAGGACACCGCAAGCCCTCAAGGGCACGATCACACGATCGAGCTAATGCAACCTCATACACACCCCTTGGCGAGCAACTACCGCCCCCTTCCACAGTCTCCGTGTCGGCCTCCTTCACGTCCGCCGCCTTGGCGACAGCCGCCGCCGGCGTCATCTTCGGCGACTTCTCCGAGGCTCCCTTGGTACAGGCCACAGCGCCTGTACCGAGAAGCAGCACAGCGAGGCCTACACGTCCGGCACCCACAGAAACGACCGTGAGCCTAACCCGGTGGGGCGGACGAGGCCTCTGAATTCCCCAGCAGGTCCTTGAAGTCAGCGGTGTCCCCGCCCTCCGGTGCCGCCACCGTCACCTTCACGCCGTACGCGCTGTAGTACGCGGTCGAGGACATCCGTCCGCTCGACAGTTCACCCTGCTCGACCTTCTTGACCAGCAGGTTCCGAGCGTTGACCCAGATGTCGACCGTCTCGGTGGCGACACCGGCCTGGACGAGCTGCTCCTTGAGGGCGGAGTCGGCGAGGGCGGCCACCTCCACCGCGCCCGAGTAGTGCGTCGTACGCTCCCCGCGCACCGTCTCCGTCCCGGCCCTGCGGACGTCACCGGAGGCCAGCAGGAGCTTGACCGGCTGGATCGGGGCGGTGTTGCGCAACTGGTCCTTCAGATACGTCCCCGAGCCGCCGGGCAGGTCCGCCAGGTCGTCGTAGTCGTACCTGATCCAGTGCTTGCCGTGCATCTGGGCGGCGAACTTGTCGCCGACCTTGGCGTAGTAGGCGTCGGGCAGCAGCCGGGCCTCCATGGAGGAACTGTTGAGCGCCCGCATGGACTCGGCCAGTTCTCCGCCGGTGTAGGTGATGCTGAGCCTGCCGACCGGCTCACCGGCCCAGCCGAGGACGCCGGCCGTCCGCATGGAGAGCAGGTCGCCCATGACGGAGGAGGAGCTGACCCGAGCGGAACCGGCCAGCTCGGTGGCCTTCTCCACGGCGTGCAGCGCGGCGGCCGTACGGGCGTCGAGGCGGGCCGCGCCGGTCGGCTCGGCGACTTCGTCGTCGGGTCCCCCGGAGGAACTGCACGCCGACATCGCCACGCCCACCGCGACCAGCGCCGCGGTCGCCACGACCGGCCGCACTCCCCGCCGCAGGCCCCGTACACCCCGTACGCCGCTGTCCCTCATCCGGTCCCCAACCCCCTCGTACACCCCGTGATCTTCACGCTAACCGTCCCTAAAGACTGAGCGGGAATGAGTCCTGTTGCCAGGATCCATGCTCAGTAGAACGCCCCGGACGGTGTTGGGCGTTCTGGTTGCCCGCGTTCGCCACGCGTCCGGGCGGCACGGATCGTGTCCGTGGTCCGAGGATGCGGGGGCGGATTCCCTCACGCCCAGGAACACGCCGACCGGCCTGGACGGTCCGATGCCCCACCGCATCACTCCGGTGTGGTGGGGGCGGTGCCGTCCGCCGCCGGATCGGGTGTCCCTGGGCGCGCCTTCCGATCGCCACGGCAGCAACATCGTGGCGAGTGCTCTTACGGGTCGTGCCGGCGAGCGGCTTCTGCCAGGGCTGGGCACCCCACCGGCTGGTGTAGGCCGGATCGACAGCGATGACCGCGATACCCGTCTGATCCGCCATCGAAGACAGCCGGGCACGGAGCTTCCCCGTGGGCATACCGGAGACCAGCTGCCGGAAGCGTTTCCTGCGGCCGTGTTTCTCCCGGGTCTTCTCGGCGGCGAAGTCCAGGTCCTCGACCGCGATCGCGCGCACACCGCACGTGCGGGCCCAGTGCAGGAGGCGGGTGAGAGCGCGGCGGACCTGCGCGTCCCGGTGCTCGGCCGTACCGCTTAGGTCGTAGGAGAAACGGCGCGGACTGCCGGTCGGGTCGCCGTGGACATCGAGGCGCCAGGCCGCCAGGTGATCGGCGTTCATGTCGACGCCGATCACACCGTGGGCGAGCGCGGCATCGATCGGGAGGGTGGGGGTGGGCGGGATCTGCCAGGAGGCTGTCACATACCAGCGGTCCCGGCCCGTATCCAGGTGGACGCGGTAGGCGACCGCCCGGTTGGCCTCGACGCGATCCGCCCACTCCTCACCCCGGTGCGCAAACGCGACCCGGCACGCCAGGACGTACCGGCCGTGCGGGGCGTTGGCCAGATGAGCGAGTGGCGCGGGGAGCTTGATGCTCACCTCACCGTCGGGACTGACACGGATTGTCTCGTTGCCGTAGCGCTTGCCCGACCCACCGTCCGCCTGGCAGAACCAGCGCTCTGCCTCCCACAGCCCACGCCACCCGGACTCCGTCAGCTGGGCCGCCTCCAGATGCTGCCAAGTGCGGGCCAGCCGCCTACCACCACGCACGATGTGCACGAGCCAAGCCTCACGGTCGGCCCGCGCGGCAGCCAGCCGGTCCTCCAGCACCCGCAGCCGCCGCGACTTCGCATGCCACTCCCGCTGGGACCGGTAACCCCCAGGCGCCTTCCTCGTCCCCTTCTGCCCGACCGGCAGCGACAACCGGCCCTCGACGGTGCGGACACCGGCTTCCAGGTTCTGGAGGTGCGCCGACCGGCAGCGGCGGGCCAGCGCCCACTGGCCGTGCGTAGCTTTGGTGATACTGCCCGCCCACCGCGACGACGAGAGCAGCGTCAGCTCACGCTTACGCACCGCCCACGTGTCGCCGGAGTGCTCCAGGCCGTCCCGGCAGCGCGTCCTGAGATCCTTCGAGGCCAGCGACCCAAGGTGCCCGCCAACCAGGCGCAGCCCCTTGCCATCGTCCGGCGTCAACTGCTTGAGGCGGGTCCGGACGGCCACACCACCCGGACCGGACACGACGAACGACGACGCCGCACCACGCAGCTCACCCACCTCGTCACCCCCGCTCGAAGATCCCGTCGCCATGGGAAACGAGCATCACTCGTCAAGGTCACACATTCGATGAAAGAACATCAGTTCCCCCAGCAACTCCAATCCCTCCGTACGACAACGGGCCCCGCACCTCGAAAGGTTGCGGGGCCCGTCGTACGAAACGCGTACGCGCGACTACCGGAGTGAGCGGGAGGCTCAGACGGCGGCCGGGTCCTCCTCGACGAGGAGGTTGCGGGTGCGGTTGGAGTCGAGCGGAATGCCGGGGCCGATCGTGGTGCTGAGGGCGGCCTTCTTGATGTAGCGGCCCTTCGCGGCGGACGGCTTCAGACGGAGGATCTCCTCCAGCGCGGCGCCGTAGTTCTCCACCAGCTTGGTGTCGTCGAACGACGTCTTGCCGATGATGAAGTGCAGGTTCGAGTGCTTGTCGACGCGGAACTCGATCTTGCCGCCCTTGATCTCGGTCACGGCCTTGACCACGTCGGGGGTCACCGTGCCCGTCTTCGGGTTCGGCATCAGACCACGCGGGCCGAGGACGCGGCCGAGGCGGCCGACCTTGCCCATGAGGTCCGGGGTGGCGACGACGGCGTCGAAGTCCAGACGGCCCTTCGCCACTTCGTCGATCAGTTCGTCGGAGCCGACGATGTCGGCGCCGGCGGCGAGCGCGGCCTCGGCACGGTCACCGGTCGCGAAGACCAGGACCCGGGCGGTCTTACCGGTGCCGTGCGGGAGGTTCACGGTGCCACGGACCATCTGGTCGGCCTTGCGTGGGTCGACACCCAGGCGGAAGGCGACCTCGACGGTGCCGTCGAACTTGCTCGTGGAGGTCTCCTTGGCGAGACGGACGGCCTCGAGCGGGGCGTAGAGCTTGTCCCGGTCGATCTTGGCGTCCGCAGCGCGGAGAGACTTGCTGCGCTTGCTCACTACTGCTCCTGATGTTGTTCTGAGGAGTCGTGGTACGGACCGAGCAGGTCCTGCCACGCACTACTAAAGGCTTACGAGGTGGGGCTCAGCCCTCGACCGTGATGCCCATCGAACGGGCGGTGCCGGCGATGATCTTCGACGCGGCGTCCAGGTCGTTGGCGTTCAGGTCGGGAAGCTTGGTCGTGGCGATCTCACGGACCTGCGCCTGAGTGATCTTGGCGACCTTGGTCTTGTGCGGCTCGCCGGAGCCCTTCTCGACACCTGCGGCCTTGAGGATCATCTTCGCGGCCGGCGGCGTCTTGGTGATGAAGGTGAAGGAGCGGTCCTCGTAGACCGTGATCTCCACCGGGATCACCCAGCCACGCTGCGACTCGGTCGCGACGTTGTAGGCCTTGCAGAACTCCATGATGTTGACGCCGTGCTGACCGAGCGCGGGGCCGACCGGCGGGGCGGGGTTGGCCGCTCCGGCGTTGATCTGGAGCTTGATGAGCCCCGTGACCTTCTTCTTCTTGGGAGGCATTCCGGGTCCTCTATCTTCGTTTTTCTTCGGTCTTCGCTGTGCCTGGCATCAGCCAGGCAACCGCACCACGATAAACGACACCATGGCGAGGCGTGAAACCGAGCAGGTCAGGCCAGCTCCGAGAGAGCCGACCTGACCTGGACGGAAGTCAAATGGTGAGTGCTAGTTCTTCTGAATCTGGTCGAACGACAGCTCGACCGGAGTCTCGCGGCCGAAGATCTCGACGAGGCCCTTGACCTTCTTCGAGTCGGCGTTGATCTCGTTGATCGTCGCCTGCAGCGTCGCGAACGGGCCGTCGGTGACGGTGACCGAGTCGCCGACCTCGAAGTCCAGCACCTGGACCTCGAGCTTGCGGCTCGGAGCCGGCCTGCCCTCGGCCTCGGCAAGCTCACGGGCGGCCTTCTCCTCGGCCTCCGGGGCGAGCATCTTGACGATCTCGTCCAGGGTCAGCGGGTACGGGTCGTACGCGTTGCCCACGAAGCCGGTGACACCCGGGGTGTTGCGGACGACGCCCCAGGACTCGTTCGTCAGGTCCATGCGGACGAGAACGTATCCGGGAAGCTTGTTCTGACGGACCGTCTTGCGCTCGCCGTTCTTGATCTGAGCGACCTCTTCCTGCGGCACCTCGGCCGCGAAGATGAAGTCCTCGACGTTGAGCGAGACGGCACGCTGTTCGAGGTTGGTCTTCACACGGTTCTCGTAACCGGCGTACGTGTGGATGACGTACCACTCGCCGGGGAGAAGGCGCAGTTCCTCGCGGAGGGCCGCGACAGGGTCGACGGGCTCGGCCTCTTCTTCGGCTTCCTCAGCCTCGGCCTCTGCCTCGTCGTCGCCTTCGGCGTCGGCCTCGACGAGCTCTTCGTCCTCGTCGGTGACGGCCTCGACGACATCGCCGTCTTCATCCTCATCAGCCTCGTCGGCCTCGATGTGGATGGCGTCTTCCTCGGCGGGCTCCCCCACGGCGGCGTCCGCAGCGTCGACCTCGTCCTCGACCTCGTCAACGCCCTCGACGATGTCGAGCTCGTCATGCACGGACTCGTCCGGCACGATGGCGTCGTTCAGGTTCGGGTCAGTGTCAGACACGGTGGCTGCTTCTTCCTGGATACATGTGGGTGGAACATGCGAAAGGGGCGCCGCACCCGGCGCCCTTCGCTCTTGGCTCAGCCGAAGACGTACTTGGCGGCTTTGTTGAGGCCAAAGTCAATCACAGTCACCAGGCCGATCATGACGATCACAAAGACGATCACCACGGTCGTGTACGTCGTCAGCTGGTTGCGCGTCGGCCAGACGACCTTGCGGAGCTCCGCGACGATCTGGCGGTAGAAAACCGCGAGACGCTTCAGCGGGCCCTTCTTGGCGCGCTTACCGCCCTTGCGAGTCTTCTTGTCCGACTCGGGGGCCTCATCCTGGGCATCAGGCATATCGATGGAGCCCACGGCGTCCGCCATTCGTCCTCACCTGTTCCCGGGTCGTGGCCGTGCCGCGCCCGGTCCGAGCCGCACGGCGATGCAAAAGCAATGCAAGTGGTACATGCGCACACCGCCTGGTGAAAGGCGCGTGTAGCAGGGCCGGAGGGACTTGAACCCCCAACCGCTGGTTTTGGAGACCAGTGCTCTACCAATTGAGCTACGACCCTTTGTGGTTACTCCAACGTACCGTACTCATCCGGATGCACGGTGTGCACCGATTGAGCGCGGGCCGCTGAAGGCCAACGAGGTGAGAGTGTACGTGCTTCGGAGCCGGTCGTCGAACAGAAAGCGCCCGCCGGGCCGTTGTCGGCGGAAGATCGCCCAGCCCAGGCGCCGGATCCGGACGCTTGTGCAGCCGTCCACCCGGCCTGGCGTCCGTCCGCCGTCCCGTGGGCGGTCCGGTCCGACCAATAGGTGAAACCCGTGTGCCTGGGAGGTTTCCGGTCTGAAACGATGGGCACCATGAGCGCTGCAACCCCTTCCACCGCGCGCCGGGTCTCCGCCCGAGTCGGCGCGATCTCCGAGTCCGCCACCCTCGCCGTGGACGCCAAGGCCAAGGCCCTGAAGGCCGCCGGGCGCCCGGTGATCGGCTTCGGCGCCGGTGAGCCGGACTTCCCGACCCCGAACTACATCGTCCAGGCCGCCATCGAGGCCTGCTCGAACCCGAAGTACCACCGCTACACACCGGCCGGCGGTCTGCCCGAGCTGAAGGCCGCGATCGTCGCCAAGACGCTCCGCGACTCGAACTACGAGGTGGACGCCTCCCAGGTCCTGGTGACCAACGGCGGCAAGCAGGCCATCTACGAGGCGTTCGCCGCGATCCTCGACCCGGGCGACGAGGTCATCGTCCCGGCCCCCTACTGGACGACGTACCCGGAGTCGATCCGTCTCGCCGGCGGTGTCCCGGTCGAGGTCGTCGCGGACGAGACCACCGGCTACCGGGTCAGCGTGGAGCAGCTGGAGGCGGCCCGCACGGAGCGGACGAAGGTCGTCCTGTTCGTCTCCCCCTCCAACCCGACCGGCGCTGTCTACAGCGCCGAGGACACCGAGGCGATCGGCCGCTGGGCCGTCGAGCACGGCCTGTGGGTGCTGACGGACGAGATCTACGAACACCTCGTCTACGGCGACGCGAAGTTCACCTCGCTCCCCGCGATCCTCCCCGAGCTGCGCGACAAGTGCATCGTGGTCAACGGCGTCGCCAAGACGTACGCCATGACGGGCTGGCGGGTCGGCTGGATCATCGGCCCGAAGGACGTCGTCAAGGCCGCGACCAACCTCCAGTCGCACGCCACGTCCAACGTGTCGAACGTGGCCCAGATCGCCGCCCTCGCCGCCGTCTCCGGGAACCTGGACGCCGTCGCGGAGATGCGTGTGGCCTTCGACCGCCGCCGTCACACCATCGTGCGCATGCTCAACGAGATCGACGGCGTGGTCTGCCCGGAGCCCGAGGGCGCCTTCTACGTCTACCCGTCGGTGAAGGCCCTCCTCGGCAAGGAGATCCGCGGCAAGCGCCCGCAGGACTCGGTCGAGCTGGCCGCGCTGATCCTGGACGAGGTCGAGGTGGCCGTCGTACCCGGTGAGGCGTTCGGCACACCGGGCTACCTGCGTCTGTCGTACGCCCTGGGCGACGAGGACCTCGTCGAGGGCATCAGCCGCGTGCAGAAGCTGCTGGCCGAGGCGACGGACTGAGCCCCGTCCGGAACCTCGTGAGGTGAGTGGGCCGCTTCCTTCGGGAGGCGGCCTTCTTCCGTCTCCCGGTACGAGCATCAGTGCGAGCAAGACCACGTTCAGGGAAAGCGCTACCGATACGAGCCGGACGTACGGCAGGATCCGAGAATGGAGCACGTACGTGATGTCTCTGAACTGCCGAAAGCCCATCTGCACCTGCACTTCACCGGGTCGATGCGGTCCGCGACCCTGCTGGAACTGGCCGACAAGTACGGTGTGCGGCTGCCCGAGGCGCTGACCGACGCCCTCACCAGCGGCGAACCCCCGAAACTCCGGGCGACCGACGAGCGGGGCTGGTTCCGCTTCCAGCGGCTGTACGACGCGGCCCGGTCCTGTCTGCGGGAGCCCGAGGACATCCAGCGGCTGGTCCGCGAGGCCGCCGAGGAGGACGCGAAGGACGGCTCGGGCTGGCTGGAGATCCAGGTCGACCCGACGTCGTACGCCCCTCGTCTGGGCGGTCTCATCCCGGCGCTGGAGATCATCCTGGACGCGGTGGAGACCGCGGGCCGGGAGACCGGGATCGGGATGCGGGTCCTGGTGGCCGCGAACCGTATGAAGCACCCCCTGGACGCGCGCACGCTGGCCCGCCTGGCCGTGCGGTACGCGGACCGGGGTGTCGTGGGCTTCGGGCTCTCCAACGACGAGCGGCGGGGCATGGCCCGGGACTTCGACCGGGCCTTCGCCATCGCGCGCGAGGGGGGCCTGCTGTCGGCCCCGCACGGCGGCGAGCTGACGGGCCCGGCGTCGGTCCGCGACTGCCTGGACGACCTGCACGCGACCCGGATCGGCCACGGTGTGCGGGCGGCGGAGGACCCGCGCCTGCTGAAGCGCCTCGCGGACCGCCAGATCACCTGCGAGGTGTGCCCTGCGTCGAACGTCGCCCTGGGGGTGTACGAGAAGATCGAGGACGTGCCGTTGCGCAAGCTCTTCGAGGCCGGCGTGCCGCTGGCGCTGGGCGCCGACGACCCGCTGCTGTTCGGCTCACGGCTGGCGGCCCAGTACGAGATCGCCCGCGAGTACCACGCCTTCACGGACGCGGAACTGGCCGAACTGGCCCGCCAGTCCGTACGCGGTTCGGCTGCGCCGGAGGGCGTACGGACGAAGCTGCTGGCGGGGATCGACGACTGGCTGACCTCGTGACCCCGGAGGGTTCTAGAGGCTGACGCCGACCGTCACCGGTTCGTTGACGAGGGTGACCCCGAAGGCGTCCCGGACCCCGGCGACGACCTCGCGGGCGAGGGCGAGCAGGTCCTCCGTGGTGGCCCGGCCGCGGTTGGTGAGGGCCAGGGTGTGCTTGGTGGAGATACGGGCGGGGCCGGTGCCGTACCCCTTGGTGAAGCCGGCCTTGTCGATCAGCCAGGCCGCCGAGGTCTTGGTACGGCCCTCCCCGGCCGGGTAGGCGGGCGGTACGGCGTCGGCGCCGAGCCGCTCCGCCACGCGCGCGTGGAACACGGCGAACTCGGCGTCCGTGAGGATCGGGTTGGTGAAGAAGGACCCGGCGGACCAGGTGTCGTGGTCCTCGGGGTCCAGGACCATGCCCTTCCCGGCGCGCAGCTTCAGCACGGTCTCGCGGGCCGCCTCCAGCGGCACCCGCTCGCCGGGCTCGACACCGAGCGCGCGGGCCGTCTCGGCGTACTTCAGGGGCGCCGACAGCCCGTCGGCGTCCTCCAGGGCGAAGCGGACACGCAGGACGACATGGCGCTCGGGCTCCGCCTTGAAGCGGCTGTGGCGGTACGAGAAGGCGCACTCGGCGCCAGTGAGGGTGACCGTCTCGCGGGTGACCCGGTCGTAGGCGACGACCTCGGTGATCGTCGAGGACACCTCCTGCCCGTACGCCCCCACGTTCTGGATGGGCGTCGCACCCGCGGAACCGGGAATCCCGGCGAGGCACTCGATCCCGGCGAGCCCGGCCTCGACCGTGCGCGCGACGGCGTCGGTCCACACCTCACCGGCGGCCAGCTCCACCCCCGTGCCGTCGAGGCGGACGCCGGTCGTGGCGATCCGCAGGGCCGTCCCCGCGAACCCCTTGTCGCCGATGACCAGGTTCGAGCCGCCGCCGATGACGAGCAGCGGGGTTCCGGAGTCGTCGGCCTCGCGGACGGCGGCGATGACCTCGGCGTCGGTCGTCGCCGTGATCAGCCGGTCCGCGGGACCGCCGAGCCGGAAGGTGGTCAGCGGGGCGAGGGGCGCGTCGTGGATTTCCTGCACACGCCCAGACTACGAGACCCCACTGACAGCCCCGGCGGCAACGCGACGACAAGCGGCACGCGCGCGTACGGCCCCGCCGGTGAGCCTCGGGGCCGTACGCGCGCGTGCCGCTGTCCTACGTCGTTCAGTGGGCGGCCGTCTCCAGCACCGGCGCCGGCTCGGCGGACTCCGGCGTCGGCGAGGGGCGGCGGGCGGCCGGGATCAGGAGGGCCGCGATGCCCGCGAGGGCGACCACAGCGGAGCCGACCACCAGGGCGGGCCGGAGTCCGTCGACGAAGGTCTGACCGGTCTCGTAGCCGCCCTGGGCCGCGAAGATCGATCCCATGACGGCGATTCCGAGGGCGCCGCCGACCTCGCGCAGGGCGTTGTTGGCGCCGGAGGCGATGCCCTGTTCGCTCGGGCGGACGCTGGACATCACCAGGTTGGCGGCCGGTGCGAAGAACAGGGCCATGCCGATGCCGCTGATGATCAGGCCGGGCAGCTGGATGGCGTAGGAGGCGTCCGCGGTGACCACGAAGGCCATGTAGCCGAGGCCTGCGGCCTGGAGGAAGAGGCCGGTGGCGACGACCGGCCGGCCGCCGATCCGGTCGGAGAGGATGCCGGCGATCGGGGCGACGAGCATCGGCATCCCGGTCCAGGGCAGCATCCGCAGGCCCGCCTCGGTGGGCGAGTAGCCGAGCACGCCCTGCATGTACTGGCTGAGCAGGAAGATCGACCCGAACATCCCGAGGAACATCAGCAGGGAGGCCGCGTTTATCCCGGCGAAGGCGCGGGAGCGGAAGAGCCGCATGGGGAGCATCGGGTTCTTCGCCCGGGTGCCGTGGACGACGAAGGCGACGATGAGCGCACCTCCGGCGACCAGTCCGGTCAGGACGTAGGAGCTGGTCCAGCCGTCGGCCGGGCCGCGCACGAGTCCGTAGACGATGCCGAACAGGCCGCCGCTGGCCAGCAGCGTGCCGACGATGTCGAGCGGGGCGCCGGTGCCGTGCGACTCGGCGAGGCGCAGCCGGGCGAGCGGCAGCAGGGCGAGGCCCAGCGGAACGTTCAGCCAGAAGATCCAGTGCCAGGAGATGTGCTCGGTGAGGCTGCCTCCGATGAGGGGCCCGGAGGCCACGGCAAGCCCGTTCACGGCACCCCAGATGCCGAACGCCATTCCGCGCTTGGCGGCCGGGACGGCGGCCGTGAGCAGGGTCAGCGTCAGCGGCATCATGATCGCCGCGCCGACGCCCTGGACCGCGCGGGCCGCGATCAGCGAGTCGATGCCGGGTGCCATGGCCGCGGCGGCGGAGGCACCGGTGAAGACGGTGAGTCCGGCGAGGAACATCCGGCGCCGGCCGAAGCGGTCACCGAGGGCCGCGCCGAACATCAGCAGCACGGCGAAGGTGAGCGTGTAGGCGCTCACGGTCCATTCCAGGTCGCCCAGTCCTCCCCCGAGATCCTTGCGGATCGAGGGCAGCGCGGTGGTGACGACGAGGTTGTCGAGGGCCGCCATGAACCCGGCGACGCTGGTGATGACGAGCGCCCAGACGACTCCGCCGCGCGGTGCGCCGGTCTTGTTCTCCTGCTGTGACATCGTTCCCCCTCTGGATTAGTTATTAATCACTAACTTTTACGGCAAAAAAACCACGCACCCGTACCCCTCAGACTTCGGCCCGCCCCTTGATCTGCGCCGAGGGCCACATCCCCTGCCAGACCCGATGCCCGGGCGGAAACCCCATGGCCGCAAGCGTGTTGATGAGCATTCCGTACGCCAGGAAGGTCGTCGTCTCCTCCCCCACGGGCACCTCCACGGCGTCCCAGAGCTTCATCCAGCCGGCCCTTACGGCCTCGCCGAACTCATGCTCACCCTCGGCCTCGGCGGCGGCGACAGCCACGTAGGTCTGCATCTGCATCTGCAGCAGTTCGGGATGCTCGCCGATCAACTGCGCGTAAGCACCCGCCATGGAGTGCAGGGCTTCCTCGCCCTCCAGCCCCTCGGCCGCCTCCTCCAGGACCCTGCGCACATCATCCATACACCGCTGGGAGGCTGCGGCGAACATCGCCTTCTTGCCCGGGAAGAGCCGGAAGAGGTACGGCTGCGAGACACCCACCCTCTTGGCGATCGCCTCGGTGGAGGTGCCGTAGTAGCCCCTCTGCGCGAACTCGGCGATCGCCGCGCGAATGACGCTCTCGCGCCGCTCCTCTGCGCTCATCCTGACCATGCGAGCAAGTTAGTACTCAATCACTAACCACGTCAATGGCCCGCCCAGGAGAAGGTCCGGCGAGGAGGCCGCGCGAGGGGTTTGGGTAAGGGGCGCCCGCCAATGGCGAACGCCCCTTACCCAAACCAGAACCGGAGTTCCCCGACCTGCCCTACTCGCCCAGCCGGACAACAGCCCGGGACATGCCCAGCACCTTCTGCCCCGCGGACCTCGCGAGGAGATCGACGCGGACCATGTTGTCGTCGAGCTTGGCCCCGACCTTGCCGCTGACCTCGATGGTGGCGCCCTCGCCGTCGTTCGGGACGACGACCGGCTTGATGAAGCGGACGCCGTACTCGACGACCGCGCCCGGGTCGCCGACCCAGTCGGTGACGACGCGGATCGCCTCGGCCATCGTGAACATGCCGTGCGCGATGACGTCGGGCAGACCGACCTCGACCGCGAACTTCTCGTTCCAGTGGATGGGGTTGAAGTCCCCGGAGGCGCCCGCGTACTGGACGAGGGTGGCGCGGGTCACGGGAAACGTCTGGGCGGGCAGCTCGGTGCCGACCTCGACGTCGGCGTAGGAGATCCTCGCGGAGTCGTGCGCGGAATTGGCCGTCATGGGTCAGCCCTTCTCGGCCGCGCGGGCGACGAGCTTGGTCCAGGCGGTCACGACGTGCTCGCCCGCCTCGTCGTGGACCTCGCCGCGGATGTCGATGATCTCGTTGCCCGCCATGGACTTGATGGCCTCGATGGTCGAGGTGACGGTGAGCCGGTCGCCCGCACGGACGGGGCGGACGTAGGCGAACTTCTGGTCTCCGTGCACCACGCGGCTGTAGTCCAGGCCGAGCCGCGGGTCCGCCACGACGTCTCCCGCCGCCTTGAAGGTGATCGCGAACACAAAGGTGGGCGGGGCGATCACATCGGCGTGCCCGAGGGCCTTGGCGGCCTCGGGGTCCGTGTACGCAGGGTTACGGTCTCCCACCGCCTCCGCGAACTCGCGGATCTTCTCCCGGCCGACCTCATAGGGCTCGGTGGGCGGATAGGACCGCCCCACGAAGGACTGGTCGAGCGCCATGGGCTCGGCACCTCCTGAATCGCATCCTGAATCGCACTGGTTCGCGACTCACCTGGCCACGTACTCGCATGGTTCACAACTGGTGCAACGACGCGAGGCCGCCCCCCAACCAGCAGGGGACGGCCTCGCGTACGAGCCTGAATTATCGCGTTTCGCGATGCGCGGTGTGCGCATTGCAACGCGGGCAGTGCTTCTTCATCTCCATTCGATCCGGGTTGTTACGCCGGTTCTTCTTGGTGATGTAGTTCCGCTCCTTGCACTCCACGCAGGCCAGCGTGATCTTCGGGCGGACGTCGGTGGCAGCCACAGGAGTGCTCCTTGACGAACGGATGGGACGTTGTACGCATAACAGAATAGCCGATCGAAGGACCGACCCCGCAATCGGCTACTGTCAGTAGCGGTGACCGGACTTGAACCGGTGACACAGCGATTATGAGCCGCTTGCTCTACCGACTGAGCTACACCGCTGTGATGCGATCGGGCCCCGCCTTGCGGCGGGGACCTCTCACACCAGAGCCCCAATACGGAATCGAACCGTAGACCTTCTCCTTACCATGGAGACGCTCTACCGACTGAGCTATTGGGGCGAGCGATGAAGACATTACACGCTCGCCACCGTTCACCCAAATC
This sequence comes from Streptomyces sp. SID12501, assembly GCF_010550245.1. Lineage (GTDB taxonomy): Bacteria > Actinomycetota > Actinomycetes > Streptomycetales > Streptomycetaceae > Streptomyces. The sequence goes on from NZ_JAAGLU010000026.1 coordinate 152,922, forward strand.
CGTTTCGCGGCACCCACCCGGGCCTGTTCCGGCCGCTGTTCCGCGCTGCGCGCACGCTCCGTCCCCGGTGGGAAAACCCCTCCCCCAGCGGCCTCAAAGCCCCCTCCCGCAACCGCTCAAACAGCCACTTCCACACCCCCTCGCCAGCAATCTTTCCCATCCGGCGGACCACACCGGTACGACTATTGCGCTCCTCCGCAACAGGGGCGGACGCCCGCCCTAGGCTCGACTCACTCTGCGTGATCTTGTGTCCCCGCTTGCGCGCAGCCGCCCCCGAGCACAGGAGCGCGATGCCCGACAGCCACCCGCAGCCGCCCCACTCCTCGTCCTCCTCCTCGTCATCCGCCTCCTCCGGGGACCCGGCCGCCCTCCTGCTGTGCGGGGCGCGGCTCACCGACGGCCGGACCGTGGACGTACGGCTGGGTGGCGGCCGTATCGAGGCGGTCGGGACGGTCGGCAGCCTCAGCGCGTACGCCACCCGCGTGGACCTCAGCGGCTACCTCCTCCTGCCGGCCCCCGCCGAACCGCACGCGCACGGCGACACGGCCCTGTCCGCCGACTCCGACGGCCCGGTCTCGTACGACCCTCAGGAAGTCCAGCGTCGGGCCACCGAGGCCGCTCTGCTCCAACTCGGCCACGGGGCGACGGCGTTGCGCTCGCACGTCCGCATCGGCGACGTACCGGGGCTGGGCGCGCTGGCCGCCGTACTGCAGGCGCGGCGGGCGCTGCGTGGCCTCGCCGAGCTGACGGCGGTGGCGATGCCGCGCGTGCTGACCGGCGCCGCCGGGGCGGACGGTCTGGCGATGCTGCGGGACGCGGTGAAGATGGGCGCGTCGGTGGTGGGCGGCTGCCCGGACCGGGACCCCGATCCGACCGGCTACGTGGAGGCGGTCCTGGAGGTCGCCTCGGAACACGGCTGCCCGGTCGACCTGCACACGGACGGTGACGACCCGGCCCGGCTGGCCCGCCTCGCGGCGATGGCGGGCGGCCTGCGCCCCGGCGTGACCATCGGCCCCTGCGGCGGCCTCGGCCGGCTGCCCGCCGAGGTGGCCTCGCGGGCCGCGGACCAGCTCGCAGCGGCGGGCGTGACGGTGACATGCCTCCCCCAGGGCGGCTGCGGGGGCGCTGAACGCCGCGCCACGGCTCCGGTACGACTGCTGCGGGCGGCCGGGGTGCGGGTGGCGGCGGGCAGCGGCGCGCTGCGGGACGTGTCGAACCCGGTGGGCCGCGGGGACCCCCTGGAGGCGGCGTACCTGCTCGCGTCCCGTCACGGCCTGCGCCCGGAAGAGGCGTACGACGCCGTGAGCGCGTCGGCGCGGGCGGTGCTCGGCCTGCCGGAGGTGCGGGTGGAGGCGGGCTTCCCGGCGGAGCTGCTGGCGGTCCGGGGCGACCGTCTGGCGGGCGCGCTGTCGCTCGCCTACAGCCGAATCGTGGTGCACAGGGGGCGCGTTGTAGCGCGGACGAGCGCAGTACGGGAGTACTGCAACACACCGGCGGTGGCAGCGCTGGACCTGCCGCGGCAGGGGCGTACGGGGCAGTCGTGAGGTGAGGGACGGGTGAGGCTTCGGCGGAGCGGACGGACGTCGTACGGGCTGTGGCGGCGAACGGGTTCGGCGGGGCGTACGGTCGAGGGCATGCGCATTGTCATCGCTGGAGGTCATGGTCAGATCGCGCTGCGGCTGGAGCGTCTGCTCGCCGCGCGCGGTGACGAGGTCGCGGGCATCATCCGCCGCCCCGAACAGGGTGACGACCTGCGGGCGGCCGGCACGGAACCGGTCCTGTGCGACCTGGAGTCGGCGTCGGTGGAGGAGGTCGCGGTGCTACTGCGGGGCGCCGACGCTGCGGTCTTCGCGGCGGGCGCGGGTCCGGGCAGCGGGACGGCCCGCAAGGACACGGTGGACCGGGGAGCGGCGGTGCTGTTCGCGGACGCGGCGGTTCGGGCGGGAGTACGCAGACATGTGGTCGTGTCGTCGATGGGCGCCGATCCGGCGCACCGGGGCGACGACGTCTTCGACGTCTACCAGCGGGCGAAGGGCGAGGCGGACGCGTACGTCAGCGGCCTGGACGCGCTCGACTGGACGATCCTGCGCCCCGGCGCCCTGACGGACGACGCCGGTACGGGCCGCGTACGCCTGGAGGCCGACACGGGGCGCGGCGCGATCCCGCGCGACGACGTGGCCGCCGTACTCACCGAACTGCTCGACACTCCGGCGACGGCGGGCCTGACGCTGGAGCTGATCGGCGGTTCGACGCCGGTTTCGGTCGCGGTGAAGTCGGTGGCGGGAAACTGAGGGCGAACGGCCGAGAGGGCCCGGGGCCAGAAGATCGGCAAGGACTGGCAGGGCCGGCAAGGCTAGAAGAGGGGCAGCTGGCCGGGGAATTCGGGTTGGACGTACCCGTCCAACGACGGCTGGGCCGCCCCGAGTTCCGCCTGCCGCCGCGACCCCGGACACGAAACGAGCTCCCCGCTCCCCCGGGCTCCCTGCGGATCGTGCCGCGCGAACCTCCCGGCGACGACAGCGATCTCCCGCCGGCACTCGGGACAGCTCCGACGACGGGACGACGACACGAACGACGGCCGTGACAGCGATGACATGGGGGTCACTCTCCCTCATCGCCTCAGCGTGCACCCGCAACGAAAAGACCCTCTTTCCTCTGCGTAATCGCAGAGAAAAGAGGGTCTCTCTCACCTGTGGCGGCGCCAGGGTTCGAACCTGGGTAGGCTGAGCCGGCAGATTTACAGTCCCCCCAAGATCACCCATTCATACCGCCCGTGACCAGGCATTTTATGGACCACCGGTGCGGGGCAGTCGATTCCCGTCCGCGTCTCGTCCTGATCTTGAAAAATCTCGACAGCTCCCGCGCCTCTCGGTCTCGCTGGGCTACGGCTTCCCCGGCCGCCAACGGCTACGGCTGGCCTTGCTACTGACCGCCCGTGTCCACAACGGGGGCACCAACAGCCGGGCCCGCAGCGATCGACTGCGCCAGCGTAGTGATGACCTCCGCCCGCTGCTCCCTGCTCAAGTCCGCGTCCGCAACTAGACGCTCGGCAGCCAGGTACCGCGCGAACTCCAACGGCTGATCAAAGTACGCCTTGAGGTGACCTGCCGCTGTCTCCTGGGACTTCACGAACGTCCGGCTCACGAACCCGGCCAGAGCCGCAGACACCGCGCCCAGTCCACCCGCGACAACGGCCCCTGCCGTGGTGCTCGCATTCAGCGCCACCACCACGAACGCTGCCAGTAGAACGAACCCAGTCACCATCGCTGCCTGAGCATTCCGAAATGACTGACGCGCCTGCTGCGTCGCAATCTCGTGGTATAGATCCAACCGGCTGTGAGTCAGCTCCCACAGTCGCGCCAACGCCAACCCTCGACCGTCAGCAGGCGCTTCACCAGGCTCAGACGCATGACTCGGCTCGCCACGGCGCGGCACCGTGACGTGATCAGACAGCACCGCTTCCAATCCACGCTCTGCCTCACGAACGCGCTGCCGACCTTGAACAACACCAAGCGACTCGTCCGAAATCAGCAGGGAGATCGCCATGAACCCTACTGTTGTAAAGATGCCAAAACCCGCCCCAGCCATCTGCACGCCAACGGTAATCGGCTGACCCACTTGGTGGGCCACAAGAACGACGATGAGGCCCACAACGACACCGCTTGCGAGAACCACTGCTACTGCGAGTTTCCGCATGTCTGGCATAGCCGAGCATTGTCGCGATAATCCGCAGGCATCGCCACCACTTCGCGCACATGCCACGCTGACGAGCGATGGTTCAACGGAATCACCTGGCACGCGCCTGGAAGCAGAGTGACCATGGCCCGCTACGCTGGTACGCACCACCTCAGGACGGAGAGTGCCCTGCGAATGGGACCGAAGACGGCCAAGGTCTACGAGACGCTCCGCGCACGACTCGCCGCCGGCGAGTACGCCCCCGGCGACAAGCTCCCGTCGGAGCGAACGCTTGTGGAACAGCTCGGCATCGGCCGGACGGCGCTTCGGCAAGTGCTGGCCCGACTGGTCGCGGAGGGTGCACTGGAGGTGCGGGGTCGGAGTTCGTACCGCGTGCCAGGCGCCGTGAGCGTCAAGACCCCTGAGGGGTTGGAGCCGTGGCGCATCCACGGCGAGCGTGACCTCTACGACAACGAGTGGGTCAAGCTCCAACTCTGGGACGTCGAACCGCCTGGGGTGGAGCGCTTCGAACATCACGTGGTGAAGCTCCAACGCGTCGCCATCACCGCCGTTCTGGACGACCAAGACCGCGTGCTCATGATGTGGCGGTACCGCTTCGTCCCGCAGCAGTGGGGTTGGGAGTTGCCCGGCGGCATCGTGGACGACGGGGAGGACCCCGCGACCACGGCACTTCGCGAAGTCGTCGAAGAGACCGGCTGGCGGCCCAAGTCGGTGGACCACGTCGTCACCTATCAGCCCATGGTCGGCATGGTCGACTCGCCTCACGAGATCTTCGTAGGTCAGGGGGCCGACCATGTCGGTTCACCAACAGACCTCGAAGAGGCGGGGCACATCGAGTGGGTGCCGCTGGCCGACGTACCCGGGCTGATGGCACGCGGTGAACTCATGGGTTCCGGCACCCTCGTTGCCCTGCTCCACATCCTGGCGAGTCGCGGCAAGCAGGGGCTTACAGCCGCGCACTGAGCAGGTCAACGCGGCGGCGCTGCCGCACCGAACCGGTGCGGCTCGCCAACAGTCGCGCCTGTCGCAGGTGGGTGTGCGCGTCGTCGTACTCGGCTCGTGCGAGGTGCGCTTGCGCGAGGTCGCTATGGAGACCGGCCTGCGCTCGGACAAAGGTGGGGTCCACCACGTCCAAGGCGTCGTACAGGCTGGTCACTGCTTCGCCGTCGCCAAGCAGGGCGAGCACGTTGCCGTGCCACCGAGTGAGGTGGGCACCGTTGAGGAAGATACTCAGCATGTCCGGGTCCCGATCCTCCGAGCCGGGCGGGATGCTCGCCAGGGCCGCATCGAGGGCGCGACGGCAATCGTCGGGCATCCCCGCGTGGGCGCACAGCTCCGCCTCTGCCGCGTACAGCCATGCCCGGAGACGGGGCGACCCTGCTTGCCCAACGGTGCGTTGCGCATCGCGTACCAGATCGACACCGAGGGACGGCCGTCCAGCCTCACACAGCACGTATGCCTGTTCCGCCATCGCATGCGCGAGGTACATCGGAGCCTCAGCGTCGCGCGCTGCCCGCTTCGCGAGTTCGTAGTGCCGCCAAGCTCGTTCGACCGCTCCCGAGTCGATCGCCTGCCATGCGGCCAAGGTCGACGCCCCCGCGAGCGCGAGCGCCACGGGTCGGCGTGTGGTGGGAAGCACCGCGAAGTTCAGTGCGTCTTCCAGACGGGCGAGATGCCCCGTCATCTGGTCGACGAGACCGGCCGCGCCCATCTGCCGGTCCATCGTGCGCAGTATCTCGGTCTGGTCATTGAACGTCTTCACCATGGATGCACCGACGCTGCTAGCTGAATCGATCCTGCTCAGCAGTTCGTCGTACCCGTCAGCCATCGGCGGAGCGGTAGCGAGCGAGACGCCCCTCAACTCCCTGTCGGTGACCCCGAGAAGCTGCCGCAGTATCGCCGCGTAGCGGTCCGACAGGGTGCGCTTTTCGTTCTCCCACTCGGACACGTACACCCGCAAACTCGCGGTCGTCGCAACGTCTGTGACGTGTTGTCGGGCGTACTGCTCGATCTCGCGCACCAGTCGTTCCTGAGACCAGCCGCGCGCCGTCCGCGCGCTCCGAAGTCCTGAACTCACAGGCCACCGCCCGACGTTGGGTCCACTCACTGACCTTCCCAGCATGCCTCATATCGCCGCAGGTCAACAGGTATTAACAAGCTCCTTAACAGGCCCGCTGTGAAGCGCTGTTGGCTACCGGCACCCCTATCCGGCGGGGTCTTCTGGAGATGCACCAGGGCGGACAACCACCGCCCGAATCGGCAGAGTCCTTGACTCTGGTGCGCACCAGATGCTTTCCTTCTGGTGCGCACCAGATGACGGAGTCGCTCCCGATTCACCGTGTGCAAGCACGACCAGGAGCCCCGCATAGGACGGGGGGAGGGCACCGGACAGTCGTCCGCTTCGCGGCGGGCGATCCCTTGGCAGTCCGGATGGCAGACCGAGAGGTCTAGGTCTCTGCCTACAACGGGGCCCTAGCGAGCTGTTCCTTGATCCGGCAGCCGCGTCCCCGAAAGAGACCACCACCCGCCTTCGACACGTGAGGAGTTCGCGTGAGTCAGAGACATCAACGGGTGCCGTCGTGATCGACCGGCCGACGACGCCCGCACACCACCCCAGTTCGCACGGGATCAACCGTCGACGAACGATCCGGTCGGCCTGTTCTTCCTGGCATCGCAGCGGATAGCGCTGCGGCCGGCTGCCTCTCCCACCCGTCCGGGCCCGCTTCACGCGGTGGCCGTACGGGTGGGAGCGCGGGGAGCCGGTGCCGGTTCGTCCGGCCTGGTCCACCACCTACGACACCTCAGGAGTCCATGTGTTCGGCATGAAGTCGCAGGAGTCCACCACCGACCTGACCTCCCCGGAAGCCGTGCAGAGCGGCCAGGAGGTCTACGACCGCATCACGTCCGGCGAGTGCGCGGACGTCGAGGGCGAGCTGAACGAGGCCTACGGCCGCACGAGCTGACCAACCCACCACATCAACGGCGCGCGGCGCCCCGGGAGGCAACCCGGGACGCCGCTTCGGGCCGTAACACCTGCTAGGGAGACCACGACCCATGAAGCACATCGTCACTGTTCAGGATGCTGTTACCGCGTTCGCCGACTGGATGGAGCCGACGGCCGCTGAGCTGGACGGCATCGAGCGGGAAATGCCGCTGATCCTTGCGCAGGTCGACCTGTTGGACGCGCAGATCATCGCCATGGACCGCACCCCCACCGAGCTGGACGTACGGCGTATCCGCCGGGCCCGCCGCCGGGTGCTCGCCGCCGGCCGCGAACTGGCGAACACGGCCGCTCCGCTGCTGCCGAGGGTGGGTGCGTGATGGGGCGCCGGTTCAAGGACATGCAGACACCGGAGCAGCAGTGGGCGAGTCAGCAGGCCGCCCGTGCCGCCGACGCTCCCGCGCCGTCGCGGCCGGTGGCTGCTGCCACGCATCGCGAGTGGGTGGCCATGTCGGCTCACCAGCAGGCCGCGCACCTCGCCCGTCTGGATGGCCGTGAGGACGAGGCCCGCCGCTGGGAGCAGCAGGAAGCACAGGCCACCGCACCGGCACCCCGGAAGCGGGGGTGGTTCCGGTGAGCGGGACCCTGGCACTGGACTGCCTCACCGCGCCGCTGCGGGCGTTGCGGGTGCTGGCGTTGGACTTCGGGCACCTGCCCGCGCCGTACGTGGAGGTGTCGACGGTCTACCCGGACCGGCTGCGACTGAGCTTCCATGACGACCTGTCCGTGTTCGAGGCGTGGCGGGAGGCCCTGGGGGTCGACCCGGACACGGTGGACTACGGCGAGCAGAGCGCCGGCCAGACGCGCGTACTGAAGGTGTTCGTCGACTTCTCTGGCGCCGTGCTGGAACTGACCGGCTACAGCGACAGGCCCGTTGCGGCGGTGGCGTGATGGGCCGCCAGTTCAAGGACATGCAGACGCCTGAGCAGCAGTACGCGGCGGGACGGGCGGGGGACCTGCGTCAGCAGGCCGACGTGCTGTCCGGGCAGGCCCGGCAGATGTCGGGCCGTATCGGACGCACCGCCTACTCCAACCGTGGTCAGCGTCAGCGGGCTGTGGATGCGGTCCGGGAGACCGCGACCAGGGCCGATGCGCTGCGCGAGCAGGCCGACACCATGGACCCTGCGCCGAAGAAGCGGCGGTGGTTTCGGTGAACCTCAACCGCAAAGGCCGCGCCGCCCTCGTGCTGGCCCTGGTCGCGGTCGTCGCCATGGCGTTCCGCGTCTCGTGGAACGCGCTGCGGGACATCGCGCACACGGTCGGCGCGGATGACACCGCCGCGACCCTCTACCCGTTCGTGGTCGACGGTTTGATGGCGCTGGCCCTGGTCGCCACCCTCGTCCTCGCCGACGACGATCGGAAGTTCGCGTTGCGGGTGCTGGGCACCTACACGCTCGCCTCGCTGGTCCTCAACTACGTCCACGGTCTCGTTCCCGAGCTGCACGGCGCCACGGTCGACTGGGGACGGCTCGCCGACTGGGACCCCGCCAACTGGGCTCTTGTGCTGTTGGCGACGTCGCTTCCGGTCGGGTCGATCTACTTCGGATCCGATCTGGTCGCCAAGGTGCTGCACCACCACCCGGCCACGGTCCCGGACCCGATTCCGGCCCTGCACACGAATGCGGAGGAATCGACCGAGACCATCGGTTATCGGTCTACCCCTGACCTGCCCGAATCGACCCCGCCGCCCGCCCTTCCGGCTGCGGTACGGGTGCCCGATCCGGTCGCGGTCGACGTGCTGAAGTCGACCGCGGAACTCAAGCCGCCGCCTACCGCCCCGGTCCCCGTCAACCCGATCGTACGGAGTGCGGTGGCGGCTGAGTCGGTCCGTGCGCGTCGGGCGACCGGTCGGGTTCCCGCCGTCGCCCGCCCGACCCGATCCAGGCGCACACCCGATCAACTCCTGGATGAGGCACGGAAGGTGACGGCCGGTTGGCCGGACGCCAAACTCACCGCCGAAGGCATCCGCCTCGCGGTACACACCTCGCCGGTCAACGCCCGAAGGTTGCGCGACACGCTGCGTGCCGAGCGGGCCGCTACGGCGGTCATCTGATGTCCGCCGCGTACGGAGAGTGCTTCGACCCCACCGGTGCCCGCTACGGCATCCCCACCTTCCCGTGGAAGTTCGCCCCGGACGATGAACAGTTCGCCACCCGCCGCCAGTTACGGGCGCGGGGCTTGCGTCCGGGGGGCCAGCCGATAGCGGCGCAGGTCATGCGCGTCAACCGGCGCGCCGGCACGGTCCGCGTCGCCTACCTCTACCGCATCGACCGCGCCAAGCCCGTGCGCCCCATGACCTCCCGGAAATGGGGCGCGCTCGCTCTCGCGATGCTGGCCCGCCGCACCTGCCCCAACTGCCAGGTCATCTACAGCTACTGCATGCCGACGTCGCTCGGCATGTGCGTCCTGTGCGCCTACCCCGAGCCCACCCCGAAAGAGGGCTGAGCCGTGTCCAAATCCGAGATCCGCCGTATCGACCGCGAGATCCACAAGGCCACCGTCAAGCTGGCAGCGGTCAAGCGCGGCGAGTCATGGCCGCTCAACGGTGCCGAGCGCCGGGCCATGGCCCGCGCCACCATCGGCGGCTCCTACAAGGTCGTCCGCGGCAAGAGCACCGCCCGCGCCGAGCAGCAGATCGACACCACCACCGCCAACGCCGAGATGCGGCTGACCGCCGAACTGACCGCCCTGCACGGCGAGAAGCAACGCCTGATCACCGAAGCCGCCCGCGAGAAGGCGGCGAAGAAGTCGTCGGGGTGGTGGTGAGCATGTTTCGCACCAACGGCAGGACGCCCGTCCTGGTCTCGCACTTCCACTGCCCGGACTGCGGGCCGCTGGTATTCGGCGTCACCCGGGCCGTATGCGGCCAGGTGATCCCCCCTCAAGTCGTCGGCAACGGCCCGCACCGCAACTGCCCGGCATGCAAAGCCGCACTACGCACCCACAAGACCAGCCACCGCCGCTGACCCCCCTTTTGGGCGTCGGCCTCCGCCAGGCCGGCGCCCCGCTCGTCTTCCCGCCCCGGTCCGGGGCAGTCAGGAGCCTTTCCCTCATGGGTGACAACCTCGTTCACCTGCACAAGAACACCACCCCGCCCCTCGACCCATCGGCCGATCCGGCCACCGTGACCACCCTGACCGTGGTCCCCGACCCCGCCCCGGCCCTACCCGTGCCGTTGTGGGTGCGCTCCGGACGCGCAGTCACAACCGCCGTCACGCACGAGACGACCAAGACCACAGTTCGTGCGGTGGCGCGGCACAGTCTCTACACGTTCAACGGGGGCCGGATCGTGGCCCGCCGCACCTGGGACGGCAAGACCGGTGCCCGTTACGAGCGCATGATCCGCACAGCGGAAGCAGCGGGGAACCTGGAAGCTGCTGAGGAGTGGGAGGAGCGCTTGCAGCGCTTCCGCCAGGCCCGCCACCACCGCCGCATGGACCTCTTGCACTCGCCCGTGGAGGCCGCCAAGGGACTTGCCGTCGGTACCGGGGTGGGCATTGGCGTGCTGGTCGCCCTCGGGGTGGTCATGGCGATCAACAACCATGACATCGGCGACGTCATCACCCCGCTGAAAGCAATGATTGAGTTCATCGGCCTGCTGATCCGGATTGTGCAGGTCACGTGGGGTACTGCCTTGATCGTCGGTCCGTTGCTCGCTCTGTTCGCGCTGTGGGCGGTCGGCAGCAAGCAGCAGGCCGCCCCGCAGTGGGCGCTGCCCGCCAACGTCCGCAGCAGTGAGGGCGAGCCGGTCACCCCGTCCATCGTCGTCAAGGCCCTGCGTGACCTCGGAGTACCCGCACTGCGAGGCGCCATCAAAGAGATGGGCGACGCCGGCGCGTCCATGCTGGGTCCGATCCGGATCGCCGGATGCGGCGTGGAAGTCGACGTCACGCTCCCTTCGGGGGTCTCCACCATCGAAGTGCAGAACCGGCGCCGCAAGCTCGCCGAGAACCTCACCCGGCACGAGCACGAAGTGTTCATCACCATCCCCCAGGCCGCCCGCACGGTCCGCCTGTGGGTGGCCGACTCCGGGGCACTGGACGAGCCGATCGGGCCGTCTCCGCTGGTCACCGACGAGACGATGACCGCCGACTACACCAAGGGCAAGGCCCCCTGGGGGCAGGACCTGCGCGGCGACATGGCGGCACTGAGCGTGTATCAGCGCCACCTCCTGATCACCGGGTTGTCGAACCAGGGCAAGACCGTCGCCCTGCGCTCCCTCGCGCTGTGGCTCGCGCTGGACAAGTCGGTTCAGTTCTGGATCGGGGACCTCAAGGGCATCGGCGACTGGAAGATGTTCTACGGCCTGGCCACTGTGCTGATCCAGGGCCCGACGGACGACCACGTGATCCAGGTGACCGAGATGGTTGAGCGGGCGGTGGAGGAGATGAACCGTCGTATCCAGGCCCCGCCCGGAACGGTGTTCCCCGCCCTGATCGTGATCGTGGACGAAGCACAGATGGCGT
>NZ_JAAGLU010000270.1 GCF_010550245.1 Streptomyces sp. SID12501
GGCCCCTGTGGTCGCGTCGTGGACGAGCTCAATGGTCGAGCCGCCCATGGACATGACGACGTTGTCGCCGGACCAGCACAGATCACCCTTCTTCTTGTCCGTGGCGTTGTCGTTGTTCGGCTTGGCGGGGTTCGCCTTCAGGTCGTCCGCACAGGACCGGTAGCGGCGCTCGATGAACCCGGGCTCGTAGTCCCAGCCGTCGCCGACCCAGGACGCCTGCCCATTGGCCACCGACGTCTTGCCGTCAACGCTCTGGGAGGAATACGAGAACCCGATCTTCGGCGACGGCCCGGCTGGCGGCGCGGGCACGGTCAGGGGGTAGGACCAGGAGAATCCGCCGCCGCTTCCGCCAGCTGTCCACGAACCGCTGGGAGACAAAGAGGTGGCCTTGTAGGTACCGCCCGCGCCCGCGGCGCCAGGCCCGCCAGTCCGGGGCCAGTCGCGCGGGATCGAACCCGCGCCGGCCCCGCTGCGTGGCCGGCAGTACCGTCGCGCCGGCTAGCACCGCCTTGACCACCGCGACCTGCCGCGACAGGTCCAGCCCGTCCCAGGCCTCCCGCAACTCGCCGCCGCGTCCGGCGTACTCGACGACCTGAGCGCGTCCGT
>NZ_JAAGLU010000271.1 GCF_010550245.1 Streptomyces sp. SID12501
GCGCAGCACCTCGGCCATGTACATGCGCTCGGCGCGGTACCGCTCCGCGAGGCCGGGGCGCGAGCAGTACTCCATGACGAGGTACGGGCGGCCGTCCGCGGCGATCGCCGCGTGGTGGATCGTGACGATCGACGGGTGGTGCGACAGCTGGGCCATGAGGTTGGCCTCGGTCTGGAACCGCGCGCGCACGTCGTCGTCGAGGCTGCCCGCGAGCAGCACCTTGACCGCGACGTCGCGGCTCGGCAGGTGCTGGTGGTACAGGAAGACGTCCGCGAAGCCACCGAGCCCGAGCACGCGGACGTGCTCGTAGCCCGGCAGGTCCGGCGGCGCGGACGCCTCACGACGAGCTGTCACGCGCTGCGCTCCACGGTGAACGTCACGCCGTCGCCGAGGTCGACGACCTCGTCCGTGCCGACGACGCTCGGCTCGCCCGGGTGCAGGCGACGCACGCCCTGGCCCGGGCGCGACACGTGGACGCCGTTCGTCGAGTCGAGGTCGGTGACCACGACGTGCTCGCCCTCGGTGCGCACCTCCGCGTGCGTGCGGGAGATGTCCTGGTTGGGGCTCGGCACGGTCACGAGGCGCGGCAGCTCGGGGTTGGTCAC
>NZ_JAAGLU010000272.1 GCF_010550245.1 Streptomyces sp. SID12501
CCACGCCTCGGCCGAACGGATCGAACCCGGGAAGGCGTTCAAGGACCTCGGCTTCGATTCGCTGACCGCCGTCGAACTGCGCAACGGCCTCGGCGCCGCCACCGGACTGCGCCTGGCCACCACCCTCGTCTTCGACCACCCGTCACCCACCGCGCTCGCCCGACAGCTGCTCGTCGAACTCTTCGGTGAGGACGCCGAGAGCGACGACCCGCGCGCGAAGGCGAGCGGTTCCGCGGCCGACACCGACGATCCCATCGCGATCGTCGCCATGAGCTGCCGCTACCCGGGCGGGGTCGGCAACCCCGAGGACCTGTGGAGACTCGTCGCGACCGGCGGCGACGCCATCGCCGGCCTCCCCGCCAATCGAGGCTGGGACATGGCCGAGCTGTACGCCGGAGACACGGGGCACGCCGGGCACCCGTCCGGCACGGGGACCCCGGCCGGCGCCGGGAACACCGCCGGCGACGCCGGACGCCCCTTCGCGGGCGGATTCCTCTACGACGCGGACTCCTTCGACGCCGACTTCTTCGGCATCTCCCCGCGCGAAGCCCTCGCCATGGACCCCCAGCAGCGCCTCCTCCTGGAAGCCTCCTGGGAAGCCGTCG
>NZ_JAAGLU010000273.1 GCF_010550245.1 Streptomyces sp. SID12501
TGCTGCACGAGCACGTCGAGCGCGGTGGTCGGCTCGTCGAACACCATGAGGCGCGGCTCGAGCGACAGGGCCAGCGCGATGGACACGCGCTGCCGCATGCCGCCCGACAGCTCGCCGGGGTACCGGTCCAGGACGGTCGCGGGCAGCTGCACCTTGTCGAGCAGCTCGACCGCGCGCGCACGCCGCCGGGGCGCCGGCACGTGGCCGTGGGCCGCGAACACGTCGGCGAAGTGGTGCCCGACGGACCGCACGGGGTTGAGCGCGTTCATGCCGGACTGCAGCACCATCGCGAACCCGCCGCGGCGCTGCGCGCGCAGCTCCTCGGCTCCCATGCCCGCGATGTCGGTGCCGTCGAACACGATCCGCCCCGACGCGATGCGCGCGGGCGCCTTGGCGAGCCGCGTGATCGCGAAGCCAAGCGTCGACTTGCCCGAGCCGGACTCGCCGACCAGGCCGACGAACTCGCCCTGCTCGAGGCTGAGGCTGACGCGGTCGACGGCGGTCGTGGGCTGCGCGCCGCGCGGCTCGTAGACGACCGTGAGGTCCTCGATCTGCAGCAGGCTCATCGGCCGGTCCCTTCCCGCAGGCGCGGGTTGGACAGGCC
>NZ_JAAGLU010000274.1 GCF_010550245.1 Streptomyces sp. SID12501
GGGCGTCACGGCGACCCTAGCGAAGCCCCGGTGGCGGGGTGGTCATTCTGCGGTATGACGACGGGGCGGGGGTTGGCGTCCTCGCGACGGGTGCCGGGGCCCCCGTCAGTAGCGGATCGCGTCGATCACCTTGACGCGCATGGCGACCGTGGCGGGGATGAGCCCGGCCAGCGCACCGACGCCCGTCGCGCACGCCAGGCCGATCAGCGCGGCCGACACGGGGAACGGCGGACGGTCCTGGATGCCCCCGCCGAACAGCACGTCCACGGGCACGTTCTTGATGATCGCGACCGCGAGGACGATGCCCACGAGGCCGGCCACGAGGGTCGCGACGACCGACTCCATGAGCACGCCGAAGAAGATGCGCCCGGACGTCGCCCCGAACGACCGCCGGATCCCGATCTCGCGGATCCGGTGGCGCACGGTCACGAGCGCGATGTTCACCAGGCCCAGGCCGCCCAGCAGCAGGGCGACACCCCCGACCCCGAGCGCGACCCACCGCGCGGCCACGTCGAGCGCGCCGCGCACCCCACCGACGGGCGCCGCAAGGTGATCGCCCTGACGGACCGCGGCCGCCGGGTCGCCGCGGAACGCCAGGAGGCC
>NZ_JAAGLU010000275.1 GCF_010550245.1 Streptomyces sp. SID12501
CGTATCCAGGGCACCATCCCGCACCCGGTCCAGGGTGAGAAGGCCGCCGGCGTCGTCTTCCTACGTCCCGCGTCCCCCGGTACCGGTGTGATCGCCGGTGGTCCGGTGCGCGCGGTGCTCGAGTGCGCCGGCATCCACGACGTGCTCAGCAAGTCGCTCGGGTCGTCCAACGCGATCAACATCGTGCACGCCACGGTCGAGGCCCTGCGCTCCCTCGAGGAGCCCGAGGCCGTCGCCGCCCGTCGTGGGCTGGCGCTCGACCACGTCGCGCCGGCCCCGCTGCTGCGGGCGCAGGCCGAGGGCCGTGCCGCCTCGGCGGCCGCGAAGGCGGGTGCGTGATGGCGCGTCTCAAGGTGACCCAGACCCGGTCCGCCATCGGCGGCAAGCAGAACCAGCGCGACACGCTGCGCACCCTGGGCCTCAAGCGGATCGGCGACGTCGTCGTCAAGGAGGACCGTCCTGAGATCCGCGGCATGGTCAAGACGGTGACGCACCTCGTCGCGGTCGAGGAGGTCGAGTGACCATGGCCGACGACAAGAAGGCCGACGAGAAGGCGACGGAGACCACGGCTGCGGCCGAGAAGAAGGCTCCGGCGAAGAAGG
>NZ_JAAGLU010000276.1 GCF_010550245.1 Streptomyces sp. SID12501
TGCGTTGGCCTGTGGACAGGGCCTCGTGTGACCCCGCACCCACTCGTCCCGCACCCGGTCCGGCATGCCCGAGGGCCCCGCGCGGATCGCGCGGGGCCCTCGGAAAAACGAACCGGAACCCGGACGGAAGGACCGGGAACGGACGGAAGCACGAGCCTCCCGATCGAGCCGCCCGGACCGGGCCCGGCGACCGAGCCCGTCGCCCCGCCCGCCAGGCCTGCTCCCCCGACCCGCCCGCTCCGCCCGATCCGGCCGCTACGCCTCCGACGCCGGAACGGCCGCCGTCTTCTTCGCCGTCGCCGTCGCCGTCGTGGTCTTCTTCGCCGCCGCCGTCTTCGTGGCGGCGGTCGTCTTCTTGGCCGCCGTCGTCTTCTTCGCGGCGGTCTTGGTGGCCGTCGCCTTCTTCGCCGGGGCCTTCTTGGCCGGCGCCTTCTTCGCGGGCGCCTTCTTCGCGGTCTTCTTCGCCGGGCCCTTGGCCCGCTTCTCCGCGAGCAGCTCGTAGCCCCGCTCGGGCGTGATCGTCTCGACGTCGTCGTCCCGGCGCAGCGTCGCGTTGGTCTCGCCGTCCGTCACGTACGGCCCGAAGCGGCCGTCCTTGAC
>NZ_JAAGLU010000277.1 GCF_010550245.1 Streptomyces sp. SID12501
GGCGGACCAGGGGGGGGCCGAGGATTCCGTCGGGCGGCTCCTCGTACGGGAACGTGCGCGCCACCGTGATCGCCGAGTCCCAGACCATCATCGCGGCGAGCGCCTGCACCATCACGCTCGCGCTGTACGGGGTGCCGTTCTGGGCGCTGATCAGGCGCGCGAACTCCTCGTACCGTACGGCGAAGGCGTCCTTGATCCGGGTGATCACCGCGATCCGCTCGTCCAGCGTCATCCGGGGCCAGGGGCCCTCGTCGAAGGCGCGGCGGGCCGCTGCGACAGCCCGGTCCACGTCGGCCTCGGAGGCGTGCGGCACGCGGCCGATGACCTGTTCGGTGTGCGGGGAGATCACCTCGATGACGTCGGTGCCCAGCGGGTCTGTGAACTCCCCGCCGATGAACAGCTTTCCGTGTTCCGCAAGCTCCGTAAGTTCCGTCATGGCTGTTGCCTCCCGCGAAACCGCACACGTTACGTACCTGACTGCTCGTCAGAACTGATACCAGTTCCTGTTCCAGGAGTCCACGGTGCGGACCGCACCCACGAAGCGAGAAAGTGGTAGACCCGGGCTACCACTGGAACAAGTTCTCGTTACAGTGGGATCA
>NZ_JAAGLU010000278.1 GCF_010550245.1 Streptomyces sp. SID12501
GCCCCACGGCTGGGACTCCCTCGTGGACCCGTGGGTCGACTCGCTCGCGGTGAAGGCCGACAAGATCCCGAGCGCGTACCGCATCTGGCAGTCGGCCCACCGCTACCTCCAGGCGGGCGACACGGAACGAGCGGAGCTGTGCGTGCAGCTGAACGCGCTCATGCACAGCAGTGCCGTCCCTGCTGCGACACGGCTCGGTGAGGGCACGGTCTTCGGGTACGGCGGCATCGGGGTCGTCATCCACGCGCTCGCGGACCTCGGGAAGGGACTGACGATCGCGCCACACGTCACGATCGGGGGGAACGGCAAGCCGGTCCGTCGCATCGGCACCGGTGCACCGACCGTCCCGATGATCGGCGACTACGCCGTGCTGTCGACCGGGGCCAAGGTGCTCGGCGGATGTGTGGTCGGTCCGTTCGCGATCGTCGCACCCAACGCCGTCGTCATCGACGACGTCGCCCCCGGCGCCATCGTCGGCGGCGTGCCGGCCCGCGTCATCGGCCGCGTCGACCCCGAGCAGCCGTTCCGCCACAAGGCCAAGTACCTCCCGCTGCGTGGGCTCGACGACGCGGCGTTCCGTGCCCTCTTCGACGAGACC
>NZ_JAAGLU010000279.1 GCF_010550245.1 Streptomyces sp. SID12501
AGAGCTATCAGGTCCTCACGGTCAACGAGCCCTATCCCAAGGGCAAGCCGGAGTCGTACGTGCTGGTCAAGTGCGGTGCGCCGAAGCCGGAGCTGTCCGGTGAGCTGGCGTCCGCGCAGCAAGTCACGGTTCCGGTCAAGAGCCTGTACTCCGCCTCCACCACCCACCTGCCGCTGCTCACCGAGACCGGCACCCTGGACGCCCTGACGGGGGTCGCGAGCGCCGCGAACATCTCCTCCGCCCAGGTGATCGAGCGGGTGAAGGCGGGCAAGGTCACCGAGTACGCCAAGGACCGCACCCTCAACGCCGAGACGGTGATCGGCGCCAAGCCGGACGTGCTGATGACTCATGGCACCGACGACCCGCAGTACCCGAAGCTGCGTCAGGCCGGCATCGCCGTGGTCGCCAACGCCGAGTGGCTGGAGTCCAGTCCGCTCGGAGGCGCCGGGTGGGTCAAGGCGATGGCCGCGCTCACCGGAGCGGAGAAGCGCGCCGACGAGGTGTTCGACACCATCGAGGGCGACTACCGGAAGGTCGCCAAGAAGGGTGCGCAGGCGGTCGCGGCGGGCAAGCCCGTCGAGGTGCTGCCCGGCACGAT
>NZ_JAAGLU010000027.1 GCF_010550245.1 Streptomyces sp. SID12501
CAGGCCCTGATCGCCCTCGCCCGCCGACGGGTGAACGTCCTCTGGGCAATGCTGCGTGACGGACAGTGCTACCACGGGTCACTTCCCGTCACGGCAGCAGCTTGACTTCAGCATTGGGATGTTCCTTTGCGAGTGGGGGTGGGGACAGGAAGATTCAGGGGGTACGACGGGTCGCGAGCCGCCGGTCGACCTCGTCGGCGTTGGCATGGCCGTACGCCAAGCGGGTTGCGGTGTCGCCGTCGACGGCGAGCAGGGTGGGGAAGCCGGTGACGCCCAGTTCGGCCGCCCGGTGGAAGTCGTCCGCAGCCGTGGACGCCGCCTTGGGCCCTTCGAAGGCGGCCACCACCGCATCGGCGTCCAGACCCGCCGCCCCGGCGACCTTCCGGTAGGTCGCCGGGTCGGAGAGGCTCAGACCCTCGACGTAGAAGGCGTGCTGCAGCGCGACGGCCAGCTCCGCCGCACGGGCGGGCGCGGCCTGACGCAGAGCCACAACCCCGCGCGCGGCGACCTCGGAGTCCATCACGAACGAACCGTCGGCGACCAGCACCTCGTACGCCGCACCGAACTCCGCACCGGTCAGCTCCGCGATCTGCGCATTCGCACCCTGGACGTACCCGAACTCCCGCACCGGCACCCGACGCGACCCCGTGAACAAGCCACCCGACACCACCTCCACCGGCACATCCGGATGACGCGAGACAACCTCGCTCAGCGTTCCGGAGAAACCATGCGACCAGCCGCAATAGGCATCGAAGACATAGACGAGCTTCATCAAAGACCTCGGCAGCGTGGGGCCCCCGCACCTTCCGCGAGCGATTCACCTGATCAAACAGTAGCTGACTCATCAGATGTTTCTCGGCCCTTGTGACGTGGGCCATATCGGACTGACTGACGTCATTAGATCAGCGTTGCCGCAGAGCCGCAGGTCAGGGAAGTCGGGGCATGACATCCCGGGCCGCGTGACTGAGGATGCGGAGATCCTCCGCGAATCGCGCACGGTCCGCCACGGGGAGGGGCTGCACGAAGTACCGCTGGATATTCTCCAGATGGACCCGCGACGCGCGTACGGTCGTCTCCTCACCCAGCGGGGTCAGGCGCACCAGCCGGCCGCGCCGGTCGTCGGGATCCTCCGCACGCTCGACCAGACCCGCCGCCGCCATCCGGTCCACCAAACGGGTGACGCCACCCGTGGTCAGCACCTGCTCCTGAGCGACGGCCCGCATCGACAGCCCCGGCCCACCCGCCCGGCCGAGGATCAGCAGGACCTCGAAGACCAGATGACTGATGCCGCATTGCTCCTCGAGCGCCCGGCCGATGATGTAGTCCAGTCGGCCCGCCGCCCCGTGCAGCCGCCCGAACACCAGGACGAGCTGATGGTCGGCAGCCTCCTTCGCCGTCCTGATCTCCGCTTCCTCACACACGACCGCGCCGCCCCCTCCCGTCGTCCCGGTACCACCACCACGGTACCGATCACGCGTCGGACGGGCGGGGCAGCCGAGTCGGCCGACCGGTTCACCGGCAGCCGTCCGCCGGTGACCGGTGACCGGTCACCCTTGCGGGGGCGGCACCGGGAAGAGCAGGCAGCTACTGGTGGCGTGGGCGAGGAGCCGGTCCCGCGCGTCGAACAACTGGGCCTGGGCGAGGGCGGTTTGGCGGCCCTTGTTGACGAGCGTGCCGATGGCTCGCACCGTGCCCGTGTCCACGGTGATCCGCCGCAGGAACTTCACCGTCAGGTCGAGTGAGGTGTACGCCATGCCCTGCGGGAGGGTCGACTGGACGGCGCACCCCGCCGCCGAGTCGAGCAGAGTGGCGAAAATGCCGCCGTGCACACTGCCGATCGGGTTGTAGTGCTCCTCCCCCGGCGTCAGCGAGAAGACCGCCCTGCCGGGTTCCACCTCGGTCAGGGTGAAGTCGACGGCGTAGTTGACGGGCGGCGCAGGCAGGCGTCCCGCCTGCAGCTCGCGCAGGAAGTCGAGGCCTGCCATGCGTCCGGCGGCCTCCGCCAGGATCGCCGGGTCTTCCCATTGATACGTACGTGTTCGCCCCATGGCCGAGCGCCTCCCGGTCTGACTTTTACAAGTGAAGCTAGCTGGCCCTGCACCTGACTGTCAATGACGAAGCCAGCGCCGTACGATGGCGGCATGGAGTGGCTTGAGGCGAGCACGGAGAACTGCCCCGTCCAGCGCACGCTCGACGTGGTCGGAGAGAAATGGACGTTGCTGATCCTGCGTGACGCCGTCAACGGAGTTCGCCGCTTCGACGACTTCCACCGCCACATCGGCCTGTCGGAGGCCGTCCTCAGCGACCGCCTCCGGAAGCTGATCGAGGCCGGTGTCATGAAGACCGTCCCCTACCGGGAGCCGGGCAGCCGCTCCCGCAACGAGTACCGTCTGACCCGCAAGGGCTGGGACCTGTGGCCCGTCCTGATGGCGCTGACCCAGTGGGGCGAGGCCTACGCGCTCGGCGCCGAGGGACCGATGCTGGACGTTCGCCACACCGACTGCGACGCCCCGGTCCGCGTGGTCGTCGAGTGCTCCGCGGAACACTCCGCCCTCACCCCCGGGGAAGTCACCGCCCGACTGGGCCCAGGGGCCCGCCGCCGAGCATGACCCGCAGGCGAAGCACCGCTGACGTGTGTCGGCAGCGGATCGTCGGGTACGCGGCGTGCACCCCCGAAGTCTGGAGGAACTCGTGCGCATCGCGTTTCCGACCGCCCCCGAGGGCGTCGAACAGATCGAACTCACCGAGCTCCGGCAGGCGATGACCGGGTCCACGAGCAGGTGCGGATCCGCGATCACGGGCGCGACACCCTGATCACCAGCCGCAAACCGGACGACCTGAAGGCGTTCTGCGACGCACTCGTGTCCGAATCCGGCAAAAAGGCCGCCCTGTCCACGCCTGTAGGGCTTCGGTCACTGGCCGGCCACTGACAACCCGCCTTCGTCGCGGCGGTCGCGGCCCATCGGCACTGGGATCCTCCCCCGGTGCGCCGCTGAGATCCACCGCTGCGGCCCGTGCCGCTGCCGGGAGTCCTCGGGCCCCGGGCAGCGGCACCGTCGCTCACTCCTGCGCGCAGTCCCGGCCCCTGGCACCCTCGCGGGTGCGGCCGGTGGCGATCGGGCGGCGCGGATGGCGGCGCAGGTACTCGCCCTCCAGTTGCGCCATGCGGTCGTTGTGGGCGCGCAGCGCGTCGTTCGACGCGTGCAGCAGCGTGTCGTGCCGGGTGCGGTGGATCGTCTCCAGCTCCTTCATCAGCTGCTGGTCGTCCAGTCCGCCCGGGTCGACTCCGTTCATGGTGGCTCCCCGATCGTCGGGTCCTTCGGTACGGCCCGGGTACCCGTGAACCGACAGGCGAAGCGACTCCTTACCGGGCCCGCTCCACCCGCCGCTCGTCCCACACCGGCTCGGCGGTCTCCCGGACCCGCCCGTCGCTGCCGAAGACCAGATATCGATCGAACGAGCGAGCGAACCAGCGATCGTGCGTGACGGCGAGAACCGTGCCCTCGAACGCCTCCAGCCCTTCCTGGAGTGCCTCGGCGGACTCCAGGTCGAGGTTGTCCGTCGGCTCGTCCAGCAACAGCGCCGTGACACCCTCCAGCTCCAGCAGCAGGATCTGGAAGCGCGCCTGCTGGCCCCCGGAGAGCCGCTCGAAGCGCTGCTCGGCCTGGGCGGTCAGCTCGTAGCGGCGCAGCCTGGACATGGCCGCGCCCCGGTCCTGCGAGTGCACGGCCCACAGGATGTCGAGGAGCGGACGGCCCTCCAGTTCGGGATGGGCATGCGTCTGCGCGAAGTGCCCGGGCACGACCCGCGCGCCGAGCTTCCACTCGCCCGTGTGGTTCACGGTGTCACCGGCGAGCAGCCGCAGGAAGTGCGACTTGCCGGAGCCGTTGGAGCCGAGCACGGCGACCCGTTCGCCGTAGAAGACCTCCAGGTCGAAGGGTTTCATCAGCCCGGTGAGCTCAAGTCCCTTGCAGGTGACGGCCCTTACGCCGGTCCGACCGCCCTTGAGCCGCATCGTGATGTCCTGCTCGCGCGGCGGCTCGGGCGGCGGCCCCGCCTCCTCGAACTTCCGCAGCCTGGTCTGCGCGGCCTGGTAGCGGGACGCCAACTCATGGCTGATGGAGGCCGCCTGACGGAGGTTCAGCACCAGCTTCTTCAACTGGGCGTGCTTCTCGTCCCAGCGACGGCGCAACTCCTCGAAGCGCGCGAACCGTTCGGCCCGCGCCTCGTGATAGGTGGCGAACCCGGCGCCGTGTACCCACGCGTCCGCACCGGCGGGACCGGGTTCGACGGACACGATCTTCTGCGCGGACCGGGAGAGCAACTCCCGGTCGTGGGAGACGAAGAGAACCGTCTTGCGGGTCTCCGCGAGCCGCTCCTCCAGCCATCGCTTGCCGGGTACGTCGAGGTAGTTGTCGGGCTCGTCGAGCAGCAGTACCTCGTCCGTGCCGCGAAGCAGCGCCTCCAGCACCAGTCGCTTCTGCTCACCGCCGGACAGCGTGCGCACCAGCCGCCACTGGGCCTTCTCGTACGGCACCCCGAGCGCGGCCGTGGTGCACATGTCCCACAGGGTCTCGGCCTCGTAGCCGCGCGCCTCGGCCCAGTCGGAGAGGGCCTGCGCGTACTGGAGCTGGGCCGCCTCGTCGTCGACGGTCAGCATGCCGTGCTCGGCCAGGTCGACCGCCTTGGCGGCCTCCTTGATCCGCGGGGTGGCGACCGACACGAGCAGGTCCCGTACGGTCGTCTCGTCCCGTACGGAGCCCACGAACTGGCGCATCACGCCGAGCCCGCCGCTCACGTTGACGGTGCCGCCGTGCGGTTTCAGCTCGCCGGAGATCAGCCGCAGCAGGGTCGTCTTCCCGGCACCGTTGGGTCCCACCAGGGCCACGACGGCCCCTTCGCCCACCCGGAACGACACATCGCCGAGCAGCGCCCTCCCGTCGGGAAGGTAGTACTCAAGGTGCGCTGCTTCGAGGTGTCCCATGAGGCGCATTCTGCGGGCCGACCACGACCCCGGGCAAACCGATAAGCGCACACCCGTGGCCTCACCTCCCCGCTAGCCGTGCAGCGCCTCTCCCGTCGGCCCGCCGCCCGTGCCCGGCGCGGTCGTCACGACGACCGCTCCCGCCCAGGACACCGCCTTCCAGCCGTCCGCCGGGGATCCCTCCAGGACGACCACACCGGTGTTGTCGAGCCGGTGCTCGGCGGCGAAGGGCACATCGACGTTGTCCGCGCGGGCCGCCGCCCACATCCGGATCGCGGCGCCGTGGCTGACCATGGCGACCGTACCGGCCCCGCTGCCGGCGGCCTCCGCGACGACCGCATCGAAACGCCCGAGCGCCTCGACCCCGTTCTCCCCGCCAGGCATCCGCAGCTCCGTGTCACCGGCCGCCCACGCGAACAGGGTGGTCATGTACGCGTGCGCGGCCTCCGGGTCGCCCCGCATCTCCAGGTCCCCGGCGGCCACCTCACGGATCCCGTCCCGCACCCGTACGCCGAGACCACGCGCCCCGGCCAGCGGGGCGGCGGTCAGCTGCGCACGGGTCAGCGTGGAGGCGTACAGCGCGTCGATCTCCTCGTCCGCGAGCGCCTCCGGCAGCATTGCGGCCTGCCGCTCCCCCAGCTCGGTCAGTCCGGGCCCCGGCACCGCGGTGTCCAGCAGGAATTTCACGTTCGACGGGGTCTGACCGTGCCGGATGAGCAGCAGACGCATACGGATTCCCTCTCGCCCTACGATCTCGCGACAAGCCCTCTGACCGGCACGACAAGACAAAAAGGCTCTCTTCAGGGTACCCAGAGGGTCATGACCGCAGACATCATCGACCTCACCGTTCCCCAGCTCGGCCGTCACGCCCTGCGCGAGAACCTGCTGAACCTCGACTCCCGGCTGTTCGAGACCGCCGCCACCCGGCACTGGCCGGGCGCCGAGCGCGTCCTGCCGAGGCTGAGCCGCAGCGCGAACCACGGCGTCCTGTGGTTCGCGACAGCCGCCGCCCTGGCGGCCACCGGGAGCCCCCGGGCCCGCCGGGCCGCCGTCCGGGGCCTCGCCTCCCTCGCCGTGGCCTCCGCGACGATCAACACCGTCGGCAAGCGCTCGGTACGCCGCGCACGCCCCGTACTGGACGCCGTTCCGAGTGCCAGGCAGCTGAAGCGGCAGCCGATCACCACGTCGTTCCCCTCCGGTCACGCCGCGTCGGCGGCGGCCTTCGCGACCGGTGTCGCCCTGGAGTCCCGGGGTCTGGGCATCGTGGTGGCGCCGATCGCCTTCTCGGTGGCGATGTCCCGTGTCTACACCGGCGTCCACTTCCCCAGTGACGTGCTGGCGGGCGCGGCCCTTGGCGCGGGCGCCGCGTTCGCCGTACGGAAG
Organism: Streptomyces sp. SID12501; assembly: GCF_010550245.1. GTDB lineage: Bacteria > Actinomycetota > Actinomycetes > Streptomycetales > Streptomycetaceae > Streptomyces. The sequence goes on from NZ_JAAGLU010000027.1 coordinate 6,368, forward strand.
CTCGCGGCGACCCGCGACCGGTCCGCGCCCCCGGCCCGGCCGCTCGACCGCAACTGCCCCCCGGCTGGCGACTGCTGACGGGCGATGTCCACATCTCAAGACGCGGGTCTCATTATTCGGCACGACTGCGTACGGTGATGAGCGAGTCGTTCGAAGCGGGTCGTTCGAGAAGACGAGAAGGGGCACGGTCATGTCCAAGCCGCAGTCGCAGCCGCAGGAGACCGCCGTCTACACGCACGGGCACCACGAGTCCGTGCTCCGCTCGCACACCTGGCGCACCGCCGCCAACTCGGCGGCGTACCTCCTCGGTTCGCTGAAGCCGCACATGAGGATCCTGGACATCGGCTGCGGCCCGGGCACGATCACCGCGGACCTGGCCGCACTGGTCCCCGACGGTCAGGTCACCGGCGTCGACCGGGCGCCCGGCATCCTGGACCAGGCCAGGGCCACGGCCGCCGAACGGGGCCTGGGAAACGTCGAGTTCGCGGTCGCGGACATCCACGCGCTGGACTTCCCGGACGACACGTTCTGTGTGGTCCACGCCCATCAGGTGCTCCAGCACGTGGGTGACCCGGTGCGCGCGCTGAGCGAGATGCACCGGGTCACCAGACCGGGCGGATACGTCGCCGTCCGCGAGTCGGACTACCTGGCCATGGCCTGGTATCCGGCGTCGGAGGGCATGGACGACTGGCTGGACCTGTACCGGCGGGTGGCCCGGGCCAACGGGGGCGAGCCGGACGCGGGGCGGCGGCTGAAGTCCTGGGCGCTGCGGGCCGGACTCACGGACATCACGGCCACGTCCAGCACCTGGACGTTCGCGGACAGCGACGAGCTCGCCTGGTGGAGCGGCCTGTGGGCGGACCGGACACTCGCGTCGGCGTACGCGGACCGGGCCACGGAGGGCGGCCTGGCGACCCTGGATCAGCTGCGGGCGGTCTCGGAGGCCTGGCGGGAGTGGGGACGGCGGGAGGACGCCTGGTTCACCGTCCTGCACGGAGAGATTCTCTGCCGAAAGACCAACTGATTCCCTTCACGGACGACTGAGACGCCGATTTCGGGAAACTCGGAGTCCAGGAGGTTCACAATGGTTCCCATTCTGCTCGTACTGCTTCTGGCTCTGATTCTCTTCGGTGCCGGATTCGCGGTGAAAATACTCTGGTGGATCGCACTGATCGTGCTCGTCGTCTGGCTACTGGGCTTCCTGGTGCGGGGCACGAGCGCGAGCGGATCAAGGGGCCGGTGGTACCGCTGGTAGCCGGCATCAGTAGGTGACCAACCCCTGGAAAACAGGGTGCTTCGCGGCCCGGGGACCAGAATCTGGTCCCCGGGCCGCGGCAATTCACTCACCGCCTTCCTTGAACGCCCGTTGATTGCCGGACCAGCCTGTGCGGTCGGCTTTGCCGAGGTCCCGCAGGTCTTCGCTCAACCGGTCGACGATCTCCTTGAACCGCGGGTTGTCGCGCAATTGCCCCGACAGCAGGTCCGCGAGCGCCTGCGGGCTCAGCTGCATCCGCTTGGCGGCCATTACGGCGCCGACGGCGAAGACCAGTTTCAGTTTCTTCGTACGGCCGAGAACGTATCCGGCCCCTACCGCGAGGCCCAGTTCCACTCGGTTCATCCTCGTACCGTCCCGTTGTCGGCGCCTGTCGGGGAAGCCGCGGACTCGACCGGGCCCGGTTCGACGAAGCTGTACGGCGGCAGCGGCCCCTCGACCCGTACTTCGAGATACGGATGGGCCTTGCGGAGCTGCTCGGTCGCGGTGCGGAACGCCTCCGCCGAGTCACGGGCCACCAGGAACGACACGTCCGCCGGCCGTTCGGTCGACTCGGCGCCCACGCTCACCGCCACCGCGGACGGCTCCAGCCGCTGCCGCACCTCGACGGCGTCCTCGGCCTCCCGGGCCCGCACCGCGGCCACGACCATCTCACCGAGGCTCACCCGGTCGTCGTAACTGCCGCCGCCTGCTTGCCTGTTGGCCTCGGCGAGGGCCCGGAGCTCCGGGTTCTCCGCCAGCACGCGGTGCAGGACGACCTCTTCCTCGTGGCTCACCTCGACCTTGTACTCGACGTTGCCGTCGAGGGCTTCGAGGCGTTCCGCGTAGTGCTCGGCGCGCTCGGCCAGTACGGAGGTGGCCGCGTCGTCGTCCGGTGCGACACTGCCGAACGGCATGGGCAGCACACACCCGGCCACGCCCGCCTCCTCCAGCACGTGCCGGTGGGCGAGCAGATCCTCGTGCTGGGGGCGCAGTTCCTCGGGTGCGTCGCTGACGATCGCCGCCAGAGCGCCCTCCGTCAGGACGCGCACGGAACGCGGCGGATCACCGACGCCGCGCAACTCCCTTGCGAAAGAACGCAGTTCGGGATGGTCGGCGGCGATGATGCCGTAGACGTACGTACCGATACTCGTGTCGATGCCCATGTCGTCGCCCGCGTTCGTACCGCTGTTCGCGTTTGCACCCCTGTTCGTGTTCGTGCCGCTGTTCGTGTTCGTGTCGCTGTTCGTACTCACTCCTGCTCCTCTTGAGGTACGTCTGTTGATGTGGTCCGGCTTCAGCCCATCGCGTCGAGCCTTCGGCGCGCCGGCCCCAGCGCCCGCCCACGCCGCATCAGCTCGCCCCACGGGTGGGTGCGTGCCTGCTCGACCGCGTCCGCGATCGTCCAGCGCCGGGCGGTCAGGCCGGGTGCGTCCAACTGCTCCCAGCTGATGGGGACGGCCACGGGGGCCCCGGGTTCGGCCCGGACGGAGAACGGCGCCACCGCGGTCTGCGCGTACCCGTTGCGCTGCACGTCGAGGTAGAGCCGGTCGCCGCGCTCCTTCTTGCGGGCGGCGGTGGTCAGCCGGTCGGGGTGGGCGGCGGCCAGCACCTCGGCGACGCCATGCGCGAACTCCCGTACCTCGTCGAAGCCGTGACGCCCGCTGAGCGGCACGACGATGTGCAGCCCGCGCGAGCCGGTGGTCATCGGCGCGGACGGCAGCCGCAGCATGTCGAGCAACTCCCCCAGATACAGGGCCGTTTCGCGTACCTCGGCGAAGTCGTCCACCGCCGGATCGAGATCGAAGACCATACGGTCCGGGTACTCGACGCGGCCGACGCGCGAGAGCCAGCGGTGCAGGGTGACGGAGGCCTGGTCGGCGAGGTGGACGAGGGTCGCCGTGTCGTCGCAGACCGGGTGGACGACCGTACCGCCCTCCTTGGACACCTCGACCCTGTTGATCCACTCCGGGGAACTGTCGGAGATGTTCTTCTGCATGAACCGGGGGCCGTCGATGCCGTCCGGGTGGCGTTCCAGCATCAGCGGGCGTCCGCGCAGGTGGGGCAGCATGAACGGCGCGACGGCCACGTAGTAGTCGACGAGGTCGGCCTTCGTGTACTCCTTGACGTCGTCGCCGCCCGGGAACAGCACCTTGTCGGGCCGGTGGACCTCGACGGTCCGCCGCCCGGCCCGCACCCGCCGTACCGCGCCGTCACTCACGGCACGATCACCTCCTCCACGAGCAGCCGGCCCGCCGCCATGATCGCCTCGGCGTCGATGCCCGCCGCGTGCAGCTGCTCGTCGGGGTTCGCCGAGCCGGGCATCGTACGGACGGCGAGGCGCGCCAGCCGGGGCAGCGGCCGTCCGTCGAGGAAGGCGTCGAGGACCGCGTCCCCGATGCCGCCCTCCTCCCGGTGGTCCTCGACGGTGAGCAGACAGCCGGTCTCCTCGGCGGCCCGGCGCAGCGTGAGCCGGTCGACGGGTTTGACGGAGTACAGGTCGATGACCCGCACCGGGATGCCCTGGGCGTCGAGCGCGTCGGCGGCGGCCAGAGCCTCGTGGACGGTCACGCCCGCCGCGACCACCGTCAGCCGGTCCTCGCGCCCGGCGGTGCGCAGCACCTTGCTGCCGCCGACGGGGAACTCCTCGTCAGGCCCGTAGAGCAGCGGTGCCCCGCCGCGCGAGGTGCGCAGATACCGAATGCCGTCGAGGCCGGCCATCGTGGCGACGAGCCGCGCGGTCTGGTGGGGGTCGCACGGATACAGCACGGTCGAACCGTGCAGCGCGCGGAACATCGCCAGGTCCTCCAGGCCCATCTGGGAGGGCCCGTCCTGGCCGATCGCGACGCCCGCGTGCGAGCCGACGAGGTTGAGGCCGGCCCCGCTGACCGCCGCCATGCGCAGGAAGTCGTGCGCGCGGGTCATGAAGGCCGCGAACGTCGACGCGTACGGTATCCAGCCGCGCGCCGCCAACCCCACCGCGGCGGCGACCATCTGCTGTTCGGCGATGTAGCACTCGAAGAACCGGTCGGGGTATTCCTTGGCGAAGGCCTCGGCACGGGTCGAGTCGCTCACCTCGCCGTCGAGGGCCACGACATCCGGCCGGGCGTTGCCGAGCGCGGCGAGCGCCTGCCCGTAGGCGTCCCGGGTGGGGATCTCCTCCCCCACGTCCCAGCGGGGCAGTTCCAGGTCTCCGGCCCGTACGGCGTGCAGCGCCCGGGCGGCGCGCGGCTCGGGCGGGCGGACGCGGAGGTCGCGGGGGCCGCCGAGTTCGGCGATCGCTTCGTCGGCGTCGGGCAGGGGTTTGCCGTGCATTCCCTCGCGGTCCTCGACGGCCGCGACACCCTTGCCCTTGAGGGTGCGGGCGAGGACGACGACGGGCTGTCCGGTCGTCGACTCGGCCTCGCCGTAGGCACGTTCGATGGCCTCGACGTCGTGCCCGTCGATCTGGACGGTGTGCCAGCCGAAGGCCTTGAACCGGCGGGCGTAGGCGTCGAGATCGTGCCCGTGCCGGGTCGGTCCGCGCTGCCCCAGCCGGTTGACGTCGACGACGACGGTCAGATTGTCGAGATGCTCGTACGAGGCGTGCTCGGCGGCCTCCCACACCGACCCCTCGGCCAGCTCGCTGTCCCCGCACAGCACCCACACCCGGTACCCGGTGCGGTCGAGCCGCTTCCCGGCCAGCGCGATACCGACGGCCACGGGAAGTCCCTGGCCGAGTGATCCGGTGGCCGTCTCGACCCACGGCAGCCGCCGGGGCGTCGGATGCCCTTCGAGCCTGCTGCCCAGCCCACGGTAGGTGAGCAGTTCGGCGTCGTCGATGGCGCCAACTGCCTTGTAGGCGGCGTAGAGCAGCGGCGAGGCATGCCCCTTGGAGAGGACGAAGCGGTCGTTGCCGGGGTGGTTCGGACGGTCGAAGTCGTACCGGAAGTGCCGGGCCAGGAGTACGGCCATCAGGTCGGCGGCGGACATGGACGAGGTCGGATGCCCGGAGCCCGCGGCAGTCGAGGCCCGGACGCTGTCGACGCGCAACTGCTGGCCCAGCTCGGCGAGTTCGGCGGTGTTGCGCAGGGGTCCTGCGGTGTTCACGACTCTCCTTCCGATGGGGTGGACGGTTCCGCGGCCTGTCGCGGGGACTGTTTCGGCACCCGTCCCGGGGACTGCCGCTCACCGCCCGGCACCCGCGCGAGCTCGGGCGACGACGTGTCCAAGGGGACCGACCAGGAGCGGACAAGCCCCAACTGCACTCCCTGGCGCGGCAGTACGGCGTCCAGCAGCCAGTCGGCCGCGACCCGCACCCGGTTTCCGGGCATCGCCACGAGGTGGTAGCCCCGGGTGACCGCGCCGGCGAGCGGCCCGGACAGCGAGACGCCGAGCGGGTTCGCGGCGGCCTTGACCCCGCCCAGGTCCACGACGAACCCCAGGTCACGGTGGCGGTAGGCGCGGCGGGAGCAGACACCGAGCGAGGCGGCGACGTTGCGGGCCGCGACCCTGCCCTGCCGCCAGGCGTGCTGCGCGGTCATCCCCGTGAACTCACCGGGCTTGTTCAGGTCGGGCACAGCGGCGGCGTCCCCGCACGCGAACACCTCGGGGTGGCCCGGCACTTGGAGGAACGGGTCGACGATCAGCCGCCCGCGCTCCAGGGGCTGCCCGATGCCCTCGACCAGCGGGTCGGGGCGCACGCCGACACACCACACCAGGGTCCGCGACTCGACGAACTCCCCGTCGGACAACAGGACTCCGCCGGGTGTCGCCTCCTTCACGGAGGTTCCCGTGCGGATGTCGACACCCCGCTCACGCAGCACCCGGTCGGCGGTGCGCGACAGTTTCTCGTCCAGCTGGGGCAGGACGCGCGGCGCGGTGTCCAGCAGCAGCCAGCGTGGCCGGATGCCTTCGCGCAAGGGCTGCTGGCGCACCAGCGCGTCGGTGAGCAGCTGCCCCTGCGCGGCGACCTCGGTACCGGTGTAGCCGGCGCCGACCACGACGAACGTACAGCGGGCGGCGCAGCTCTTGGGGTCGTCGGCGGCAGCCGCCAGTTCGATCTGCCGGATCACGTGGTCGCGGTGATACAGGGCCTCGGGCAGACCGCGGAAACCGTGGGCGTTCTCGGCGACGCCGGGCACGGGCAGCAGCTTGTTGACGCTGCCGACGGCGAGGACGAGCCGGTCGTAGCCGAGGGTGCCGCTCTCGCCCTCGGGGTCCGTGTAGCGGACGGTGCGCGCGTCGAGGTCGATGCCGTCGGCCTCGGCCTCGCCGAGCACCAGGCGCACCTGGGGCAGAGTGCCGGGGAGGGAGACGGTGATACGGCGCGGTTCCAGGACACCGGCGGCGACCTGGGGCAGCAGCGGCAGGTACAGAAAGTGGTCGGTCGGGTTCAGCAGGGTGATGTCGGCCTTCTGCCGGGTCAGCCGGGTCAGGGTGCGGGCCGTCTGGTACCCGGCGAAGCCCGCGCCGACGATCAGGATGCGGGGTCGACTCACGTTTTCGCCTCCGACGAGATCGCGCGTGCAGAACCTTCGGTCAGCCGTACGGACGCCGTCGTGGACGACGTACGGAGCTATCCGCGTCCCCCTGGTCAGGGCGCCCAAACGTCCGTCGGGGCCTGGTTCGACCATCCGCGGTCCTACATCCCGCGCCGGTTTCCCGGCCGCCCGCCGGGTACTCGGAGCACACCCCGACCCGCCCTTTTCCCGGAGGTGCTTCTTCATGCCCGAGTACGGCTAATTCCTCGCGTGCGAGGAATTCGGCCCGGCGGAGCTCGTCGAGCAGGCGGGGCAGGCCGAACAGGCCGGGTTTTAGGCGCTGTGGATCTCGGACCACTACCACCCGTGGAACGACGCCCAGGGCCAGAGCCCCTTCGTGTGGTCCGTGATCGGCGCACTGTCGCAGGCGGTGCCGCTGCCCGTCCAGGCGGCCGTGACGTGCCCGACCGTGCGGATGCATCCGGCGGTGGTCGCGCAGGCCGCGGCGACGAGCGCGGTGATGACGGACGGCCGGTTCCGGCTCGGCGTCGGCACCGGCGAGGCGCTGAACGAGCACACCCTCGGCGACCGGTGGCCGCCCGCGCACACCCGCCTGGAGATGCTGGAGGAGGCGATCCAGGTGATGCGCCGGTACGTGTTCCCGTCCGGTGACAACCAAGCTGGCAGGAGCACCACTTGGGCGGGTCTCGCAGCCCCCCGGTTGCCGGGAGGGCAGTCGTCAGGCGGACCTGAGCGCCGCCCGACTCACCGGCGGAGTTCAGCGCTTCGGCATCTCCGAGGTGATCGCCCACCGTTCGTGGTCCCGCCAGGCGCCGTCGATGTAGAGGAAGTCCGGCGAGAAGCCCTCCAGCCGGAAGCCGCAACGCCGGGCGAGGGCGATCGAGGCGACGTTGCCGGGCTGCACGTTGATCTCCAGCCGGTGCAGCCTCAGCGGCGGCCCGAAGGCGTACCGGACGACGAGACCGAGCCCCTCGCTCATCAGCCCCCGCCCGGCCGCGTGCGCGAACGCCCCGTATCCCAGGGCACCGCACAGAAAGCCGCCCTGGACGATGTTGTTGATGTTGACGAACCCGGCGACGTCGCCCCCGCTGTCCTTTTCGCACAGGAGGAACCCGGCCTTGGCCGGATCCTCGATCAGTCGCCCGGCGTACGAGGCATAGGCGTCCGGACTCGCCGGCGGAGCCAGCCAGGGGTGATGCAGGGCCTTGCTCTCCCGCACCCGGTCGATGAACTCGGCACCGTCCTCGTAGGTGAACGGACGTATGCCCACGCGGGGCCCTTCGGCAAGATATCCACGGAGCTCAGACACTCAGCCACCCTACGCGCGACCCTCGTTCACCTCCGGCGGCGTATGAAATAGGCCCCGCAGAGCGCGCCGATGACCGCCGTGCCGAGCAGTGCCATCCACAGCGGCATGGTCACTTCGGGGATCAGCAGCCGGATCCTGGTGGCGCGGGTGTTCTCGAAGATGAAGATCAGGGCGAGGAGGGCGAGCGCCCCGACGGCGACCCGGGCGGGCGTCAGCAGCCCCCGGGCACCTCCGGTCCCGCCGGCGGCGTCGCCACGGCTCTCGGAGGTCTTCGGGCTCATGAGGCCAGCATGAGCCGAGCCACGACTTCCCGCGCGCCCGGAGGTACGCCGGACGGGTGATCGCACCGAGAGCCGACCCGCACCGCCCTCACCGCAGCGCGGGTTCCTCCAGCGTCAGTGTGCCCGCGTCGGCGTCCAGTTCGGCGGCCACTCCGAACGGGATCGTCAGCGCCCCGTCGCAGTGCCCGAACCCGAACCCCTCCACCACCGGCACCCCGAGCCCGCCGAGCCGGTCGGCGAACACAGCGCGCAGCCCCTCGTACGGACCGCACCGCTCCCATGAGCCGAGCGCGATCCCGGCGACGCCGTCGAGCCAGCCGGTACGCAGCAGCTGGGTGAGGTCCCGGTCGATCCGGTACGCGCTCTCCCCCACGTCCTCGATCATGAGCAGTCCGCCGCGCGCACCGGGCCGGGCGTGCGGGGTGCCCCGTTCGGTGGCGAGTATGGCCAGACAGCCGCCGAGGGCGACACCCCGGGCCCGCCCGGGTACCAGCGCCGAACCGGCTGCGGCATGGATGACCCGTACCGACTCCGGATCGAACAGCGTGGCCCGCAGATGCTCCTGCGCCCGTGCGTTCTTGAGGAAGTCGACGGCGGAGACCATCGGTCCGTGCAGCGTGGCGAGTCCCAGACGGACCGCGAACGCCTCGTGCAGCGCGGTGATGTCGCTGTAGCCGACGAACACCTTGGGACCGGCCGCCCGCAGTTCGTCCCAGTCGAGCAGGTCGACCATGCGCTGCGCGCCGTAGCCGCCGCGGGCGCACAGCACCGCGTCGACCGTGGGGTCGCACCAGGCGGCCCGGAAGTCGGCGGCCCGGTCGGCGTCCGTACCCGCGAGGTAGTCGAACTCCCCGTGCCGGTCCAGGACATGGGGCGCGACGACGGGGTCGAGGCCCCAGCCGCGCAGCAGGTCAAGGCCGGACTGCAGCCGCTCCTCGCGCACGGGCCCACTGGGTGCGACGACGGCCACGCGGGCACCCGGCGCGAGCCTCGACGGCCTTGTCAGGGGCTTCACTTGACGAGTTCCAGGGTCGGGATGCCGGGCGGGGTGAGGCCGAAGACCTGTGCGTACAGGGAGAGTTCGGCCTCCAGGACGCGCACGGTCGTGTCCGCCCGCCGGAATCCGTGCCCCTCCCCCTCGAACGCGATGTAGCGGTGCGGCACGCGCCGTCCCTCCATCGCGAGCCGGGCGAGGAACCGCTCGCACTGCACGGGCGGGCAGATGACGTCGTCGAGCCCCTGCAGCAGCAGGAAGGGTGCGGTGATGTCGGCGGCGTGCTCGGCGGGCGAGCGCTCCAGATAGCGGCCCGGGACCTCGGCGAGCGGGCCGACCAGGGACTCCAGGTACTGCGACTCGAAGTCGTGGGTCTCCCCCGAGCCCCAGCCCGCCAGGTCGAGGATCGGGTAGAGGATCGTGCCGCAGGCGTAGACGTCGGTGCTGGTAAGGGAGGCCGCCGCGGTCCAGCCGCCCGCGCTGCCGCCCCGGACGGCGAGCCGGGCGCCGTCGGCGGTGCCCTCGTCGGCGAGGGCGAGCGCGACGGCCGCGCAGTCCTCGACGTCGACGACGCCCCACTGTTCGCGCAGCCGGTTGCGGTACTCGCGCCCGTACCCGGTCGAGCCGCCGTAGTTGACCTCGGCGACGCCGATGCCCCGCGAGGTGAAGTAGGCGATCTCCAGGTCGAGTACGAGCGGCGCCCGCCCGGTCGGCCCGCCGTGCGCCCACACGACGTACGGGGGCAGCTCGTCGCCCGGCGCCGTGTACCCGGGGTGGTGCGGCGGATAGATGTGCGCGTGGATGTCCCGGCCCTCCGGACCGGTGAAGGTGCGGATCTGCGGCTCGGGATAGTGCACGGGGTCGACCGGGTCCTGGTGGGCGGCGCCGATGACCCGGGTCCGTCCCGTGCGGGTGTCCAGCTCGACGACCTCGGCCGCGCTGCGCGGGCTGGCCCCGACGGCGAGGACCCGGTCCCCGTGCACGGCGAGGGTGGCCCCGAACTCGGTCCAGGGGCCGCACGTGTCGACGACGTCGCCGGTCTCCGGGTCCAGGATCCCGAGCGAGGTCGCCCCACGCCCGTGCACGACCGCGACGGGACCGCCCTCCAGCGGGGCGAACCAGCGCTGCCCGACCTTCCACAGCGCCCCGCCGAACTCCTCCGGGCGGGGGCACACGGGCACGTCGTCCCGGTAGAGGTTCCACCAGCCGGTGCGGTCGCTGACGTACAGCAGTGCTCCGTCGCCCGCCCAGTCCACCTGCGCGATCGACTCCTCGGGCCCTCCGGCGACCGTCCGGGCATCGCTCAGCGTGCCGTCGGCGCCCACCTCCGCGACCACCAGATCGGTCCCGTCCCAGGGCATCCGCGGATGGTCCCAGGCGAGCCAGGCCGCGCGCCGGCCGTCGGGTGAGATCCGGGGTCCGGTGACGAACCGGTGCCGGTCGTCGGTGAGTTCGCGTACGGCGCCGCGGTCCTCGGCGGCCGATCCGTCCAGCGGCACGGCGGCGAGCACGCGCCGCACATCAGTGGGTCCTTCGCCGGTGAACTCCTCGAGCACGCACCAGACTTCGCCGAGTTCGAGCCGCAACTGCGGCTCCACCCAACGCAGTCCGCCGCCGACCGGGGACAACGGCGTGAGCGGGCGCGGCTCCTGACCCTCCGCCAGACAGTACAGCCGCTGATCGGCGAAGTTGACGAACACGACCAGCGAACCGCCGTCGCGCACGGCACCGGCCCACGGATGGCCGCCGTACTCCATGACGCGGCTGCGCACGTTCCACGGCGCGTCGAGGACCGACTCCTGGGAGCCGTCGGCGCGCCGCCGCACCAGGGTGCGCCGACCGTCCTCGGTGGGCCGGGGCTCGGTCCACCAGGCCTCGTCGCCGACGAACCCCACGTAGTCGGGGGATCCGTCGTGCTCGGCGGCGAGTTCCGCGTCGATGGGCGAGAGCCATGATCCGTACGGCAGTGTCTGCACTGTGTTCCCCACTCCTAGGCCGTGCGCAGGAACCGGTCGAGTACCCGGACTCCGAAGTGCAGCGCCTCGACCGGGACACGCTCGTCCACACCGTGGAAGAGCGCCTGGTAGTCGAAGCCCTCGGGCAGTTTCAGGGGCGCGAATCCGTACCCGGTGATGCCGAGCCGCGAGAACTGCTTGGCGTCGGTCCCACCGGACATGCAGTAGGGCACCACGAGCCCCTCGGGCGCGAACTCCTCGACGGCGGCGCGCATTCGGGCGTACGTGGGTGAGTCCACGGGCGCCTGAAGGGCTCCCGAGCGATGGTGGAACTCCCAGGTGACCTCGGGGCCGGTGAGTTCGTCGAGGGTCGTCCGGAACTCGTCCTCACAGCCGTACAGGAAGCGCCCGTCGACGAAGGCGACGGCCTCGCCGGGGATCACGTTGACCTTGTAACCGGCGTTCAGCATGGTCGGGTTGGCGCTGTTGCGGACGGTCGCCTCGACGAGCCGGGCGGCGGGTCCGAGCTTGGTGAGGAGTCCGTCGACGTCGTCCAGGTCGGGCACGACGCCGTAGAGGGCGGCGAGTTCGGTGAGCGCGGCCCGCACAGTGGGGGTGAGGCGCAGCGGCCACTCGTACGCGCCGATGCGGGCGACGGCGGCGGCCAGGCGGGTGACGGCGTTGCTGTGGTTGACCTTCGAGCCGTGTCCGGCGCGGCCCTTGGCGGTCAACTTCAGCCAGCCGGTGCCGCGTTCACCGGCGGCGATGGGGTACAGGTGGCGTCCGCCGCCGTCGTGGAAGGTGAACGCCCCTGATTCGCCGACCCCTTCGGTGCACCCGTCGAACAGCCCCGCGTGCTCGGCGGCCAGGAACCCGGCGCCGTCCGCGGCGCTGTCCTCCTCGTCGGCGGTGAACGCGATCACGATGTCGCGCCGGGGCCGGACGCCCTCACGGGCCCAGTCGCGGACGACGGCGAGGATCATCGCGTCCATGTTCTTCATGTCGACGGCGCCCCGCCCCCAGACGACGCCGTCGCGGATCTCCCCGGAGAACGGGTGCACGCTCCAGTCGTCGGCACGTGCGGGCACGACGTCCAGGTGCCCGTGCAGGAGCAGCGCGTCGGCGGAGGGGTCGGTGCCCTCGATCCGGGCGACGACGTTGGTGCGGCCCCTGGTCCGCTCAAGGAGCGTGGGCTCGAGGCCTGCCTCGGCGAGGAGGGCGGCGGCGTACTCGGCGGCGGGCCGCTCCTGGCAGTCGCCGCCGCCGTGGTTGGTCGTGTCGATCCGGATGAGGTCGGAGGTAAACGACACCACCTCGTCGAGCGCCTGCTGCTCAGCCATACTGCTCCTCCACCGCGGCCGAGACGATCGTCGTGACCGCCTTGAAGGTACGAATGCCCTCGTACATTGTGCCGCTCGTGTACGCCACCTTCCGCTCCCCGATCCGCGCGACGCCGGGCACGACGGTGGCGGCCATGGAGAGATGCTCGGCGTCGAACTCGAGCGCGACGGTGAACGGTCCGCCGACGACGGGCTCGTGCCGCACGGCCAGCGCGGCGGCCTCCTTCGCGGCGGCCCGGATGTCGGCGGCGGTCCTCGCGGGCGTCCGGCACACGGCGGCGTACCGCGACACATGGTCCTTGACGGCGACCTTCAGCGCCTCGGGCGCGTATCCGAGCGCATCCTCGCAGGCGAGGTCGTCGCCGGTGACGAGCACGACGGGAACGCCGTACTCGGCTGCCACATGGGAGTTGAGGAGCCCTTCGCTGGCCCGTACATCGTTCACCCACACGCCGGTGATGGAGTTGGCGAGGTAGGTGTGCGCGAGGACGCCCTCCATGCCGGCGCCCGCGTGATAGCCGACGAAGGAGATGCCGTCGACGTCGCCGTGCTGGACGCCCTCCACCATGGACAGCGACTTGTGGCGACCGGTGAGCATCTCCACCCGCTCGTCCAGCCGTTCGAGCAACAGGTTGCGCATCGTCCAGTGGGCCTCGTTGACCAGCACCTCGTCGGCGCCGCCGTCGAAGAAGCCGAGCACGGCGGCGTTGACGTCCGAGGTGAACATCGAACGGCACCGTTCCCACTGCGGGGTGCCCGGCAGCACGTCGGCCGGCCAGGTGACGCCGGTGGCGCCCTCCATGTCGGCGCTGATGAGGATCTTCATCGTGAGACAGTCCCGTCGCAGGTCAGCGGCTCGCTGTCCGAACGTTACGCGCCGGGCCCGGTCCCGGCCAGGAAGCAGCGCTTCGGCCTCCCCGGTGGACTCACGGATCTCCCCACCGAACCGTTCAGTAGCCGGAACGCGGCGGCAGCCCCGCCTCCCTGCGGAGACGGGGCTGCCGGACGAGTTGTCGCGCTACGGGACGACTGCGGTCCCTGGGCTGCGGGTCAGGAGCGGCGGGCGCGACGGGCCATGAGGAGCGCGCCGGCTCCGAGGGCGAGCACCACGGCCGCCGCACCGGCGATCGTGCCGACCGGCGCGCCGGCGCCGGTCTCCGCCAGCGGCGGGGTGCTCTCGCTGGGCGAGGGCTCCGGGCTGGTGGGCGGCGTCGACTCCGCCGGGGGCACGTCCGGGGTGGTGGGCGGCGTGGTGGAGGTGCCGGGGGTGGCCGGCGGGGTCGTCTCCTCGGCGGGCGGCTCGCTGCTCGCGGGCGTCGTGGGAGTCGCGGGCGTGGTCGGGGTGGCCGGGGTGCTCGGCGCGGGCTCCGACGGTGTGGGGGCGGGCGGCACGGAGGCGCCGTTGTCGCACGCCTTGTCGCCGCCGTTCCAGGCCGCTATGAGGTGGTAGGGCGTGACCACGCCGTCGGGCTGGTAGGGGGCGGGGCCGTGGCCCTCCCCCTCCTTGCCGTCGTACGTGATGTCGTCGCCGTAGAGGTCGATCTGTCCGTAGCAGTCCGGGGACTTCACGCTCAGCTTCTGCCAGGCGTGCTCCGCACCGCCGGCATCGGCGACGTCGGCGGAGGTGAGGTAGACGGTGTCCTTGTCGACGAAGGTCTGGTGACCGGAGGTGTTCCAGTTCGGGCCCTCGGTCGTGTATTCGGCCAGGGACACGGGGTACTTGCAGCCCTCCCCGACACTCTGGCCCGGGGCCAGCCGCACCTCGACAGCGCCAGGAGCCCTGTCCCAGGCGTGGAACCCGCCCTGCGAGGTCCAGTCGCCGCCGTCGATGCGGTACTGGACGGTGGCGGACTGGCACGACCCGCCTGTGGTCGCGCTCGCCGTGCCCGCCCCGAGTACGGGAACGACAGCGGCGGCGACGGCGGTTGCGGCGAGGACAGTCAGAGTTCTGGAGTGGTGCGAACGCGACAAAATGAGCCTCTGTGGATCGAAATGTGTGGGAGGTGTGTCGAGTGCCGGCGACCGGCGAGGGCGGACACACGAAGCGTGCGCGACCAGGTCACCAGCGCCACTCCGCTTCGCTTCAGGCGCAGCGAAGTGATCCGCATTCTCGCCACGCCGGGCGACTCCCGTCAATCCTCCACGAGTTCTCCACATTCCGACTTGATCACGGCGGCCTCCGGCGTCACGCCCCGGGCCGCCGCGATCCTCAGCGCTGCTGCGCCACCACGACCCACTTCGAGGGCAGCACGATGCGGGTTCCGTCCGCTGTGTACTCGGTGGTGGTGAGCGGAAGTTCGCCGCTCCCGAGGACCTCCAGGCCCGCCGCGCTCAGATAGACGGGGACCGCCGAGTCCGCCACCTCGCCGGGTGCGATGCCGTGCTCGAGGACCGGGCGCAGCTTGGGCGGCGGGCCCTCGGGGCTCTGGGCGAGGCCCATCAGGATGGGGCGCGCGTCCTGCGACAGCTCGACCAGGAAGGCCCTGCCGCTCTGCCCGATCAGGGTCGCGATGCCGTCGACAAGGGTCTGCCGGTCGTCCGCGTCGCACTGGTGGAGCACACCGCGCATGTACACGTTGGTGTCGCCGAGCTTTCCGTGCAGTGCCTCGACCTCGGTCTTCTCGGCGCAGTCGAGCAGTTCGTACTCGGCGGCGCCCTCCGGGTCGGCCTGTCGGGCTCGCTCCAGTGCCGCGGGCGAGAGGTCGGCGCCGACGACCCGGGTGAACCGGTCGGTGAGGAACCGGGTCTGGGTGCCGTTGCCGCAGCCGAGGTCCAGCAGGGGCAACTCGAAGTCCGCGAGGTGCGGTTCGAAGACGGCGAGGTGGAGGCCGACGGTCAGCACGGGCTCCGCGTCCCAGAAGACGGCCCCCTGTCCGTGGGGGGCGTCGCGCCAGAAGCCCTCCCAGGCCTCCCTGTACCGACTCGTCACGCTCATGCCCAACTCCCCAGGGTGCGACGGCTGCCCGTCCGAGGGGACGGGGCAGTTCGGTCTACCGTGCCCCGGTTACGCCCACAAGCGCACCGCGTATACCTTCACGGCTCGTTCGAGAGGTGTACGCCGGTGTGCGCCTCGCACGCCTCCCCGGCCCCGCGGCAACAGCAATCCAAGCACAGGGCACCGACATCGTCGGCGCGGCGTCAGCGTCGGCGCGGCAACGTGAGTTCGAACCACACGGTCTTGCCCGCTCCCGTACGGCTGGCGCCCCATTCCCGGGCCAGCGTGCTCACCACGCGCAGCCCGCGGCCGGCCTCGGCCATGGGCTCGGCGCTGAGCAGCGTGGGCAGGGTGTGATCGTCGTCGTCCACCTCGCACAGCAGTGTCTCGCCTCGCACGAGCCGCAGTTCGACGGGATGCCCGTGCGAGTGCCGTACGGCGTTGGTGACGAGTTCACTGACCAGCAGTTCGGCGATGTCCACCAGCCGCGCCAGGCCCCAGTCGTGGAGTTGTTCGCGGACCACGGCACGGGCCCGCCCGACCTCGGCCGGGCCGGGGGTGAGCCGCCATTCGGCGACGTCGTCCGGTTCGATGCCGTTGAGCCGGGTCATCAGCAGCGCCACGTCGTCCTTGCGGCCCCCGCGTACGTTCAGGGCGCGGATGATCGTGTCGCAGGCGTCGTCCATGGAGGCCGCCGGGTGGGCGGCGGACTCACAGAGCGTCGCCAGGCCCACGCCGATGTCCTCCCCGCGTACCTCGACCAGGCCGTCGGTGCACATCACGAGCCGGTCGCCGGGCTCCACGCGCACGCGTACCGCCTCGAAGGGCACTCCGCCGACGCCGATGGGCGCACCGGTGGGCAGGTCGAGCAGCTCGCTCCGGCCGTCCACCGCGCGGACCACCACGGGCGGGATATGGCCCGCGTTGGCGATGTGCAGCTCGCCGACGATCGGGTCGTAGACGGCGTAGAGGCAGGTCGCGAGGTAGTTGTCGCCGAGGCGCTGGGCGAGGTCGTCGAGGTTGCGCAGGAGCTGGGCGGGCGGCAGGTCGAGGGCGGCCATGGTCTGGACGGCCGTACGCAACTGGCCCATCATCGCTGCCGAGTTGAGGCCGTGTCCCATGACGTCACCGACGACGAGGGCAGTGCGGGCGCCCGGCAGTTTCACGGAGTCGAACCAGTCGCCGCCGACCCGGCCCAGCAGCGTGCCGGGCAGATAGCGGGTGGCGATGTCGCAGCCCGCCATGCGCGGCGGGATCTGCGGCAGCATGCTGTCCTGGAGCGTCTCGGCGACGCTCTCCTGGTAGGTGTACATGCGCGCGTTGTCGAGCACGAGGCCCGCGCGGGCGGCGAGTTCGGCGCCGGTGACGCGGTCCATGTCGTTGAACTCGACGCGCTCCGGGTGGCGCAGCAGGATCATGAAGCCGAGGACGACGTTGCGGGCCTTCAGCGGTACGACCAACATGGAGCGGCCGGTGATCAGCGGCCGGATGTCGCGCTTCTCGAACTGCGAGGCGATCATGTGCCCCATCTGTTCGCTGATGCGCGGCACGAGGACGGGCTGACCGCTGGTCATGCACTGGAAGAAGGGGGTGTGCGCCGGGAACGGCATGGCCTCGCCGACCGGTACGACGTCGTCCCAGCGGCCCGGTTCGTCGGTGTGCTCCAGGGCGACGCGGTGCCACATCGTCGTCGTGTCGGGCACCCCGTCGGGGAACCCCTCACCCGCGACGACCTGTTCGCGCAGATAGGTGCCCGCCACGTCCGTGAAGCGGGGTACGACGGCCCTGCTGACCTCGATGATCGTGCGGGACAGGTCGAGTGAGGTGCCGATGCGCCCGCTGACGTCGTTGAGGAACTCCAGCCGCTCGCGCACAGCCGCGTATTCGAGGTTCTCGACATCGTCCTGGAGGTCCTCGGGCAGGGGCTCGCCGGCCAGCACGGCCCTGGCCACCCGCTCCCGGCGGGCCTTGCGCTCGGCGCGTCGTGGCACGCCCCAGTCGGGGGTCACCGGGACCAGGTCGTTCTGGCTGAACTCCAGGACGGGATAGCCCAGTTCGAGGATCTGCGAGACGATGCGGGCGCTTTCCCCGACACTCATGCTGGGCAGGATCTCGGGGAGTCTGCGGGCGAGTTCGTCGGCGCCGGGGAAGTTCGTGTGCAGGGCGAATCCGGGCGCGATGCGCTCGACCGGGACCTCGTCGTCCGCCTGGCGCAGTACGTCGGTGTCGGCGGCCAGCACGAGGAGGCGTTCGTGGCCCGGACCCACCAGGGGGTAGGCCCACCAGAGCACATCGACGCGGTCGGCGTCGCGGCCGGGCACCGTGAGGCGGGCGCGACCCGAGGCCGGGTAGGACAGCCTGCCGTCGAGGGAGGACTCGAGGTCGGGTCCGAGACCGTCGTAGGCCGCGAACGAGCCGAACGGCGTCGAGTCATCGGCATCGTCGTCGATGTCGGGGAAGGCGCCGGAGACGGGCAGCAGGTCGACAGCGGGCCGGCCGAGGGCTTCCTCCCTGGAGGCGCCGAACAGACGCCGCGCGCCCCGGCTCCAGTGCGAGACCAGGCCTTCACGGTCGACCACGACCACGGCCAGCGGGATACGGCCCGCGGCGGCCTGCTCCGCGGACGCGCTCTCTTCAGCCCCGCGGCCAGGAGGTGCGCCCGAGTCGGTGCCACGGTCCATGGCGCAGGCCCCTTCTTCCCACGGCTCCGCAAGATCTGTGCCGTCCTCACCACCGTACGGCGCCGGTCCGTCGCGATGTGTGGCAATCCGGTAATTGGTCTTGGCCGGTCCGCTCCGGCGCGCGGACGCGCGCCCCGCCCGCTCAGTCCTCGTGCCCGACCTGAAGGTCGCGTTCCGTACGGCCGCCGCCGGCCACCTGGAGGACGGTGGCGACCGGCGGGTAACCGGAGGCGATGACCGTGTATTCGCCGGAGGACAGGTCCACGAACCGGAATGTTCCGTCGGCCGGGGTGGTGAGCGTGTCCACGACGTTGCCGGCGACGTCGAGCAGGGTCACGCGCGCGTCCTCCAGGGGCCGCCCGCCGCCGGCCCGCACGGTGCCCTTCAGGACGGCGCCGCCCGCGAGTTCGACGTCCTGCCGGGTCTCCCGGGAGGCCCGTACGGTGACCGGGAGAGCGGCCGGGCGGAACGCGGGCGCGCTGGCGGCGAGGGTGTACTCGCCGGCCACCAGTTCGGTGATGACGTACCCGCCCTCGGGTCCGCTGCGGGTGGTGGCGACGACCTCGCCGTGCACGTTGGTGAGCGTGACGGTGGTGTCCGGGACCGCGGTGCCGTCCCCGGTCAGCACCCTGCCCGCCAGGCGTCCCGCGCCGCCGAGGACGAGGTCCACTTCGACGGGACGGTCGCCGACGGTCACGGTGACCGCCTGCGGCTGGTGGCCGCCCGCCGCGGCGATCAGGACGTACGCGCCCGAGCCGGGCGTGGACAGCGTGTACCGCCCGTCCTCGGCGCTCGCGCCACGCCCGATCTGCGTGCCCGTGACGTCGATGAGGGTGAGCGCCGCGCGCGGTACGACGGTCCCGTCCGGGTGCTGGACGGTGCCGCACACCGGGATTCCGGCGGCGTACGGCGAGCGAGGCGAGACGGGGGTCCCCCCGCCCGAAGGGTGGGGGAGGGCCGCCGGGACCGTCAGGGTGGTCGTGGGTCCCCCGGGGTCGGGGGCGGCGGGGGCGGTGTGGTGGGACACCAGCGGTTTCTCCTTGAGGAAACAGGCGACGAACAGGCCGAGGACCAGCACCGGCACGAGGTACAGGAAGATGCCCGGCATGGCGTCGGCGTAGGCCCTGATGTAGCTGTCGCGCAGCGCCGGGGGGAGCGCGTGGACGAGCTGCGGGGTGATCGAGTCGGGGTCGGGCAGCCGGGCACCCGCGCGCGTGGGGAGGCCTTTCCGCAGGGACTCGGCGAGCCGGTTCGCGAAGAGGGTGCCGAAGACCGCGGCGCCGACGCTGCCGCCGATCTGCCGGAAGTAGTTGTTGGCACTGGTCGCGGTGCCGAGGTCGGCGGGGCGCACGGAGTTCTGCACGGCGAGGACCAGGACCGGCATCACCATGCCGATGCCGACGCCGAGGACGGCCATCCAGAGGCTGTAGTGCAGCCGGGGCGTGTCCACTTCCAGGCGGGACAGCAGCCACATGCCGAGGGCGGACAGGGCACTGCCCAGGACCGGCCAGACCTTGTAGCGGCCGGTATGGCTGATGAGCTGCCCGGAGACGATCGACGCGCCGACGATGCCCGCCATCATGGGCAGCATCAGCAGCCCGGACTCGGTGGCGGTGGCGCCGTCGACCATCTGGAGGAAGGTCGGCAGATAGCTGGCGGCGCCGAACAGTGCCACGCCGATCACCAGGCCCACCAGACCGGTGACGTTGAAGACGGAGTCCCTGAACAGCCGCAGCGGGATGAGGGGTTCGGGTGCGAAGCGCTCGGCGACGACAAAGAGCACGGCGGCCACGAGCGCTCCGGCGCCGAGTCCGAGGATCTCGCGCGAGCCCCACGCGTACTCGGTTCCGCCCCAACTGGTCAGCAGCACCAGGCAGGTCGAGGCCACGGCGAGCAGCAGCGCCCCGAGGAGGTCCAAGCGGGCCTTGGCCGTGGGCTTGGGCAGCTTCAGTACGACGGTGACGACGGCCAGCGTCAGCAGACCGAACGGCACGTTGAACCAGAAGCACCACCGCCAGGAGAGGTGGTCGGTGAAGTAGCCGCCCAAAAGGGGTCCGGCGACCGAGGCGAGGCCGAACGCGGCGCCGATCAGGCCCATGAAGCGCCCGCGTTCGCGCGGCGGCACGATGTCCGCGATGATCGCTTGGACGCCGATCATCAACCCGCCCGCGCCGGCGCCCTGGAGGGCGCGGAAGGCGATGAGCTGGTCCATGGTCTGCGACCGGCCGGCCAGCGCCGAGCCGACGACGAAGACGACGATCGCGAACTGGAAGACGCCCTTGCGGCCCAGCAGATCGCCGAGTTTGCCGTAGACGGGCAGTCCGACGGTGGCGGTGAGCAGGTACGCGGTGATCGCCCAGGACATCCTGTCCAGGCCGTGCAGCTCCCCGACGATCTTCGGGAGCGCGGTGGCGACGATCATCTGCTCCAGGGCGGCGAGCAGCAGCGCGAGCATGAGCCCGAAGAACACCAACCGGACCTGGCGCGGGCCGAGTTGCGGAGGCCCGGGCGGGGGTGGAAGGAGCGTGGTCGCCGGTTCGTCCTGCACCAGAGTGATCCCGCCCACGTACCGCTCCCCTCGTCGCACCTACCGACAATTCCCGCTTTGGGCGACAACTGTGAGCAAGCGCGACGAGTTACGGCGTATCGGCGCACGGGACGGAGATCCACTCGAACCGGTGAGGTGCGCGAGGGCGGAGCGGGGGCGGGAGCCAACGCCCCGCGAGGGGTTGCCCCTTGGGCTACTTCTCCACTTCAGCGGCGAGCTTGTCGAGGAGACCGTCGTAGATGCGGGCGAGGCCCTTGGGGGCGAAGGTCCGCTCGAAGAAGCCGCCGACGCCGCCGGCGCCGTCCCAGACGCTGGTGACGACGACCCGCGACCTGCCCTCGCCGGCCGGGGTGACACGCCAGGTGGTGACCATCGAGGAGTTGCGGTCCTTCTCGACGAGCTCGCCGTCGGTGGGCTCGCTGACCTCCAGCAGACAGTCCCGGACGCGCTTCTTGGTGGCCTGGAGCTTCCAGTGGACGAGGGTGCCCTCGCCGTCGCCGCCCTCGCGCACCTCGTACTCGCTGAACTGCTCCGGCATCACCTTCGCGCGCGTGCCGCTGTATTCGGCGAGGGCGTCGAACACCGTCTCCGCGTCCGCCGCGACGATGCGCTCCGTGGTGGCCTCGACCTGCGCCATTGCGTTCCTCCAGCAGCTGGTTCTTCGGTGGGTCGCGCTCAGCCAACCACCCCGCCGCCCGGCCGCCCAAATCGGGGTCCCACAAGGGGTCCGGCAAGGGCGCCGCCCAGGAGCTTCACAACACTCGAACATACGATCGCACGATTAAGGGAACATCTGTTCTATTCTGTGATCAGTGCTATCCGAGGAGGTGTCATGCGCTGGGAGAACCTCACTGTGGAGTCCGGCTCCGGCCCGGCCGACGCCGCGTTGTTCGGCGCGGACGCGGTGACCACCCGTACCTTCGACTCATCCAAACTGCCACCATACACACATCAGAGCAGCTAGCATGACTGCATGACCAAACGTCAGAGGGCCAGCCTGTACGCCCGCTTGTCGGTAGCCGCAGATGCGGGAAACATGTCCCTGGACGGCATGATTGCGGACATGCGGGCCCTCTGCGACCGCGAAGGGCTAGAGGTTTTGGAGCCCGTACACGTCGACGACGGTAAGTCTGGTGGCTTCCGCGACCGCGACGAGTTCCAAGCGTGGCTGAACGACGCCCGCCAGGGTCGATGCGAAGTACTGGTCACCCCTGTAACCGACCGCCTGACGCGCGAGGGGCTCAACGTCGCGGCGTCCATCCTCGACGTCGTAGAGGGTAAGGACCCCGCCACCGGTCGACCATCGCACCGACCCGTACGGCTCGTCGACTGCAACGGACTCGACTCCCTCCACGGTGACGGGTTCCGGTTTCGCTTCGTGATTCAGGCCGAAGTGGGCCGCGCCGAACGCGAGCGCATCCGTCAGCGTTCACGGGACCTTGCTCGACGACTCCGACACGCAGGCCGCTGGGGAGGAGGCACCCCGCCCTTCGGCTACAAAGCCGTGCCCAACCCGGAGTTGAACGACGAGGGCAAGCCTCGTGGTTGGGTCCTGGCCATCGAGCCGGAGGAGGCACGCCACGTCAGGGCTGCGGCGGAAGCACTCCTGACGGCAGACCCCGTTCCGCTGAATCGTGTCGCTCGCCGACTGAACGCCGCAGGAGTCAAGCCACGTCGAGCCAAGGAGTGGACGAGGCAGACACTGACGAAGGTACTCACAGGTGACCACGTGATGGGCGTCGCAGTCAGCAACGGTCGGCCGATCCGCGACGACGAGGGCAACATCCTGTCCCCCTGGCCAGCAATCCTGACGCCCGCTGAGGTAAC
This sequence comes from Streptomyces sp. SID12501, assembly GCF_010550245.1. Classification (GTDB taxonomy): domain Bacteria; phylum Actinomycetota; class Actinomycetes; order Streptomycetales; family Streptomycetaceae; genus Streptomyces. The sequence continues at coordinate 28,973 of NZ_JAAGLU010000027.1, forward strand.
GACTATCCGTGCCGTACTTGCACCAAATCCGGATGCCCCTTACTCGGGAGGGCGTCGCCCCGCGCGCCTCTTGTCCACCCTCCTGACCTGCCCGGGTTGCGAGGGCACGATGCAGGTACACCATCGAAAGTCGCGGACCCAGAATCCAGACCCTCAAGTCGGCTACCGCTGCGTCACACGAAGTCAGGGCGGAACCTGCAAGTCAGCCGTGAGCGTCAGCGCCACCCAGGCTGAGGCCATCGTGACCAAACGCTACCTCTCCGTTGTCTCCGCCATGCCCATGTACGTGGAGCGGACGATCGTCTCCGACGTGGATGAGCTGGCCTCCGTGGAGGCGGAAATCAGGGAGACCCTGGCAGACTTGGCGACGCACGCGGACGCGGACACCTTCGCAAAGCTCCAGCGGCTCCAGGTCCGCCGTGGCGAGTTGTCCTCTGCCGAACCTGCCTGGCGAACAGAGATGGTCGCCACTGGACAGACAATGGGTGAGTACTGGCGTGGCGCCCTCGTCGACGACCGCCGCGAACTCCTGGAGGAGGCGTTCCAGGAAATCACGATCCTTCCCGGAAAACGGGGTCACAAGGTTGTCGACCCTGATCGCATTCAGACTGTCTGGCGGGAGGAAAACCCCGCAGCGGACTACGAGTAGGCGAAACGCAAAAGCCCCGCCCACCGCCGGGGTCGGATCCGGGGTGGACGGGGCTTCGTCCCCGCCCGCACCGATGGCGGCGCACAGGGGTTGAGCGGGGAACCTCACGACCCTACGGACGCGGGAGACGTCGGGTCGTGAGGGGCTCGGGAAGCGTGCAGGAGCCGGAAGGGCCGACCTCACCAGCTGTCCGACTCCTGCCGCGCCCTCCGCGCGCCGGCACCACAGGGCGCCAGAAAGCAGGCTCAGGGGGTGTTCGCTGTCCAGTAGTGGACGCCGTGCCTCTCACCATGGAGAACCAGCGGGCCGACCTGCTCGGGGCCAGGGTGCGCCGACGCTGCACACGCCACGGTGACGTCAGCCCAGTCGGTGCCCGTGACGCGGCGCTCTGTCTTCACAAACTCCGGGGGAAGCTGCGTCACAGCGCCGCAGACACCCTTCTCGACGTCGCTCATGGCGTCACCGTCGCATCGAGGCGGAATCCGACCTGACTGACGATTCGGTACCGAGTGTGACCCGGATGCAGGATCACGTGCCCGACAGCCCACTCCTGCGGATCCGTCTTGCCGTCGTCGAGCAACGCATGGTCGACGCAGTTGACGCATTCGACCCACCTGCGCGACGGCAGGGCGGATATCTCCAGGTGCGCGAAAAGGTCGGGGAACGGATCTGACGTCACCGTCGCGCCCCCACTCGGGGATGCGGATGCCGACTGATTTCCACTGCCAGATCCGTTGCATGCGACGGGTCATAGGCAGGACTGTTGGGGTTGGATGCTTCCTTCCACTGGCGTGCGCATGCTCCGCACACGTCGCACCCTCGAACCGGAACCGGCGGCGCCACGGTGAACGGGTCAGACAGTTGGACGGGCGTACTCAAAGTGTGTTGCGACGCCATGGCTGCACCTCCCATATCGCTTCATGCATCGAAGCTAGGAGGGACAGGCGGGAGAGTTCCACAGACTTCTACGAAGTTCTATGCAAACTCAGTCCAGGGAGTCAATGGCCGTAGCGATGAGCGCACGAGCCCCCGCTCCGTAGACAGCCAGGCTCGCCATTTCCTCGAACGCGTGGGCGTATTGAGATATCTCGCCAGGGGTCGTCACGGTGACAGCAGCCGTCAGTAGCTCCACATGAACGCGCTCGTCGTCGAACATCGTGAACGTCTCAAGCGTCCACATGGTCCGCGATCGTCCAGCGGGGATGATCCCGACTGATACTGACGGGAGCGCCATGACCGAGAGCAGATAGCCCAGTTGGCCAGCCATGGTGGCCTCCTCCCCCACCACATGGCGAAGGACAGACTCCTCTAGCAGGATCCCGAACCGGTGCCCGCCCTCTCGGATGATGTGGGAGCGTTCGACGCGGACGGCTGCGGCGTCGGTGACGTCGTCCGGCGTCCCGTGAACGCGTGCAATGTTTCCCAGGAGGGCGACTGCGTACTCGTAGGTCTGGAGGAACCCGGGGATGACGGTAGAGCTGTAGACGCGGAACTGTTGTGTGCGCTCGTACAGCGGGATGCGCGACTCCTGAAGCCGCCGGAGCCCCGTCCGCTGGACACGGCGCCACTCCAGGTACATCGAGTCTGCCGTTCGGTTTGCTGCCAGGAGATCCGGGATCCCGGCCTCAGCGTCGCACGCGCGGCACCACGCCCGGATGTCATCGTCCGACGGGGGCGTTGTTGCGTTCTGAAGGCGCGAAACCTTCGAAGGCTGCCAGCCAGCCAAGGCAGCAATCTCCCTACCCGTCAGCCCAGCATCACGCCGGATCTCGCTGAGCTGGTCAGCGATGGCACGGCGTACGGCGTCAAGGGCCGTCGACGGGTAGGGAGATTGCATGGGTGCGCGTCGCTCAGATCCGGAAGTCCTCGTGCGGGACTGCCCGATCCCAGACCGCGTCGAACGCCTCCGCATGGCGCTTCACGACGTCGGCCGCGTCCTCCATGACATCAGCGACGAACCGTCCGTCGCCCGCGAAGAGGCTGAAGCGGATCAGACGATCGTCGAAGATCCATAGATCGTTGCCGGGGATCAGGAGATCCGACGCCAGACGTCGCGGCAGCCACCGGACGTCTTCGCCGGCCGCGATGTTCTGCGGTGTGCACGAGTACTCGTAACGGATGTACTCGCTGACCGGCTCCGACACGACGCGAGCACGGCGCACGGCGACTCCGCGGTCAACGGCATCTGACACGACGTCATGAAAGCCGTTCCACCACGACGCGCGGTCGTCGAGGTCGTAGGTCCCGCCGTCGCGCCAGGCTGCGAAGTCGGCGTCTTCTTCGTCGACTCCGTAGGCGTCGCGCGTCTCCAGATGTACCGCCGAGCGGTGACATCCGGCAATCAAGTCAGTGAACGGGGGCACGTTCCGCGGCATCGAGCGCCTCCCTGATCTGCGTCGCCATACGGAGGGGCAGCCGGACGACTGCCTCCGTGTCGGGGATGGGCCCCGACACAAGGCATTGTGCCTGGAGCGCCTCGTCCGCCTTCCATCCCTGGATCACGAACTCCTGCTTCTCCTCGTCGAGCCACACAGTCGAGCAGTGGTCGCCGTTTGTCTCAGGGTCTTTCCCGAAGAACCGTAGCGCCATGATGACCTCCGTTGTCACGTGGATTCTGCAACGTTCTATGACCATTCCGCCGACGGGTGCAGACGTCAAGAGCGCCTACAACCACCCGGCGAGACGCATACGACGGCGCCAATTCCGGCCGTGCTCGGGGGTGCAGTACTGCTTCACACGCCCCACTCCGGGGCTCTGAGCGACGTCGCAGCCACAGTGCAGGCACGTGGCCTGCTGCTTCTTTGCCGAATGTCCGAACATGGTCGGTCCTCTCAAGATCATGGGAGCGCCCCGCGTCCATGTCGGCCGACGGGGCATGGGAAGGGCCGTCCCCATGACAGGGACGGCCCGTGTGTACGCGTGGTGCGTCAGAGGAAGATGCGTCCGTTGGTGACGTCGCGCGCAACGGCGCCGTCGTGGAGCTCGATGCGTTCGTCGACAACGCCCTTCAGCTTCTGGCCGTCGAGCTGAGTCGTAGATGTGACGTTGATCGTCACTGGTCTGCCCGCACCTGCGAAGAACGCAGGCCATCCCACTGCTGCGAGGTGAAGACGGGTTCCGACTTGCCGGTTCCGTTGGCGACGAGGGAAAGCCCAGGCGGGAGGTAGGCCCCGCGAAGGGGGCTCTTCGCTGCGTGGAGTACCTTGACCTCCGAACGGGAACAGGTGTTCTATTCTGAGATACGAGCAGCAACAACAACGGGAGCGCGCATGCGCTGGGACAGCCAGAAGGACGGACTGCTAGGCCAACAAGCCTTCTCATGTGTGTCTGATGACAACTCTGACTCCCCCGAGTTCCGCGGGATCACCTTCCACGAGATCCGGGCCCGTTCGATCATCAACCGGGTCCCCGGGGCCTCACGCATGCCGTTCGAGTGGACGGTGAATCCCTATCGAGGGTGCACGCACGCGTGCGTGTACTGCTTCGCCCGCAGGTCGCACAGCTATCTGGACCTCGACACCGGTCTCGGCTTCGACTCCCAGATCGTCGTCAAGGTGAACGCCCCGGAGCTGCTGCGCCGCCAGCTCGGCTCACGCCGCTGGCTCGGCGAGCACATCGCGATGGGTACCAACGTCGACTGCTACCAGCGCGCGGAGGGCCGCTACCAGCTGATGCCGGGCATCCTCGCCGCCCTGCGCGACCACGCGAACCCCTTCTCGATCCTGACGAAGGGCACGCTGATCCTGCGCGACCTGGACCTCCTGGTGCAGGCCTCGCAGGTCACGGATGTCGGCATCTCCGTCTCCGTCGGCTTCACCGACCCCGACCTGTGGCGTACGGTCGAGCCGGGCACCCCCGCTCCGGAACGGCGCCTGGACGTCGTACGGGCACTGGGCGAGCACGGCATCGGCTGCGGGGTGCTGATGGCGCCGGTGCTCCCCTTTCTCAGCGACGACCCGACCCAACTGCGGGCCACCGTGCGGGCGATCGCCGCCTCCGGGGCGACCTCGGTGACCCCGCTGGTGCTGCATCTGCGCCCCGGTGCCCGCGAGTGGTACATGGCCTGGCTCGCGCACCACCACCCCCATCTCGTGCGCCGCTACGAGCGGTTGTACGCGGAGGGCGCCTACGCCCCCAAGTGGTACCAGCGCCGGATCACCCGCCAGGTCCACGAGCTGGCCCAGGAGTACGGAATGGGTCCCACGCACGCGGGGATGCCGCGCAGGATCCCCGAGCCCGTCGAGGCCGACCCCGCCGAACCCGGTACCGGGGCACCCGAGCCGGTCCAGCTGACCCTTCTCTGAAAGGGTGCCGCCATGAACGACCCGATCCTCGTGCGCGAGATGACCCTCGACGACTGCGACCGTGTGCCCGGGATACGTATCCGGAGCTGGCAGCACGCCTACAAGGGCCTGATGCCGCAGCCGTACCTCGACGCCCTCAGCGTGACGGAGGACGCCGAGCGCCGGCGGACGTTCTTCGTGCGGGCCGGGTCGGAGGTCGTCGACCTGGTCGCGGAACGGGCCGGCGAGGTCATCGGCTGGGCCTGTCACGGGCCCTACCGGGACGGTGAGATCCGCACCGACGACGCCGAGTTGTACGCGATCTACGTGGACACCGGGCAGTTCGGCGCCGGAGTCGGGCAGGCGCTGCTGCGGGAGGCGGTCCGCCGGTGCGCCGATGCCAAGCACCCACGCATGCTCCTGTGGGTCCTCAAGGGCAACGGACGCGCCCGGCGGTTCTACGAGCGGGCGGGGTTCGCGGCCGACGGCGCCGAGGAGCCCTTCGACGTGGACGGGGTCGCCGTACCGGAGGTGCGGTACGTGCGGGAACTGCTCGGCTGACAGTTCCCCCGGTTCATCTCATCTCTGTCTGGGGATGCGCGCCAGCGCGTGCACGGCCGCCTCAGCGAGGGCCGGGTGCGCGAGGGCCTCGTTCAGGACAGGTGCCGCACGCCGGTCCCCCAGCGTGCCCAGCGCCTCCACACAGGCGAGCGCCACCCGCCGGTGGGGGTCGTGGGGTTTCAGTCGGCGGGCCAGCGTGGTGATCAGCGCGGGCACGGACTCGGGGGCGCGCAGCTGGGCCAGCAGCCGGACCGGGTGCAGGGCGTAGGCGACGCGAAGTTCGTTGGTCGCGAGGGTGGCTGCCGCGCGGGCCGTACGCGGATCGCCGAGGCGGGCCAGGGCGTACGCGGCGGAGGCGCAGCGCTGCGGGTCACGGTGGTTGAGGAGGAGGACAAGGGCCTCGAAGGCTCGCCGGTCCCCCGCGAGCCCCAGCCGGAAGGCGGCCAACTCCCTGGCCCACAGCGGCTGTCCGGGGGCGGTGAGGACATCGGCCAGCTCGTCGAGGTCGCCGGTCGCCACCAGGTTTTCGTACGCCTCCGAGGTGTCCGCTCCGGCCTCGGACCTTAAACGCTCCGTGAGTGATCGCAACTCTTTGTCCATGATGCCGAGATTAGGTGCGGGAGCGGGGCCGCGTGGGCAGGATCCCGGGACGTACATCACAAGACCGGGGGCTGGCGCGCTCGTTACCCACCGGTTAAGCTCAGACGAGCGAGTTACCCACTCGCTTGCAATGCTTGCTGACGACGGCCTGGTGACGCAGCCGTCGTGAGTGCGACACGGCTTGGGACAGGGCCGGTCGGACCTCACCGTTCTCCGGGCGTGTGCACGCCCGCGACCACGGCACCGGGCGTGTGCGCTTCGCAGCCCGGCATCACCCGCACTCAGCACTCCTTTCCTCGCACCCGGTGCGCCGCTCGCAGGGCTTCCCTGTTCGCAGGGCTCCCTCCGGCGCACCCGGGCGCGCTCCCAGTCGTCACCCTCATTTCTGGAGTCCCGCGATGGCCACTCCCCTGTCCGACACCTCTCCGTCCCCGCTCAGGACCGTCGCCGTGGTCGGCCTCGGCACGATGGGCACCGGCATCGCCGAGGTCCTCACCCGCGCCGGCCGCGAGGTCGTCGGCATCGACATCAGCGAGGCCACGGCCTCGAAGGCCGTCACCGCGCTGGAGACCTCGACCGCCCGTGCCGTGGTGCGCGGCCGGCTCACCGAACAGGAGCGCGAGGCCGTCCTCGCCCGCTTCCGCACCTCCACCGACCTGCGCGAGGCGGCCGACGCCGACCTGGTCATCGAGGTGGCGCCGGAGTCGTACGAGGTCAAGCACCAGATCTTCCGCGCCCTCGACGACATCGTGCGCCCGGAGACGATCCTCGCGACCGGCACCAACGCGCTCTCCGTCACCCGCCTCGCCGCCGACTCGGCGCGTCCCGAACGCGTCCTGGGCCTGCACTTCTTCAACCCGGCCCCGGCGATGAAGCTGGTCGAGGTGGTCTCGTCGGTGCTGACCGCGCCGCAGGCCGTCACCGCGGTCACCGATCTCGCGATCGAGCTCGGCAAGGAGCCCGTCGCGGTCGGCGACCGCCCCGGATTCGTCGCCGACGGACTGCTGTTCGGCTACCTCAACCAGGCCGCCGCGATGTACGAGGCGAAGTACGCCTCCCGTGAGGACATCGACGCCGCGATGCGGCTCGGCTGCGGGCTGCCCATGGGCCCGCTCGCCCTGCTCGACCTGATCGGCATCGACACGGCCCGTACGGTGCTGGAGGCCATGTACTCCGAGTCCCACGACCGGCTGCACGCCCCGGCGCCCATCCTCAAGCAGCTCAGCGAGGCCGGTCTGACCGGCAGGAAGACCGGGCGCGGCTTCTATTCCTACGAGGCGCCCGGCGGCGCGACGGTCGTGGCGGACGCGCTGACGCCACTCTCCAGTGCCCCCGAGACCCCCGGTCGCGCCGTCCGCTCCGTGGGTGTCGCCGGCTCCGGCACGATGGCCTCCGGCATCGCCGAGGTCTTCGCGAAGGCCGGGTACGCCGTGGTCCTCGCCGCTCGCAGCGAGGAGAAGGCCCAGACCGCCAAGGCCAGGATCGGCAAGTCGCTGGCCCGCTCGGTCGACAAGGGCCGTCTCACCGCCGAGGCCGCCGCGCAGACCCTCGACCGGATCACCGCGGCGGGCTCCTACGACGCCTTCGCGGACGTCGATCTGGCCGTCGAGGCCGTCGCCGAGGACCTGGAGGTCAAGCAGCAGTTGTTCGCGACGCTGGACAAGGTCTGCAAGCCGGGCGCGGTGCTGGCCACCACGACCTCCTCGCTGCCCGTGGTCGCGTGCGCCCGTGCCACCTCGCGTCCCGAGGACGTGATCGGCATGCACTTCTTCAACCCGGCGCCGGCGATGAAGCTGGTCGAGGTCGTCCGTACGGTGCTGACGGCCGACGACGTCCACTCGACGGTCCGTGAGGTCTGCGTCAGGATCAAGAAGCACGCCGTCGACTGCGGCGACCGGGCCGGGTTCATCGTCAACGCACTGCTTTTCCCGTATCTCAACAACGCGATCAAGATGGTGCAGGAGCACTATGCGTCTCTTGACGACATCGACGCGGCGATGAAGCTGGGCGGCGGCTACCCGATGGGCCCGTTCGAACTGCTGGACGTGGTCGGGCTGGACGTCTCCCTGGCCATCGAGAAGGTCCTGCACCGCGAGTTCCGTGACCCGGGCCTGGCCCCCGCGCCGCTCCTGGAGCACCTGGTGGCCGCCGGCTGCCTCGGCCGCAAGACGGGCCGCGGCTTCCGCGAATATGCCCGCCGCTGACGGGGCCGGCGACTGGTCCGCGGCCGACTTCGGACAGGGGTTCGGGCGCGTTCCCGGACATGACGAGGACTGGGGCGGCCTTCTCGACCCGGCTTCCCCACCCCCGCCCGCCTTGGGCGGGGGTGATCCCGGACGTGCGCGCCACCCTGCGCGGATGCAGTACGTTCGGGTCATGCCCCAGCCCGCCAAGTCCTCCCGTACCCCAGCCACGCCCGACGCGCCGGAGAGTGCCGCGGGCGGTCGCGCCGCCGCCCAGCGGCTCAAGATGCGCCGAGAACTGGCGGCGGCGGCGATGGAGCTGTTCTCGACCAAGGGCTACGAAGGCACCACCGTCGACGAGATCGCGGCCCGGGCGGGCGTGGCCCGCCGCACCTTCTTCCGGCACTTCCGCTCCAAGGAAGAGGCGATCTTCCCGGACCACGACGACACGTTGATCCGGGCGGAGGCGGTGCTCAACGCGGCGCCGGCGCACGAGCATCCGCTGGACACCGTGTGCCGGGGCATCAAGGAAGTCATGAAGATGTACGCGGCCCGGCCGGAGATCTCGGTCGCCCGCTACAAGCTGACGCGCGAGGTCCCCACCCTGCGGGAGGCGGAGATCGCGTCGGTCGCCCGCTACGAACGTCTCTTCACCCGCTACCTCCTGGGCCACTTCGACGAGCACGCCCACGACGACGACGCGAACGACGATCCGCTGCTGGCCGAGGTCGCCGCGTCGGCCGTGGTCACCGCCCACAACCACGTCCTGCGGCGCTGGCTGCGGGCAGGCGGCCAGGGCGACGTCGAGACCCAGCTCGACCACGCCTTCGGGATCGTACGGAAGACGTTCGGTACGGGCATCGGGGCCGGTCGCGACACCGCTCCCCGGAGCGCTCCGGCCTCGGTGGCCTCGCAGGGAGAGGTGCTGGTGGCTGTGGCCCGGACCGACGCGCCGCTCGACGAGGTGATGCGCACCATCGAGCAGGCGCTGAAGGAACGGTCGTAGGGACAGCGACGACACAGGACGGGTACGGAAGAGGCGGGCCGCAGACACTGCGGCCCGCCTCTTCCGTACCCGCGAGGGCTACTCCTCAGTAGCCTTTGATCGATCATCGCTCATTTGTTACGTAAAGATTTCATCTGAGGCCATTTTCTGGCACTCAGTGCCTTGTCACCTGACACGGGGTGTCATACCTTGAAGGTGTCCGGGCGGCCGGCGTGCAGAGACCATACGTACGTCGGCTGTCCCCGCAAACCACGTGCTTGCGCGCCCGGACGCCTGCGTCACAGGCAACCTCCCGCGCCACCACGCGCTGCCGAAGCACCACCCGCCGAACCGACGGCACGTCTCACACCCAACCCTCAGCAGCACCGACGTAACCCTCAGCGTCTTCCCTCAGGACGCCATTCGCCGGAGGCAACACCGTGACCGTGAAGGACATCCTGGACGCGATCCAGTCGCCGGACTCGACTCCGGCCGATTTCGCCGCTCTTCCGCTCCCCGAGTCGTACCGTGCCATCACCGTGCACAAGGACGAGACGGACATGTTCGCGGGCCTCGAGACCCGCGACAAGGACCCCCGCAAGTCGATCCACCTGGACGACGTCCCGGTGCCGGAACTCGGCCCGGGCGAGGCCCTGGTGGCCGTCATGGCCTCCTCGGTCAACTACAACTCGGTCTGGACGTCGATCTTCGAGCCGATGTCGACCTTCGGCTTCCTTGAGCGCTACGGAAAGCTCAGCGAGCTCACCAAGCGCCACGACCTGCCGTACCACATCATCGGTTCCGACCTCGCAGGCGTCGTCCTGCGCACCGGCCCGGGCGTCAACGCCTGGCGGCCCGGCGACGAGGTCGTCGCGCACTGCCTGTCGGTGGAGCTGGAGTCCTCCGACGGGCACAACGACACGATGCTCGACCCCGAGCAGCGCATCTGGGGCTTCGAGACGAACTTCGGCGGCCTCGCGGAGATCGCCCTCGTCAAGTCCAACCAGCTGATGCCCAAGCCGGGCCACCTGAGCTGGGAGGAGGCCGCCGCACCCGGGCTGGTCAACTCCACCGCCTACCGCCAGCTGGTGTCGCGCAACGGCGCCGGGATGAAGCAGGGCGACAACGTCCTCATCTGGGGCGCGAGCGGCGGCCTCGGCTCCTACGCCACACAGTTCGCGCTGGCCGGCGGCGCCAACCCCATCTGTGTCGTCTCCAGCGAGCAGAAGGCGGACATCTGCCGGGCGATGGGCGCCGACGCGATCATCGACCGCAACGCCGAGGACTACAAGTTCTGGGCGGACGAGCACCACCAGGACCCGCGCGAGTGGAAGCGGTTCGGCAAGCGGATCCGTGAGCTGACCGGTGGCGAGGACGTCGACATCGTCTTCGAGCACCCTGGCCGCGAGACCTTCGGCGCCTCCGTCTACGTCACCCGCAAGGGCGGCACGATCGTCACCTGCGCCTCCACCTCGGGCTTCAACCACGAGTACGACAACCGCTACCTGTGGATGTCCCTCAAGCGGATCATCGGCTCCCACTTCGCCAACTACCGCGAGGCCTGGGAGGCCAACCGGCTGGTCGCCAAGGGCAAGATCCACCCGACGCTCTCCAAGGTGTACTCCCTGGAGGAGACCGGGCAGGCCGCCCACGACGTCCACCGCAACGCCCACCAGGGCAAGGTCGGTGTCCTGTGCCTGGCCCCCGAGGAGGGCCTCGGTGTGCGCGACGAGGAGAAGCGCGCCCAGCACATCGACGCCATCAACCGCTTCCGGAACATCTGAGGACCGGAGGTCACCGATGACTGAGCGTCAGAAAGACCGGCCGTGGCTCATGCGCACGTACGCCGGTCACTCCACGGCCGAGGCGTCCAACGAGTTGTACCGGCGCAACCTCGCCAAGGGCCAGACAGGTCTGTCGGTGGCCTTCGACCTGCCGACCCAGACCGGGTACGACCCCGACCACATCCTCGCCCGCGGCGAGGTCGGCCGGGTCGGCGTCCCCGTCTCGCACCTCGGTGACATGCGCCGGCTGTTCCAGGACATCCCCCTGGACCAGATGAACACCTCGATGACGATCAACGCCACCGCCATGTGGCTGCTGGCGCTCTACCAGGTCGTCGCCGAGGAGCAGGGTGTCGACATCACCACGCTCCAGGGGACGACCCAGAACGACATCGTCAAGGAGTACCTGTCCCGGGGCACGCACGTGTTCCCGCCGGTGCCCTCGCTCCGGCTGACGACCGACATGATCTGCTACACGGTCAACCACATCCCCAAGTGGAACCCGATCAACATATGCAGCTATCACCTCCAGGAGGCGGGGGCGACCCCGGTCCAGGAGATCGCGTACGCCATGTCGACGGCCGTCGCGGTGCTGGACGCCGTACGGGACTCCGGGCAGGTGCCCGCCGAGAAGTTCGGTGACGTCGTCGCCCGTATCTCCTTCTTCGTGAACGCGGGTGTCCGGTTCATCGAGGAGATGTGCAAGCTGCGGGCGTTCGGGCGGATCTGGGACCAGGTCACGCGCGAGCGGTACGGCATCGAGAACCCCAAGCAGCGGCGCTTCCGGTACGGCGTGCAGGTCAACTCCCTCGGGCTGACCGAGGCGCAGCCGGAGAACAACGTCCAGCGGATCGTGCTCGAGATGCTGGCGGTGACGCTGTCGAAGGACGCACGCGCGCGTGCCGTCCAGCTCCCTGCGTGGAACGAGGCGCTGGGCCTGCCCCGGCCCTGGGACCAGCAGTGGTCGCTGCGGATGCAGCAGGTGCTCGCCTACGAGAGCGACCTGCTGGAGTACGAGGACATCTTCGCCGGGTCGCACGTCGTCGAGGCGAAGGTCGCCGAGCTGGTCGAGGAGTCGCTCGCCGAGATCGGCCGCATCGAGGAGATGGGCGGCGCGATGGCCGCCGTCGAGTCGGGCTATCTGAAGTCGAACCTCGTCGCCTCGCACGCCGAGCGGCGGGCCCGTATCGAGTCCGGTCAGGACAAGATCGTGGGCGTCAACATCTTCGAGTCGACCGAGCCGAACCCGCTCACGGCCGACCTCGACGCGGCGATCCAGACGGTCGATCCGGCTGTCGAGGCCCAGGTGACGTCGGCGCTCCGGGGCTGGCGCGACACGCGGTACCAGCCGCCCTTCAACCACCCGCGTCCCTGCAAGGCGCTGGAGCGGCTGAAGGAGGCCGCGAAGGGCACCGACAACCTCATGGAGGCCACCCTGGAGTGCGCCCGCGCCGGCGTCACGACCGGCGAGTGGGCCGGGGCCCTGCGCGAGGTGTTCGGGGAGTTCCGGGCGCCGACAGGTGTCTCGTCCGCGCCGGTCGCGGTGTCCGCCGCGGAGGGCACCGGGCTGGCGCTGGTCCGGCGCAAGGTGGAGATCACGGCGCGGGAGATGGGCGTCGGCAAGCTCCGTTTCCTGGTCGGCAAGCCGGGTCTGGACGGGCACTCCAACGGCGCCGAGCAGATCGCGGTGCGAGCCCGTGACGCCGGGTTCGAGGTGGTCTACCAGGGTATCCGGCTCACCCCGGAGCAGATCGTGGACGCGGCGATAGCCGAGGACGTGCACGGTGTCGGCCTGTCCATCCTGTCCGGATCGCACGCCCAGCTGGTGCCGGACGTGGTGGAACGGCTCCGTGTGGCCGGTGCCACAGACGTACCTGTCATCGCCGGTGGGATCATCCCCCATGGTGACGCCGAAAAGCTCAGGGCTGCCGGCGTGGCCGCGGTCTTCACCCCGAAGGACTTCGACATCACCGGAATCATCGGCCGCATAGTCGACGAGATCCGGAAAGCGAACAAGCTCGACCCCCTGGAGGTCCCCGCATGACCGCCCACCCGTCTCCCACCGCCACCCTGCCTGACGGCCGCTTCGCGACCGGCACCTCTTCTCCTGTCAACCGTCTGCGTCCGCGACGCTCCTGTCTCGCGGTCCCCGGGAGCAACCCCCGTTTCCTGGAGAAGGCCCAGGGCCTGCCGGCCGACCAGGTCTTCCTGGACCTGGAGGACGCGTGCGCCCCGCTGGCCAAGCCCGATGCGCGGCACACCATCGTCAAGTTCCTCAACGAGGGCGACTGGACGGGCAAGACGAGGGTCGTGCGCGTCAACGACTGGACGACCGAGTGGACGTACCGCGATGTCGTGACAGTGGTCGAGGGCGCGGGCACGAATCTCGACTGCATCATGCTGCCGAAGGTGCAGACCGCCCAGCAGGTCGTCGCGCTGGACCTCCTCCTCACCCAGATCGAGAAGACGATGGGCTTCGAGGTCGGCAGGATCGGCATCGAGGCGCAGATCGAGAACGCCCAGGGCCTCAACAACGTCAACGAGATCGCGACGGCCTCCCCGCGCGTCGAGACGATCATCTTCGGCCCGGCCGACTTCATGGCGTCGATCAACATGAAGTCGCTCGTCGTGGGTGAGCAGCCGCCCGGCTACCCGGCGGACGCCTACCACTACATCCTGATGAAGATCCTGATGGCCGCCCGCGCCAACAACCTCCAGGCGATCGACGGCCCCTACCTGCAGATCCGCAACGTCGACGGCTACCGCGAAGTCGCACGGCGTGCCGCCGCCCTCGGTTTCGACGGCAAGTGGGTGCTGCACCCGGGCCAGGTCGAGGCGTCCAACGAGATCTTCTCGCCGTCCCAGGAGGACTTCGACCACGCCGAGCTGATCCTGGACGCGTACGAGTACTTCACGTCCGAGGCGGGCGGCAAGAAGGGCTCCGCGATGATCGGCGACGAGATGATCGACGAGGCCAGCCGCAAGATGGCCCTGGTCATCTCGGGCAAGGGCCGCGCGGCCGGCATGCGGCGCACCTCCAAGTTCGAAGCTCCGGAGGCCTGAGCACCATGCAGTTCGGACGCACCTACGAGGAGTTCGAGGTCGGGGCGGTCTACAAGCACTGGCCCGGAAAGACCGTCACGGAGTACGACGACCATCTGTTCTGCCTCCTGACGATGAACCACCACCCGCTCCACATGGACGCCAACTACGCGGAGAACACGACCGACTTCGGCAAGAACGTCGTTGTGGGGAACTACGTCTACTCCCTGTTGCTGGGCATGTCCGTGCCGGACGTGTCGGGCAAGGCGATCGCGAACCTGGAGGTCGAGTCGCTGAAGCACGTGGCGCCGACCTTCCACGGCGACACGATCTACGGCGAGACGACGGTCCTCGACAAGACGCCCTCCCGGTCGAAGAACGACCGCGGGATCGTCTATGTGGAGACCAAGGGCTACAAGCAGGACGGCACGCTGGTCTGTGTGTTCCGCCGCAAGGTGATGGTGCCGACCGAGACGTACATCAAGGAGCGCGGCGGCGAGCAGCCCGGCCGCCCCCAGCTCAGGGAGCAGGAGAAGTAGCCATGGCGCGACTCGCCCAGACCGCCGGTCTGTCCGACATCCAGCAGGAAATCCTGTCCACGGTCAGGGACTTCGTGGACAAGGAGATCATCCCGGTCGCGACCGAGCTGGAGCACCGCGACGAGTATCCGCAAGCGATCGTCGACGGCCTCAAGGAGTTGGGCCTGTTCGGCCTGATGATCCCCGAGGAGTACGGCGGTCTTGGCGAGTCGCTCCTGACGTACGCGCTCTGCGTCGAGGAGATCGCACGGGGCTGGATGTCGGTCTCCGGGATCATCAACACCCACTTCATCGTGGCGTACATGCTCAAGCAGCACGGCACGCAGGAGCAGAAGGACCACTTCCTGCCGAGGATGGCGGCCGGCGACGTCCGCGGCGCCTTCTCGATGTCGGAGCCGGCGCTAGGTTCGGACGTGTCGGCCATCACCTCGAAGGCGGTCCGGGACGGCGACGAGTACGTCCTCACCGGCCAGAAGATGTGGCTGACGAACGGCGGAACGTCCAACCTGGTCGCCGTCCTCGTCCGAAGTGACGAAGGACACCCGGAGGGGACCGCGCCCCACAAGTCGATGACCACCTTCCTGATCGAGAAGGAGCCGGGCTTCGGTGAGGTCCGGCCCGGGCTCACCATCCCGGGGAAGATCGACAAGATGGGCTACAAGGGCGTAGACACCACCGAACTCATCATGGACGGCCTGCGAATTCCGGCCGATCGCGTTCTCGGTGGCGCCACCGGCCGAGGTTTTTACCAAATGATGGACGGTGTCGAGGTGGGGCGCGTGAATGTGGCGGCGCGTGGCTGCGGCGTCGCTCAGCGTGCGTTCGAACTCGGCGTCTCGTATGCCCAGCAACGGCACACTTTCGGCAAGCCGATCGCCCAGCACCAGGCGATCCAGTTCAAGCTCGCCGAGATGGCTACCAAGGTCGAGGCCGCCCATGCGATGATGGTGAACGCGGCACGCAAAAAGGACTCCGGTGAGCGAAACGACCTCGAAGCGGGGATGGCGAAGTACCTCGCCTCCGAGTACTGCAAAGAGGTCGTGGAAGACGCCTTCCGGATCCACGGCGGCTACGGCTTCTCCAAGGAGTACGAGATCGAGCGCCTCTACCGGGAGGCCCCGATGCTGCTGATCGGCGAAGGGACCGCCGAGATCCAGAAAATGATCATCGGGCGCAGGTTGCTCGAAGAGTACAAATTCCAGGGCTGATTGTCCGCTTCGGGGTGTTTTCTTGGAGAAGAAGGTCACACCCCGTCAGCACTCCTCAGTCGCCGACTCCGCTTCCTGGCTTACCCAGTTGTGGTCGTGAGCCGCTACGATCGACGGAAAGCCGCCGTCCCCTGATACAGCGCGGCATCATCCGCTACGAAGGTCATCCATGCCCCACAGCCAAACCTCTGCACCTCGCGACAGCCTGGCAGGCGTACGCCTGGCGCGCGGAGCATCGCCGTGGCTCCTCCCGACCGTCGCCACCGCAGCCCTCAGCCTGGTACGCGCGCGCAAGTCCGGCGCCGCCAAGGCCGTGGCCGTACCCGCCACCGCGCTGGCGGCGGGCATGCTGTGGTTCTTCCGCGACCCCGAGCGCGAGATCACGCAGGGCCGGGTGATCTCACCCGCCGACGGCGTGGTCCAGAGCATCATGCCCTGGAAGGACGGCCGCACCCGCGTCGCGATCTTCATGAGCCCGCTCAACGTACACGTCAACCGCGCGCCTCTCTCCGGCACGGTGACGTCCGTCGAGCACATCCCCGGCGGGTTCGTTCCGGCGTTCAACAAGGAGAGCGAGAACAACGAGAGAGTTGTCTGGCACTTCGACACCGAACTCGGTGACATCGAGATGATCCAGATCGCCGGTGCGGTCGCTCGCCGCATCGTCCCGTACGTCCCGCAGGGCACGAAGGTCGAGCAGGGCGACCGGATCGGCCTGATCCGCTTCGGCTCGCGCGTCGACATCTACCTCCCCGAGGGTGTCGAGGTCGCGGTCGAGGTCGGCCAGAAGACCGTGGCAGGGGTGACTCGCATTGACCGTGATTGATCCCGAGACCCAGTGGGTGCCGGAGGCCGACGAGGTGGGTGACGACGAGGAGGAGATGCCTCTTTCTCTCCGCCTCTCAATAGCGGACACCCTCACCCTCGGCAACGCCACCTGTGGCTTCATGGCGGTGTACTTCACCACCACGGGCATCCTGATCCCCCATCTCACCGGCAGTGACGAGTCGGGCATGGCCCGTCACTCGGCGGCGACCGCGGTGATCCTGATGCTCTGCGCGGCGGTCTTCGACCTCTTCGACGGCCTGGTCGCCCGCAAGCTGCGCTCCTCCCCCATGGGCGCCGAGCTGGACAACCTCTCCGACCTGATCAGCTTCGGCCTCGCGCCGGCGTACTTCGTGCTGGTGTACGGCATGGTCGCGGACGACGCCTACCAGAAGGTGGCGGCGGTCGGCGCGATCGTCGTCCTGCTCGCCGTGGTGCTGAGGCTCGCGAGATTCTCGTGCGTGACGGTGAAGGACGGCACCTTCCAGGGCATGCCGAGTCCCTTCGG
This sequence comes from Streptomyces sp. SID12501, assembly GCF_010550245.1. Lineage (GTDB taxonomy): Bacteria > Actinomycetota > Actinomycetes > Streptomycetales > Streptomycetaceae > Streptomyces. The sequence goes on from NZ_JAAGLU010000027.1 coordinate 46,140, forward strand.
CGCCCTGACGGTCGTCTCGATCGTGCTTCTGGAACTGCCGTTCGTGGCCACGCTCATGGCCATCGTCGGCACCGCCTGGCTGATGGTGAGCCGGGTCGAGTACCCGAAGCCGCGGGGTCCCCTCGCGATCGCGATGGTCGCCTGGATCGTCTCCGGGATGGGCCTCCTGGCGGCCTGGGCCTTCGACGCCCCCGGTGGCCAGCTCCTCCTCCAGACCGGCTGCGCCCTGCAGCTCGTCCTGGGCGCGGTGATCCCGCTCTTCGCCACGGCCCGCCGTGTGAACAACTTCCGCGGCACCCGCCGCGAGGCACGGGCGGCACAGCTGCCGTAGCGGTCGCGTGATGTGTTTGTACGGAGGGCCCCGAACCGGACGGTTCGGGGCCCTCCGCGTTGCGTACGAGGTTCTTCGGGCTCACGCCAGGGCTCACGCGCCCGGCGAGTAGCCCTCCGCGACGGACGACGCCTCGGACTCCCGTACGACCTTCATGCCTCCCGTGACGCCCTTGTCGGGCTGGAGGATCACGCTCTCCTTGGAGGAGGGGGCCTTCGGGTCGGTGAAGTCCTGCGGGCTGCCGAAGCCGACGTCGAACGCGTTGATCGTCAGCAGGGCCTTGTCCACGCCCGCGCGGGTGAGGTCCTTGTTCGCGCAGGCCTTCTTCAGTGCCTCACCGAAGACGGAGACCGCCGTCCAGCCGGCCACCACACCGTTGTCCAGCGAGTCGCTCGGGTACGCGGCCTGGTAGTCGGCCACGAGTTTCTTCGCCTGCGGGGTGTCCGCCCCGATGGGCAGGGCCGGTGAGGCGACCCAGTAGTTCTTGGAGAGGGCCGGGCCCGCCTGGGTGGCCAGGAGCTGGGGCGCGAAGGCCGAGTTGTTGCCGATGACGGGCACGTCGAAGCCGCCGGCCGCGGCCACTCCGACCAGTGAGGCGGCCTGGCGCGGGCCGGCACTGATCACGATCGCCTTGACTCCCGCCTGTTTCAACGCGGCGACCTGGGCGGTCATGTCGTTGTCGGTCGGCTTGATCTTCTGCTCGACGACCGTCAGCCCCGACTTCTCCGCCATGTACTTGGCACCGGCCAGGGCACTCTCCCCGTAGTCCCCCTCGAAGTAGACGTGACCGATCTTGTCACCCTTCTTGATCCCCTTCTCATTGATCAGGAAGTCGACCGCGTTGATCGTCTCGATGTCGTACGTTGACCCGATCACGCGTATGTACGGGCTGCCGAGCAGTGAGGCCGCCCAAGCCTGCGGGAGCACCAGGACCTTGTCCTGGCCGTCGATGCGCTGTTTCACCGCCGCGACGAACGGCGAGCCGATGAACTGGGCGAACCCCAGCACCTTCGGTGCCAGCTCCGTGTAGCCGGAGACGGCCTTCTGCGGGTCGTAGCCGTGGTCGCGGACGGTGAGGGTCACCTGTCGGCCGCAGACGCCTCCGGCGGCGTTCAGCTGCTTCACGTACAGCTGCTGGGCCTGGGTGACGCTCTTGCCGAGGGTCGCGTAGACCCCGGTCATGTCCGTGAGCGCGCCCAGCGTGATCGTCTTGGCGGAAACGCCCACGTCCGTCTTGACGCCGCCCGCCGACGCCGAGCCGTTGTCGCCCCCGTCGTCGTCCTTGGCCTTGGAGCTGCACCCGGCCACTGTGAGCAGCACGGCGAGCGCGCCCGCGGCGGCTCGGGCCGCGTATCTCGTGGTCATCGTTCCTCCCCTGGATTGCGTCCGAAGCGGCGCCGGGCGGCGCCCAGTCTGACCAGCCCTCCCGGCAGGAAGAGCACCACCGCCACGATGGCGGCGCCGTACAGGTACCGGGACGCCTCGCCCGGTGCGATCCCGCCCGTGCCCGGGGCGGAGACCAGCGGCAGGGCGTCGCTGTAGCGCGTCAGCAGCTGCGGCAGCAGCGAGACGAAGGCCGCGCCGACCACCGCCCCGGAGACCGAGCCGAGCCCGCCGATGACGATCATGGCGAGGTACTCCAGCGAGAGTGTGATGCCGTAGTAGTCGGGCACGGTCCGCTGGAAGACGAGGGCGAGCAGGACGCCGGCGAGCCCCGCGTACATCGAGGACAGGACGAAGACGGCGGCCCGGTAGCGGGCCACGGGCACGCCGATCACCCCGGCGGCGACACGGTGGTCGCGGACGGCGTTCATGGCCCGCCCGGGCCGTCCGCGCAGGACTCCACGGGCGAACAGGGCGCCCCCGAGCAGGAGGACGAGTCCGGCGTACCAGAGCTTCTCGGCGGAGCCGAACGGCACGTTGGCGACAAGGAGTTCGCGGTCGTCGAAGGTGAGGCCGAAGAGGCTCAGGGGCGGTACGTCACGGCCGTTGAAGCCGCCGGTGAGGTCGCGGGCGTTGAACAGGACGTGCTGGCCGATGAAGATCAGGGCGATGGTGGCGATACCGAGGTAGGGGCCGCGCAGGCGCCCCGCGATCGGGCTGAACAGGCCGCCCGCGACGCCCGCGACGAGCGTGGCCAGCACGACCGCGAGCCAGGTGGGCAGCCCGAACCCGGTCAGCCCGTCGCCCCCGTCGGAGGCGAACACGCAGTAGGCGTAGGCGCCGACCGCGAGGAAGAAGGCGTGGCCCATGGAGAGCTGGCCGGTGGCGCCGGTGAGGAGGTTGATGCCGATGGCGCCGATCGCGGCAGCCATCGCGAACAGGCCGGCCTGGAGCCAGAAGCGGTCCAGGTAGAACGGGAGGGCGAAGAGCAGAAGGGCGCCCGCGGCAGCCGTGTACGTACGCGCGTGCGGTCGGCGGAGCACGCTTCGGGGCTTGGCGGCCCGGTCGGCGAGGACGTCAGACACGGGCGGGCTCCTTCGTGCCGAAGAGCCCGGCGGGCCGGACGAGCAGGATCGCGACCATGACCAGATAGGGCGCGAGGTCGCCGAGGCCCCGGCCCATGAAGGCCAGGTCGCTCTGGTAACCGGTGGCGAGGGACTCGGTGACGCCGACCACCAGGCCGCCGACGAGGGCTCCGGTCGTGGAGTCGAGGCCGCCGAGGATGGCGGCCGGGAACGCCTTGAACGCGGCGAGCGAGGTGGCCCGTTCGAGCCCCGGGGTCGGGAAGACGGTGAGGAAGAGGGCGGCGACGGCCGCGAGTCCGCCCGCGACGGCCCAGGCGCCGAGTGAGACCCGGCCCAGCCTGACCCCCATCAGGGCCGCCGTCTCCGGGCTCTCGGCCGCCGCGCGCATCGCCACGCCCCAGCTGGTGTAGCGGAACGCGAGCAGGAAGGCCGTGATGAGCAGGGCCGCGGCGACGAAGGCGGCGATCCGGGTGTGCGCGAGCGAGATCGGGCCGAGGGTGAGGACGGCGTCGCCCCAGGGGTCGCCGAGCGCGAGGACGTCCGTACCGAGGCGGCGGGTGAGTTCGGTGGTCAGCAGGATGTCGACGCCGATGGTGACGATGGCCAGCACACTGTGGTCGCCGCCCCTGGCACGGCGCATCACCAGGAACTCCACGGCCGCGCCGACGAGCGCGGCACCGGCGATTCCCGCGAGCAGAGCGAACCAGAAGCCGATGTCGTCGTGGAGGGAGGCGGTGACGTAGCCGCCGGCGAGCAGCAGTGAGGCGTGCGCGAAGTTGACGACCTCCGTGGCCCGGAAGATCACGACGAAGCCGAGGGCGATCAGGGCGTAGACGCTGCCCATGGAGATGCCGTTGAGGAGCAGTTCGGCGAAGGTGCTCATGGGGTGGCCTCCTCACCGAGATAGGCCCGTACGACGTCCGGGTCGTTCTGTACGTCCGCCGGGGCCCCGTCCGCGATCAGCCGGCCGAAGTCCAGGACCGTGACCGTGTCCGCGAGTCTCATCACCACCCCCATGTCGTGCTCCACCAGGACGATCGAGATGCCGAGGCTGTCGCGGACCCCGGCGATGACGGCCGCGACCCGGCGCCGTTCGTCGGCGGTCATCCCGGCCACCGGTTCGTCGAGGAGCAGCAGCCGGGGCTCCATGCACAGGGCCCTGGCGAGTTCAGCGAGCTTCTGCTGCCCGTAGGGCAGGGAGCCGGCGGGGCGTCCCAGGTGCGCCTCCAGACCGACGAACTCGGCGATCTCCCGCACGCGCGCGCGGTGCCTGCGTTCCTCGTGTGCCGCCGACGGCAGCCGGAGTCCGGCGGCGACGAACCCGGTTTTCGTCAGCCGGTGGCGGCCGAGCAGCAGGCTGTCCTCGACGGTGGCGTGGGGCGGCAGGGCGAGGTTCTGGAAGATACGGGCGACACCGAGGCCGGCGATGCGATGCGGGGCCATGCCGGTCAGCTCGTGCTCGCCGAAGCGGACGCTGCCGGAGGTGGCCCGGTAGACACCGGACAGGACGTTGAAGCAGGTGGACTTGCCCGCGCCGTTGGGGCCGATCAGGGCGTGGACGGTGCCGGGGCGGACCGTGAAGCTGACGTCGTCGAGGGCGAGCAGGCCGGCGAAGCGGACGGTGAGGTGATCAACGTTGAGGGAGGGTACGGCGTGGGCGTCAATGGTGGACGCCGGTCCGTCAAGTGTGGTCAATGTGGATCAACTCTCCCATCTGGTCAACCTCGGAGTGGACCGCGTCAACCCGGACGCACCCGCTCCGCCCGTCGCCCCCGTCGCCCCTGCCGCGTCCGCCGCCGCGTCCTCGTCCACCACGCCCAGATAGCGGCGCCGTACCTCGTCGGAGGCGGCGAGTTCGGCGCAGGGACCGGAAAGGGTGACCTCCCCGACCTCCAGGACATAGGCCTGGGTGGCCAGCCGAAGCGCCAGAGCGGCGTTCTGTTCGACGAGCAGGACGGAGGTGCCCTGGGCGTTGATCTCGCGCACGGTGTCGGCGATCCGCGCGGCCATCAGCGGGGCCAGGCCGAGTGACGGCTCGTCGAGGAGCAGGACCTTGGGGGCGGCCATGAGGGCACGCGCGACAGCCAGCATCTGCTGCTCGCCGCCCGACAGCAGTCCGGCGCGCTGCTGGGCGCGCTCGGCGAGGACGGGGAACAGTTCGTGCACGCGGCGCAGGGCGGCGGCCCGTTCCACACGTCCGCCGCTCGCGCCGAGCGCTCCGGCGCGCAGATTGTCGGCGACGGTCATCCGGGCGAACACCCGCCGCCCTTCCGGGACCTGGGACACACCGGCGGCCACCACCCGGTCGGGGGCGAGCCCGTCGATCCGGCGGCCGCCGAGCGTGACGGTGCCGCCGGTCGTCGCCCCGCCCTGGAAGGAGAGGGTGCGGCTGATGGCCCGTAACAGCGTGGACTTGCCTGCGCCGTTGCTGCCCAGCACCGTCACGACGGCCGCCTCGGGCACCTCCAGCGACACCCGGCGAAGGGCACGCACGGGCCCGTACCCGACCGACAGATCCCGTACGACGAGATCGGCGCCACCCGGAGAGCTGCCCGAAGCCCCACGCGGAGATCTGCCCGCGGAACCGCCCGTAGGGCCGTCCGGAGATCCCCTTGTCCCACCGCCCATGGCGTCTGCTCCCTCCCGCACACACGTCCGGTGTGGCGCTCACCCCAGCACCGGGGCGGGCGTCCGTCCACGGGTCGCGACCGAACCCGCGCCGAAACGTGGCCGGGGACCAGTCGGCTCCCCCACCCGTTGTGCACGCGCACAACGCTGCGTGTCAGGGGCCTGCCGAAGGTGCGCGCAGGGTGGCATCCTCCGTTCATGGGACCGCGCAGAAGGCGTACGGGTCATGACTGGCAGGTGCTCGCCGACTCCTGCACGGCGCTGCTGGAACGGGTGCCGGAGCTGGTGGACGAACATGTGCGGCAACTGTCGGAGCACTCCCCCGTCTACGGCCAGGTCCTCCCGTACGACCAGCAGTGGCGGGAGGCGGAGGAGGCGATGCGGATCGGCATCGGGACGATCTCCGCACCCCGGGGCTCCCCGCGCCGCGACCTGGAGTACGCGGAGGACGCGGGCCGGCGCCGCGCCCAGCAGGGACTGCCGCTGGAACTGCTGGTGCACGCGTACCGGAGTGCGGGCTATCTGGTCTGGGACGCGCTGCTGGAGGGCGTCGGCGGCCAGGACCCGGAACGGCTCGGCGTCCTGATGCGGTCGGCGACCCTGGTGTGGGCGGCGATCGACGCGCAGGCGGCGACGGCGTCCGAGGCCTACCGGGCGACCGAGATGGAGTTACGGCGGCGCACGGACGAGCAGTTGCAGGCCTTACTGGACGCGCTGCTCGACGGTCAGGAGTCACCGGGGCTGGCCGCCAGGGCAGCGGCGGGGCTCGATCTGCCGGAGCGGGGCGCGTACGCGGTGGTGGTGCTGCGGGCGGAGCGGCGGGATCCCCGGGAGGCCTTCCACCGGCCGTTACGGGGCGCCGGGTACCGGTTCGTGTGGCGGATGCGGGCCGACCAGGAGGTGGGCGTGGTGCTGCTGGGGCCCGACCAGGGGCTCGACGCGGTGGCGCAGGCGCTGAGCGGGCGGTGCTCGGGGGCGGGCGGGATCAGTCCCGTCGTACCGGGGCTGGCCGAGCTGGGGCGGGCCCGGCGGCTGGCCGAACTGGCGTTGCGTACCTGCCTGCCGGACGCGAGTGAGGTCGTACGCCTGGATCAGCGGATGCCGACGGCGCTGGTGGTGAGCCAGCCGGAACTCGCGAACCGGCTGGTCTCGGCCGTCTTCGGCGCGCTGGTCGGGCTGGAGCCCGCCGACCGGGAGGTGCTGCTGGAGACCCTCGACGTGTGGCTGGCCTGCGAGGGGTCGGCGGGCCGGGCGGCGGGGCGGCTGTACTGCCACCGCAACACGGTGTTCAACCGGCTGCGGCGGCTGGAACAGCTGACGTCCCGGTCGCTGGCCAGACCACGGGACCTGATCGAGATGACGCTGGCGCTGGACGCGTACCGGCTGTCGGGGCCGGCGGGCGCGCAGGAGGAGACCGCACGCCTTGCCCAGTGACGCGGTCGGCGCCCTGCGGGCCTCAGACCAGGAAGTCCCGTCCGATGTTCTCCGCGACCCGTTCCAGGAGCGGCCCGGCGTCGGAGATGCACTTGGCGAGGTCCGGCTCGATCTCCGTCAGGGGGTACGCGCGGCGGATGCCGGCCCGGCCCAGCGCCTCCGGGCGCAGGGCCAGGCGCCCGCAGACCGCGACGACCTCGCGGCCCTCGGCCCGGGCCGCCGCGGCGACGCCGGCCGGGGCCTTGCCGTGCAGGGTCTGCTCGTCGAGGGAGCCCTCGCCGGTGATCACCAGCGTGGCGCGGTCCAGCGCGGACGCGAAGCCGAGGACGTCGAGCATGACCTCGATGCCGGGCCGGAACCGGGCGCCCAGGACCAGGGCGCCGTAACCGATGCCACCGGCGGCGCCCGCACCCGGCGCGGTCGCGTACCCGGCGGCCTTCGCGCCGAGCGCCGTCTCCAGGATCTTCGCGTAGTGCGCGAGGGCCTCGTCCAGGGCGGCCACGTCGTCCGGGGAGGCGCCCTTCTGCGGGCCGTACACCGCGGGCGCGCCCTTCGGCCCGGTCAGCGGGTTGTCCACGTCGCTGGCCAGCACGAAGTCGACGTCCGCGAGGCGGGTGTCGAGGCCCGAGAGGTCGGCCGAGGCGAGTCCGTCCAGGCCGCCGCCGCCGGGCGGCACGGACTCGCCGTCGGCGTCCAGGAAGCGTGCGCCGAGCGCGGAGAGCATGCCCGCGCCTCCGTCGGTGGTGGCGCTGCCGCCGACCCCGAAGACGATCGTGCGCGCGCCCGCGTCGAGCGCGGCCCGCAGCAGTTCTCCGGAGCCGTACGTCGATGCCGTGAGCGGCGCGAAGACGCCAGCGGGCAGCCGCTGGAGCCCGCTCGCCTCCGCCATCTCCACCACGGCGGTGTCGCCGCGCAGCGCGAACGCGGCCGTCACCTCGTGCCCGAGCGGCCCCGCGACCCGTACCTCACGCCGTTCGAATCCGGCGGCGACAGCGGCGTCCACGGTCCCGTCGCCGCCGTCGGCCACGGGAAGCGACTCGACCTCGACACCGGGGGCGGCCCTGCGCAGCCCGGCGGTCACCCGCTCGGCGACCTCCACAGCCGTCAGCGATCCCTTGAACTTGTCGGCGGCGATCAGCACCCGAGTCGTCCGCGCGCCTGTCACCTTCGCCGAAACCGCAGCGTCCGCCACCCTGTATTCCCCTTGCTCTCGGCCCCGTACACGTCAGGGCAGTCGCGCCGCTGCGACCTTAACCGCAGGAGACCCGCCCCGTCATGCCTTCCCGGCCGCTCACAGCCCGGGCGTTCGTGCCCGCGCGAAGTGCGCGAAGTGACGGACCGCACCCGCAGGTGTGACGGAACATCGACGGACGTCTCCGGGTCATCTCCCCTGGTTACGCTTCCCGGATGACCATTCAAGACTTCGCCACGTACATCGCCGGCCTGCCCCGTGTCCTGGCCGGCGCCGCCGCGCTCTTCCGTGACGCCGACGGACGGATCCTGCTCGTCGAGCCCAACTACCGTGAGGGCTGGGCTCTTCCGGGCGGCACGATCGAGTCGGACGACGGGGAGACCCCGCGCCAGGGGGCACGCCGGGAGACCCTTGAGGAGATCGGCCTCGACCGTGAACTCGGCCGTCTGCTGGCCGTCGACTGGGTCCACATCGCGGGCCACCCGCCGCTGGTGGCGTACCTGTACGACGGTGGCGTCCTCGGCGAGGACGAGCTGAAGTCGATCACCTTGCAGGAGGAGGAGTTGCTGTCGTGGCGGCTGGTAGCGCGCGAGGACCTCGCCGGGTACCTCCAGGGCTCCCTGGGCCGCCGGGTACTGCACGCCCTCGACGTCCTGGCGGAGGGCGGGGGAACGGCGGAACTGGAGAACGGCAGCCGGGTGGCCTGACGAGCACCCCAGGACGCGGTTCAGCCCTGGACGTCCGGCGGCGTCACATCGTCCGCCGCCCGTCGCCAGTCGTCGCGCTCGGCGACACGGGCCTCCGTGCGGTGGCCGCGGGCGATGTAGTCACGTACGACGAGTTCGACGGCGTCCTGCGGGTTCCCGACGCCCGCGAGCACCATGACTTCGACGACGAGTTCGGCGTCGAGCGAGACGGAGACCTTGGCTGCCATGGGCGGACCCTAACACCGGGCGTCTGTTCGTACACCGGCTGCGGGAGACGGGCCTCGGGCCGTTAACCGGTCGCTGCCCCGAACCCCCGGGACCTACCCTCGGCAACATGACCAAGCCTCTCGTCGCCGTGCTCAGCGGCGCCGGCATCTCGACCGATTCCGGGATCCCCGACTATCGCGGCCCGAACGGCCTGTGGCGGCGGGATCCCGAGGCCGAGAAGCTCGTGACGTACGACTACTACATGGGCGATCCCGAGATCCGGCGCCGTTCCTGGCAGATGCGGCGGCAGAACCGGACCCTCCAGGCCGAGCCCAACGCCGCGCACCTGGCCGTGGCCGAGCTGGAGCGGGCCGGGGTCCCCGTGCGGGTGATCACGCAGAACGTCGACGGGCTGCACCAGCTCGCCGGGATGCCGGCCCGGAAGGTACTCGAACTGCACGGCACCGCAAGGGAGTTCGTGTGCACCAAGTGCCACGCTCGCGGGCCCATGGAGGACGCCCTCGACCGGGTCGAGGCCGGCGAGGACGACCCCGCCTGCCTCATCTGCGGTGGGATCCTGAAGTCGGCGACCGTCATGTTCGGTCAGCGCCTCGACCCGGTCGTCCTCGGTGATGCCCTCGCCGTCACCAAGGCCTGCCAGGTGTTCATCGCCGTCGGAAGCAGCCTCCAGGTCCAGCCCGCCGCCGGGCTCGTCGGTGTCGCCGCCGACCATGGCGCCCGGCTCGTCATCGTCAACGCCGAGCCGACCCCGTACGACGACCGGGCCGACGAGGTCGTACGGGAACCGATCGGCACGGCCCTGCCCCAACTGCTGGGCGAGCTGAGGGAGTCCGGGGCAGCCTAGGCGCGTGGAGTTCACGACGGCGGGGGCTCTGTGAGTCCCCCCGTCGTCACGACAGGTGTGGAAGTGACCGTCACCGCGGCGGCGGCCAGGCCGCTGCGCGTGGCGCGGACCGTGATGGCACCGGCGGTGCGCGTCGTGCGTACGAAGATCCTGTTGATGCCCGCTTCCGTGCTGACGTAGGACTGGAACACGCTGTACGGGACGCCCGGGTTGTGGCCGCCGAGGAGTTTCGCCGGGCCGGTGACCGTGAAGTCCACGCGGGTCTGGTCGGTCGGTACGCGGCGGCCCGCCGAGTCCACCGCCTCGACGTCGATCATCGCCACGTCGGTGCCGTCGGCCTTCAGTCCGTCGGGTGAGACGTGTGCCGTGAGACGGAGGGCGGCCGGTGTGCCCGTCGTCTGTTTCTGGGCGCGGGTCAGTTCGGTGCCGGCCGAGTCGTAGCCGACGGCGGTGATCGTGCCGGACTGCCACGCGACGTCCGTGAAGGTGTGCAGGAAGTCGTACTGGGGGGAGGTTGACGTGCCGACCGTCCTGCCGTTGACCAGCAGGTCCACCCGGGAGACGCCCGCGGCCATGACGTACACCGGCTTCACGGTGCCGGACGGGTAGGTCCAGTGGCCGACGATGTGCAGGTCGGGGGTCGGGCTCTGCATGACGCGGTGGGTGTAGTAGGTCTCCTTGGGGATGCGCACCGCGTCCACGCGGCCGGACAGGCGGCACGTCTCCCAGTTGTACTGGCGGCCGTGCTGGTTGGAGTCCGCCCAGGTCAGGGCCGCCGCCCCCGAGTAGCGCCGGTTGCCCGGGCCCTGGATGCGCTGGCTCCAGAACTCGTAGCGGGTGCTCGCGGCGACGGTGGCCGCGAAGTCCTCCGAGGTCCAGTGGTAGGTGACGTCCGGGCCGGTGACGTAGCCGAAGTCGGGTGGGGAGGCGGTGTCCCAGACGCGGCGCGGGGCCTCGTCGCGGGTGAACTCGGACTCGATGAGCGGCATGCGGTCGCGGGCGTAGTCGCTGTAGTGGCGGTTGAGCATCGTGCCGATGTACTCGCACTGGTCCACGGCCGCCGTGCCGCCGTAGGCGGAGTTGTCGGAGGTCGCCCGGGAGCCGATCGCGCGCATGCCGCTGGGGTCCCAGGTCTGCTTCAGCGCGCGCATCTGCTGCTGGTGGTCGGCGGACAGCCAGTTGTTGCCCGACTCCCAGAACAGGATGCTCGGGCTGTTGCGGAAGTAGATCATCACGTCCCGCATCGCGGCGAGGCGCTGGTCCCACTGCACACCGGTGGCGTCGGCCTCCTTGTCCCCGGCGGGCTGGACCGACACCAGTCCGTACCGGTCGGTCATCCGGATGTTCGCGGGCTGCGCGGCGAGGTGCATCCAGCGGATCAGGTTGGCGTTGCTCTCCCGGATGAGCCGGCCGTCATGGTCGCGCAGCCACTCGGGTACGGCGTCGCCGAGCACCGCCCATTCGTTGGTGGCGCGCTGCGCGTAGCCGGTGAGGAAGATCTGCTTGTCGTTGATGTACACGCCGCCGGTGCTCGCCCCACCACGGAACTCGGCCTTCCGGAAGCCGGTGCGCACCGTGTACGTGTCCACGACCGTCGTCCCCTCCGCGAGCGTCAACCTCACGGTGTAGAGGGCGGGGTACGACGGCGACCAGAAGTTCAGCCCGCTGATCCGGCTGCCGACCTTGAAGACATGACTGGTACCGGCGGCCAGCGTGACCGTCGAGGCGGGCAGCGTGCCGGCCGACGCGCCCTGCTCGTCGAGGACTTCGGCCGTCACCGAGAGCGTCCGGGACCGGTCCTCCTCGTTGCTGATCTGCGCCTCCGCGTTGATCGTCGCGGTGTGGCCGGAGACGTTGACGGCGGACGGGTAGACGTAGGTCCCCGTGGTGCCCAGGTTACTGAAGAGCGGGAGCGTGAAGTGGGTTTTCGGGACGACGTGCAGGATGACGTTGCGGGTGAGGCCTCCGAAGGTGGGGTTGAAGTCCCGGGTGTCCCACTGGAAAGGCATCGCGGTGGCGGATTCCGGCCGCCACTTGGTGTTGTCCGCGCAGATCGCGAGCACGTTGTCGGCGCCGAACAGGACCTCGTCGGTGAGGTCGAAGCCGAAGGGGGTGACGCCGGCCTCGTAGCTGCCGATCAGGACACCGTTCAGGTGGACCGTCGCCGCTTGGCGGATGCCCTCCAGTTCCAGGATCACCTTGTGGCCCGACTGCTCGGCCGGTAACTGAAAGCGCTTGCGGTACCAGGTCGGCTGCATCGCCACCGAGGACTCGCCCGAGCTGCCGATCCAGTTGTCGAAGGAGTCCACGTCGTTGTAGGTGTGCGGCGCGCTGACCACGGCCCATCCGGAGTCGTCGAACGCGATCCGTTCGGCGCCGACGACATTCGACTTGATGAACCGCCAGTCGAGATTCAGGCTGAATTTCTGCCGCTCAGTGGCCTCGACCTGCGCAGCCGACGCCTTCCCGCCCGCCGACAGGGCCGCCACGCCCACGCCCGCGGCGGCCCCTTGCAGTACGCGCCGTCTGCTCACGCGGTCGGAAGCGGACGGCGCGGTATCTGCGGAACGGCTGGTGAACTCCATCGTCTACCGCCCTTCGAAGCGGGCGCCCATCGGCACACCCGCCCAGATTATTGCCATGAACGCGACAGAAAGCGCTTCACATCATGCGCCGAGGTGTGGCGGGCGACAAGGTGCGGGACGAAGGTCCTTCGAGTGAGGCGTGGGACAGAAGGCGCAGGAGGTGCAGGAGGTGCAGGAGGTCCAGAAGCCGCGGGAGGAGCTAGAAGAGCGCCGGCCCCCGTTCGAAGTCCAGCAGCCGCTGCTTGCGCTCCAGCCCGCCCCCGTACCCGGTGAGGCTGCCGTCGGCGCCTACCACCCGGTGGCAGGGCACGATGATGCCGACCGGATTCCTGCCGTTGGCGAGGCCCACGGCACGGGATGCCTTCGGATTGCCGAGAGCGTCGGCGAGTTCGCCGTACGAGCGGGTCTCGCCGTACGGGATACGGCACAGCTGCTCCCAGACGCTGCGCTGGAAGTCGGTTCCGGGCAGGCGGAGTTCGAGGGTGAACTCCTTCAACCCGCCCTGGAAATAAGCCTTCAGCTGGTCGGCCACTTCCCCGAAGGGTGTGTCGTCGCGTGCGCCGAAGCTCTCCTCGGGCGGGCGGTGGCGCTGGTCGACCATGTAGAGACCGCAGAGGATTCCGTCGTCGGCCACCAGGGTGAGGGGGCCGTACGGGCTGTCGATGACCGTGTGCTGCTTCACTGCTGTTCCTCACGTCCTTATACGTCAAACGCCATATGCCTTATACGGGGAGGAAGTTGATCGGGTGGCTGTCCGTCGCCCACAGATACTGGACCGCGTACGCCCGCCACGGTCGCCAAGTCGCCGCGCGTGCGGTGAGGGCTGCCGGCGTGGACGGGAGGCCCAACTCCTGGGCTGCGCGCCGGATTCCGAGGTCCGTGGGGAGAAACGCGTCGGGGTCGCCGAGGGCACGCATCGCGATGACATCGACGGTCCAGGGCCCGAATCCGGGGAGGGCGAGGAGCCGGGCGCGGGCCTCCGACCAGTCACTCTCGACACCCAAGTGAAGGACGCCATCCGCGAGTTGACCGACGAGAGTGGTGAAAGTGGTCCGCCGGGTGCGGGGCATGGCCAGGGACTCGGGGTCGAGGGCGGCCAGGGCCTGCGGGGTCGGGAAGAGGTGGGTGAGGCCGCCCTCCGGATCGTCGACCGGGTCGCCGTAGGCCGTGACGAGACGAGCCGCGTGGGTACGGGCGGCGGCCGTGGAGACCTGTTGACCGAGCACCGCCCGTACGGCGAACTCCGCTTCGTCGACCGTGCGTGGAACACGTCGCCCCGGGGCCTTCGCGACGAGGGGCGCCAGCACCGGATCCGTACGCAACTGCTCGTCGACCGCGACCGGATCGGCGTCCAGGTCGAGCATCCGGCGACACCGGCTGATGGCGACGGGCAGGTCACGCAGGTCACTGAGGGTGAGGCGGCAGGCGATGTGGTCGGGCTTCGGGGTGAGGGCGGCGATGCCGTGTCCGTACGGGAGCCGCAGGGTCCGGCGGTAGGCGCCGTCGCGCCATTCCTCCACGCCGGGTACGGCGGTCGCGGCGAGGTGGCCGAAGAGGTTGTCGGGGTTGAGCGGGGCGCGGAAGGGGAGGCGGAGGTTCAGGGCGGCCGGGGTGCCGACGGGCCCGCCTGTACTGCTCGGACGCGCATCGGTGCGTGTCTTGTCGGTGCGTGTCTTGTCAGTGCGTGCATTCGGGAGACGGTCGCGGAGTTCGCTCGGGGAGAGGGCGTAGACCTCGCGGACGGTGTCGTTGAAGGTGCGGATCGAGGAGAAGCCGGCCGCGAAGGCGACGTCCGCCATGGGCAGTGCGGTCGTCTCGACGAGGAGCCGCGCGGTCTGGGCGCGTTGGGCACGGGCGAGGGCGAGTGGGCCGGCGCCCAGTTCGGCGTTGAGTTGCCGTTCGATCTGGCGGGTGCTGTAGCCGAGGCGGGCGGCGAGGCCGGGGACGCCCTCGCGGTCCACGATCCCGTCGCCGATCAGCCGCATCGCGCGGGCCACGAGATCGGCGCGCTGGTTCCACTCCGGTGAGCCGGGGCTGGTGTCGGGCCGGCATCGCTTGCAGGCCCGGAAGCCGGCCTGCTGGCAGGCCGCCGCGCTCGGGTAGAAGGTCATGTTCTCGGGCTTGGGCGGCACCACCGGGCAACTGGGCCGGCAGTAGATCCGGGTGGTCAGGACCGCCGTGAAGAACCAGCCGTCGAAGCGCGCGTCCTTGGACTGGACGGCACGTACGCAGTGCTCGGTGTCGGTGTGCATCGCGTTCCGCATACGTCCAGCATCGGCGATGGGCCGGACCGGAGCTGGCGAGAATCCGACATCAAGGTGGCGTGTCCAGGGAGGCTCCGGATCGCTTGCGAGGACGGTCGAGCCCCCGCGACCCGCGCCGCCGAACGGGAGCGTCGGAGGCGGTGGCGGTGGCGGTGGCGGTGGCGGTCGGACAGACAGACATCCCATGGCGGCCGGCCGGTCGCCATGGGATGCTGAATTGCTTAATTTAGCAATTGCCTAGATGCTTTGTTGGCTGTGTTCGCAGATAGCTGCGTCCGTCCAGGCAGTCAAGCGGAAGAGGGAGCCGGACGTGTCCGTTTCGCTGTACCAGGCCACGACGGAATGAGCGGCGCAAGCCGCGCATGGGGGTCGGTGCGGTCCCTGCTGCCCGTGCGTGCCGACGTCGAGGCGATGGTCCGTGATCCGCGCCGGGATCTCCTCGCCGGACTGACCGTGGCGATCGTGGCGCTCCCCCTCGCGCTCGGCTTCGGGGTCTCCTCCGGCCTCGGTGCGGCGGCGGGGCTGGCGACCGCGGTGGTCGCGGGCGCGCTGGCCGCGGTGTTCGGCGGATCGAATCTGCAGGTGTCGGGGCCGACCGGGGCGATGACCGTGGTCCTCGTACCGATCGTCGCCCGGTACGGGCCGGGCGGTGTACTGACCGTCGGGCTGCTGGCCGGGCTGCTCCTGATCGGGCTCGCCCTGGCCCGTGCGGGCAAGTACATGCGGTACGTGCCCGCTCCCGTCGTCGAGGGCTTCACACTCGGTATCGCCTGCGTCATCGGACTGCAGCAGTTGCCGAACGCGCTGGGGGTGGCGCGACCCGAGGGCGACAAGGTTCTCAGCGTCGCCTGGCGGGCCGTCGAGACGTTCGTCCTCCATCCCAACTGGACGGCGCTCATGCTGGCTGCGGGTGTCGCGCTCGTCATGCTGCTCGGTGCGCGATGGCGGCCGACCGTTCCGTTCTCGATCGTCGCGGTGATCGTCGCCACCGTGCTGGCGCAGGTCCTCCACCTGGACGCGGCCACTCCCATCGGAGAGCTTCCCGCCGGCCTGCCCGCACCCTCGCTGGCGTTCCTCGACCTGTCGGCGCTGTCCTCGCTGCTCGCCCCGGCCGTGGCGGTGGCGGCGCTGGCCGCGCTGGAGTCGCTGCTGTCGGCGACCGTCGCGGACGGCATGACGGTCGGCCAGCGGCACGACCCGGACCGGGAGCTGTTCGGGCAGGGCGTCGCCAACCTCGCCGCCCCGTTGTTCGGCGGCGTCCCGGCCACGGCCGCGATCGCACGGACCGCCGTGAACGTCCGTTCGGGCGCCGGTTCCCGGCTCGCCGCGCTCACTCATGCCGTGGTCCTCGCAGTGATCGTCTTCGCGGCAGCGCCGCTGGTCTCGAAGATTCCGCTGGCCGCGCTGGCGGGCGTCCTGCTGGCCACCGCGATCCGCATGGTCGAAGTCGGCTCGCTGCGGGCGATGGCCAGGGCGACCCGCTCGGACGCGCTGATCCTGGTTCTGACCGCCGCCGCCACCCTCGTCCTCGACCTGGTGTACGCCGTGATCATCGGTCTGGTCGTCGCGGGGGCCCTCGCGCTCAGGGCCGTGGCCGCGCAGGCCCGCCTCGACGAGGTCCCGCTGGACCGGGGCGACCACAGCGCCGAGGAGCACGCGCTGCTGGCGGAGCACATCGTCGCCTACCGCATCGACGGGCCGCTGTTCTTCGCCGCCGCCCACCGTTTCCTGCTCGAGCTGACCGAGGTGGCGGACGTACGGGTCGTGATCCTGCGGATGTCCCGGGTGTCGACCATGGACGCGACCGGTGCGCTGGTCCTGAAGGACGCGGTCCAGAAGCTGAACCGGCGCGGCATCGTCGTCATGTTCTCCGGAATACGTCCCGGCCAGCGTCAAGTCCTCGACTCCGTCGGCCTGTTGGACCTGCTCCGAGAGGAGGAGCGCGAGTACGACACCACCCCCGAGGCGATCCAGGGGGCGCGCGCCCACCTGGAATCCACCGGAGTCCTGTCCGCCGTACCGACCCCGAGGACCAGGACCACGGTCCGGACCAGGAGCACCAGCACGGCCGGGTCCACGGGCGACAACGAGGAGGTGCCCCGATGAGTGCCTCCCCCGCCACCCGGTACGTGGTCGACGCGTCCGGAGCCGAGGCCGCCGCCCTCCCTCATCGGCTCAGCGACATGGGAGGTACGCCCGCGCGCCGTACACCTACTGGCTGGTCGTGTGCCTTCCGGGACGGCACGGTCGGGATTCCCACGGCCCGGAATCCGCGGCCGGATTCTGTCCGGCGGGAATCGCGAGCGAGGATGAGCACCATGGTGTTCATGAATGGGCGGGTGCGATGCGCCGAGGACCGGCCAGTGCTGACGTACGGCTGTCCCGAGGAGGCGATGGCACGATGAGCACGCCGCTGTACCAACTCAAGGCCGAGTTCTTCAAGACCCTCGGGCATCCGGCCCGTATCCGCGTCCTGGAACTGCTGAGCGAACGTGAGCACTCCGTCGCGGAGATGTTGCCCGAGGTCGGCATCGAACCCGCGCACCTCTCGCAGCAGTTGGCGGTGTTACGCCGGGCCAACCTGGTCGTCACCCGCAAGGAGGGCTCGACCGTGTACTACTCGCTGACCAGCCCACATGTGGCCGAACTGCTCCGGGTCGCGCGGATCATCCTGTCCGGCGTGCTGACCGGGCAGGCGGAGCTGCTGGCCGACCTGCGGGCAGCCCAGGGAGAGGCCAAACAGTCGTCCTGACGTCGAGACAGCCCGTGACCGATGCGGCATCGGCCTGCCCGTCGCCGGGTCCGGTGTCCGTGGCCTCGCCATGGGCCCCTCGGACCGGGCAACGTCGACCGCGCACGGCAGCCGCCCCCCGCACCCGCACCGATGGGTGCAGACCGAACCCCGGCCGTCAGCAGTCCACTTGCGCGGCGAACGCCTCGTACGCCTGATCGTCGAAGAGGACGAACCTCGCCTCCTCGACCTCGGTCTCCGTGATCCGAACGGTCTCCACCGCGATACGAGCCGCGTCTTCCATCGGCCACCCGAAGATACCGGCGGAAACCGCCGGGAACGCCACCGTGCGGGCGCCGAGTTCGTCGGCCACCCTCAGCGACTCCCGATAGCACGAGGCCAGCAGCGCCGATCGGTCCTCCTCGGGGAGGAACCGGGGTCCCACCGTGTGGATCACCCAGCGCGCGTCCAGGTTGCCGGCGGTCGTGGCGACCGCCTTTCCGGTGGCCAGTCCCTTGCCGTATTGCGAGGCGCGCAGCGCTCGGCAGGCCGCGAGGATCTCGGGACCGCCTCTCCGGTGGATCGCCCCGTCGACGCCTCCCCCACCCAGGAGTGAAGAATTCGCCGCGTTGACGATCGCGTCGGCACTCTGTCGGGTGATGTCGCCCTTGACAAGCGTGATGGCGGTCATGACTGCCTCAGCCTTCTCCAGACGGCCTTCGCCGCGTTGTGTCCCGACATGCCGTGCACGCCGGGGCCCGGCGGAGTGGCCGAGGAGCAGATGAAGACTGCCGGGTGTGGGGTGGCGTACGGGAACAGCGAGAGCTTGGGGCGCAGCACGAGCTGGAGGCCGCTGGCCGCGCCGGATCCGATGTCGCCGCCGACGTAGTTGGCGTTACGGGCCGCGAGTTGGGGTGGGCCTGCGGTCGCGCGGGCGAGGACCCGGTCGCGGAAGCCGGGGGCGAAGCGCTCCAGTTGGCGCTCGATGGCGTCGGTGAGGTCGCCCGTCCAGCCGTTCGGGACGTGTCCGTAGGCCCAGAAGACCTGCTTGCCGTCGGGGGCCCGGGAGGGGTCGACGACGCTCGGCTGGACGGTGATCAGGAAGGGGGTGTCGGGTGCCTTGCCCTCGCGGGAGGCGGCGCGCAGGGCGGTGTCGATCTCGGCCCTGTCCGCGGCGACCTGGACGGTGGTCGCCGTGCGGGCCTCCGGCGCGGTCCAGGGCACGGGGCCGTCCAGCGCGTAGTCGATCTTGAAGGCGCCCGCGCCGTAGCGATAACGCTCGTAGTAGCCGCCGAAGCCCGCGATACGGGCCAGTGCGGTGGGTGAGGTGTCGAAGACGTACGCACGTGCGGGTGGCAGGTCGTCCAGCCGCTTGACCTCGTAGTCGGTGTGGACGGTGCCACCGAGGTCCGTCAGATAGGCGGTGAGCGCGTCGGAGATCGACTGGGAGCCGCCGCGGGCGACCGGCCAGCCGCGGGCGTGTGCCGCCAGCGCGAAGACCAGGCCGACCGCACCGGTGGCGACCCCGTCGAGCGGAGCCATGACGTGTCCGACGAGGCCTGCGAACAGAGCTTTCGCCCGCTCGTCGCGGAAGCGGCGCATCAGCCAGGTCGAGGGCGGCAGACCGACCAGTCCGAAGCGGGCGAGGGTGACCGGGTCGCGGGGCAGTGAGGTCAGGGGCAGGGACATGAAGTCGTGGGCCAGCGTGTCCCACCTGCTGAGGAACGGCTCGACCAGCCTGCGGTACGCGCCCGCGTCACGCGGCCCGAAGGAGGCAGCCGTCTCGGCCACGGAACGGGACAGCACCGCGGCCGTGCCGTCCAGGAAGGGGTGGGCCATGGGCAGGTCTGCGTGCAGCCACTCCAGCCCGTACCTCGCCAGCGGCATCGCCCTGAACGCCGGGGAGTTGACGCCGAGCGGATGCGCCGCCGAGCACGGGTCGTGCCGGAAGCCGGGCAGCGTCAGCTCCTCCGTTCGGGCGCCACCGCCCACGGTGTCGCGCGCCTCGAAGACGGCCACGGAGAAGCCCCGCCGGGCCAGTTCCACGGCAGCCGTCAGCCCGTTGGGCCCTGCCCCCACCACGACCGCATCAAGCATCGACGGCACCTTCGGACTCCTTTGTCAGCCGACGGCCATTTCAGATCAGGATATGCCGGGACACCGACACTGCCCGGCGCGGGTAACCTCGGCCGGATGACGCGCCGTTTCCGCATCCAATCGCCCGGCGAGGACGCCGACGACACCGCCTGGTACTGGTTCGAGGTCGAGGAAGACGGCTGGGTGCTGCGGCAGGCGGTGTTCGAGGCGGCGCTGGAGGTCCCGCGTACCTGCGAGCCCCTCCAGAATGCCGACGGCACCACCTCCGGCGGCGCCTCGATGGCCGCCGCACAGGCCCAACTGGCGCTCGTGCGAGAACGGTTCGGGCGCCTGGGCGTCCAGCTCTACCAGACCGTGTACGGGGCGTTCACCGAGGGCGCCGTGGAGGTGCCGCCGGAGGCGGTGGACGTGACCGAGCCGGAGTTCGAGCGGGCGTGGTCCACGGCCCTGCGGCACCGGCATCTGAGCCACTACGTCACCGGCCCGCTGCCGGAGGGCTCCCTGCTCACCGGCATGGTGTGCGCGCTGCCGTGGGGGGCGGGCCGGACCGGTCTGTTCGTCGACATCAACCTGCCGGTGGACGCCTTCGTGGACATCGCCTGGCTGCCCTTCGACCCCGCGGACTGGCCGACGGTGGGCACCATGGCCGAGTTCGAGGTCGTCACCCTGCGCTTCAGCTCGGCCCGCCCGCAGATCAGGCTGCGCCCGACAGCAGCTCCGCCACCCGGCGAGCCGTGGCCGCGTCGCGCGCAGCGGTGAACGGCAGGACGTTGCCGCCGGTTATGCGGAACGGCTCGCCCGCGCGGGTCAGGTGGGCGCCGCCGGCCTCCTCGACGAGGAGGATGCCCGCGGCGTGGTCCCAGGCGGCCTCCCAGGAGAACGCGGTGGCGTCCAACTCGCCCCGGGCGATGGCCAGATACTCCAGGCCTGCCGAGCCGCAGGCGCGCGGCCGGACGCCGTCCGTCCACAGGCCGAGCAGCGCGCGCTTCTCTTCGTCCGTCGTGTAGTCCGGGTGGGAGGTGGCCACCCGGAGGTCGCGGCCGGGCTCGGGCGCGCCCGCGTGCAGGGGTGTGCCGTCGAGGAAGGCGCCCTGTCCGCGGATCGCCGTGGCGAGCTGGTCGCGGGCCGCGGCGAACGTCCACGACGCGCGGACGACCCCGCGGTGTGCGAGCGCGACGAGTGTGCAGAAGCCGGGGTCGCCGTGGACGAACTGCCGGGTGCCGTCCACGGGGTCGACGATCCAGACCGGCGCCTCACCCTGAATCGCCCCGTACGAAGCGGGGTTGGCGTGCACAGCCTCCTCGCCGACCACGACGGAGCCGGGCAGCAGCTTGGGCAGCACCTCGGTGAGATACAGCTCGGCCTTGCGGTCGGCGTCCGTCACCAGGTCGTGCGGGCCGCTCTTCTCGTCGACCTCGTGGGCGGCGAGCTGCCGGAAGCGCGGCATGATCTCCGCGGCCGCCGCCTCACGGACCGCTTCTTCGACGTCGGACGCGTGCCGAGCGAGAAACTCTTCGATGGTTTCGTTTTCTTCGATCATGTCTCCATGAGAGCACGCGTCACTGACAATCCCCGCCGGGCCGGTGGACATCGGATGGAATCCGCCTGAAGACCAGGATTCGGACATCAGCGCCCGACCGCGTACCCCTGCATCCCCCGCGGATTCGCCGCCGCCGACAGGACACCCGTCTCCGGGTGCCGGGCGACCGCGCACAGCCGGCCCTCGGACCAGTCGTCGCTGATCGTCACGTCGTGCCCCCGGCGGCGCAGCTCCTCGATCACCTCACCTGCCGTGCGGGCCTCGACGGTGACGCTCCCGGGGCGCATGCCGCGCGGGTGGAAGGAACCCGGGAAGCTGTCGTTGTGCCAGTTCGGGGCGTCGATCGCGCCCTGGAGGTCCAGGCCGCCGCGCACTTCGGGGCGCAGGGCGACCGCGAGGAAGAAGTGCAGCTGCCACTGGTCCTGCTGGTCCCCGCCGGGCGTACCGAAGGCCAGCACCGGCACCCCGTGGCGCAGCGCGACGGAGGGCGTGAGGGTGGTCCGGGGGCGACGGCCAGGGGTGAGGGAGTTCGGCAGGCCCTCCTCCAGCCAGGCCATCTGGAGCCGGGTACCGAGGGGGAAGCCCAGTTCGGGTACGACGGGGTTGGACTGGAGCCAGCCGCCGCTGGGCGTGGCCGCGACCATGTTGCCCCAGCGGTCGACGACGTCGAGGTGGCATGTGTCGCCCCGGGTGGAGCCGTCGGCGGCGATCTCGGGCTCGCCGGGCCCGGGTGAGGCCGAGTGCTCGGCGACGCTCTGGTGCTTGGCGACGGTCGGCTCCCCGGCCCCCGGCAGGCCACCGACCGCGACCGTCGGCTCCCCGGCCCCCAGGGGGCTGAATCCGGGATCGTCCGTGGCCACCACGCGCGCGTGTGCGCACAGTCGCGGGGTGCGCCCGCCGGGGCTGCCCGGCCGTAGCTCGTACGAGGCCTTGTCGCCCACGAGGGTCCGCCGGTCGGCGTTGTAGGCGTCGGACAGCAGTTCGTCGAGCGGTACGCCGCCTCCACCGGAAGCATCGCCGTACCAGGCCTCCCGGTCCGCCATGGCGAGCTTGCAGCCCTCGATCAGCAGGTGGACGTAGTCGGCGGACCCGTACTCGGGCAGCTCGGGCGGGAGCAGTGCGAGCTGCTGGAGGAGGGCCGGGCCCTGGCTCCAGGGGCCGGCCTTGCAGAGGGTCCAGCCGTGCCAGTCGTAGGTCGCCGGGGCCTCGTAGGACGCGGACCAGGAGGCGAGGTCGGCGGCTGTCAGGGTGCCGGTGTGGTGTGTTCCGCTGGTGTCGAGGGTGGGTCGCACGGACTGCCGTACGAGCGCCTCGGCGATGAAGCCGTTGCGCCACACCTCCCGTGCCGCCTCGATCTGGGCGACGCGGTCCCCGGCCCCGGCGACTTCGCCGAGCAGGCGCTTCCAGGTGGCGGCCAGCGCGGGATTGCGGAACAGCTCGCCGGGCCGGGGTGCCTGTCCGCCGGGCAGGTACACGTCCGCGGAGGAGGTCCACTCCGTCTCGAACAGTTCCCGTACGGTCTCCACGGTCGCGCCGATGTTCTCCACGGGCGCGTGCCCGTCCTCGGCGTATCCGACGGCGTACTTGAGGACGTCTGCGAGCGGCTTGGTGCCGTGGTCGCGGAGGAGGAGCATCCAGGCGTCGAAGGCACCGGGCACGGCGGCGGCGAGGGGCCCGGTGCCGGGTACGAGATCGAGCCCGAGTCCCCGGTAGTGCGCGACCGTGGCCCCGGCGGGCGCGACACCCTGCCCGCACAGCACCCGCACCTCGCCGTCGGCCGGGGCGATGATGATCGGCACCTCACCGGCGGGCCCGTTGAGATGCGGTTCGACGACGTGCAGGACGAAGCCCGCGGCGACGGCGGCGTCGTACGCGTTGCCGCCGGCTTCCAGGACGGCCATCGCCGACTGCGAGGCCAGCCAGTGTGTGGAGGACACCATCCCGAAGGTGCCCTGGAGCGTGGGTCGGGTGGTGAACACGGGCGGCTCCTTCACTGCGGCACACGATCCGATGATCGTACGTATCTCACGCCGCTCCCCCGGTACATCCCATGCACCGCCCGCGCCGGCCCACCCCTCGGCTACGGCCGACGCCGTCCCGCCGTCAGCACGTGGCCGCTCGCGCCGAGCAGCGCCTGTTCGGACTCGATGCGGCGGGTCGCGGACATGACGGCCTCGCGGCGTTCCGGGTCGTCCAGCCACTGTTCGACGCCGCCCATGAGCCAGGCGACGCCCTCCAGCCCGTACTGGCCCTCCAGGACGAGTCCGGCCTCGCTGAACTCGGCCGGTACCTCGGTCGGTTCGGCGAAGTAGGCGGTCGTGAACAGGCCGCCGTCGGCGCCATGTCTGCCGGTGGTGCTGACCTCGTCGGTGCGGGCCCGGTGAGCCTGGTCGAAATAGCGCTCCTTCCGCAGCAGGTCGTGCAGCGCGGCATGGCGGTTGATGGTGGCCGCGACGACCAGTCCCCCGGGCCGGACGACCCGCAGCGCCTCACCCAACGCCCGTAGCCGGTCAGGTCGTTCGGGCAGGTGGTACAACGGCCCCAGTATCAGGACGACATCGCGGGAGGCGTCGTCGGCGGGCAGCTCACGGGCGTCCCCGAGGCGCACGGTGACACCGGGCAACCGCCCCGCCTGCTCCAGATGCAGCGGCACGGGATCGACCAGCTCGACCTCGTACCCGTCCCGCGCCAGCCACTCCGCGTGCACTCCGCTGCCCCCACCGACGTCCAGCACGCGCGCGGGGGCCGCGGGCAGCAGCCGCCGGAGCACGTCCTGGGTCCGCCAGAACTCCAGCCGGCCGGAACCCCGCCGGATACGGGCGTCCTCCTTGCCGCGCGCGTAGTAGGCGAGGATCTCCTCGGGCACAGCGGGAAGGTCGACACGCGTGACGTCTGTGGTGGGTGATCTGGAGGACATACGTCAAGCCTCCGGATCGGCGTGGAGCTGCGCAAGCCGATATCGATGCGCCTGCCTCATCACCTATGAGAGCTTCATCGCGATACATGGCATCAGTGGCGAATTGGGTTCTATTGGTGTTGATTTGCGCATTCCGACGGACAGTCCGGGCGCCCGACAACAAGTGACAGTCATCGCACAGCCACAGAGCGAGTTCGTACTTCCGCCCCACAGGCAGTCATGTGACACTGGCGTCCCGTCCGGAGTGCGGACCCCCCTCCGCACCGTCCCCCACGAGAAGTGCGCCTTGAGCCTTCCTCTGCCGCTCGCACTCACCACCCGTCTGGCGCCCGTCGCCGTGCTCGCCACGGCAGGCTGGGCGCTGTCCTCGGGCCCGCTCGCCGCCGCGCCGGCCGACAACCACGAGACGGCGGCCACCACGGGCGCGTCCGCGTCGCCCACCGCGCCCTCGACCTCGGCGGCCACGAAGACCTTCGCCGCCGCGCCCGCACCCTGCTCGGCCGTGACCCCGGGAACGATCAAGTCCCTTGTCCCGGGCGCCAAGGCAGCCGGCAAGGAGATCCCGTCGACGGACACGGACGCGCGCCGTACCTGCTCCTGGAACGCGCTCAAGGAGTACGACTACCGCTGGCTCGACGTGTCGTTCGAACTGTCCGACACGGACGCGGCGGCGGAGAAGACGTACAAGGACCGCCTGACGGAGAAGAGCGGCGGCGGGGTGGTTCCGGGTCTCGGTGACGCCGCCTATTCCGTCGTGAACCTGACCACCGAGGACAAGCAGCAGACCCGCGAGGGTGTGGTCCTGGTCCGCGCGTCGAACGCGCTGGTGGTGATCACGTACAACGGCAGCGACTTCGAGTCGAAGAAGGCACCCAGCACGGATGTGATCAACAAGGGCGCCATCAAGGCCGCCCGGGACGCGGTGGCAGCACTGGAGGGCAGCCGGTAGCACCGGCCGCCCTCCACCGAACATCAGATCCGTCAGGTCACGTCACTCAGATCCGTCGGACCACGTCACGGGGTCAGACCGTCGTCTTCTTCCTCCAGCCAGGTCTTCTCCTCCGACTCGGTCCT
This sequence comes from Streptomyces sp. SID12501, assembly GCF_010550245.1. GTDB lineage: Bacteria > Actinomycetota > Actinomycetes > Streptomycetales > Streptomycetaceae > Streptomyces. The sequence goes on from NZ_JAAGLU010000027.1 coordinate 71,180, forward strand.
CCCCTTCCCGGTCGCCAGCATGAGCGCCAGGTAGAGCGCCATCGAGGTGCCCAGGCCCACGGCCCAGCCGTAGTCCGCCAGTGAGGACAGTGCCGGGATGGGCCGCCCGTCGATCAGCGGGTGGAAGTCGGCACCGCCGACGGCCAGTACGCCACCGACCAGGAAGGCGACGACCGCCCGCCAGTTCCAGCCGTTGTCGTACCAGTAGCGTCCGCCCGCCCGGTACAGGTCGGCGAGGTCGAGCTTGCCGCGGCGCAGGATCCAGTAGTCGGCGATGAGGATGCCGGCGACCGTGCCGAGGAGCCCGCCGACCAGGCCGAGCCAGGTGAAGATGTAGCCCTGCGGGTCGGAGTACAGCTTCCACGGGAAGATCAGTACGCCGAGGACACAGGTGGTGAGCGCGCCGGCCCGGAAGCTGATCTTCCGGGGCGCGATGTTGGAGAAGTCGAAGGCCGGCGAGACAAGGTTGGCCGCGACGTTCACGGACAGGGTCGCCACCAGCACGGTGACCAGGGCGAACAGCAGCCCGAAGACGTTGTCGGTCTTGGCGGCGAGCTGTACCGGGTCCCAGATCGCCTCGCCGTACACGGCCTGCGAGCCCGAGGTGACCATGACGGACAGGAACGCGAACAGCGTCATCGTGGTCGGCAGACCGAGCGCCTGTCCCCACGTCTGGGCCTTCTGGCTCTTGCCGTACCGCGTGAAGTCCGGGATGTTCAGGGACAGCGTGGACCAGAAGCCGATCATGCCCATGAGGGCGGGCGCGAAGATCTTCCAGAAGTCCGCGCCGTAGCCCAGCTTGGAGGGCTGGTCGAGCAGCGGGCCGAAGCCGCCGGCCTTGTCGGCCATCCACCACAGCATCACGCCGGCGCCGAGGAGCACGAAGGGCGCGGCCCAGTTCTCGAACCGGCGGATGGTCTCCATGCCCCGGTAGATGATGGCGACCTGGATCGCCCAGAAGATGGCGAAGGACAGCCACATCGTCCAGGCGTAGCCCCCGATGTGCGAGGCGTTCGCCCAGCCGTCCCCGATGAGCTTGCCGGCGAGGAAGTAGATCGCCTCGCCGCCGATCCAGGTCTGGATGCCGAACCAGCCGCACGCCACCAACGCCCGTACGACAGCTGGGAGGTTGGCGCCCCGGATGCCGAAGGAGGCGCGGGCGAAGACGGGGAAGGGGATGCCGTACTTGGGCCCGGCGTGCCCGGTGAGCAGCATCGGGATGAGCACGATCACGTTCGCCAGGGCGATCGTGAGCACGGCCTGCTTCCAGTCCATGCCCACGGCGATCAGACCCGAGGCGAGGGTCCAGGAGGCCGTGTTGTGGGCCATACCCACCCAGAGGGCCGAGAAGTTGTACGTGTTCCAGGTGCGCTTCTCGACCGGAACCGGCAGCAGGTCCTCGTTGGCGTACGGCCCGCTGGGAACGGGCGCGTCGGGGGAGATCTCCACCCGGCCGTCGGGGAGGGTGAGTTGGGAGGACGGCGGTATGGCCGTGGGAGCGGTGTCGGTCATGGGCAGGCCAATCAATGAGGTGGGTCGGGAAAGGCCGTGCGGGTGGCGCGTTGGGGGATGCGCACAGGACACCCGGAGGAGTCCTGACCCCCTCCCCGGCTACCTGAACGCCGGGGAGGAGGAGATGGTGGGTGCGTAACACAGCGACGAGTTCGGGTACGTCAGGCGTTGACGGCCGGGATCACCGTCGACCCGTAGGCGTCGATGACGGCTTCCTGGGCGTCGTGCATGTCGTAGACGGCGAACTGGTCGACGCCGAGCTCACGCAGCTTGTTGAGCTTCTCGATGTGCATCTCGGGGGTGCCGATGACGCAGAACCGGTCGACGATCTCGTCGGGCACGAACTGGGTGTCGGGGTTGTCGGCCCGTCCGTGGTGGGAGTAGTCGTAGCCCTCGCGGGCCTTGATGTAGTCGGTGAGTTCCTCGGGTACGGCGGCGGAGTGCTCGCCGTACTTCGACACCAGGTCGGCGACGTGGTTGCCGACCATCCCGCCGAACCAGCGGCACTGGTCGCGGGCGTGGGCGAGCGCCTCGGGCGAGTCGTCCTCGGTGATGTACGCGGGGGCGGCGACGCAGATCTTCACCTCGGACGGGTCACGTCCGGCGGCGACGGCCGCGTCCTTGACCGTCTTGACCATGTACTCGGTCAGATAGAGGTCGGAGAGCTGGAGGATGAACCCGTCGGCCTCCTCGCCGGTCATCTTGAGCGCCTTGGGGCCGTACGCGGCCATCCAGACGGGGAGTTCGGCGCCCGGCCGCACCCACGGGAACTTGATCACCGTGCCGCCGAGGTCGGCCTCGTCGCCCCGGCCGAGCGAGCGGATGACCTTCATCGCGCCGCTGATCCGGGCCAGCGTGTTGGGCGTACGGCCGGCGACGCGCATCGCGGAGTCGCCGCGGCCGATGCCGCACACCGTGCGGTTGCCGAACATGTCGTTGAGGGTGGCGAAGGTGGAGGCGGTGACCTCCCAGGTGCGGGTGCCCGGGTTGGTGACCATCGGGCCGACCGTCAACTTCTCGGTGCTGGAGAGGATCTGACTGTAGATCACGAACGGCTCCTGCCACAGCACGGCGGAGTCGAAGGTCCAGCCGTACGTGAAGCCGTTGCCCTCGGCGCGCTGCATCAGCTCGATGACACGCGAGGCCGGCGGGTCGGTCTGCAGGACGAGGCCGAAGTCCATGGGCGCTGCTCCTAGTTCAGATCAGGTACTGACAGGTGGAGCGGGGGGTGTAGACGCCGTGACCCGCACGTCCGGTGAACTCCCGCTCGGTGATGACGAGTTCGCCGCGTGAGAGGACGGTCTCGACGCGGCCGGTGAGCCGCTTGCCCTCGTACGCCGAGTAGTCGACGTTCATGTGGTGCGTCTCGGCGGAGACGATCTGCTCGGCCGTGGGGTCGTAGATGACGATGTCCGCGTCGGCGCCCGGGGCGATGGTGCCCTTCTTCGGGTAGAGGCCGAACATCCGGGCCGGGGTGGCGCAGGCGATCTCGATCCAGCGGCGGCGGCTGATGTGCCCGTCGACGACGCCTTGGTGAAGCAGGTCCATGCGGTTCTCGACGCCCGGGAGACCGTTGGGGATCTTCGAGAAGTCGCCCCGGCCCAGCTCCTTCTGGCCCTCGAAGCAGAACGGGCAGTGGTCCGTGGAGACGACCTGGAGGTCGTTGGTCCGCAGGCCTCGCCAGAGCGCGGCCTGGTGGTCCTTGGGCCGAAGCGGCGTGCTGCACACGTACTTCGCGCCTTCGAAGTCCGGCTCCGCGAGGTTGTCGGTGGACAGGAACAGGTACTGCGGGCAGGTCTCGCCGAAGACGTTGAGCCCCTGGTCGCGCGCCCGTGCCAGCTCGGCGACCGCCTCCTGCGCCGAGACGTGGACGACGTACAGCGGCGCCCCCGCGACCTGCGCGAGCTTGATGGCTCGGTGCGTGGCCTCGGCTTCGAGGAGGGCCTTGCGGACCTCGCCGTGGTACCGGGGGTCGGTCTCGCCACGGGCCAGCGCCTGCTCCACCAGCACATCGATGGCGATGCCGTTCTCGGCGTGCATCATGATCAGGCCGCCGTTCTCGGCGGAGCGCTGCATGGCGCGCAGGATCTGGCCGTCGTCGCTGTAGAAGACGCCCGGGTAGGCCATGAACTGCTTGAAGGAGGTGACGCCCTCCTCGACCAGCAGGTCCATCTCCTTGAGCGTGTCCTGGTTCACGTCGGAGACGATCATGTGGAAGCCGTAGTCGATGGCGCAGTTGCCGTCGGCCTTGGCGTTCCAGGTGTCGAGTCCGTCGCGCAGCGACTGGCCGACGCTCTGCACGGCGAAGTCGATGATCGTGGTCGTACCGCCCCAGGCGGCGGCCCGGGTACCGGTCTCGAAGGTGTCCGAGGCGGCCGTACCGCCGAACGGCAGTTCCATGTGGGTGTGCGCGTCGACACCGCCGGGGATGACGTACTTCCCGGTGGCGTCTATGGTCCGCTCGGCCGTCCAGGCCTCTGCGGCCGCGGTTCCGCTCGCGGCGAGGGCGACGATGCGGCCGTCCTCGATCAGGACGTCGGCATGGATCTCGTCGGACGCGGTGATGACGAGACCACCCCGGATGACGGTACGGCTGCTCATGAAATTACGCTCCGCTGGGTTGTGTCGAGAAGTGCGGGTCGTGTGTGGTGGGTCGCGCGGTGCCCCGCGCCCCTCGGGGGCGCGGGAACCCGCCGTCGACTTGTTACTACGGCGCGGTCAGGGGGCCGTACGCGTCGGGGCGGCGGTCGCGGAAGAACTGCCAGCGGTCGCGGACCTCGCGCAGCTTGGCCAGGTCCAGGTCGCGGACGACGAGTTCGGTCTCCTTGTCGCTCGCCACCTCGCCGACGAACTGCGCCTCCGGGTCCACGAAGTACGAGGTTCCGTAGAAGTCGTTGTCGCCCAGTTCCTCGACGCCGACCCGGTTGATAGCGCCGACGAAGTACTCGTTGGCGACGGCAGCCGCCGGCTGCTCCAGCTGCCACAGGTAGGCGGACAGACCGCGCGAGGTGGCCGACGGGTTGAAGACGATCTCCGCGCCTTCGAGGCCCAGCGCACGCCAGCCCTCCGGGAAGTGCCGGTCGTAGCAGATGTAGACGCCGATCTTGCCCACGGCCGTGTCGAAGATCGGCCAGCCGGCGTTGCCCGGGCGGAAGTAGAACTTCTCCCAGAAGCCCGCGACCTGCGGAATGTGGTGCTTGCGGTACTTGCCGAGGTACGAGCCGTCGGCGTCGATCACGGCGGCCGTGTTGTAGAGAACGCCGGGCTGCTCCTCCTCGTACATCGGCAGGACGAGGACGATGCCCAGTTCCCTGGCGAGCGCCTGGAAGCGCTTGACGATCGGGCCGTCGGGGATCTGCTCGGCGTACTCGTAGAACGCCTTGTCCTGGACCTGGCAGAAGTAGGGGCCGTAGAACAGCTCCTGGAAGCACATGACTTGAGCACCCTGCGCCGCGGCGTCGCGGACCGCCTGCTCGTGGACCTGGATCATCGACTCCTTGTCGCCCGTCCAGGCAGTCTGGAAAATGGCGGCGCGAATCACCCTGCTCATCGGGACCTCCGGTCACTCGGTGTACGGCGAGCCTAGGAAGCCTGGAGAGCGGGTTTGAGTTGCACGGTGTCACGCCTGCGGACGTCCGGCGTTCCACGGTGTCACCCTGCCGTCGGCCCATGTTTCACCACTGTTTTCCCTGGTCCTCTGATGTTTCGGAGCGGTAAGACGGAGCGCTGGAGAGTGCGGTCATCGGCCTTGCTGGGCGTCGTGCGCGAGGAGCGCGATATGCACGGACGCGGCCTGCTCGAAGTCGTCGAGATCGAGCCCGAGCCGCGTCTCTATCGCCTCCAGCCGCCGGTAGAGCGCGGGCCGCGAGACATGGTGCAGTTGCGCGGTACGAGATTTGTTGCGCCCGGTGGCGAGATAGGTCCGCAGCACGGGCAGCAGCTCGGACTCGCCCTCGGTCCCGCACAGCAGCCCGTCCAGCTCCCGCTCCGCGAAGGCCTGCACGTGCGGATCGTCCCGCAGCAGCCGGACCAGGCCGCGCAGCCGTACGTCCCTCAGATGCACCAGCACCGGCAGCTCCTGCCCCGCCGGCGTCTCCGCGACGGCGGCGGCGACGTGGAGTGCCTCGCGCAGTCCGGTGGGTACGTCGTCCCAGTTGGCGAGCGCCTCGGCGGCGGCCACGACGGTCCGGCCCCCGCCGGTCTCGGTACGCAGCCGGAGCGCGAAGTGCGCGGCCAGCGCCTTGGCGTCCTGGTCCCGGGCGAGGCTCAGCAGGACGGCGGTGGCGTCGTCGGCCAGCTCGGCGACCAGTCCCGGCAGTCCCAACAGCCGCAGTACGCGGTCGAGTTCGACGGGGTCGCCGTCCCGTACGACGAGCGGCACGAAGGTCCGCCGGTTGACCGGCAGCCCGGCGGCCCGCGCGCGCGGCAGCAGTTGCCGGGCCGGTACGACTCCGCTCACCAGGTCCGTCAGCAGGCTCTGCGCGGACTGCTCCTCCCAGGTGTGCACGGAGCCCCCGAGCATGCGGTGCAGGACGAGTGCCTCGGCTCCCCGGTCGGCGAGCAGCCGCCCGGTGGCGGCGTCACCGCGGTACCCGCACAGCACGATCCGTCCCCAGCGTTCCCCGCGCCCGCCCAGCTCGGCCCGGATCCACCCGTCGCCCTCGCTCCCGCCGGCCTGCCGGGAGATGCGCTCCCAGTCCCGCAGCACGTCATCGACGGCCGACCGCTCCCCCGCCGTGGCGAGGACCCGATGGGCGAGGTTGGTGATGACGACAGGGCAGGCACTGTGCGAGGCGACCTCGTCGAGGAGGCTCTGCAGCGGGGCGCCGGAGGTGATGAGCCCGGTGAGAGCGGTCCGTACGGTCTCGGACAGGCTCACGGCGGCGAACTTCCGCCGCACCAGCCGGGACTGGACCTCTTCCGTCAACTCCGCGAAGGGGAAGGGCCGGTGGAGCACCACCATCGGCAGCCCGCAGCGCTCGGCGGCGCGCCGCATGACGTCCGGCGGCGCCGGAAAGGCGCGGCCGAGCCCGAGCACGACAGCGGAGGCCTCCGCCCGGTGCAGCGAGCGGATGTACTCGACCTGGGCCTCCTCGTCGCCCGCGAGCAGCACCCCGGTCGTGAGGATCATCTCGCCGCCGCTGAGCATCACGCCGACGTCGGCGGCCTCGGCGACATGCACCCAGCGCACGGCCCGGTCGAGCTGGCCGGCGCCGGCCACCACCTCGGGCTCCCCGGCGAGCACCCGTTCCAGGCCGAGGACCTGGCGGACCGACAGGGCGGGTTCCAAGGTGGTGGTCGTGAGCATGACGGTCTTCCTTGCTGTGGTGTTACTGGACGCAGCTCCTCAGAGCACGTTCGAGGATCGCGGCGCCCTCCTCGGCCTCCGCGACGGTGAGGGACAGCGGCGGTGCGATGCGCAGCGCGCTGGTGTTGTGGCCGCCGCCCTTGCCGAGGAGCAGCCCTTCCTCCCGGGCCGCTTCGAGCACGGCGGCGGCGGTCTCCGGGTCGGCGGTGTCGGTGCCGGGCTTCACCAGCTCGACGCCGATCATCAACCCGCGCCCACGGACCTCCCGTACGCCCGGCAGCTGCGCGGCGACGGCCCGGAGCCGTTCGATGAGCAGTCCGCCGACGCGCCGGGCGTTGCCCTGGAGGTCGTGTTCCAGGAGGTAGGTGAGGTTGGCGAGGCCGGCCGCCATGGTGATCTGGGTGCCGCCGAAGGTGGAGATGGAGTTGGAGTCGAGGCAGTTCATGATCTCGGCGCGGGCCACGACCCCGCCGATGGACATGCCGTTGCCGATGCCCTTGGCGAAGGTGATGATGTCCGGCGGACCGTTCTCCGCGTGTGCCTGCCAGCCCCAGAAGTGCTCGCCGGTGCGGCCCCAGCCGGTCTGCACCTCGTCGGCGATCCAGAGGATGCCGCGTTCCTGGAGCACCCGGCGGAAGGCCGCGTACAGCCCGTCGGGCGGCGAGGTGAAGCCGCCGACGCCCTGGATGGGCTCCGCGATCAGGGCCGCGGGCGGGCGGACGTGCCCGAGCAGGTCCTCCAGGTCGTCGACGCACGCGGCGATGAAGTCGTCGTCGCTCAGATCGGCGTACGGACCACGGGTACGGACGCCACCGTGGACGTACAGGGTCTGGAGCGGGGACAGGGAGGTCGGGGACCAGCCCTTGTTGCCTGTGATGCCGACCGTGCTGAAGGAGCGGCCGTGGTAGCTGTTGCGCATGGCCAGGATCTGGTTGCTGCGCCGGTAGGAGGTGGCGAGGAGGAGAGCCGTGTCGTTGGCTTCCGTCCCGGAGGTGGTGAAGAAGACGCGTGCGTCCGGGATGCCGGACAACTGGGCGACGCGCTCGGCGAGTTCGACCATCGGCCGGTTGAGGTAGAGCGTGGACGAGTGGATGATCCGCCCGGCCTGTTCGCTCACCGCCTTGGTGATCTCGGGCAGCGCGTGCGCGGTCATCGTGGTGAGGATGCCGCCGAAGAAGTCGAGGTACCGCTTTCCGGCCGCGTCCCACACGTACCGGCCCTCGCCGTGGGTGATCTCGATCGGGTCCGCGTAGTAGAGGGCGAGCCAGTCCGGCAGAACCGCCTTGTGACGCCCGTACAGATCGCTCACGGCTGCACCAGCCCTTCGTACGCGTCCGGCCGCCGGTCCCGGTAGAAGGCCCACTGCTGCCGGACTTCATCGATGAGATCGAAGTCGAGATCCCGCACGACGAGTTCCTCGTCCTTGTCGCTCGCGACCTCGCCGACGAACTGGCCGCGCGGGTTCACGAAGTACGAGGTCCCGTAGAAGTCGTTGTCCCCGTACTCCTCCTGGCCGACCCGGTTGATGGCGGCGACGAAGTACTCGTTGGCGACGGCCGCGGCGGGCTGCTCCAGCTGCCAGAGATGGGAGGAGAGGCCCCGGTGGGTCGCGGACGGGTTGTAGACGAGCTGCGCGCCGTTCAGACCGAGCTGACGCCAGCCCTCCGGGAAGTGCCGGTCGTAGCAGATGTAGACGCCGATCCTGCCCACGGCCGTCTCGAAGACGGGCCAGCCGAGGTTTCCGGGTTTGAAGTAGTACTTCTCCCAGAACCCCTTGACCTGCGGAATGTGGTGCTTGCGGTACTTGCCGAGGTAGGTCCCGTCGGCGTCGATCACGGCCGCGGTGTTGTAGTAGAACCCGGACTGCTCGACCTCGAACACGGGTACGACGATGACCATGCCGGTCTCGCGCGCCAGTTCCCGCATGCGGGTAACGGTCGGCCCGTCGGGCACGGGCTCGGCCCAGCGGTAGTGCTCGGGCTCCTGGACCTGGCAGAAGTACGGGGCGTTGAAGACTTCCTGGAATCCGATGACCTTGGCGCCCTGCCGGGCGGCCTCCCGGGCATGCTCCACATGTTTGGCGACCATGGACTCGGTGTCGCCGGTCCAGGTGGCCTGGACCAGAGCGGCACGTACGACGTTGGCCATGACCTGCTCCTTCGGCTGGACGTCAGAGAGCCTCTACGCCCGTAGACAAAGGTCGTAGGGGCTTGAAAGTAAGCCTCCGGAAGAGCCTTGCCAAGACCATCGCCGTTAACCCGCGGAGTCGATCACGTTTCACACCCCGGTGGGCGAGTCACGGCCAGCCGGGTCACGCGCTGTGCCCGGCGACCCGGAGGGCGTGCACCAGATCCCAGTACCGGTCCTCGGAGGCACCCCGGGCCGCCTCCAGGAGCAGCGGTACGAGGCGCTGGGGGTCGGCGGCGACACTGCGGGCGGCCTCCTCGGGGGTGCGGACCCGGACGTACGCGTCGAGGAGGGCACGCACCTCACGCTGCCTTCCCTCCTCGGCGAGGCGGAGCACGGCCTCACCCACCTCCTGGGCCGGCCGCACGATGCCCTGCCGCAGGATCTGCTGGCCGTCGATGGCCCGCCCCGCCGCGACGAGCGCGTCGGCGGCGGCGACCAGCCGGTCCGCGGGCAGGGACGCGGCCTCCCAGAGCAGGGTGGCCCAGTCGGCGCCGAGCCCCGCGCGGTTCAGCTCGGCGGCGAGGAGCGGAAAACGGGCGGCGGGCCATTGGGAGGCCTCGACGAGCAGCGCGTGCGCCTCACCGCTGCGTCCCTCACCACGCAGCCGTACGAGGCTGCGGACGGCGTCGATGGTGTCGTGCCGGGCGTCGTCGTCCAGCGCCTCCCGCACGGGCACCGCGGGCTTGGCCGCTGCGGCGGCCCCGGCGAACCGGGCCCCACGCGGGTTACGGCGACTCGGGGCGGCGGGCGCGGGCATGGCCGGTGCGGGGGTGGGGTCGACGACGGGCGTGGCGCCGGTGTCCGCGTCGTCCGTCATCCCGGCGAACCGGGCACCGCCACGGGCACGGCGTTTGGAGCGCTGCTTGGGGGCGGGGCCGGGGTCCGCCGAGGCCGGTTCGGGGGCGGAGGGCCCGTACCAGTCGGCGGGGAGTCGCGGTGCCGTGCTCTCGGCGGCGGGCTCCGGGGCGTCGGCCGGGCGGGGGTCGTCGTGGTCGTCCGCCTCGCCGGAGCGCCGGATGTGGCCGCGCCAGGGGCGCAGGTCGCCGTCGGAACGTGGCCCGCCGGGGCCGCGGTCGTCTCCGTGGCGGTCGTCTCCGTGGCGGGCGGGGCCGGAGCCGTCCGGGGCCTGCTGCCGGGAGCTGGGCACGTTCTCGTATCCGGCGGTCGGACGGACGTCCGACCGCTGTCGGCGGGCGCCGCGCTCGTCGTACCAGACGGCCGTGTCGTTGTCCGGGCGGCGCTCGTCGGTGTCCGTGCGCTGTCCGGGCAGAGTCACGGGATCGCCGTCGTGCGCGTCGGCGGGGTGCGGGGCGTTGTGGCCGCGGCCGACGAAGACATCCGCCTCGTCGTCGCGGTCGCGGCGCTGGAAGGGTGCCCGGCTCATCGTCCGGCGGGCCAACTGGTCGAGGCGGTAACGGAGTTCGATGCAGCGGGCGGAGGCGCGTTCATGGTCGTCATGGGCCCAGGCGAGGTCGAGGCGGAGACCCTCGGCCTCCTCGTGGGTGGCGGCGGAGCCGAGCGACCGCCCCAGTTCGACGAGCCGTTCGGCGGCGTACTTCTGCTCCCGGAGCATCACGTCGAGCCGGTCCCCGAGGGTGTCGCGGGCGCCGGTGCGGGCGTCGAACGCGGCGAGGGAGGCCTGATGCAGGGCACGCGCCTGCTCGCCCTCCGGACCGACGGCGCCCGGTCCGAACCCGGTGGCGAGATCCTGGAGCAGCGCCTCCACAACGTCCCAGGGCGGCACCTCGCGCCCCTCCAGACAGGCGCGCATACCGTCGGGATCGCGCTCCCAGAACACACCGCACCAGCCCGCGCCCTGATCGAGGCGGGCCAGCAGGCCGTTCAGATACCGCGCGAACTCCCGCACCTGCCCCGGGAGCTGTTCCACCGCCATGACGTCCACCCCATGCCCGACCGGAGTTCTCCGCCCCGTAGAAAACACCAAGCGTGTTACGGACGGGCTACGAAGGGTTTTCGGACCGGACGCAGAGTACCGCGCGCCCAGCGGAACGTGACGTGAACCACTGACACATTGGCCAAAACCGCCCCCCCCCGGGGCTCATGCCGCGGCCGGGGCCAGAGGCTCGCACCGCCCGACCAGTTCGTCCATGGACAGCCCGAGGACCCGCGTCAGCGCCGCGACCGTGAAGAAGGCCGGGGTCGGCGCACGGCCGGTCTCGATTTTCCGGAGGGTCTCGGCGGAGATGCCGGCGCGGGCCGCGATCTCCGCCATGCTGCGGCCACCACGCGCCTGACGCAGCAACCGGCCGAGCCGCTCGCCGCGTTCACGCTCTTCGGGGGTGAGAGGAGTGCGTACCATGTCACCATTCTAATACCGGTATAGTAATTTGCATGGTGGAACTCAAGACGAACCCCGCGATCGATGCCATGTACGAGACCGGCCAGGTGGTCGGCAGAGGCCTCACGGCTGTCCGGGAAGCCGCTGACGTGGGCGTTTCCCTACGGGAGCTCGACGAGGTGGCGCACGAGGTGCTGCGCGCGGCCGGGGCGGCCTCCCCCTTCCTCGGCTACCGCCCCTCCTTCGCGCCCACCCCGTTCCCGGCGGTGCTCTGCCTCTCGGTGAACGACGCGATCGTCCACGGCATCCCGGACGACTACCGGTTGCGCGACGGCGACCTCGTCTCCGCCGACTTCGGCGCCGAACTGGGCGGCTGGGCGGGCGACTCGGCGATCAGCTTCATCGTGGGCGAACCGCGCCCGGCCGACGTACGGCTCGTCGAGACCGCCGAGCTGGCCCTCGCTGCGGGCATCGCGGCGGCGGTCGTCGGCAACCGCATCGGCGACATCGCGCACGCGATCGGCGAGGTGTGCCGCACGGCGGGCTATGGCATCCCGGAGGGTTTCGGCGGCCACGGCATCGGCCGCCGTATGCACGAGGACCCGCCGGTCCCGAACGAGGGCCGCCCGGGCCGGGGCATGCCGCTGCGCAAGGGCCTGGTCCTGGCGATCGAGCCCATGCTGATCGGCAGCGGCAAGGACGGCTACCACGAGGCCCCGGACGGCTGGACCCTCCGCACGAACGACGGCTCCCGCGCGGCCCACGCGGAACACACGGTGGCGATCACGGAGTCGGGGCCGCGGGTGCTCACGGCACGACAGGAGACACACACGAGCCGGGCGTAACCAACGGCCGCATGTACATCAGGAACGGCACCTCCGCCGACGCGGAGAGCAACGCGGCCCTGTCCGAGGCCCGTTGTCCGCCGCTCGCCGAGCAGGACGGCGAGTTGCGCGGCTTCACCCTGCTGGACACGGCCGCGGCCGGCCGGGGCCACCTGGACAACCTGCATGCCCGGCCGGGACGTCTGCCTGGAAGTGCCGCACGGCAACGCCCGCGCGATCTCGTTGTACGAGTACACCTGGCCCGCGGCGGCCGTCAGCCGCTACGGGGACTGGCGGCCGGCCTCGAACACCGTGCCGCCGCCCGTCGCCGGCTGAGTCAGGACGCCGGGCGCACCACCATCGCCGACCCGCCACCCCGTCGTACCGTCTCCGCCGCCGCCAGCCACTTGCCGTTCGGCAGGCGCTGCACGCCGGTCGCCGCGCCGATCTCGGGGTTGAGCCGGAAGCCGTGGCCGATCGCCTCCAGCTTGGTCCTCAACTCGCTGTTCCACAGCCCCGGTTCGAGCTCGGTGGTCGTCTGGTTGCGCTGGCTCGCGCGCGGCGCCGCGATCGCGTCGACCAACGGCAGCCCCCGGTCCAGGAAGCCCGTCAGGGTCTGCAGGACGGTCGTGATGATGGTCGCGCCACCGGGCGAACCAAGAGCCACCACCGGCTTGCCGTGGGCGTCCAGGACGATCGTCGGGGACATCGACGAGCGCGGTCGCTTGCCCGGACCCGGCAGGTTCGGGTCGTGGACGGCCGGGCTGGCCGGAGCGAAGGAGAAGTCCGTCAGCTCGTTGTTCAGGATGAACCCGCGCCCCGGGACCGTGATGCCGCTGCCGCCGGTCTGCTCGATCGTCAGCGTGTAGGACACGACGTTGCCCCACTTGTCGGCCACCGTCAGATGCGTGGTGTTCTCGCCCTCGTACGTCGTCGGCGCCGCGATACCGGTGCTCGTGCAGGCCGCCGGGTTACGCGGGTCCCCGGGCGCGACCGGGCTCGTCAGCACCGCGTCGTCCTTGATGAGGCACTCCCGCGAGTCGGCGTACGACTGCGACAGCAGTTCCTTCGTCGGTACGTCCTCGAAGGCCGGGTCGCCCACCCAGCGCCCCCGGTCCGCGAAGGCGATCCGGCTCGCCTCGATGTAGCGGTGCAGGAACTGGACGTCGCTCGCCTTCGAAAGGTCCGTCCTCTCAAGGATGTTGAGGGCCTCACCGACCGTCGTACCACCCGACGAGGAGGGCGCCATCGAGTAGACACCCAGGCCGCGGTACGACGTCTTGGAGGGCGCCTGCCGCTTCGCCCTGTACGCCGCCAGGTCCTTCAGCGACAGTTTGCCGGGACGCGCGTTGTAGCTCGAACCCGGGTCCACCGGCGGCTTGTTGACCGTGTCGACGATCTCCTTCGCCAGCTTCCCGCGGTACACGGCGCCGACGCCCTTGCGGCCCAACTCCTCGTACGTACGAGCCAGATCGGGGTTCTTGAAGGTCGACCCGACCACCGGCAGCGCACCGCCCGGCAGGAAAAGCTTCGCCGTGTCCGGGAAGTTCCTGAACCGCGTCTCGTTCGAAGCGGTCTGCGAGCGGAACGTGTCGTCCACCGTGAAGCCGTCGCGCGCGAGCCGCTCCGCCGGCTTCAGCAGCGTCCCGAGCCCCTTGGTGCCCCAACTGTCCAGCGCCGCCTGCCAGGTCGCGGGCGTGCCCGGCGTACCGACGCCCAGTCCGCTGGTGACGGCGTCGGCGAAGGCGATCGGCTGGCCGTTCTCCAGGAACAGGCCCGAGTCGGCCGTCAGGGGTGCCGTCTCGCGGCCGTCGATCGTCCGTACCGTACGGGACTTGGCGTCGTAGTAGACGAAGTAGCCGCCTCCACCGATGCCGTTGGAGTAGGGCTCCGTGACCCCGAGCGCGGCGGCCGTGGCGACGGCGGCGTCCACCGCGTTGCCGCCCTTGCGCAGGATCTCGATCCCGGCGGCCGAGGCATCCGCGTCCACGCTCGCCACGGCACCGCCGTACCCGACGGCGACCGGGACCTTGCGTAGAGCTGTATCCGCCGGCGTGGCGCCGGAAGGTGGCGCTGCCGCCCCCACCGAAACCACTGTTGCCGAAACCGCCAGGACCGCCAGACTCCGCGCGACAGGGCGACGCATCAATACCTCCAGTCAACAGCCGTCCGCGCAGCGTAACTTCATCCCCGCGGTCCCGTAAGGGCCTCTCGAACACCGTTGCGGTTGACCGCTACCATGCGCGCCCATGACTGACGATGTGCGCAATATCGTCCTCGGTATGGTCGCGGCCGGTATCAGCGCAGCCCTCGGCTGGCTGGCCCGCACCTATCTGTGGAGGCGCAAACTCCGCCGTAAGCAGGCCTTCTTCGGGCTCCCGGACAACTCCGAGTCGCTGCTCGTGGTGAACCGCGAGGCCGGTGGCCCCGAGTTGACGGTGATGCGCCACGACGTGTTCGCGCTGCTGGAACTCGCCGCCCTCATCAAGGACTGCAACGCCCACGCCCAGGTCGTCGCCCACGACGCGGCGCAGCAGGGGTTCGGCGAGCGGACCGAGTTCTGCGTGGGCGGCCCCGCATCCAACCGCCGCATGCTGGCGCATCTGCACTCCCTGCTCCCCGGCGTCCGCGTCAACGTCGACGCGGAACCCGGCCCGGACCGCGGCGCCTTCCAGATCGGCACCGAGCGCTACCGGCTGGAGGGGGGCAGGAGCGAGTACGTGATCCTCGCGCGGCTCACCGCCGGCCAGAGCGGCGAAGCCCGGCCGGTCTTCCTCTTCTGCGGCCAGCGCGCGATCACCAACCAGGCGGCGACCCGCTACCTTGCCCGCAACCACGAACGGCTGGCCCGCAAACACGGCAACAACTCCTTCGCCCTGCTCCTGAAGGTCGTCAACTCGCAGGCGTACGGACCGGATGTCGTCGAGGTCGTCACGGACATCACCCGGGCGGCGCAGACCCCTGTGCCGGTAGCGGCCGTCGCTCCACCCAACTCCCACCGCGCCTCCTAGCGGCGCGGACGGGAGAACGGAAGTACGGGGGAACGATCACGTCGCACACGACGGTCCGGTCACCGGAAACAAGGAGAGCGGCACCCGCGTCGCGTACCTCTGCGACGCGGGCCCGCTCGGCCTCGGCAGGCCGGCCGGTCAGGTCGACCCGTCTGCGTCGAGCACAACCCGACCGGCGCAGCTGACCTTCCGCCCGCCGGAGCACGACCCCTGATGGGCGTCGTTACCCCTGCGCGAGCAGTGATCTCCGGCTGCCGCCGGGCGAGCGCATGCCCTTCTACCGCTGCCTGCCTGGCAGCAGCGTCCCTGATTCGGCCGGTGCGACGGCCTCGACCTCGGTCCACATCCCGATGGGGATGAACGGCAAATCGTAGTCGAGGTTCGGCGCGGCCGATTTTCCGGCCCTGGCCGCTGTCGGGAGGTTGTCGGTCAGCAGGTTGACGACCTCCTCAACTCCCTTGGCAGCCAATGGTGTTGGCTTCAGTGGTGCAGGATCTTGGAGAGGAAGTCCTTGGCGCGGTCGCTGCGCGGGTCGGTGAAGAACTCCTCGGGGCTGCGGTCCTCGACGATGCGTCCGTCGGCCATGAAGACGACCCGGTTGGCGGCCGAGCGGGCGAAGCCCATCTCGTGGGTGACGACGACCATCGTCATGCCCTCGCGGGCCAGTTGCTGCATGACCTCCAGAACCTCGTTGATCATCTCCGGGTCGAGCGCGGACGTCGGCTCGTCGAAGAGCATGACCTTGGGGTCCATGGCCAGGGCGCGGGCGATGGCGACGCGTTGCTGCTGGCCACCGGAGAGCTGGGCCGGGTACTTCGGCGCCTGCGAGGCGAGGCCGACCCGGTCGAGGAGCTCTCGGGAGCGCCTGTCGGCCTCGTCCTTCCTGCGCCCGCGCACCTTGACCTGGCCCAACGAGACGTTCTGGAGGACGGTCTTGTGGGCGAAGAGGTTGAACGACTGGAAGACCATCCCGACTTCGGCACGGAGCCGCGCGAGAGGCTTGCCCTCGTCGGGCAGCAGTTGACCGTCGAGCAGAATCGTCCCGGACTCGATCGGCTCCAGCCGGTTGATCGCCCTGCACAGAGTGGACTTGCCCGACCCTGACGGGCCGATGACAACGACCACCTCACCCCTGCCTACGGTGAGGTTGATGTCCTGAAGGACATGCAGCTCACCGAAGTGTTTGTTGACTTCATGCAGCTCGATCAACGGATCGACAGCCATGCCCAGCCCTACTCACTTCAGCTGTGTCGTGGTTGCCGCAAACTATCCAGACAAGAGTGGAGTTAAAGCGCGACACGCACTTTTCGGGCATTAGCCGTATTTACGCCAGATGCGTGCACCGTGTTTACGTCTCCGCGACCTCCGCGTACAGCTGCGACAGCTCGGGCACGCCGCTGGACGCCCACTCGTGTCCCGAGGCGACGACGTCGAACTCACGGCCCGACGACAGCCGTACGACGGGCTGTCCGTCCGGCCAGAAGTCCCAGGCCGCGCCGGGGACCGTCCGCACGATGACCGTGCCGAGATAGAGGCCCGCGTCGTTGCCGAGCCAGTTCAGCGAGTCCTCGTCGTCCCGCCAGCCCGGCACCAGCTGGTCCAGCGCCTCCAACGAGGCGGCGGAGTCATCGAGTTCGACGCCCGCCCGGTGTGCCTGGGAGCGGAGCAGCTCACACTCGGAGAGAAGCCCGGCGACCGCCTCGGGGTCGTGCTCCCCCGCGGAGAACACCGCCGCACCTCGGGCGGGTCCATGCCTCTTGCGCCAGTTGCCCAGGAAAGGGATGTTCATACGTCCAGCGTGTCATTCACACCGCCGACCGCACCACAGGGCGCGCGGGGCCGCCGCTTCCGGCCAACTTCCGCGTGTGCCCCCGCCCGGCGCACCTGCCGCATTGACGGGCGCCTGGCGGCTCCTTAGCTTCACACTGCGTTGAACGGCGGGCCCAGCTGACCGGAGGGACGGACATGCGCCGAGGTGGCCGAGGCAGACGGGGGCCGGGAGCCCGAGGTCTCTGGGGACCGGGCGTCGTCCTCGCCCTGTGCGCGACGCTGACACCCCTGTCGTCCACGGCCCACGCCACCGAACCCCTCCCCCTCACCCAGTACTTCGACAACACCGCCGTCAGCGACGACGTCCTTCCCGGCGCCGCCGACTTCGACGGCTCGGGCGCCTCCGTGTCGGCCCAGGACCTGACGGCCGCCGGCTGGACCCGGGGCCGCGCCCTCACCGTCCAGGGCGCCCGGCTGACCTGGCCGTGCCGGGAACCGGGCCAACCGGACAACGTCCGCGCCGCCGGCCAGCCCGTGCGTGTCCGAGGAGAGGGGGACGCCCTCGCGTTCCTCGTCGCGGGCACCGGTGGCGCCGACGTGAGCGGCGAGGGCACCGTCTCGTACACGGACGGCACCCTGTCCTCGTACCGGCTGACCGCCCCCGACTGGCGCGGCGGCCCCCTCGGCTCCAAGACGGTCGCGCTGCCGCATGTGAACACGCCCACCGGCCAACTCGCCGAGAAGGCACGGCTGTACGTCGTCACGGTGCCGATCACGCGAGGGCGCCAGGTCGACTCCGTCCGGCTGCCGTACGCGGCCGACCTGCATGTGTTCGCCCTCTCGGTGCGGCCCGACACGGCCGGCTGGACGGGCAGTTGGGCGGCGCCGACCTCGACGTACGCGACCGTCGGCCCGTGGACCGACCGGACGCTGCGGCTGGTGGTGCACACGTCGGCCGGCGGGCCACGGGTACGGGTCCGCTTCGACAACACCTTCGCGTCGGCGCCGGTACGGATCGGCGGCGCGACGGTGGCCGTGCAGGCGTCGGGCGCCACCGCGAGCGATACGCCGGTGCCGCTGACGTTCCTGGGGGCGCGCGGGACCGAACTCCCGGCCGGGGCACAGGCGTTCAGTGATCCGCTGGACTTCACGGTGCCCCCGGACGCCAGTCTGCTGGTGAGCTTCCATCTGCCGGGCACGGTGACGGCCGCGCCGCTGCACCGGCTCACGCAGCAGCGCTCGTACGTCAGCGAGCCGGGCGACCACACGGCGGACGGCTCCCCGACGCCGTACACCTCGACGCTGACGACGTGGCCGCTGCTGACCGGCGTGGACGTCGGCGGCGGGCCCGGGTCGGTCGTGGTGCTCGGCGACTCGATCACCGACGGCGAGCGATCGACCCTGGAAGCGAACCGGCGCTGGCCCGATGTGCTCGCCGACCGGCTGCTGGCCCAGAGCACGGTCCCCCACTACGGCGTCCTCAACCAGGGCATCGCCGCGAACCGCGTCCTCACCGACCGCTACCCGGGCGACGGCCTCTCGACCGACTCGGGCGGGGTGAGCGCCCTGCACCGCGTGGACCGGGATGTCCTGGCCCAGACGTCGGCGCGTACGGCGATCGTCTTCCAGGGCGTGAACGACCTGCGGACGGGCGCGTCGGCCGACGATGTCATCGCCGGCCTGGAGCAGCTGGCGGACCGGGCGCGGGCGCGCGGGGTACGGGTGCTGGTCGCGACGATCGGGCCGTGCGCGGGTGAGGCGCGGTGCACTTCCGTGGTCGACGGGCAGCGGGTGGCCGTGAACACGTGGATCCGGGAGGAGGCCGCGTCGGGCTCTGATGCCGACTCCGGTTTCGAGGGGGTCGTCGACTTCGACGCGGCGCTGCGGGATCCGGCGCAGCCTGCGCGGTTGCTGCCCGCGTACGACAGTGGGGACCATCTGCATCCGGGCGACGCGGGGCTCGCTGCGCTGGCTGGGGCGGTGGAGTTGGGGGCGCTGGTTCCCTAGGACACCGTGGGTCGGGTGGTCGTCCCTGGGGGCGCTGCCCCCAGACCCCCGTTCGCGCTGAACGCGCTCGTCCTCAATCGCCGGACGGGCCGGAGACGCACGTCCGGCGCTGAAAAGGTCCCCCAGGCCCAGGAGAGCAGGTCACCGCGCCTGAGACCAAACCCCCCGCGAACAGGTCCCCTACACCTCCAGGTCCACCACCACGGGGGCGTGATCCGACGCTCCCTTGCCCTTCCGCTCGTCGCGGTCGACGTACGCGTCCTTCACCGCCTGGGCGAACGGCTCGTTGCCGTAGACCAGGTCGATGCGCATGCCCCGGTTCTTGGGGAAGCCGAGCTGGCGGTAGTCCCAGTACGTGTACGGGTGGTCGTACTTCAGGGGGCGGGGGACCACGTCCGTCAGGCCCGTCTCGCGGAGGGCGGCCAGGGCCGCGCGCTCGGCCGGCGTGATGTGGGTCAGGCCCTCGAAGGCGGCCAGGTCGTAGACGTCGTCGTCCGTCGGGGCCACGTTGTAGTCGCCCAGGACGGCGAACGGGCGGCTGCCTGCCGCGTCGGCCGCGACCGCTGCCTTCAGCGCCTCGAACCAGCCGAGCTTGTACGCGTAGTGGGGGTGGTCCACTTCGCGGCCGTTCGGTACGTACACCGACCAGACGCGGACCGGGCCGCAGGTCACGGAGACGGCCCTGGGCTCCTCGACGCCCTCGTAACCCGGGTCGCCGGGCAGGCCCCGCACCACGTCCTCCAGGCCCACTCTGGAGATCACCGCGACGCCGTTCCACCTGCCGGTCGCGTTGACCGCCACCTCGTAGCCCAGCTCGCGCAGCTGGTCGGACGGGAACTGTTCGGCCGCGACCTTGGCCTCCTGGAGGCACAGCACATCCGTGCCGGTGCTCTCCAGCCAGGCCAGCAGCCTCGGCAGGCGGGCGGTGATCGAGTTCACGTTCCAGGTCGCGATACGCATGCCTCACAACCTACCCGCCGGGTCTGACAACGCGTCTCAGACCTCAGCCGACGCCCCCGGCGTCAGCCGCGCGTGCTCGGCGCCGCCGAGGCCGCCGACCAGCCGGCCGTAGATCGGGAGGGCGAGGTCCGTGAGGAGGGCGTCGTGGATGTCGTACGCGCGCCGCGGCTTGACCTCGCGGACGTAGTCGACGACCTCGGAGAGCTTGCTCCACGGGGCCATGACCGGAAGCAGCAGCGTGTCGACCGGGTGGTCGGGGACGGTGAGGGCGTCGCCGGGGTGGAAGACGGCGCCGTCGACGAGGTAGCCGACGTTCGTGATGCGGGGGATGTCCGGGTGGATCACGGCGTGCAGTTCGCCGTGGACCTGCACGTCGAAGCCCGCGGCGGTGAACGTGTCGCCGTGGCCGACGGTGTGGACGCGGCCCGGGAAGGCCGCGGAGAGCTGCTCCGCGACCGCGGCGAGGGTCCAGATCTCGGCGGCCGGATTGGCGTCCAGGGCGGCGCGCAGGTGTCCCTCGTCGAAGTGGTCCCCGTGCTCGTGCGTGACCAGGATCGCGTCGGCGCCGGCCGCGGCGTCCTGCTCGCTGAATCCCCCGGGGTCGAGGACGAGCGTCTGCCCGTTCTTCTCGAGGCGGACGCAGGCGTGCGACTTCTTCGTGAGTTTCATGGGTCCATCCTGCCGCTCGGGCCCGGGCTGTGAACGGCTGGGGCTGGTGCTTTCACCACCCGCATCGAGGGTCGCCCCTCAAGCGTCATTCCTCGTCGGGCGTCGTCTCCTCGCGGATGACCTGCTGGGCCACCTTGAACGCGCTGTTCGCGGCCGGCACCCCGCAGTAGACGGCGGCCTGGAGCAGCACTTCCTTGATCTCGACCGGGGTGAGGCCGTTGCGGAGGGCGGCGCGGGTGTGGAAGGCGAGTTCGTCGAGGTGGCCGCCCGCGACGAGGGCGGTGAGGGTGACACAGCTGCGGGAGCGCCGGTCGAGGCCGGGCCGGTTCCAGATCTCGCCCCACGCGTATCGGGTGACGAAGTCCTGGAAGTCCCCGGAGAACTCGTCCGCCTGCGCCAGCGCCCGGTCGACATGCGCGTCGCCGAGCACCTCACGCCGGACCTTGATCCCGGCGTCGTACTGGTCCGGGCGGCCCTGCGCCTCGGGCTGCGGGGCGGGCGGCGCGATCTCCGCGATGGGGGTGGCCGGCCGGGGTGCGGCCAGAACCGGCTTGACCGGATCCGCCGAGATGGCCGTCCGGCCGGTTGTGGTGTCGTACGCGGGCTGCCACGCCGTCGAGAAGTGGCGTACGAGGAGGTCGGTGACGGCTGCGGGCTGCTCGACCGGGACCAGGTGGGAGGCACCGGGCACCACGGCGAGGCGGGCGTCCGGGATACCCGCGACCAGGGTGCGGGCCTCGGCGGGGCCGGTGACCTGGTCGTCGGAGCCGACGAGGACGAGGGTCGGCACACCGACACGGGCCAGTTCATCCCGTACGTCGAAGGAGGCGAGCGATTCGCAGGCCGCGATGTAGCAGCCGGGGTCGGTGGTGCGGACCATCTGTACGGCCCACTCGGTGATCGCCGGCTGTGCGGCGGCGAAGCCGCTGGTGAACCAGCGCTCGGGTGAGGTACGGGCGATGGGGCCGAGCCCGTTCGTCCGGACGATCACCCCGCGCTGGCGGAACTCGTCGGCCGTTCCGAAGCGCGGCGAGGCGGCGATCAGCGCGAGCGAGGCCAGCCTCTCCGGGTGGCGCAGCGCCAGTTCGGCGCCGATCGCACCGCCGAGCGCGCATCCCGCGTAGCCGAAGCGCTGCACGCCGACCGTGTCGAGCGTGGCGAGCAGACGGGTGGCCAGGCCGGCGACCGACCCGGCGGGATGCGCGGGGGCACCGCCGTGCCCGGGCAGATCGAACCGGAAGACCCGCCACTGCTTCACCAGCTCCGGCACCTGCCGGTCCCACATGTGCCATGTAGTACCCAGGGAGGGACCCAAGATCAGGACCGGAGCCTCTTCTGGCCCGTCAAAGCGGTATTGCAGGGTGTTCGGTGGTGTCTCGCTCACCCGTCAAACCCTCTCATCTCTCACGGACGCCCCTATAACGCGGGGGTGCGGGAAACCGGTCTGACCAGGTTGAAGACCTCTCGGGCGGCATACCGCTTGAGGCATCGGATGATCTCACGTCGGGTCTTGCCCTCCTGCGTGCGGCGTTCGTAGTACGCCTGGGTGCGCGGGTCGTGACGCAGCCGAGTGAACACGATGCGATGCAGGGCCGCGTTGGCTTGCCGGTCGCCGCCGTGGTTGAGCCGACGCGTGCTCCGCCGGCCCGAGGAGTACTCGACGGGGCTGACCCCGCAAAGGGCAGCAAAGGATGCCTCGGTGTTCAGCCGCTCGGGGTTGTCTCCCATGGTGATCAGGAGCGTGACGGCACTGTCCGGGCCTATGCCCACCGGTACGAGCAGCTGCGGGGCGTGGCGTTCGACGAGCAGGGTCAGGCGCCGGTTCAGCTCATCGATCTGCCCGGTGAGCTGCTCGATGCGCTCCGCGAGCATTCTCAGGGTCATATGGGTGGCCTGGGCCACCGCGTCCTCGTCGCCCCCGCCGTCGCGCAGGCCGAGGCGCGCGCAGGTGCGGAACAGCTCGGCATTGCCCAGGCTCGACAACCGCTCCCGCAAGGCGGGGTCAGCTATGACCAGGACGGCCTTGAGCTGGTTGATCGCCTGGGTGCGGGCCTTGACCGCGGAGACCTTGGCGAGTTTGAACATCCGGGCGCTGTGCACCGGACCGTCGCCGGTTTTGGCCCGGGCCTGGGCGCGACCGCTGAGCACAGCCCGCGCAGCAGCCTGCGCATCGAGCGGGTCCGACTTCCCGAGCTGACGGCGGGCCGAGCGGTCGGGCCGGTTCACTTCGAACACCTCGACACGCTGAGCCAGCAGGTAGCGGGACAGGCCCGCGCCGAAGGTGCCGGTGCCCTCCACGCCGGCCCGGCGCACCGTCCCCCGCTTGCGGGCCCAGACGAGCAGCTGTCGGTAGCCAGCCGCCGTGGCCGGAAAGGACTCGGTGCCCAAGATTTGCCCGAGCGGGGAGATCACGGCGGCGACATGAACCTCGCCGTGCGTGTCTACGCCCAGGACGACCTCGCGCCGAACGGGAGGATCTGTGCTGGAGGAGGTGCTGCTCTGTCGGGTCGTCATGATTGGTTCGCCTCCCGCGTGGTGACGTACTGGGTGGCTGGCACCGGCCTGGACGGGCGGTCTGAACCGTGATGGCGCCTGAACTTCGGCAAGGCCCCTATTGGGACACGCCCTGTGGCTCGGTGACAGCAGACACCATCCCGCAACGACAGTCGACAAGCCCGTGACTGGACACTTCGGTCAAAGATCTCAAGAGTCAGACCCCGCCCGGGACAGCACCACGCAACAGTCCCACCAGGACCGGCACAGGGGCAGCGTCCGATCACTCTCGGAAGACTTCGTCCGGACCGGAGACCAACTACTGCCGCCAGACGAGAGAATGGCCTCACCCTTCGTCTGCTCGTGACCGGCATTGACGGACACCCAAGTCACCCGCCGCACCAGCCGGATACGACCGGCACGCGCCCATGGTCCGGCACGCCTCCCTGACCGTCGCGCCCGGCGAAGCGGTCGGTCTGCTCGGCCCCAGCGGCTGCGGGCAATTCGCCCCTGGCCCGCGCCGCTGCCCTCCTCCCGCCTGGGGTGGACCCCGTTGAAGGGCACGTACATGAAGGCCCACCTGTGAGTCGGCGACAGCAACACCAGCATGTCGGCAGACGACTTTCCTTCCGGCTGGATATCACCTGCCCGCGCCGACACCGCCTCAACACCGACGACTCGGAGATGCCCAAAAATCCGCCGGTACGACCTCGCGTGCCGGGTCCGGAGTCCGCCTCAAACCCCATCGGCCCGAGGGTGAATATGGCAGAAAACGCTTGCTCGTGAAGCGTGGGAGAACCGGCACCTAACGGACAGAGGGATCGAAAAATATCGATCGTTTGTACGTTTACTGCGATACGTTACGTGCGCTCCAGGCATCTGCCTGTCACTACAAGGGGGAGAAAATGAAGTTAGCAACACGTATGGGTGGGGCCTTAGTAGCTCTGCTGGCTGTCATCGTGATCGCGCCCGCCGCGTCGGCGGCCGACCACCCCGGCCTGGAGGTCAACACGCCGGTCGAGGTCATGGACGTCAACGGCATCAAGGTCGACACAGAGGCATCTGCCGAGACCAAGCAGATCATCCAGGCCGACACGGTCGTTGCCGCCGCCGCCGCTAGTGTGTGCGGATCCGGCTACACCATATCCACCGGCGCTGCCCGCTACAGCACCTACGGGACCGCCTACACCTGGACCAACGGCACCACGTCAGGCAGCAGTTACTACGACAGGCCGATCTGCGCCGTGTTCTTCAATGACACGGGCACCGCCTACTCCATGGGTGTCCGCCTGAAGGACAACTACACCGCCACCCCTGACGACCAGGACTTCGGGACGTACAGCACCTACGCCGGGCCCGTCTACCAGAACAAGGGCTACTGCGGCCAAGCGTACTCCTACATGAAGGTCGGAAGCAAAGTGGTCGTCGACAACTATCTCAAGGTGGGGGCTTGCGACTGATGCCACCGACACATGGGCTGCGCCCCGCGACATGGGGCGCAGCGCTGCTGGTCACCGTACTGGTCACCGGGTGTTCGAGCAGCAAGGACTCCGTTCGTGATTCCTCGCCCGATCCTGTGGCCGGGAAGAGCAGCACACCAAGCACATCGAGCACGCCGACATCACCCGAAGTCGACCCGGAACCGTCCCGCCGTCCGACGGCAACGGACGGTGAGACCCCGGTCATCAGTCATCAGGGAAAGACGAAAGTCGTCACGCTCGGTGATACGGAGATCCGAGCCACGCGTAATGAGATCGGCATCAATATCGCCTGCAACTCCACCAACTCCACCGACAGGGCTCACAACATAAGGGTCACTGTCAGTGTGGGCGACGGAAAGGACTGGGTGACGACCAACACGTTCGACTTCCGGCAGGTCGCCGCCGGCCAGACGGCCTCAGAAAGCGCTGTCATGGGTGCGTCCTTCCAAGGGGAGCTACCGGACGACCCGAAAATCTACATCGACTCCGTCATCTATTACTGACCTACCGCTTGTACCCACGCGGAAGTGCGGCAGCGTTGCATCGCATCGGTCTTCGGTCTTCGGTCTGCTCACGGCAACCCTCGGTGAAGCTGGCCTGCACGTCCCGCACCTTCGCTCTGCGCGCCAACCGTTACTTCGAACGCCTGAGGTTCTGCCAGGCACGACATCTCTGCCCGCACAGAGGTGCCACTTCCTTTGCCCGCGGTTCGATCCGCTGGATGAGTTCACTCCCATCGTTGACCGAAAACAGAAGAGGGAGCGCCTTTTACTGTGCGCATAAGACAGAGGCAACGCGCGGTGGTGATAGCGGCGGCGACTGCGCTTCTCGCCTCGTCACTGCCCATCTCCGCGCAGGCTCAGGGACCCCGCGGTCCCCGACAACGCCGTTCAGGGCGGTAAGAGTCTGCCGAAAGCTGCGAGCAAGCCCCGTGAGGTCAGCAAGAAGGACCGTGCCGGCACCGGCTTTCATGTCCTGACCGGCAAGGAGAAGGACGGCTACAAGTTCACTACCGTAGCCACCCTGCGCGAAGAGGAATTCGATGCGGACTCCTGGATCGGCAACGCGTGCGTGACCGGGTCCGGGAAGTACGCGGATATCGCCTAATCGAAACGTTCAACCCGCCGGTTCCAGGATTGCCCGCGGTTGCGTTCAACGCCAACATGCTCAGGCGGTACTGGGCTTCAGATGTAATGCAGGCGGCGGAATGCACTTACTCCCTGTCGGCGGGGCAGATGGGCCAGCCGACAGTACGAGAGCCGACCGCCGGTCCAGTGTTCCTCGGAGAGCGGCCAGAAATTTCCATGACCGGCTTCTACTTCAACTCCGGTTACCAGAGCATCTCCCAGGCCATCTACGGTTCCTAGACTCTCAGCCCTACCCGCACGTCACCGCACTCAGTTGTCGAGTGACGCGCGATGGCAGCCTATTTCTGCGGAAATCCCGACGGTGTACGACCGAAACCGATAGAGGAAAAACGTGAGACAGACAGGACGTGCAAGTAAGCGGTTCCTGGCGCCGATCACTGTCGCAGTGACCACGGCGCTGGCCTTACCACTGAGTATGCCCGCACAAGCATCCGAACCGACGCCACCGAAGAACGCCGTGCAATGGCAGGCCCCGGACACCCAGGATGTCGACAAGCCTGCCGGCATCCCCGCCAAGGACCGCACCGAATTCCTCGGTAAAGGCTACAAGGAGTCCACCGACACTGCCTTCACGACCTCCGGCGACGGTACCGGCTTCCACCTCCTGGTCGCCGACGAGAACGACGGCTATGCCTGGAAGACCGCCGCGACCCTCTCCGAGCCCGGTTTCGACACCGACACCTGGATCGGCAACGCGTGTCTGACCGCCTCCGGTAAGCGCGCAGCCGTCGCCTACGCCCCGCGTACCTTCACCAACAAGCCCGAACTCATGACGCGGGGGGCCTTCGCTGCTCTCGTGGACCTGACCACGGGCCAGGTCACCAAGCTGCCGTTCCAGGCATCGCTGGCCTACTTCAGCCCGGGCTGTGGTGACGGTGAGCAGGCCGTGTTCACGCAGCTCTCGTACGAGGGCGACGTCAAACAGCAGACCCGGCTGGTCACTGTGGACGCTGCCACGGGCAAGGCCAGCACCCCGGCTACCTATCCGGGTGAGGTTACCTCCGCCGTGCCGACGAGGAACGGCATCGTCGCTGCCAACGGCAACCGGCTGGTCGCCGCCCAGGCCAAGGGCAGGCTCAGGGAAATCACGCGCACCGAGTCGGTACCGTTTCAGCTTACGGTCGACGCCACGGGCGGTGTCACCTACATCGACCGCGCGAAGGACATCAGCACCGAGAAGACGGCCCGTAGCTACGCCCGGCACCTGGACGCTGGTCGGCTACGCAAGGGCAACTCCCCGGCCAGCACGCTTGCTTCGGGCGGGCTGGCCAAGTGGGACCTGACCTCCTCGGCCGACGGCACCGTCTACATCTCTGGCACGGCCACCACCCGGGGCACACTACCGAAGACGGTGAGGAACCCCGGCGATGTCGCCAAGGGTGCGCTCGTCTCCAGCCATGGCGCCGCCGCCCTCACCACTGCCTGGGCCGACGGCAAGGACAGCCGCATCCGGGCCGACGAAGCCCTGGCCGAGCGCACCGCCCGTGTCAGCCTGCGCCTGCTGGACACGAAGCGGACGGTCACGTTGGACGCCGTGCCCGGCAAGCACCGTATCGGCGGCAAGAAGTCGGAGCGGCAGGGAGCGGCGGCTTCCCCGGCATTGCCGCAGCTGACCAAGTCATCCATTCAGGACAAGAGTTCGTCCGGCCTTTCCACGCAGGCCGCGCCCACCCAGCTCGTCGCTTCCGCGGCTGGCAACCCGAGCGAGGACGCCTCCGAGCGCACCTGCGCCGTGGCCCGCAACGACGTCAAGAAGCAGGCGTTCCAGCCCACTCCGCGCCAGGTCGAATGGGCGGCAGACCAGGCCGTCGTCGGCAAGCTCGACTTCTACCGCTCCCCGGACTGGAAGAACACCGGCATGGCCGGCTACCAGCCGCAGGGCCTGTTCCCGCCGATCCTCCTCGAAGGCGACCCCAACGGGAAGCTGGACACCGAGGACGGCGACAACGACAAGTGGCATATCCCATCACAGATCCTCCTCGGCGTCACCGCCCAGGAGTCCAATATGTGGCAGGCTGCCCGCGTCGCCGTGCCCGGAGTCAGTTCCAACAGCCTCATCGGCAACTACTACGGCGTCGACTACAGCGCGAGCGGTGAGCAGCAGGATCCGTGGGCCATCGACTGGTCGGAGGCGGACTGTGGTTACGGCATCACCCAGGCCACCGACGGCATGCGGCTGGCCGGCAAGGAGAAGCCCGACGAGACGGCGATGAGCGCTCTCAAGCAGGAGGCCGTCGCCCTGGACTACACCGCCAACATCGCCTATGGCGCGCAGATCCTGTCGGGCAAGTGGAACCAGACCCGCAAGGCGGGTATGAAGGTCAACGACGGCCACCCGAGGTGGATCGAGAACTGGTTCTTCGCCCTGTGGGCCTACAACTCGGGCTTCTACGTCACCTCCGACTCCGCCGGGCACCAGGGCGTGGGCTGGACCAACAACCCCGCCAACCCGCTGTGGAAGGCCAACCGACTGCCATTTCTTGAGAACGCGGCCGGCGGCGACAACTATGCCGACGCCTCGCACCCGCAGGACTGGCCTTACGAGGAGAAGGTCATCGGCTGGGCCGCGCGCCCCATCGCCGCCCTGTTCGGCCCCGGTGACGTGAAGGCTGGGTACCTCGCCGCGTGGTGGAACAGCAACGCCTACCGCACCTCGGCCAAGCCGCCGGTGGACCTGTTCTGCGACTCCTCCAACTCCTGTGTCCCGTCGAAGATCGGAGACAACGACTCCAACGACCCCGGCCAGGGTGCCTGCACGCTCGACTCCGGCAACAGCGACACCAACAGCCACTGGCTGCACTGCTGGTGGAACAAGTCGGTGACATGGAAGAGCTGCACGACGGGCGCCCAGTGCGGCAACCAAGTCCACCGGTTCAACACCACCTACCCCGAGCAGGCGGACGCCAACTCCTACCCACCGCGATGCTCCAGCGGCCTGCCCTCGGGCGCCCTGATCGTCGACGACGTCAACAAGGGCGTGGTACCGGCGGGCTCTGCGTCACGAAGTTGCGGAGCGTCCGCGTCGGACGGCACGTTCACCCTCAACTACAGCCCGTGGAACGGGACGTACCCAGGGAAGATCGACACCCACCAGATCGGGGCGGGATACGGCAACCACTTCTACTTCGCTCACACCCGTCAGCCAGAGTCCACGGCGGGCACGGCCAACCGTATGGAGGCCACCGGAGTCTGGAAGTTGAACTCCACGGTCCCCGGCCGCGGTGGTGACGCCGAGGTCTTCGTGCACATACCCGACCACGGTGCGCAGACTACCGAGGCGATCTACGAGATCGTCACCGCGTTCGGCACCAAGAAGAAGACAATCTCCCAGAACGCCAACCAGTCCAACAAGTGGGTCTCCCTGGGCGGTTATCGCTTCAAGGACAAGCTCCCCGAGGTGCGGCTGTCCAACTTCACCAGCGGGGGCACCGGGGACAAGGACATCGCCTGGGACGCGGTCGCCTTCGTACCGGGTGACCAGTCGAAGCTGCCTGACGTGATCTTCGGCGATCCGGACCTGAGCGTTGACCAGCCCGCTGACATCACCACCCCGACCGATGTCAGCCTGAGCGTGATCAGCGGCACCGGCCCGGCGACTCCCTCTGCCACGTCGGCCACCTCGGTGGCGGCCGTCCAGGCGGCCGGTACCGGAAGCTTCGTCGAATGGTGCGACGAGAAGCCCTTCAGCAACCATGTGCAGTGGATCAACCGCACCCAGGCATGCCTGAAGGACCACATACCAGTCGTCATCACCGACCAGAGCCAGAAGATCCTCGGCACGCTGGACTTCGACGTCCAGGCAGAGATCAAGTCATACAGCAACGAGAACGGCATGAACACCAAGTTCAAGCTCGTACCGACCTCCGCGACCGGGGTGGCAACGACGCTACCGGTCACCATCACCTTCGGCGAGACCTGCGCGTTCGACTGCACCAACAGCACCGCCATCTGGAAGACCTCATCCACCTGGGAATGGGGCGTCGGTGACCGACATGTCGGCGACGTGCAGATGTCGTTGTTCTGGGGACAGACCCGCACCTCGGACCTGGTCGGTGTGAGCTGGAAACTCGGAGCCTCCATAGCGGGGAACCCCTCTCAGAACGTCGTCGCCGTCAGCACGGACCAGTACTCACAGCTGCGGTGCGACAGGGTGGTCACCGCCAGCCCCGGCTGCGTGTTCGACCACTACAAGCCGACCTACGTCATGAACGCCAAGAAGTTTCCGGCCGCAGCCGCGCACGCCTGGCTCGTGCAGACGCGCAACGACAAACACTTCGGCCGTAAGGGCGGCGGTACGCCGCTCACGTATATGAACCGCGACGACTGGACCTCCACGGACAACCGGGATGTCATCTGCCCGGAAACGCCCGCCTACGTCCGCCGCGCGGACATCGGCCTGTCCCCGGAGCTGAGCTCCTCCAACCAGGACAGTTCGAGCTGTGACGAGTTCGCCTTCGCCAACAGTTACCAGAGTGCGGGCATGCCGGCCAGCAAGGGCGGCACGAACCAGGTGACGGACCCGACGAGGTGCCTGTCGACGTACGCGGTCAAGGCGGGAAGTGGACATTGGACGCTTCTCAGCGACGACAACTACGACCTGCCGGTCGGCGGGGAGGTATGCGGTCGCTCCAGCATGTCCCTCAACCAGAACAGCCAGTCCATGTCGTTCTTCGGGGGCTTCATCAACCGAAACCGCCTGCAGGATGGTGACGACTACTGGGTCGGCCTGCCGGGCTTCGACAACTGCGCGATGACCGCCGGCGTCTGCGACGTCAGGTGACCTAGGCACAGGGTGGGCCCGGAAGCGCGAGCTTCCGGGCCCACCTGCGTTGTCCCTCATCGGGACACTAGGAGGCGGTCTCCACACGCTTCCAGCGCAGCATCCCCGCGTCTGTGACGGGTCCATACTGGACTCGGTTCCCCAGAGCGCGGATCCCGCTCCTGTGCTCCAGGGCGTCGGCCGTAGCTTCGAGGAATTCGGCCAGAGAGGGAAAGACGAGCTGGGGAAGAGCTGCCTCCGCGAAGTACATCACCGGAGCCTGCGCAGAGTTTGCACCCGTGTCAAGGAAATAGCCGTAGGGGGCATCGGACTTCTGGGCGAACGGGATCCACTGAGGCTGCCAGTCCGCCCCCGAGGCGAGGAGATCCCGATGCACGTCCACGACCCGGCGAAGGTCGAGGAAGACGTTGTTGCCGGGTAGGAAAACCGAATCCTGGTGCGGTTGATAAAAGCGTCCATCCAGCACGTCCTTGGCGGTACTGCCGTTGTTCAGCAGCAGCCATGCCCGAAGCTCAGCGGGGACGACCGCAGTCGGCATCTCCTCTTCAGCGGCATCGATAAGACTCTCGCCGACTCCAGGATTCATTGCTTCGGCATGACGCGGCGTATTCTCGCCCAACCATTCGGTGATCCTCTTCCATGCACACTGAATCCGTACTTCCTGAGACAACACGAACTACCTCCTGTCGCGGCCAATGACAGCACGAGCATGTCCTACGGGGAGCGGGCGCGTGCTTCTTGCCAGAGGCACCGCCTTCGTGACCATTGTGCACACGTCGACGTGGCAACCCGGCAGCGAGGTCATTCTCGGACTCTCGCCCCTGGAAAATGGAGCCACCCGTCACCGGAAAGATGTCACAAGAATCGGAGGCGAGAGAATATGCAGGTCAGGCGGGGTTTTCTCGTCTCGGAAGTGGGCTAACAACGGCTAACCTCGATCATTCGCAAGGGTCCGCCAACGGAGTCGGTGGACCCTTTCGCTTTCCGAAGCTGATGGTGGGCAGGCCGACGGCCCCGTTGTCGCGTCGGGCGGCGCCGGGTTCCACGGCCGGGGTGGGTGGTGTTGTCGTCGGGATGGCGGAAGTTTGCTGATCAGCCGGGGGTGGCCAGGAGCGCGAGCCGTTCGAGGGCAGTGGTGATCTCGCCGGTCCAGGACCAGTGCTGGGCGAGGCGGAGAATCTTGCGTCGGCCGGTAGTGACGAGCTGAGCGGCCGCGGAGAACAGGCGGAATCGCAGGCGGCGAGGTTAGGAGGATTTCGGATCGGCATCGCGGGCCCGCAGATAGGCACTGGTGAGCGCACCGACACCGTCGCGGTCGATGCTGTAGAGCTCAGCCGTGACGTCGTCGACGGGCCCGGCCACCGCCGCGTCGGCCGGCGAGACGTGCTTGAAGGAGGCGGCGGCTGGCCGGTGCAGGGCTCGGGCGGCCTCCAGCACCAGTTGCCAACTGTTCAGCGCGTCCAGCATGTTGATGTAGGACGGGCTGCCCTGCAGCACTCGGACCGGCCACTGGCCGGGGCGTACTGGTGCGACATAGGCCGCCTGCTGCTGCGGGTTGATTCCGTAACGCAAATCCACGTCATAGCCTCCTGGGTCAGCGGGACATCACTGACGCAGGCGCCCAGGCGGTCGACGCTCACACGGGAAAACGGCCGCTCCCCGGTGGTTGTCCACCTTCGCAAGTTGCGGCCGAACAGGATCCTACTCGGCGTCGTGCCGGGTCGGGGCGCGCAGTCAACTCGCGGCAGCCGCTTCGGCGCGGGCGCAGGTGACAGCCAGGCGGTAGGAGTCGGTGCCGGCCACCGCCGAGCCCCGGGGACCTCAGTTCCTGGTGCTCGCTGGGCAATCAGGCGCCAACGTGGAGATATGCCGCCCAGAAGGAGGGCAGCCGGGCCAGTTCATCCCGCGCGGCGCGCACGGCGTGATGCAGGGCGAGAGCCGAGTTCTCGGTCGCGAGCGCCTTGCCTTGTGCGAAGAGGTACTTGTAGAAGCGCTCAGCGAACCTGCAGGCGTAGGCATCATTGATCTCCCAGAGCGTGCCCACCACATGTGCGAAGCCTGCCATGTGGAAGGCGCTGGTGAGATGAATGGCTTCATCCCACAGTTCAGGCACGGCTGAGAGGGCGGTGCCGCATGCGGACAGGTAGGCAAGACGGGCGTGTCCGAGCTTTAGCTGCGCGAGTTGGGCCACGGTGAGCGGGCTCGTGTCGTGGTCGAGGAGGAGCAGTCGGCTCAGGGAGGGATCCGAGGGATGGTCGTCACCGTGGCAGGCGAAGTGGACGATGGAAGACCGGGGCAGGTGTGACAGGACGTTCTCGCCAGTAGGGCGGAGGTCTTGGGCCACGGTGCGATTGTCTCGTGCCGTGTCGCTGTCCGCGTAACGTCCGCGTTCCTTTTCCATGAGCAGCACATGGTGGGGCAGGAGGTCGCCCACGATGGACACTTCGGCGGGAACGTGTTCCAGGCGCCCGGGGACGCCTGGCGTGACGGGCATGGCGACGATCAGCGCGCGGTCCTGTACATACTCCGTTGTGGTGCCTGCGGTCCGGCGGGCGTGCCGCAGGGAGCGGACGGTCGGGGTGTAGGAGGAAACGACCCGGTCCATCACCGTCCGGCACCGCGGATCGTCCGATGGGTCCGAGTGATGACCTGCGGCGTGCAGAGGCAGGACGCTCAACAGGCCGCCTGGCGCCCACCAGATGCGTGGCCACACCGCGCCGGTTGGGGGCGGCCCATGATGGCCCAGAGCCCGGAGCACCGGCTCTGCCACGGCGTCCCAGAGCCAGGCGAGCGTGTCAGTGATGTCGGCCTGGGCACGTCGTCTGCTGGTCGGCGTCGTTCCGTCCGTCGCGGAGCGGAGTGCCTGACGGAACGCAGTGATCCGCTCCACCACCTCTGAGCGCGGCAGGCCAGGAAGTTCGAGGGACCTGATGCCGTCTGCCGTGAGAAGCAGAGCGTCGCTGCGGTAGGTACTGACATTCAGGGCGACGATGGGCCCGTCCTTGGTCTGGGCGATCAGTTCTTCTTCGCTCAGAGGGAGTGCGAAGTCGGCGTAGCCGTCGATATCGCGGATCAGGGTCAGCGTCGTCTCGAACTCGGCTGTGATATTGCGCCGCTGGTCTGCTGAGCGATGCAGCCAGGGGGAGGTTTCTTCGGCGTCGGCGGACATAGTGTCGGGGAGGCTGTCCAGCAGATCGCGCAATTCCACGAACCGCGCCGCGAGCTGAGGGTGTTCCCGGCGGAGGGCACTAAGGTCGCTTCGAGTGTCCACTGACTGGTTGAGGAGAACGGCTCTGCCCGTTTCCAACAGGTGCAGGGCTCGGGCAGCTCGCCGGTCCTCGGACCGTCGCCCGTCAGACAGGGCGTGTGCTGCGGATTCCGCAGGCAGCCCGGTAAAGATTGCGAGAGCGTGCTGCTGGTCCCCTCGTTGGAGGTGCCGAGGCGTCAACAGCGGGAGCAGCGTGATCGCGTGTTCAAGCAGGTCGGACGCTCGCCCGAGGTTGGACGGGGCGATCAGCTGCGCCGCGGTGATGCCACTGAACACGCGCAGGAGCGGCACGGCGGTGGCGCGTTCGAGTACGCCCGCGAGGACGGTCGACGCGACATCGCGGTCTGCCTCAGCACGGGCAGACGCGTATCGAACGCTCAGGGCCAGCCCGAAGGTGAGCTGTGCTTCGTCTCGGTGCGGGTGGTCGCGTTCACGGGTGGCGGCGGACAGCGCGGCCCGGGCTGTGTCGACGGCCTCGTCCATATCCCGTGCGGCGCCGGACCGAGCGGCGCGCTCCCGCAGCGCCCCGGCGAGGTTGGCCAGCCACTTCACCTGATCGGGGTGACCGGAGGGGGTGTCGTCGACAGCTCTACGGGCAGCCTCGACAGCCTCACCAATGTCCGACTTGCCCCCAAATCGCCCGAACCGGGATTCCAGCGCCATAGCGAGGTTCGACAGGCGTCCGGCGCGGCGGGGGGAGCCTTCCGGGGTGGCGTCGACGGCGTTTCGGGCCGCCTCGACAGCCTCGTCGATGTCCGCCCGATGGCCGAGTCGCGCGAACCGTGTTGTGAGGGTCAAGGCGAGGTTGGACTGGCTGCCCGCCCATGTGACGTGATCGGCCCGTATCGCGGCGACCGCGGCGCGCATGGCCTCGACCGCACCGTTGAGGTCTGCTAGGGCTCCGTTCAGCCGGTATCGCCGCTCCAGCGCCACGGCTAGGTTCGACAACGATTCGGCCCGGACGGGATCGTTGTCCGGGATGTCCGACAGTGCTGCCCTGTGAGCCTCGACAGCGGCGTCCAGGGCTGCTGCGTCGCCCCTGGCCTCCGATCGGAGCCGTAACGTGGTTGCCAGGTTGAGCAGCCGGGTGGCCCTGTCCGGATGATCATCGGGGGTGGCGTTCAAGGCCGCCTGGTCCGCCTCCAACGTGGCATCGAGGTCGGCTGGGTCCTGGGTTAATTCGAATCTCGCCCTGAGAGCCCCGCCGAGATTGGAGAGCAGCGCCGGCCGGTGCGGGTGACCGTCGGGCGTGATCAGAAGGGCCTCGCGACCGGCCTCGATCGCAGTAAGCAGGTCTTCCGCGTTCCCGGTGCGCTCGAACCGCGCTGATAACGCGAGGCTCAGATGGGTCAGGTTTGCCGCGCGGTCGGGATGGCCCGATAGGGCGGCGTTCACCCCTGCCCGGGCCACGGCGATCGCTGCATCGATGTCCGCGACCGCGTCCGTCCGTTTGTACTGGGCAATGAGGGCGTTGCCGAGATTGACCAATCGTCCGGGTGCCCTCGGATGGTCGATGGCCGTCGCATCCACGGCGGCCCGCCCTGCCACGACCGCTGCCGCCAAGTCGTCCGGTTCACCAGTCTTTCGGTATCGGCCGGCAAGCGCGATGCCCAGGTTCGACAGTCGCTCGGGCAGATCGGGATGGTCTGCTCTGGTGACGGTCACGACAGACTGCCAGAGGGTCACGGCAGCGGTGAGGAGACCGGGGTGCTGTGCGTCGACAGCTTGTTGCAGCGCAGTGCGGGCCACAGGCTGTACGGCGTCTGCAACGTCTGGCAGCAGAGGAGGGGGAATGTCGTGGACTCCCGATACGAAGCACAGCGTGAACAAGGCGACTGCCGCCTCGCGATGTCCTCGAGCCTGCTCGTCGGCCAGGGCCACCGAGCGGTACCAGTGGAACCAGGCCAACGCGTACCGGGCCCGGACGTCGTAGTCGTCATCGCTCAGTAGGGCGGACAGCCGGCGGGCTGCTTCTGTAGCGGCCGGATCCAGTACCGCCGTTACGTCGTGCTGTGCCACTACCCATGCAAGCCGGGACTCAAGGCACGCGGTCCAGTGATTTCGCTCCTGCACAAGCCCCCCGCGTTTCGCCATATGGCAGCGACGCTAGCCGAATGTGACCTAGGATCCGATGACTTGGGCGGATGTGATCGGATGATTCATCATCTGATGCGTTTCACAAACCTGGCTGTGTCCGGGCCCGGCCCGTCGGAGTCCGGGTACGCCGGAGGGGAACATAATGAGGGCTCTGCCGCAGCGAGCTGCCGATGGCCTCGCGGTCGTGTGTGCGACCCGGGAGGCAATTCGTGAGGTCTTAAGGGACGCCGACAACGGTGACGACACGCCGTTGGGGTCTGTGCTGAGCGCCGTGACCGGCGACGGAGACCTGGCGGCCGCGCTGGATCGCCTGCATGCTGCGCTACTGAACGCCGGCGACGCGTTGGGGCTGTACGGGCAGCAGCGACGATCGCTGCTGCCCCCTGGGCACGACGAGGAGCCGCTCGAGCTCTGGTACAAGTGCCCGATGCGCATCTGTTCCGGTCGCCCCTGGCCGCAGCCCGAGCCGCTGCTCCGTTGCCGCATAAGCGGGCACGAGATGATCCGCACGAGGCTGTGATCCGTGGGCGGCTTCCTGGGAGAACTCGGCAAGAAACTCGCCGAGCGCTGGCTGTCTCTGCTCGTCCTACCCGGGGCCCTGTACCTCTCCGTCGCCACAGCGGCGCTCACGCTCGGACAGTCGGACGCACTCGACGTGGTGCTACTGGCCGACCGGATCGGCGGCTGGGCGAAGGCTCCCGCCGCGTCCACCGTCGGCGGCCAGGTGGTGGTGTTGGCCGCCGTGCTCGTGGGCGCGGCGCTGGCGGGCATCACCGCTCAGGCACTCGGTTCCCTCGTCGAGCGCGCCGCGCTCGCCGTCGGATGGCGCAACTGGCCTGCTCCCTTCCGATGGATCGCCGACCATCGTGTACGTAAGCGTCGACAGCACTGGGACAGCGCCCACTCGGCTTACCAGGCAGGCGTGGCGAGAGCCCGTCGCACGCACCATGGAGGCGCACCTCCTGACTCCGCTCAGTGGCGCGCCGCCCATCAGACCCGCTCCCGGATCGCTTCCGAAAGGCCGGACCGGCCGACCTGGAGCGGGGACCGCGTCCATGCAACGGCCGTTCGCCTCGATCGTGACCACCATCTCGACCTGGGTACCCTCTGGCCTCATCTGTGGCTCCACTTGCCCGACACCGCACGTGCCGAGATCACCATGGCACGTCAGGACTTGACGCGCGCCACTACGCTCGGTGGTTGGGCTGTGCTCTACGCTGCACTCACCTGCTGGTGGTGGCCCGCGGCCCCGGTTGCCGTAACACTTCTGCTCACTGCCCGATACCGGATTCGTTCCGCAGTTGCCACGGACGCGCTGCTACGCGAAGCCGCCACGCGCCTTCACGCGGTTGAGCTCGCACGCCACTTGGGCATCGATCATGTCGGCCCCCTCACTCCCCAACTCGGTGACACCCTCACTCACCTGCTGCACACCCGCCCGCCCGCGTCCACATCCGACTGTGTGTCTCCCTGAAGGCCGATGCAGCCTCGACCAGTACGAGCGCCGCTGCGGATGCCGTCGGCCGTTAGTCCGTTTTCAGGGCGCTCGCAATGCCTGGGAACCGTGAGTCCGTGTCACGATGTTTCCCCTTCCGCAAGACGGTGGTGTGTCCTACCGGCAGGAGTGCGGCCTGGACCTGCCGAGTGTGTGGCCTCGTCTGTGGCTCGTGCTGCCCGATACCGCGCGCGCCGAGATAAAGGAGGCCAGAGAAGCGGTCAGCGAGGCCACAACGCTGGCCGGCTGGGCCGTGCTCTACGTCGCCGTGGCCTATCTGTGGTGGCCCGCTTTCCTCCTGGTCGCCGGCCTGTTCCTCACGGCACGGCAGCGAGGGCGCCGGGCCGTGCAGGCATACGCCCTGCTGGTGGAGGCGGCGCCCCGACTGCACGCGAGCGACCTGGCCCGCAGTCTGGGCTTCGACCACACCGGTCCCCTCGACGCCCGGACCGGGCAGGCCATGACCCTGCCCGTCCAGGTGCAGGGTCATCTCATCCCGCTGACGGTCGGCTGGCCCCGGCAAAGGTAGCCGGGCTGAGTGCGGGATGGTCTGCCAAATCCCGTCATGGGATGATTAGTTATCGTTGTGACCGGGGGTGACTGACGGGGCGGTGGAACAAGACTTCCTCGCGGATATGGAAGCGCGGTTGCAGCGCTTCCGGACCAGTGGTGATCCTGCGCATCTGCTGGACGAAGGCGCCCAATGCGAGGCGGCTGCGTTGGCCACTTTCCTCAACGCCGATGTCGACCTCAGGTGCCACTTCACGCTGGGGTTGTTCCACTGGTACCGCAGTCGCCTCCTTCCTTGGCGCGACGCCATGGAAAACGCCGCGAAGGCCCAGGACTTGCTGTTGCCCTGCTACGTCGCTGGACGGGAAGACCTTCCGGCATCCGTGGTGCCGGTCCTGGCCGCGCGCGTTCTCCGGTCGGCGACCGGCCGGCTGGAGGAGACGATCGCCGGTTCGGCCGGTCCTCCGCCCAGCGAGCTGGTGTCGCTGTGGGCGCGCAGCTTGGAGCTGGCGGCGCCTGGGGTTCGGGAGGAGACCATCGCCCGAGTGCTGCCCGCGGGCGGAACGTATACGCCGGAGCAGTTGGACCTCCTGATCGACGTGGGCCGCGCCATCGCCAAAGCCACTCCGCGGGGCCATGGCCATGAAGCCCCCGGCATGTCCGTACTGGCCAGTTGCCTGATCGAGCGCTTTCACGCCAATAACGCCACAGCGGACCTCGAAGCGGCTGACGAGGCGTTCCGCAGGGCTCAGGGGATCACACCGCCAGACCACCCGATGGCCACCCAGCTGGAGCTCCAGCGTCGCCAGACGCGGCGCCTGCGACTAGCGCACATGGCAGGGAAGACAGAACTCGACGAGGCCGTCCGAGCCGCGTGCAACGCCCTGGTGGCTGCCGAGTCCGCCCCCGATCGACAGTCCCGGCTCCACGACCTCGCCACCGCGCTGGACAGCCGTTACCAACGGTTCCGGTCTGCCACCGACTTGCAGGACGCCATCAACGCATTCCAGGAGCTGAACGACCGTGCACCGGTCGACCACCCGGACGTCCTGCGCATCGACGAGATCAGCTCTTTGGCCGAGTTGTTGTCCGCGCGGTACCAGCTTCACCAACGGTTGCCCGACCTGGACAAGCTGATCGACGCGCTCACCGCGCTCGTCCACACCGTCCGCATCACGTCCCCGCTGTACATCCCCTCCCTGCGCCATCTCGTCACCGTCATGGCGGGCCGCTCCGAGATCACCGGCCAGCCAAAGGACCTCGACGCAGCAATCACGCTACTCGAGACCATCGAGCGTGATCTGCCCGCCAAGGCGCCGCCGACCGCCGACGTTCTCCTGCTCCACGGCCGCATCCTGCAGACGCGGGCGAGCCGCCTGGCATTACTAGCGGACCTTGACAAGGCCATCGAACTGTACGGGTCGGCCGCGGCGGCTTCGGCGCCCGGTCGGACCGTACGACTCGACGCCCTGCAACGTCTGGGCTCGGCCCTGGGCCAGCGGGCTCAATGGTCGGGTAGCCGGCCTGACGACATCGACAAGGCGGTGTCCGCCGCCAAGGCAGCTGTCGACGAAGCTCCGCCCGATCACCCCCTACGTCCCTCGCTCCTGCACGACCTCGCCGGCGCCCATCATCTCCGACACAACCTGACCCGGAGCACCGCGGACCTCGACGCGGAGATCCGCATCAACCAGCTGCTGCTGGATGCCGGCGGCACCGAGGACCCGGAATACCCGCTGCACGCCCAAAACCTTGGGATCGCACTGCTGTTGCGGTCCGAAGCCGTGAACGCCCCGTCCGACGCGAACGAGGCGGTGGACGTACTGAGCGCGGCCCTCCAGTGGGCCAAAGAGGGCACCCCGCAGGTCGGTGTGCTGGAGCACATTCTTCGTGGGGCATACCGGTGGCGCTTCACATTCACCCGGGACTGGCGGGACGCGTGGGCCGGGGCCACGGCCACGAAAGGGAATCCGCCCCCTGATGAGTCATCCGCCGACCGGCTCTTCATGCAGGCGGACAGCTGGCCACAGTCTCTCTACCCCGTCCTCGTCGATGGACTGGGGGTGGCGCATACGGAGACGCCCGGCTGGAACGAAGGTCTGATTCCCTTCCTGACCCAGGTGGGTGAAGCTCTGGACAACGTGCCTCCAGGGACCCCCGGATGGCTCTACGCGCAGCGCTTCAGGCAAGTCCTGCGTGAGTCGCCGGCCGCCCTCGGCAGCCTGGCCGGGGTAGAGGAACTGATCAACGCCTACAGAGCCGTTCTGCAGCCGATCAACCTACCAACCACGACCACCGGCCACTTGGACTACGACGCCTCGCTGAAGGCGCTCAGGCACGAGCTCCGTGACCCCGCCGCCCGCCCGTACGGCGCGCTGCGCGTCCAGACGCTGATCGACGCACAGCACAAGGCACTCGAAGAACCGGAGCCATCCGTGCCTGCGCGGTACACCCACCAACTGCTGGCCTGCGCTCTACTCACCACCTACGAGCGCTCCGGTGACCTGCACGAGCTCGACGCGGCCGTACGCGCCATGCGCGCTGCACTGGCGGCCACCCCTTTCAACAACCCGGAGCGGGCCGCGCACCACTGCTTCCTGGCCGATGCCCTGTGGCAACGGTACGAGCGGACGGGCGAACAAGAGGACCTCACCAGCGTGATCGCCTCGCTGAGACACCTGAGCAAGCTGCTTCCACGTGGCGGCTGTGGGCAATGCCGGCGGTGCCGCCTGCGGGGCCGGCTCCACTTCAACCTCGCCTGCGCGTTGCGGCGCGTCTTCGAACAGACCGGGCGTGAGGAGGACGGGGCGACGGCCCTCCTGCAGGTATACCTGGCACGGGCCTACGTGCTTCCGGGTCATCCCGACTGCGACCTGTACGGGGCACTGATCAACTGGTGGACCCCGGCCTCCGCACAATCCACCGAGGACTTGAAGGAACTGATCCGTGCCTACCGCGCCGTGAACGACGACCTGCCCGAGGGAGATCCCGATCGGACAGTGTGTCAGTCAAGTCTCGGAGAGCTGCTGCGGCCGCTTCACCTACGTACCCAGGACAGCACGACCTTGGACGCGGCCATCGAGGCTACCCAGTGTGCCGTAGCGGGAACCGTGGTACCGCGGGCGGCACACGCCTGCGACCTGACGCGGCTGGCCGCACTGCTGCTCCAACGCCACCAACAAGAGCGCGATGAGGCCGACCGCGAAGCGGCGATCCAGGCGTACACGCAGGCGGCGGCCGTCCCCACAGCACCGCCGTCCCTGCGCATCCACGCCGCCCAATCCGCCGCCGCACTCTGCGCCCCCGACCGCCCCAGGGATGCCACCCAACTGCTCACCAATGCGATGCGACTGCTCCCCGACACGGCCCCTCGGCATCGGCCGCGCGCGTTGCAGGAAAGCGCCCTGTCCGCTTTCCCCGGCCTGGTGGCCGACGCCGCGGCACTCACGCTCCGCACTGCGGATGCGGAGACGCAGGAGCCGCCTGCCTACCAGGCGTTAACCCTGCTGGAGTCAGGCCGTGCGGTACTGATCTGCCAGGCCCTGGAGGTCCGGGGCGACATCGCCCTCCTGCGGCAACACCATCCACAACTGGCCCACCATTTCGTAGAGCTGCGCGCCGCACTCCATCTCCCCGACGGCGAAGGCGAGGTGGAAGGAGAAGCAACCAGCTCAGCGACCCGAGCCTCCCAGCACAGTCGCCGCCTGACCGAAGAGCTCACCGAGGTGCTGCAGGAGATCCGCAGGCAGCCCGGTTTCGCCTCGTTCGCGCGGCCGCCGACCCTGCGGCAGCTGACAGCCCAGGCAGCCCAAGGTCCCATCGTCGTCTACAACGTGAGCGACTACCGCAGCGATGCCCTGATCATCACTGAAGACGGCATCATGAGTCTGGCGCTGCCGACTCTCACTCCGCATGCCGTGAGACATCAGGTGCGGGCCTTCCAGCATGCACTGAGGCAGGCCACCGACCCGCAGCTGAGAGCCGTGGATCGTACGGGCGCCCAAGGACGTATGCGGACCGTTCTCGCATGGCTCTGGGACAGTGCGGCCGGTCCCGTGCTGCACCGCCTCGGCATCGACTCCGCGCACCGCACATCAGCCCCATGGCCCCGAGTGTGGTGGATACCGGGCGGTCTGCTCGGGCAGCTCCCCCTGCACGCAGCCGGCCGTCACGACGAGGCCCTCGACGCCCCCGATCGCCGCACCGTACTGGACCGGGTGGTCTCCTCCTTCTCGCCCAGCATCCGGGCACTCGACCACTCCCGCACGCGCGACAGAAGCCAGCACCGGCCACTCGACAAGGCGCTGATCATCTCCATGCCGACGACCCCCGGCATGAACGCCCCGCTCAACTGCGCCGATAAGGAAGCCCACCTACTGAAGTCCCGGCTTCCCGCGTCCCTCCGACTCACGGACGCGACGAGCGCTCAGGTCATGGAGCACCTGGCCGACTACCCGATCGTCCACTTCGCCTGCCATGCCGTGTGTCATCCGACGGAACCCTCGCAAAGCACGTTGCTCCTCACCGACCACGCCTCCGCTCCCATGACCGTGCGACGTCTGAACACCCTCAACCTCGGACAGGGCCGGCTCGCCTACCTCTCCGCCTGCAGTACGGCCGTCACCGCCGCCGATACCCTGCTCGACGAAGCCATCCACCTCACATCGGCGTTCCAACTCGCAGGCTTCCCTCATGTCATCGGCACCCTGTGGCCAGTGGACGACACGACCGCCCTCCAGATCGCCACGGCCTTCTACGGCCATCTCACCGAGACCGGCTCCGGACCCGGCGACGTGGCTCTGGCACTGCACAAGGCCCAGCGCGAACTCCGCGATACCCATCCTCTATTGGTCAGCACCTGGGTCGCCCACCTGCACACCGGCGCCTGAGCGGCTCAGTCTTTAGTCTTCTGGGGGCGGGCACTCGTAGGCGAGGTTCCCGCAGGCGCGCTGATGCGCCCGGTACTTCCGCGGCCGGCCGTCAAATCAGGCCCGCGTCTAGGCACCGATGGGTGTTCAGCACTTCGTGGATACTGATCCGCGGGTGGCCTGGAGGACCGCTTGGGTCGTCTCCCAGCGAGTGCAATCGCAAAGTAGGCACATTCTGGAAACGTCGCAGGACCACGGACGCCATAGGGCGCCAACCGCGTCTGCACGCCAGCGCAGTCGAACTCACGACGAATCTGCACCGGAGCGGCTTCGTCGTCTCACGGCTCCGCGCAGAGGTCCCGTCAGGACGGACCCCCAGCGGGGCCGCACCGTATCACCGACGCCCCTATGACGCGGGGGTGTAGGAAACCGGTCTGACCAGGTTGAAGACCTCGCGGGCGGCATATCGCTTGAGGCATCGGATGATCTCACGGCGGGTCTTGCCCTCCTGGGTGCGGCGTTCGTAGTACGCCTGGGTGCGCGGGTCGTGGCGCAGCCGGGTGAACACGATGCGGTGCAGGGCGGCGTTCGCCTGGCGGTCGCCGCCGTGGTTGAGCCGCCGCGTGCTCCGCCGGCCCGAGGAGTACTCGACGGGGCTGACTCCGCAAAGGGCGGCAAAGGACGCCTCGGTGTTCAGCCGCTCGGGGTTGTCTCCCATGGTGATCAGGAGCGTGACGGCACTGTCCGGGCCTATGCCCACCGGTACGAGCAGCTGCGGGGCGTGGCGCTCGA
The DNA here is from genome assembly GCF_010550245.1 of Streptomyces sp. SID12501. Taxonomy (GTDB): domain Bacteria; phylum Actinomycetota; class Actinomycetes; order Streptomycetales; family Streptomycetaceae; genus Streptomyces. Next base: position 114,662 of record NZ_JAAGLU010000027.1, read on the forward strand.
CGAGCCGGGTCAGGCGTTGGTTGAGCTCATCGATCTGGCCGGTGAGCTGTTCGATGCGCTGGGCCAGCATGCTCAGGGTCCCTGGAAGGAGGCGCCAAGCACCCGGAAACGGCTGAAGCCACTGGTGCGCGGTATCCCCGCAGATCCGCTCCCGGCGCGGCTCACGTTGTCTGCGGCCGGCCGGACTCCGGGCCGACGGGGACGCTCGCGGAGTGCGACCGCCTGGGCGACGGCCGGGCCGACTGCTCCGCCACGCACCGCCCGAATGGCGTGCACGTGCAGTTGCTGACCGATCCGGATGGCCGACCGCCGTGGATCTCAGCCCGGATGCCCTTCCGTTCGTCGGCAGTCTGTGTGACGCCGCCTCCAGTTGCTTACAGCAGCACGAGAAGTCGCATCCGGGAGACGCAACTCGCCCACAGATGCCAGCGCCGACTCCCGTCGTCACCGGGCGGTCGTTCACCGAGGCTCGCCCATGCCAGGCGAGGAGCGGAAGCGGTTCAAAGCGACAGCTCGGTCGTGGAACCGGGAACGGGACATCCGAGAGACCATCCGCCACATTTCTCTCTCTTCTGCGATGTCCTGTGGCAGGTCAAGGCCCATGGCCTGAGCCAATGGGAGGCGCCCCAGGTTGACCAGTGCGCGGACGGCTGCCGCCCATTCATCAGTCGCTGCAACCGCGGCCCGATACCAAAGCGGGCACAGAGCGCAGAGGACGCCGGCCGTGCCGAGGAGAACTGGAGGATCGGAACTATCAACCGATGTGGCACACAGGGCCATGGCGACGAGGACTGTGTGCCCGTACAGCAGGGCTATGAAGAAGTCGACGCTGGTGCGCGCGGTGTCGACCTGTCGGCGAGCTTGCTCGGGTGCCATCGCGGTGAGCTCGTTCCAAAGTACCTGAGAATCTAGGCGATACCGGTCATAGCCGTACTCCTCCAAGCGCCGAATGGCGTTGCCGAGCCTAGTAGGCGTGACCTGGTCGTCCTGCACCGGATATCTGGCCAGCCGCTCACCAAGCAGCGCCTGCTGCGTCGCTGTTAGTACTTCGTCGCGTGGATCCGGCCCGGCTGGGGCTCCTCCGTCAGGGGTAGGTGGCCTCTGTGCAGTGCCTGCCGACTGCATCCGCTCAGCTGCAGCCCGACGCGCGCGGCGCGTCCGTGTCAGTTCATCGGCCAGGTCGCTACGGCGCTTGCGGTGGTGGCGACTGCGTCGCGCATACAGCCGCGCCGGCCAGAGCAGGTACCCCTCCAAAACTCGATAGAGGGGGACTTGCAAGGCATTGAGGATGAGGCCCGTCAATACGGAAGCAATCAGCAACAGCAGCGCCTTGGCACCCGGCGAGGCAGTGAATATCTGGTTCGCCACCGGGACCTGGCGCAGGCTGGGCCCCATGGTGATGGCCAGAATGCCCAAGTTGATGGCTGTCGGCAGGATCCAGCCGACCAACAGGCTCCACCCGCCACCGAGAACACCCTTGGCGATATCCCCCAACTACTCGTCCCATTCATCGTCGTCATCGCCCAATGGAGGGCCCGGCGGGGTGTGACCAAGGGGTATGTCTAGCGGTGGGCTTTCGAGCGCTGCGCGCTCGTCGGCGTCTCTGAACGCGGGCTCCGGGTCCGGCAGTCGCAGATTTTCAAGCTGCCGAGAGTCAGACAGGAGTATCCGCTGGCTGATCCGGAGAAACATCCGAGCATCGCGAAGCAAGTCCTCCGCTTCGCGCATGCTCGCCGCGCCCGGGAGGCCGGCCTCGGCGCGAGCGCGCGTTCGAGCCCTGGCCGCGAAGAGAACGCTCCACTCGGTCAGCTCCGGAGCTACTTCAGGAAGCACCTCCCATGCGCTGCGGATCTGCCTGCGGCGCCCATCGCTCGCGCCTTCCGGCGGCCGGCCTCGGGCAGCAAGCACTGCGGCGGCGGTGCGTAACGCTGCCAGATGAGCCGTGGCGAAACGATCATTCGCAGACTCCATCGCAGATGCCTCTTGCAGGCCGGCCTCTGCCTGGGCCAACAGATCCAGCGCAGGACGGGGAACGGTCCCCTGAAGCCTGCGGGCTCTCGCAGCGAGATCCATCAACTCTCGAAGGCGCGATATCAGCGCCTCTGGGACGCTGGTGGCTGCCAAAGCGTCATCCAGCTGGCGTGCGACCGTTCCAACCGTTCGTTCCGCATCGGCGATCTCGTCGAACGCGCGGTATACGAGCGCCACAGCCCTGACGGTCTGGGCGTCCGTACCAGCCGCGAGGTGGAGGCGAATTTCCGCTAGGCACTGTGCGACTGCCGTAGAGGTCCCAGGGACGTCATTGACGTCTTTCCCATAGGTGAAACGGATAACGGTGCCGCCGTGGCCATCCGAAACAGCACCCTCTTTGACCGCAGATCGTCGACTGTTGCCCGACGCCATCACACCCCCGAAGCCCACACGAATGTTGCACACGACGCCCTCACCAGTGGTGGCGTAAGGACGCGCGATCCGCCCGAGGTTATCGCGCGGGGAACCTCCTGGACACGTGCGAGTCGGGCATCTGCAACCGCGACTGCTCTGGTTAGTACCGGAAAGCGCGACCTGGTACACGGCCCCAGTCAGCGCCCAGGAGCGGCCCAGCGGTGCGTCTGGCTGCCGGGGCGGAAGGGCGGAACCGCCTCTCAACACAAATCCCTTGCACAGGTGTGCAGTCGGACCTCGACGCTGGCTTCGCACAGCAGCGCCGCGCTCTCCTGCGCAGACTGTCCGGCGCCCACCACGACGACATCCGTCCCCGGAGAGCCGCACGTTGGCACACGACCGGCTGGCGGAGTTACTGACCGAGCCTGCATAGACCGCCCCAGAGCCCGCAGGGACAGCCACACAGCCTGCCGCACGCGACCCCCGCCCCGCCGAAATCCGCAGGCGCCACCCCCGCTCGCCAGACAGAATCGCCCTCATGTCCCAGCGCACCGAACACCTGCTCACAGCCGTCGACCGGCTCTCCTACCCCCACCGCATGCGTGAGCTGGCCTCCGCTGCCCGGCGCGCCGCGGCAATGGGGGCGGTCGACGAGCTTGTGACCGGGCTCGCCGCCCACGGCGTCCACGGGCGGCGGCTCGCCGCCACCGCGGCGGACATGGTGCGCCACGACGCGTATCTGGAGGGCTGCCTCGCGGACCCCGACCGCCTCGTCCGCGCCCCCGCGATCAGGGCGCTGCGACAGGGGCGGCTCACGGACGCCACCGTGATCGAGGCCATCGAGGACGCACCCGCCGCCGTGCGGCAGCAGCTCGTGCACGCCATCGCCGTGGCGGGGCGTACGGGTCTCGCCGAGGCGCTGGTCGAGCCGACGTACCGGCGATGGGGCACCGAGGCCGCCGCGGAACTGCTCGCCGCCTGCACGGCGGAGACCGCCGCCCGGCTGCTGCCCCGCCTGTTCCGCGGACTGAGCTCCTACCGGCTGCTCGCCGCCCGCCATCCCGCTCTGCTGCTCGCCGAGCTGGAGCGGCAGCTCGACACCCTCCCCGCCGTCGTACGGGACGGCTGGCTGGCGTCCCACGCGGACGCGCTCGCGCTCCTCGCCGAACGGGATCCGCTCGGCGTGCTGGGCGTGCTCGAGCGTTACGAGACGCTGCCGATGCCCGTGGACCGCAAGCTGCACCTCCTGGCCGAGGCTGATCCCGGCCGCACGGTGCGGCTGCTGCTACGCCCGAAGCTGCGGTCCCGGCTGAACAGCGGCCACCTCGAACCCGCCGTGCTGCGCCGCCTCGTCCGCCACGCCCCGACGGAACTCACCGACCTCGCCTGCGCCTGGAAGGACAACGCGGCCGCTCTCGCCCGGCTGCTGGCCTGCCTGCCGCCCTCCCGCCGCGGCACCCTGTTCGACGCGGCGATGGAGGGCAAGGACCTCGCCCACGCGGACCTCAGCCCCGCCCTGCTCGACGTACTGCCGTACGAGCGGCGCACTGCCGAGGCTCGGCGGATGGCGACGCTGGCCCGCGGCAGGGGTGCGCACTGGGCGCAGATACTGACGGCAGCCGCCTATCTGCCGCCGGACGAGGTCCGTGACGACCTTCTCACCGCCGTCCGCCGCTCCGCCGCGGACGACCGCGCCACGGCGTACCCACTGCTCGTCCGCAACGCAGCACGCTCCCGCGACCCACAGGAAGTGAGCCGGTTGCTGCGTGCGCTGCTGCGGCTGCGCAATGAACAGGACCCGGTCCGCAGCGCCGCCCTCTCCGCACTGGCGGAGGTGCGCCCTTCGCTGTTCACGGAGGACGCCGCCGAGGACCTCGGACGAATCGCCATCGACGCCGTCGAAGCCCGCGACTCCTCCTGGAGCACCCGTCACGCGCTCAGCACGCTCGCCCTGTCCGTGCTGCGCGAGCACGCCGTCACGGGCGGCACGCGGCTCATCGGCTGGGCCCTCGACACCCTCACCCGCCTGTCCGGCCACACCGGCGGCACGAACGTCGGCCGCCTCGACATCGTGCTGCGGCGCGGCCAGGAGTACGAGGTGCTGGCGGCGCTACGGCCGTGGCTGGAGGCCGCCACCGACAAGGCCGACTACTCGCTCGTCTTCGCACTCGTACGGGCACTCGGGCGGCGCGCGTGGGGGATGGCCGAACTCCAGGAGTACCTGTGGCAGGCCGTCCAGTTCGGAAACGACGCGTCCGTCCGCACCGCCGTCGACCTCTGGCTGGAGCAGCCGAAGGGGCGCGACGAGCGGGTGGAGCGGATCGTGCGGCTGGAGCCGTCCGCCGCCGTCCTGCCGTCCGTTCTGAGCGTCCTGACGGGGTGGCGTACTGACCTGCTCGACCCGCTGCTGGCGGACACCCCACCGTACGGCCGCTTCCTGACCGCCCGCAGTCATTGGACGCCACGCACCTACCGGGCCCACCGCTGGGTGCCGCGCCAGCAGCGGGCGGCGGCGGAGCTGCTCGCGCGCACGGCGGGCGACGCGGGGCAGCCGATGCATGTGCGCGTCCAGGCCCTCTCTGCGGCGGCAGTGATCCCGGAGGCGGGCCTGGAAGTCGTCCGCCGCTACACGGGATCGTCGAACGCCCCGCTGGCGGAGGCGGCCCTCGGCGCACTGCCGTGGACCGACCGCCCCGACGAGGTGCTGCCACTGCTGCTGGAGCACGCGGGCGGCGACCGCGCCCGGGTCGCGGTCTACGCGGCGACGCGGGCCGCGCAGTACGTCGCGCCGTCGCGGCTCGCCACGGAGCTCCGCAGGCTGCTCACGCCGAAGGACCCGCGGACGGTGAAGGTCACCAGCCGCAAGGAGGCGGTGCGCCTCGCGGCGACGATGCTGCCCCCGGCGCAGGCGGCGCCGCTGCTGCGGGAGGCGTTCGAGCTGCCCGGGCAGCACCACGACGTGCAGTCGGTGTGCGTCGCATTTGCCCAGGGGATGCTGGCGGAGCCAGCCAGCTGGCCCATGCTGGAGTCGGCCGCGCAGGGACGCACGGAGCTCCGCCAGGAGCTGGCACGGGCGGCCGTGGCCGAGGTGGACGAGGAGCATCGGGCCAGGTACGCAGGGCTGCTGCATCGCGCCTGCGAGCCGCTCGAACCGGAAACGGCTGCGGCGCTGTTCCCAGCACTGGCGGAATGGGCACCGTGGCAGCCGGAGATCGCCGAGATGCTGGTGGCCGCCACCACGGACCTTGCCGATCGGGCGGTGTGGGCGATGGCCGGGCAGGAGCTGGTGGAGCTCGCGGCGGACGACGACGGCCCGTACCTTCGGGCCCTGCGGGCGATGCTGGAAGCCACAGGAGACCCGGACCAGCCCGACGCCGAGCCCGAACGCGACCAGCCGGCCCGGCAGCGGGCCGCGAGCCTGCTGCACCACCTCCTGCTCCACCACCGCTACCGGGGCGGGGGCCGGCCGACGGCGGACGCGCTGCTGCGCGCCGCCGACACCGCCGCCGGGCACGAGGATTTCGCGCGCTCCGTCGCCGAACTCCGGCTGTACGCCCTCGAACTGAACAAGGACGCCACCGCGCTGTCCTCGGGCCTGCGCCGACTGGCTGCCGACTGCGAAGGACGTCCGCTGCTCGCCCGGGACATCGCAGAAGGGATCAGCTCGCGGCTCAACGCGATCAGCGGCTCCGCGCCGGACGCGTGGTTGGAGACCGCCCGCACGCTGGGTGCGGAACCGGACCTGGTCCAGGGCCTGTTCGCCATCAGGCTCACCGTCTCCGGCGGCAGCCGTTCTCGGTGGACGGAGCCGTGGCGCGGCCAGCTCCGCACCCTGCGCCGGCACGCACACCCCGACGTCCGCGCGTCGGCACGCGAGACGGTCACGGCACGGGAGGCGCCGCCGTCGGTCCCAGGGACGATCCAGTGGTGACCGGGGCCCGCGCCGTCCGACCAGGTGGAAGACCTCCCGGGCCTCATAGCGCTTGAGGCAACGAACGATTTCACGCCGGCTCTAATCGAGGAGAGGACCTCGCCGTTGAGGAACGCTGAGGGCCCCTGCCGACGCCTGCCCGGCGAGGGCCTCAACGACCATCACGCGTCACAGACGCCCCTATGACTGGGGGGCGATGGATACCGTCCTGACCAGGTTGAAGACCTCTCGGGCGGCATATCGCTTGAGGTATCGGATGATCTCACGGCGGGTCTTGCCCTCCTGGGTGCGGCGTTCGTAGTACGCCTGGGTGCGCGGGTCGTGGCGCAGCCAGGTGAACACGATGCGGTGCAGGGCCGCGTTGGCTTGCCGGTCGCCGCCGTGGTTGAGCCGCCGCGTACTCCGCCGGCCCGAGGAGTACTCGACGGGGCTGACCCCGCACAAAGCGGCGAAGGATGCCTCAGTGCTCAGCCGCTCGGGATTGTCTCCCATGGTGATCAGGAGAGTGACGGCACTGTCCGGGCCGATACCCACCGGTACGAGCAGCTGCGGGGCGTGGCGCTCGACGAGCCGGGTCAGGCGCCGGTTCAGCTCATCGATCTGCCCGGTGAGCTGCTCGATGCGCTCGGCGAGCATGCTCAGGGTCATATGGGTGGCCTGGGCCACCGCGTCCTCGTCGCCCCCGCCGTCGCACAGGCCGAGGCGCGCGCAGGTGCGGAACAGCTCGGCATTGCCCAGGCTCGACAACCGCTCCCGCAAGGCGGGGTCAGCTATGACCAGGACGGCCTTGAGCTGGTTGATCGCCTGTGTACGGGCCTTGACCGCGGAGACCTTGGCGAGTTTGAACATCCGGGCACTGTGCACCGGACCGTCGCCGGTTTTGGCCCGCGCCCGGGCGCGACCACTGAGCACAGCCCGCGCATCGAGCGGGTCCGACTTCCCGAGCAGACGGCGGGCCGAGCGATCGGGCCGGTTCACTTCGAAGACCTGGACGTCCTGAGCCAGCAGATAGCGGGACAGGCCCGCACCGAAGGTACCGGTGCCCTCCACACCAGCCCGGCGCACCACCCCCAGCCTGCGGGCCCAGACGAACAGCCGAACATAGCCGGTCGCCGTAGCCGGAAAGGACTCAGTACCCAGGACCTCCCCCAGAGGAGAGACCACGGCCGCAACATGAATCTCGCCGTGCGTGTCCACGCCCAGAACGACCTCGCCCGGAACCGGAGGATCCGTACTGGAGGACGTGCTGCGCTGTCTGATCGTCATGATTGGTTCGCCTCCCGCGTGGTGACGTACTGGGTGGCTGGCACCGGCCTGGACGGGCGGTCTGAACCGTGATGGCGCCTGAACTTCGGCAAGGCCCCTATTGGGACACGCCCTGTGGCCCGGTGACAGCAGACACCATCCCGCAACGACAGTCGACAAGCCCGTGACTGGACACTTCGGTCATAGATCTCAAGGGTCAGACCCCCGCCCGGGACAGCACCACGCAACAGTCCCACCAGCACCGGCACAAAGGCGGCGTCCGATCACTCTCGGAAGACTTCGTCCGGACCGGAGACCAACTGCTGCCGCAAGACGAGAGGATGGCCTCACCCTTCGTCTGCTCGTGACCGGCATTGACAGACACCCAAGTCACCCGCCGCACCAGCCGGATACGACCGGCACGCGCCCGTACGGTAGTTGGGCGTTGGCCCAGTCCCCGGCGACGGTCCGACGACCACGAACTCCCGTCCAGCGGGGGTCTCATGTCAGGAACCGTCATGGGCATCAAGGAGACAAATACAGCCTCGGAGCAGCGCCGGAATCACCCGATACCGGGGAGGCTGCCGCCCCCATGTCGGCACACGCGCAGTTACCTTGTCCGCGGCATCACCGTGATCGAGCTCCACGGAAGCATCGATGTCCTCGTGGTGCGAGCAGAACAGTACGTGTACCGTCTGCGGTAGCTGTCATGGTTCCGAAGTACCGGTCGCCCGTGAGCACACCCTCACGGGCGATTTTGTTGTTCACCGTCTCTGAGGACCAGGGCGATCACCTCCGGTTCCCGCACGGTGCGGGACCGATTTCGAGTCCCCTTGGAGGACACATGGCCAGCGGCATCGTTAAGTGGTTCAACGCCGAAAAGGGTTTCGGCTTCATCGAGCAGGACGGTGGCGGCCCGGACGTCTTCGCCCACTACTCGAACATCGCCAGCTCCGGCTTCCGCGAGCTTCAGGAAGGCCAGAAGGTGAACTTCGACGTCACCCAGGGTCAGAAGGGCCCCCAGGCGGAGAACATCACCCCCGCCTGACGCTCGTCTGTTCAGCAGGCGCCGCCAGGTCACTGGCGCACGCCCTGTGAAAAGCCCGGCCGGGCCGTTACTACCGGCCGGGCTCTTCTATGGCGCGTATCTCCACGGACGGCGGGCCGTCCAGGTAGCGGTCATTTCAGGTCCCTGCGGGCGGACAGTTGACCTCCCTGTCCGGTATGACTTTCATCCCCTGGATGGGGGCATGGGCCGTGGGTGAAGCCGTGCCGCGGAGGCCACGCATGCCTGACCGCTCCGCCTCCGGCGTCGTTGGCACCAAGGGGGCCGGCACCACGACCACCCTCACACCGCGGGCCGAGGGGCACACGGGCCGGGACACCCCAATCAGGGCCCACGATGAGGCGCCGTACCGGCAGGGCCCGCCCCATTCCCGGGCCGCTGTACCAGGCATCGGGCCCTGGGCCCTTGTCTTATGACCGCGACCTTGATCGAGCCACCGCCAGCACCTCTACGCGGAAGCGGTGTGCAGGAACGGGAAGGCCGCCGCTCATCCCGGGCAGCCACACGATCCGGGAACAGCACACCCAGTATCCGAGACCGTTCCGATTCAGGATGCCGACTCAAGACCTCCATGACCACCCTGTAGACGGCCGGACCCTCGATCACCGGGGAATCCTCGCCGACCCCTGGTAGTGGTCGGCAACCACCCGGGCCATCGCCCCGATCCTGTCCGCCTTCACCTCCCTGGCAGCGAAGAACACATGCCCCCGCACCTCCGGATACTCCTTGGCGAGAGTGAGGTGCCGGGACAGCTCCGCCGGATCCTGCCACTCCGCAGGCTGCGCCGGATCACCCCCCCTTGTAGAGGGCCCCTCAGTTCAAGAACGTGGGTGCGCGGATGCTGATGTCCGGGACAGGGCCGGGGCCAGCCAGCGGTTGAGGAAGGTGCGGAGCCGGGTTTCGTCCTGCGGTGGCTCGCTGGGGTGCTGCAGCAGCGACGTGAGGAGTCGCATGATGATCTCGGCGAGGCCGTTGAGGTCGTCCTCGTCGATGTCGGCGGCGGCCCAGTCGACGGGGAAGCGCTGCAGCATCTTGGCGCCGTAGGCGATGGTTTCCCTGGTGGTGGCGCCGCGGCCGAAGGCGGTGGTGTCTCCGAGTTGCAGCAGAAGGCTCAGGCGTGGCTCGGTGGGGATGGTCCGTACGCAGAAGACCATGCCTTCGACCACGGCTTCGGCCGGGTCGGTGGTCCCTTGCAGGTGCGCGATCATCAGGTCGACGAACGACTCGGCGCCCTGGGCCGCCACCTCGCCGATGATGTCGCTGATGCGGCCGAAGTGGCGGTAGACGGTCTGGCGGGTGACGCCGAGCTCGCCGGCGACGTCGGACAGGGTCGTCTTCGTGACGCCGTGCCTGTCGATGCAGCGGGCGGTCGCGTCGATGATGCGCTGCCGGGCCTCCGCGTCCGATGCGGGAGGCCGGCCTCCCCAGCCGTGATGCCCCATGGACTCAGGATCGCACAGGCTCTGTGGTCTGCCGGGACATGGTCGCGCGGAGTACGGCCACGATGAGCCCGGTTGCGGCTACGGTGCACAGCACGGTGTACCACAGGCTGCCGATCGGTGTGCCCTGCTCGGTGATGCCATTGGCCGCCGCGAAGTAGGCCGGCAATGCGACCAGCCAGAGGACGATGTGGACGCCGAGGTACAGCGCCGGATAGATCCGCGCGAACAGCGGCGATGCCACCGGAGCCGGATCTGTTCGCCGCGCGCGCCAGGCGTCCGCGAGAAGGTAGAGGCCGACGGTCCAGACCAGGGCGAGCTCGGCACCGATGATGGCCCGCTGGATCCCAAGGTGGTCCCCACCGCGGAAGATGTTGCTGGGCACGCCGGCGACCGCCATCGCCAACGGTGTGAGGGCGCCGGCGGCCACGGTACGCAGGCTGGTTTGCCGGCCGGTGAGCGTGCCTCGGCCGTCCTTCGCGCCGACCAGCCGGACGACCAGGTAGGTCATCGCGCCGAAGGACACGGAGGCGAACAGGAACATGCTGTTCATCGGGACCGAGGTGAGCGCCGGCTTGTTGATCATCTCGTTGCCGGGGTTCCAGGCCCACCACTTCAGCTGAGGTCCGAGCTGATCGAAGATCTCGTAGAACGCCTGGCAGGCGAACGCGACCGCCAGCGAACCGAGAAGGAGCCCACGTCGCGCGAAGACGCCGAGAACACGGACCACCTCGTAGGCGAGCTGCGACAGCGCCGGGTAGAAGGCCACTATGTAGAGCGGCAGCCGGTCGTACATGAACTGCACGGTGAACACGTTGTGGGAGAAAATGAACCCGACGTGCTCCTCCAGGCCGAACCAGGCCGGGAAATAGAGCGGCGGCTCGATCACCGCCAGGTAGACGAGCGAGGCGAACCACAGGGAGATGTTGACCGGGTCGCCGTCGCGCCGCCACCGCCGCCACGCATGGACGAGGGCGAACACCGCACCGCCGATGATGAGCAGCTCGAGGAACGGCATGGTGCCGTTCTCGAGACCGAACGGGTTGCGGAAGTCCACGACGGGATCGGCGTCATGGCAGGAGAAGCCGAGCCTTCCAGCGAGGCGCTCGGCCGCCGAGTCGCATGAATAGCTCATTCCTCGCTCCTCGGGTCAGTCATTGACGAGGTCGGTCTCGGCGTACGGCGAGCTGCCGGCGCGGGTCAGGCCGGTGAAGTCGGTGCCGGGCGGATCCTGCTGGTCATTGAATCCGCCGGGCACGACCGTGCGTCCGAGCCGCTGACGCACCTTGTAGCGCGCGATGCCGAACCAGAACCGCACATCGGTGGTCATCTCCCTGAGTGACATGTCGAGGTTGAAGACCTGGGCGAACGTCCGCTCGACGTAGGCGTCCTCGCGGCTCGTGGCGTTGATGGCGTTGAAGACCGGCCAGCTGAGGCGCGCGGCCAGCTTGCGGCGCCAGGGAGCGACGACCTCACTCCCGGTCGCGAAGTCATATGCCTGGTCACGGGCCATCGCGAGCATCCAGGGCACGTCGAGTGACTTCTTCTGCCGGGTGAGGAACTCGCGGAAGAAGGCGAGGTCGAGGACGTCGTGGCCGTGCAGCATCTCGGCGAGGATGAGCGCGGAGCGGGCCGCCGAGCTCATCCCCTGGGCGTAGAACGGGTTGAACGCACAGATCGAGTCACCGACGCAGACCAGCCCGAGCGGGGGCTGGTCGAGCAGGTCGAATCGGCGCCACTTGTTGCCGGTCGAACGAGTGAGGTGCACCCCGGAGGTCGGAGTGCAGGCACGCGTCGCCTGCCCGAAGGACCTGGCCCGCACGCGGTCCACCGCGGACTCGAAGGTGTCGACCTCGCGCGGCATCCGGATGCCCCACGCCCCCATGCACACGATGGCGCGGTTCCCCTCGATCGGGAAGAAGTTGCTGAGGAACTCGTGTTCTTCGGGATGGTCGCCGGTGTTCTGGGTCGGAGTGACGACCAGGTGCTTCCACCACCACGCCGGTGGACGCCGGTCGGCGGGCGGCAGGTCGTACCACCGCGACGTGTAGGTGACCTTGGCGTCGAGAGTCTTCTCCGGCGGCGCCGGCCATCCCGCCGTGCTCAGCCAGTCGGCGACGGAGGAGCCGCGCCCCAGCGCGTCGACGACCAGGTCGGCGGACAGGTGGCCCGAGTCGTCGCCCGCGCGGTACTCGACTCCCTCGACGCGCCCGAGCGCGGTGCCGCCCCTGGTGGAACGAAGTCCGGTGACGGTCACGCCCTCGCGGATCTCGATGGCCGGGAGCTCACGGACCTTGTCGCGCAGGATCCGCTCGATGAGCACGCGGGAGCTGTAGACCATCGTCATCGACCCGGCCTTGCGCGGGGCCCAGCCGGCGTGCTCGCAGTACGCCGCGTCCATCGCCGGCATCAGGCGCATCCCGCCCGCGGCGATCAGTGCCTCCTCGAAGCCAGGAAAGATCTCGCCGATCGCGCGACGCCCGGAGTTGAGGAGGAAGTGCGGGTGCTTGCTCTGCGGCACGCCCCGCCGATGCTGCGCGTCCGGCGGGAGCCAGTCCCGCTCCAGGACGATCACCTCGTCGAAATGCCTCGCGAGCACTCCCGCGGCGCACAGCCCCGCCACGCTACCGCCGAGCACCACAGCCGTCTTGCCCCGCATGCTGCCTCCATTCATACATGTCATGACTGAATGTATGAGCGGAGGGGAAGCTAACAGGTACGGCCTGAACATGCCACCCTTCCCGCGAGACGTCGGGTCCGGCGGAGTGACCTCCCACGGTCCAGCCGGGGCAACGGCCGGCTGGGACGCCCACGTGGCCTCAGGGCCCGTGTCCGCCACCTCGAAGCACAGCACGCGGCGTGGCAGCGCGCAGCCGGCCTCGTCGAGTACGTCGGCGCACTCCGACTTCACGCAGAAAGTCTGCCGCCCGGGCCGGCCAGGGAGGAAGCCGAGGCATGGATCGCGTGGACGGAGAGCCACGTCCAACGCCTGAACCCGCTCAACGGATCACCGTTGCTACCCGAAACCCCCGAGCCTCGCACCGAAGACCTCCAGCCATTCATGCACGGCTGTAGCCCCTACGGACCCACCTGAGCACCCACTCCACCGGACTCCCGACGCCGGCGACGGGTGACCCAGCCGCCGCCGAGACGAGATACAGAAGCCGCGAGACACAGCCCTGCGGACCGTGCCCCTCCTGCCTTCGCGTCTCACAAATGTGTCACGGACTGGATCGACGCCACCGATCCTCAACGCTCTGACCTGGCCTTTCATGGACCCGCATGCTCTCACTGGACCGGTATGGACGGCGTTTCCAACCTGTGCCATGTCGTACCCTGAGGAACCCAGGATCAGGACAGGTGCGTCTTGCGGCCCGTCAAAGCGGTATTGCAGGGTGCCGGTCTGTGCGTCGATCACTCGACTTACGCTCCCACATCTCACGGCTGCCTCTGTGACGGGGGCTGTGAGGATGTGGGCCGGATCGGGTGAAAGACCTCTCCAGCGACGTTTGAACCCGGCTCGTCGGGCAGCCAGTGGATCAGCGCGTGCGGGCTCTCCGGTAACGTCGGAATATGAGCCATCCGCATCCCGAACTGAAAGCCGCCCCTCCCCTGCCTGAAGGAGGGCTGAGGGTCACCGCCCTGGGCGGCCTTGGTGAGATCGGCCGCAACATGACCGTCTTCGAGCATGCCGGAAAGCTGCTCATCGTCGACTGCGGCGTGCTGTTCCCCGAAGAGAACCAACCCGGCGTGGACGTGATCCTGCCGGACTTCACCTCGATCCGTGACCGTCTGGACGACATCGTGGCCGTGGTGCTCACCCACGGCCACGAGGACCACATCGGTGCCGTGCCGTACCTCCTGCGTGAGCGCTCCGACATCCCTGTCGTGGGCTCGAAGCTGACACTGGCCTTCCTGGAGGCCAAGCTCAAAGAGCACGGAATCCGGCCGCGCTCCGTGCGGGTACGTGAGGGCGACCGGCGCGGTTTCGGCCCCTTCAACTGCGAGTTCGTGGCGGTCAACCACTCCATCCCGGACAGTCTCGCGGTCGCGATCCGTACCGGGGCCGGGATGGTGCTGCACACCGGCGACTTCAAGATGGACCAGTTCCCGCTGGACGACCGCATCACCGACCTGCGCGCCTTCGCCCGCCTCGGCGAGGAGGGCGTCGATCTCTTCCTCACCGACTCCACCAACGCCGAGGTCCCCGGCTTCACCACCTCCGAGCGCGAACTGAACCCGGCGATCGAGCAGGTGATGCGTACCGCCCCGCGCCGGGTGATCGTCTCCAGTTTCGCCAGCCATGTGCACCGCATCCAGCAGGTCCTGGACGCCGCGCACCAGCACGGCCGCAAGGTCGCCTTCGTGGGCCGTTCCATGGTCCGCAACATGGGCATCGCCCGCGACCTCGGGTATCTGAAGGTTCCCAGCGGCCTGGTCGTGAGTACCAAGGAAATGGAGAAGCTGCCGGACCACAGGATCGCCCTGGTGTGCACCGGATCACAGGGCGAGCCGATGGCGGCTCTGTCCCGGATGGCCAACCGCGACCATGTGATCCGCATCGGCAAGGGCGACACCGTCCTGCTCGCCAGCTCCCTGATCCCCGGCAACGAGAACGCCATCTACCGGGTGATCAACGGGCTGACCCGGTGGGGCGCGCATGTCGTCCACAAGGGCAACGCCAAGGTGCACGTCTCCGGGCACGCCAGCGCCGGTGAGCTCGTGTACTGCTACAACATCGTCAAGCCCCGCAACGTCATGCCCGTGCACGGCGAGTGGCGCCACCTGCGGGCCAACGCCGACCTGGCCATCCGTACCGGAGTCGATCCCGAGCGGGTGGTCATCGCCGAGGACGGCGTCGTCGTCGACCTGGTGGACGGGCGTGCGTCGATCACCGGCAAGGTGCCCGCGGGCAACGTCTACGTGGACGGCATGGAGGTCGGCGGCGCCACCGAGGCGTCCCTGAAGGACCGTGTCACCCTCGCGGAGGAAGGCGTGGTCACCGTGGTGGCGATCGTCGACGCCGACACGGGTGCCCTTGCCGAGACTCCCGACTTCCTGGCACGGGGGTTCGTCCACGACGACACCACCTTCGAACCGGTCATCCCCGTCATCGAGAAGACTCTGGCGACGGCGGCCCAGGAAGGCGTCGGCGACGCGCGCCAGCTGGAACAGCTGATCGCTCGTGCCGTGGCGAACTGGGCCTTCCGTACCCACCGCCGCAGGCCTCTCATCATCCCCGTCATCATCGACGCCTGACCGACGGCCCCCGCCCCTTGCCCTGCCCTACCAGCAGGGCAAGGGGCGGGTTTCGCGGCTGCGTCCACACCCGCGCCGACCGGCGTTCCGGGCACCGGCTTCGGACACCGGCGGTGCGGCAGAAAGGTAAACGTATGAGCGCGCGTTTCGAGGAGATCGACTGGCGCCCGACAGCGATGGGTGACATCAGCCTGCGGCGTCGGCGCGACCCGGTGTCGGGCGCCGATGTGTACGAGGTGAAGCTCGGCGACGAGTTCCTGATGTCCAGCCTCTTCACGGCCGGCGAGATCGCGCTCGCGGAACTCGGGCTGGCGGAACTGCCCGGCAGTGAGCTGGACGTCGTCGTCGGCGGACTCGGACTCGGTTACACCGCCCAGGCTGTGCTGGACGACCCCCGGGTGGGCTCGCTGACCGTGATCGACACGCTCGCCGAAGTCATCGACTGGCATCAGCGGGGTCTCGTCCCTCTCGGCGCCCGGCTGACTTCGGACGCCCGGTGCCGCCTGGTTCAAGGCGACTTCTTCGCGATGGCGGCAGATTCGGGCGGTCTGGACCCGAGCGAGCCGGGCCGCCGCTTCCACGCCGTCCTGCTGGATGTCGACCATTCGCCGCGCCATGTGCTCCACCCGCGCCACGCGGCCCTCTACCAGCCTGCCGGGCTCCGCGCTCTCGCCGAACACCTCCACCCGGGCGGGGTCTTCGCCCTGTGGTCGAACGACCCGCCGGACGAACAGTTCACCGCCGTACTCGCAGAGGTCTTCTCGCGGTCGGCGGCCCATGTCGTCGACTTCGACAATTTCCTGCAGGGTGGCACCTCGACCAACACCGTCTACGTGGCCGGCACCGAGCCGGGCCCGCGGTAGGCGAACGGTTCCCTACCACCACCCTTCGGCGGAGGCCTGACGCCGGACGGCCAGGCCACCCGCCGGGTCAGGGCTCCGTCGGGTTGCCGAGGCCGGTGAGGGCGCCGACCGGGTCCAGGTCGGGGGTGCCGCGGGGCCACCAGTCGTCGTGGCCCGGTTCGGACTCGTACGCGTACCAGAGGCCGTCGCGGCCCAGGCGCAGCTGTATGTGGCCGCGCGGGTGGGTGAGGTGGTTGCGCCGGGGTCTGAAGGCGGGGAGGTCGGCGGCGAGGAGGAGGGGGCGGGCGCGGTCGAACCGTCCCGCCGGCGGGTCCCAGGCCTCCTCGAGGACCGCGAGTCCGTCGAGTCCGCCCTGCCGCCAGGCGGCCACCGCACGCGCCAGATCCGCCGTGCTACAGCCGGCGGCTCTCGCGAGCGAGGAGTAGAGGGCGCGGGTGCCGGCGGTGAGGCCGGAGCCGGGGCGGGCGGCGGCGAGACGTACGGCGTCCTGCCACAGGGTCAGCTCACCGACCGGGTCGAGGCCGCTGGTGAGCAGCGTGTGGGCGCGGGCGGCGGCGTCCGTCGCCAACTGGTCCAGCGCGAAGGGGTCCGGGCCACCCGGGGACGCCGGGTAGGCCGGAGGCGGCTCGGGGTGCGGGCGGGGAGGCAGCGGGGCCGGCAGGGGCGGGCGGGTGCGCGGGGCGAGCGCGTCGGAGGCCCGGACCCCTGGGAAGGACCCCGGCTGCTGCTCCTGAGC
This sequence comes from Streptomyces sp. SID12501, assembly GCF_010550245.1. Taxonomy (GTDB): domain Bacteria; phylum Actinomycetota; class Actinomycetes; order Streptomycetales; family Streptomycetaceae; genus Streptomyces. The sequence goes on from NZ_JAAGLU010000027.1 coordinate 131,586, forward strand.
GGCACGGGCGGCGCGGGCGGCGTTGCGCCGGGACAACTCGTCGAGCACCTCCCGTTCGCCCCGGCCCCGCAGGAGGAGCAGGACGAAGGGGTCGGCGTCGAGGAGGCGGGCGGTCTGGTAGCAGAGCGCGGCGGCGTGCTTGCAGGGGTGTCCGGAGTCGGGGCAGCTGCACAGGGGTTCGAGGTCGCCGGGGCCGGGCAGCAGCGGAGCCCCGCAGTCGGCGAGGGACTGGGGCAGCTCCTTGTCGAGCAGTGCGGCGATGTGGCCGGGCCGCTCCACGGCGGCGTCCAGGAACCGCTCCCACTCCTGGTCGCCGAGGGTGCGCAGCCGCACCTGGACGCGGTACGGGCGCGGCCGGGAGCCCTGCACATAGGCGAGCACGAGCCCCGGTGTCACGGTGATGGCATCGACGTGCCCCTTTGCGGCATACCCGCGCCCCCGCACCAGCCGGGCGGCATCCAACGCGCCCTCCTCCAGGGCGGCCACCCAGGCGTTTCCCCACCAGCTCTCCGCGAAGCCGACCTGCTGGGACGACGCCTCCCGGTTCGTCGAGGCCGGCAGGGCGGGGAAGGTGCGGCGCAGCTCACCGTCACGGCCGGGGGCGGCCATGGAGGAGGACGGGGAGGCGAGGCGTGAGATGTTGCGGGGAGCCTCGACGAGGGGCGCCGCCTGCCGGAACCTGGCGGTGTCCCGGGTGTTCGCGGTGCCCAGGGTGTTCCGGGTGTCCCATGGCCCGCCGGGTGAAGCCTCCGGGGCCTCGACACCCGTGCTGCCGCCTCGCGAAGCCGGTGCGGCGACGGCACGCAGGACATCCCCGACGGTCACCGGCGGCGACGGATCCGTGCTCGGCCCGTCGTCCCGGGTCTCCGGGCCCCTCACCGGATCCGCCGGGGACTCGTCGGCGGGCAACTCGAAGGAACCGGCGAGCAGTTCTCGTACGTCACGCCTCCGGTCCCCGGGACTCCGGTCACGTGGGTCCCGCCCAGGCACGGGCCGGACGGGCCGCCGGGTGGCCGCGACTGCCGGCGTCTCCGCGTCCGGCCGGGCCCGCCGCGCCTCCCCGCGCGCGGCGCGCAGAGCCTCCCGGGCGACATCCGCGGGGCGCCCGCCCGTGCGGTCCCCGGGGTCGGCACGCGTCGTCGGAACCTCACGAACCTCCTGGCCGGTCACGTCAGCCGCCTCTGCCTCCGCCTGGGCGACCTGGCCCCCGGCCCGCGACGTCGCGCCCCGCAGAGCGGCACGAGCCACGTCTCCCGGCCGGGTCTCACGCGCTCCGGCCTCGACCGCGCCATGGGTCCCGGTCGTCTCCTGACCCGCACGCTCCCGCGCGGCCCGCAACGCCCTGCGCGCGGCGTCGGCGGGCCGGTCCGGCTCGGCCTCGCCCGACAGGGGGCGCCCGCCCGACGTCGGCTCCTCCCCCACCGTGGCGTGCCCTTCCTCTCGCTCCCGGTGCTCTCCGTGCTCCTCCGACGACATCACACCGCCCCGCGCAGGGAGACCAGGTCGGACAGTGCCCGGTCCGTCAGTTCCGTGAAGGACGACTCGCCGGAGGTCAGGATCGCGTCGGCCAGGGCCCGCTTGGACTCCAGCATCTCCGCGATGCGGTCCTCGACCGTGTCCTCGGTGATCAGGCGGTGCACCTGGACCGGCTGGGTCTGGCCGATGCGGTAGGCGCGGTCCGTGGCCTGTTCCTCGACCGCCGGGTTCCACCAGCGGTCGAAGTGGATGACATGGCCCGCGCGCGTGAGGTTCAGGCCGGTGCCGGCGGCCTTCAGGGAGAGGATCAGGATCGGGGTCGCCCCGCTCTGGAAGCGGTCCACCATGCGTTCCCTCTCAGGGACCGGGGTGCCGCCGTGCAGCAGTTCCACCGGGACCGCGCGGGCCGCGAGGTGGGACGTGATCAGGCGGGCCATCCCCACGTACTGTGTGAAGACCAGTGCCGAGCCGTCCTCGGCGAGCAGGGTGTCCAACAACTCGTCCAGCAGGGCGAGTTTGCCGGAACGGGCGGCCAGCCGGTCTCCTGCGGCGGGACCGGGGGCCTCCTCCTTCAGGTACAGGGCGGGGTGGTCGCAGATCTGCTTGAGGGACGTCAGCAGCTTCAGCACCAGGCCCCGGCGGCCGATGCCGTCCGCCGCCTCGATGGCGAGCAGCGACTCGCGCACGACCGCTTCGTACAGCGCGGCCTGTTCGCGGGTCAGGGGGACCGGGTGGTCCGTCTCCGTCTTCGGCGGCAGTTCGGGGACGATGCCCGGGTCGGACTTCTTGCGGCGCAGCAGGAACGGGCGGACCAGGCGGGCGAGCCGGGCCACCGCCTCCTCGTCCTCACCGGTCTCCACCGCGCGCGCGTGCCGGGCGCGGAAGGACTTGAGGGGGCCCAGGAGACCGGGGGTCGTCCAGTCGAGCAGGGCCCAGAGTTCGGAGAGGTTGTTCTCCACGGGGGTGCCGGTGAGCGCTACGCGCGCGGGGGTCGGGATCGTGCGCAGTGCCTTCGCCGTCGCCGAGTACGGGTTCTTGACGTGCTGTGCCTCGTCCGCGACGACCATCCCCCACGGCTGTTCGGCCAGCCGGGGCGCCATCGAGCGCATGGTGCCGTACGTCGTGAGGACGAAGCCGCCCGTCATGTCGTCCAGGGTGCGGTCGGGGCCGTGGTAGCGGCGGACGGGGACACCGGGCGCGAACTTGTTGATCTCGCGCTGCCAGTTGCCGAGCAGCGAGGCCGGGCAGACCACCAGCGTCGGCTCACTGCGGGACCGTCGCAGATGCAGGGCGATGACGGTGATCGTCTTGCCGAGCCCCATGTCGTCGGCGAGGCAGCCGCCGAGGCCGAGGGAGGTCATCAGGTCCAGCCAGGCCAGGCCCCGGAGCTGGTAGTCGCGGAGGCGGGCCTGCAGCCCCGGGGGTGGTTCCACGGGAGTGATGCCCGCCGTCAGCCGGTCGCGCAGGGCCGCGAGCGCGCCGACCGGGACCGCCTCGACGCTCTCGCCGTCGACCTCCACACGGCCGGTGAGTGCGGCGGAGAGCGCGTCGACCGGGTCGAGCAGGCCCAGTTCGCGCTTGCGTGCCTTGCGGACGAGCGCCGGGTCGACGAGCACCCACTGGTCCTTGAGACGGACGACGGGACGGTGGGCCTCTGCCAGCAGATCCATCTCGGCCTCGGTGAGCGGATCTCCGCCGAGCGCCAACTGCCAGCGGAACTGCAGGAGTTCCTCACTCTCGAAGAAGCCGGTGCCGTCCTTGGCCGAGCCGGGCGCCGGGCGTACGACCGCCTGGGCGGTCAGGTCCTGGGCGAGGTCCCGGGGCCAGTGCACGGCGACGCCGGCGGCGGCGAGCCGGGTCGCGACCACCCCGAGCAGGTCGTACAGCTCCTCTTCGGAGAGGGCGAGGACGTCGGGCGTGTCCTGCTCGGTGAGGCGGTCGAGCGGGGGCCAGACGCGGGCCGCGCGGCGCACCGCCAGGGCGGCGTCCACGCGGGCGCGGGCTCCGAAGGCCGCGTCCGCGGTGCCCGCCCACAGGGTCGCCGCGTCGGTCACCAGGGTGGGGTCGGCGAGACTGTGCACCTGGACGATCGCCGCGCCCGCGGTGGGCGCCCGGCCGGGGTCGTCGAACAGTTCGTACGCCGACAGGTCGAGGCGGAGCGAGATCCGTACACCCGCGTCCATGCCCGCGGCGACCTCCGCCGCCCAGTCGTGGGCGTCCGGCAGCCGCTGGGCCGGACGCGCGGCGAAGGGCATCCCCGACGCGTACGGAGCGGCGGGGGTGCGCGGCAGGGTGTCCGCGACGGCGTCCAGGAAGGCGCGCAGCAGCGCCTCCGGCTCGGGCAGCAGCAGGGGGCCGGAGCCTGGCAGGGGCACCGCGTGGCCCTCGTACGGCAGGGCGGCGGCGATGGCCCTGAGGTGGGCGATGTCGTCGGGGTCCAGCGGGCCCGCACGCCAGGCGTCGTGGCCGGTGGGGGTGAGCCCGGGCAGCAGTCTGCCGCGGGCCGTGAGCCGCAGGGCGTGCAGCGCGGCGGCGCCCCAGCAGGCCGTGGCGGGGTGGGCGGCGGGGTCGCGGCGGGCCCGCACGAGCAGCGGCAGCGCCGCGTCGACAGGCAGCGTCAGCGCGGGGGTGGTCCGGCGGCGGACGCCGGCGCCGTGTCGTCGTACGACCGTCAGTTCCGTATGACCGTCGCCCCCGTCCGGCAGGCCCGTGTCCCCCTCCGGGTCCCAGAAGGCGATGCGGCCCTCGCACGGAAGAGGGGCGGGCAGGAAGACGGCCGCGAGGCGCACGGACACGTCCGCCACCGCTGTCGCCGACGTCTCGTGGCTCATGCGTACGTCACCTCCCGCCCTCATGCCGTGTCCGTCCGGTCGGACGTCTTCGACTGTACGGGCGGGGTCTGACATTGATGCTGATACTCAGGTTCCGGAAACGGGTCGAAGCGCGTCGCGCGGCCGGTCAGGGGGTCGTGCGCGAGACGACGTACACCATGTAGTGGTTGGGGTGGGACCACTTCACGACGATGTGCTGCGTCGGTGCCGGGTTCTTCTGCGAGTGGGCGAGCCCCCACCACGGGCCCGGTTCCTTGAACTCCCAGCCGACGATCTTCCGGTCCCGGGCGCTGATGGAGAGGTCGTCCTTCTTCAGGCTGGTGCGGGGGACGCCCATGGCCTTGAAGAAGTAGTCGAGCCCCGCGTTCGTGGTCATGAACTGGACGTACAGGCGGCTGGTGCGCCAGTTGTTCGTCTCGTAGTACGCGACCTTCGTCGACAGGATTCCCTCGCCGTCGGCCTGGCGCGGGACGGGCACCTCGTAGATGTGGCGCTGGACCTTGGAGGGCCACGCCTCGGTGAGGCCGCGCGCCGCCCACTTCCGCTCCTTGTCCTTGCCGCTGTCGCGGCTCTGGTTGGCGGAGATCACCAGATAGCCGGCCGGGACACCGATGAGCAGCACGATGATCAGCAGGGTCAGGGCGCGACGGCGGTTCCTGTGAACGCGGTCCTCGGGCGGCCCGGGCGGCTCGTCCGGGGGCATGGCCTGGCGGGGCAGGGAGGCGGTCACAGCGGCCCCTGGGTGGTACGGCGGGTCTCGACGAACTTCTCGTAGCGCTCGTACCGCTCGACACGGCGCCGGTTGGCGCGCCGGAAGCGGCGGGCGACCAGCCGGGCGAGGTCGGCGGCGCCCACCATGCCCGCCTCGGGGCCGAGCTGGGCGCGGGCGATACGGGCCTCGGGGCGGTAGCCGCGGCCGGTGAGGTGGCGGCGGAATGCCTCCCGGGCGGGGCCGATCAGCAGGTCGTCGGCCGCGGAGACGCCGCCGCCGATGACGAAGCAGGAGGGGTCCAGGGCGGCGGCCAGGTTGGCGATGCCGACGCCGAGCCACTGGCCGATGTCCTGGAGCAGTTCGATGCACATGGCGTCGCCCTCGCGGGCCAGCTCGGTGATCATCGGACCGGTGATGTCGGCGATGTTGCCCTTGACGTGCTCGATGATCCCGTACGCCACCGGGGAGTCGGCAGCCGCGAGTTCACGTGCCTCTCTGACCAGCGCGTTGCCGGAGCTGTACTGCTCCCAGCAGCCGCGGTTGCCGCACGGGCAGCGGTGGCCGCCGGGCACGACCTGCATATGGCCGAACTCGCCGGCGACGCCGAACTTGCCGCGCTTGACGTGGCCGTCCTCCAGGATCGCGCCGCCGATGCCGGTACCGAGCGTGATCATGACGAGGTCGTCCTCGCCTCGCCCCGCGCCGAAGCGCCACTCGGCCCAGGCTGCGGCGTTGGCGTCGTTGTCGACCAGGACGGGGACGGCGAGGCGGCTGGAGATACGGTCCCTCAGGGGCTCGTTGCGCCACGACAGGTGGGGTGCGAACAGGATCCGGTTGCGGTCGGCGTCGACCCAGCCGGCCGCGCCGATGCCGACCGCGTGCACGTCGTGCCGGTCGGACAGGTCCAGGACCAGCTCGACGATGGTGTCCTCGACGACCTTGGGGCTCTTGGACTTGTCGGGCGTCTCGGTGCGGAGCTTCTCCAGGATGTTGCCGTCGGCGTCGACCACTCCCGCCATCACCTTGGTGCCGCCGATGTCGATACCGACGGTGGGCACACGGGGGGCCGTGAGGTGGGAACGGCGCTCACGCGTGCCGACGGTGCGCAGGGCGGGGGCTCTGCGGGAGCCGATGGGGGCGCTGCCCTCTCGGGCGGAGCCGGCCAGTGCCCTGGGGAGTGCGAGGTCGCGGTAGCTGCTCATCGGGAGTGATTCTGCCTCACCGGCAATGCGGGTGCGTTGCGGGGGAGCACGGGCCTCTGCGGTTGTTTGCCGGGTGCGGGTACGTCGTGGTTGTTCGCGCCCCGCGGCGGAGCCGCAAATGTCACAGCCCCGCGCCCCTTTCAGGGGCGTACCAGTAGTTGGAACTCGAACGAATAGCGTGTCGGGCGGTAGGTGTGGGTGCCGAATTCGACTGCGCGGCCTGTGTCGTCGTAGGTCGTGCGTTGCATCGTGAGCAGGGGGGCGCCCTCGCGCTCGGTGAGGCGTTCCGCCTCCTCGGCCATCGCCCCGCGCGCACCGATCGACTGGCGGGCACTGTGCAGGGTGATCCCGGCGGCGCGCATCAGCCGGTACAGGCCGGTGGCCTCCAGTTGGCCGGTGTCCAGGTCGAACAGGCCGGGCGGGAGATAGTTGCAGAGGTACGCCATCGGCTCGCCGTGCGACAGCCGCAGCCGTTCGACGCGGTGTACGTCGCTGCCCTCGGCCACGTTGAGCGCGGCGGCGACCTCGGCGGAGGCCGGTACGACCGTGTTGACCAGGACCTTGGTCGCGGGTCGCTGGCCCGCCGCCTCCAGGTCGTCGTACAGGCTGCTCAGTTCCAGGGGGCGCTTGACCTGGCTGTGCACGACCTGGGTGCCGACGCCCCGGCGGCGTACGAGCAGGCCCTTGTCCACGAGGGACTGGATGGCCTGGCGCACCGTGGGGCGGGACAGGCCGAGCCGCCCGGCCAGCTCTATCTCGTTGCCCAGCAGACTGCCGGGGGTGAGTGCTCCGTGCTCGATCGCGGCTTCGAGCTGCTGGGACAGCTGGAAGTAGAGCGGCACCGGACTGCTCCGGTCCACCCTGAGTTCCAGCGGCACTGTCGGACCCACATCTGGTTTCGGCACGGCCCGAGCGTAGCTCCGGGGACTGTTGACGGGAAGTCGTGTAGTTCGGTTGTCCGGACATACGCATTGACAGCGTGCCTGCTCGGACCCCAGTTTGGTTCTCATGCGCATCGGAGTCATCGGGACGGGCCGCATCGGTACATTCCACGCGAAGACCCTCAGCCGCCACCGCGAGGTAGGGGGCTCCCTCATCGTCACGGACGCGGACAGCGGGCGGGCACAGGATCTCGCGCACCGCTTAGGAGCCACGGCCGCACCAGGTGTCGACGAGATCTTCACCTGGGGCGTGGACGCCGTGGTGATCACAGCCGCCACCTCGGCCCACGCCGAACTGATCGGTCGGGCAGCACGCTCGGGTCTCCCGGTTTTCTGCGAAAAGCCCATCGCACTCGATCTGCCTGCCACCCTGGCCGCGATCGCCGAGGTGGAGGCGGCCGGCACCATCCTCCAGATGGGTTTCCAGCGCCGCTTCGACACCGGCTACACGGGCGCCCGCGAGGCCGTGCGGTCCGGGAAGCTCGGCCGGCTGCACACCGTCCGCATGATGTCGTCGGACCAGACGCCGCCACCGCCCGAGTATCTGCCGCTGTCCGGCGGGCTGTACCGGGACACCCTGATCCACGACTTCGACATCCTGCGCTGGGTGACGGGGCACGAGATCGTCCAGGTGTACGCGACCGGGTCGGACGCCGGGCCCTCGATGTTCCGCGACGCGGGCGACATCGACACGGCCGCCGCTGTCCTCACCCTGGACGACGGCACGCTCGCCACGGCGACGGCGACGCGTATGAACGGCGCCGGCTACGACGTCCGCATGGAGCTGGCCGGGGAACTGGACCAGATCGGCGTCGGCCTGGACGACCGTACGCCCATCGCGTCCACCGAACCGGCCGGACCGCCCGCCGCGAGCAAGCCGTGGACCGGCTTCCTGGAGCGCTTCGGCCCCGCCTACGAGGCCGAGCTGTCGGCCTTCGTCGAGGTGGTGCGCGGCGAACGCGCCAACCCGTGCGACGGCCGCGAGGCACTCCAGGCCCTGCGGGTCGCGGAGGCCTGCGAACTGTCCAGACGGGAGCGCAGGCCCGTACACCTCGCGGAGATTCAGGGCGGGTGGAGCTGAGAGCCGGGAGAGCGGCAGCGAGCGAACGTCCGGATTCGCGGGCGTTCGCGGTCAGCCGGGCCGGCCGGCTACCACCGCACCGGCAGGCTGGGCACCCCGCGCATCAGCATCCCCGGGAGCCGGTCGCCGGGTGGTGCGCGTCCGGGTGCGGCAGCCGCACGCGGTGCACGGGGCCGCGGGCGCGCAGACGGGCGTACACCGGATGGGGGTCCGTACTGAACCCGTCGCCGAACTCCCCCAGATCGAGCATTCCGTGTGCCGCTGCCAGGAGAACGTGTGCCGTCGGCCGCTAGTGCCCGTCCTGCCCGTCTTCTTCCAGGAATCCGGCGTCGTACGCCAACAGGGCGATCTGCACTCGGTTGTTGAGGTCGAGCTTGGCGAGGATGCGGGAGACGTGCGTCTTGACGGTGGCGACGCTCATGAACAGGGCGGCGGCGATCTCGGCGTTCGACCTGCCCTGGCCGACGGCGACCGCGACCTCGCGTTCCCGGTCGTTCAGCGCGCCGGTCCGCTCCCGGGCGCCGGCCCGCCGGGTGTCGGCCGTGCCGCCCGCCGCGTGGGCCATCAACTGGCGGGTCACGGCGGGCGACAGGACGGGGTCACCGGCCGCGACCCGGCGTACCGCGGCGAGGATCTCGGCGGGCGGGGTGTCCTTGAGGACGAAGCCGGCGGCGCCCGCGCGCAGGGCACGCAGTACCTGGTCGTCGGCGTGGAAGGTGGTGAGGACCACGACCTGCGGGGCGTTCTTGAGGGCCCGCAGGCGTTCGGTGGCGACGAGTCCGTCCACCGTCGGCATCCGGATGTCCATGAGCACGACGTCCGGGCCGGTGCGGCCGACGAGCGCCTCGACCTCGCTGCCGTCGGCCGCCTCGCCGACGATCTCGATGTCGTCGGCGCCGCCCATCATGAAGGACAGGCCTGCCCGTACCAGGGGGTCGTCGTCGACGAGGAGCAGTCTGATCACGGTCATGGCCCTACGTAATCACGGTTGTGCGGCGCCCGGACGCACATGGGTGGCGCGGGCTACATTGCCGACCTGAACACCCGTGCAACGAGGGGACTTTCGTGCGCTACCGACTGCTGGGCCGAACCGGTCTACGTGTCTCCGAGCTCTTCCTGGGGGCCATGACCTTCGGTGACCAGGGCGGGGTGGGAGCGCCCAAGGGGGAGTGCGCGCGCATCCTCGACGCGTACGAGGACGCCGGCGGGAATGTCGTCGACACCGCGATCAACTACCGCGGTGGTGCGAGCGAGACGATCCTGGGCGAACTCCTCAGGGGGCGGCGCGACCGGCTCGTACTGTCCACGAAGTACACGATCTCGCGCGACGGCGCCGACCCCAACGCCGCAGGCAATCACCGCAAGAACCTCACGTTGTCCCTGGAGACGAGCCTGCGTCGGCTCGGCACGGACTACGTCGACGTGTACTGGGTGCACATCTGGGACCGTGCCACGCCCGTCGAGGAGACCATGCGTGCCCTCGACGACGCGGTGCGCTCCGGGAAGGTGCTGTACGTCGGCATCTCGGACGCCCCGGCCTGGGTGGTGTCCCGGGCCAACACCCTGGCGGAGTGGCGGGGCTGGTCGCAGTTCGCCGCGCTCCAGGTGCCGTACAGCCTGCTCAACCGGGACATCGAGCGCGAACTGCTGCCGATGGCCGAGGCGTTCGGGATGTCGGTGGCGGCCTGGAGCCCGCTGCAGAACGGCATTCTGTCCGGCAAGTACACACGCGCGCGTGGCATCGCCCCCGAGGAGTCCGTACGGCTGTCCGCGGACGCGATCGGCGAGCGCGAGCACTCGGTGGCACGGGCGGTGCAGTCGGCGGCGGACGAACTCGGCGCGTCTCCGGCGCAGGTGGCCATCGCGTGGACCATGGCGCACTCCCCCGCCGTGCACCCGATCGTGGGCGCGCGCCGGGTCGAGCAGCTCACGGACAACCTCGGCGCGGCCGAACTGACGCTCCCCGCCGACCTGGTGGCGAACCTGGACGAGACCACCGGATTCCGCCCGGGCTTCCCGACCGAGTTCATCGAGGAGACCTCGGCCTGGGTGTACGGGGAGGCGGGACAACGGGTGGTGCCGCGCACGGTGCGCGCCTGAAACCGCCCTCCTGTTTTAAAGAGGTGCCATTTTCAGGATTTGGGATCGGTGCCGTCAGACACCCCACGGCAGCCAGGCGCGCACGGCGAATCCCCCGGTCCCGCCGACATCCTCACCGCCGCCCTCGTCCGCCTCCGCGCCGTGCTCCAGCCGGCCGCCCGCCAGCGTCGCGCGCTCGGTCAGCCCGATGAGGCCCTGTCCTGAGCCGGGGACGTGCGGGACCTCCCCCGGGGGCGCGGGATTGCGTACGGAGACGGTCAGGCCGTCGCCCGGGGCGCCCGCGAGGGACACCGTGACCTCGGCGCCCGGGGCATGCTTGCGGGCGTTCGTGAGGCCCTCCTGGACGATCCGGTAGGCGGTGCGGCCGACGGAGGCGGGTACGGCGGCCGGTGCCGTCACGCGGCTGTCCAGCACGATCTTCATGCCGGCCTCTCGGGATTCGGTCACCAGGGTGTCGAGTGCGGCCAGTGTCGGCTGCGGGCGCCCGGCCTCCTCCGCGTCGCCGGTCCGCAGGACGCCGATGATCTCCCGCAGGTCCTGGAGGGCGTCGTGCGCGCTCTCCCGGATGACTCCTGCGGCCCGCGCGACCTCCTCGCGGGGTGCGTCGGGCCGGAACTCCAGGGCGCCGGCGTGGACGCTCAGCAGGGTGAGCCGATGCGCGAGCACGTCGTGCATCTCGCGCGCGATGGCCTCGCGGGCGAGCCGCTGCGCCTGCTCGGCGCGCAGCAGCGACTCCGTCTCGGCCCGCCGCAGCCGGTCCCGCAGGCTCACCATGAGCTGGCGCTTGGACCGCACGAGCATGCCCCAGCCGACCGCGGTCGCGGTCAGCAGGACGCTGAGGACCACCGAGACGAAGTACGGCAGGTCCGGGTCGGGGCGCAGCCAGTAGAAGAGGGGCATCACCACGACGGAGGCAGCGCCGACCAGGCCGACGTACCGGAAGGGCCGGTGCACGGCGAGGGAGAAGAGGGCGACCAGGCCGGCGCCGCCCGCGGTGCTCGACACGAGGCTCACCGCGAGCATCGCGACGGCGAGGCCGAGCGGCCAGCGGCGGCGCAGCCATACGGCGGCGCAGGAGAGGGCGCCGAGCCACTGGTCGACGACGGCGACGGCGTGCGGGGTGTTCGGGTCGCCGGCCAGGGCGTCGGCGCCCAGCACGCCGATGAGGACGGCCAGCAGGAAGCAGGTGAAGTCGACGACCCAGTCGCGCGCGGTGCGCCGGGATTGCGCAGACCTTCCGAACCACCTGGCCCGCTCCCGCGCCGAGTCGGGACCGGAACCGGGAGGGGAACCAGGACCGGAACCGGGGTCGTGATCGAGTTCGTCGAGCACGGCCGACGGGAAGAGCCAGCGCCGCCCGGCGAACGCCGTCGGGGCCTCGGGCACGGATGTCGGTCTGTCACCACTCACGGTCGACAAATCTACGCAGTGCCGGCCCACGCAACCCCCACCGAACCGTGATCGTCGACCAAAGTCGCGCCGCCGCAGACTTTCGGCGCCGTTTCCGGGAGCGACCGGCGACTTCGGAGGAAGGATGCCTCGCCCTGCGGCCGATGGAAGCGGCTGGTTCGCGGAGCGAGGATCTAGGGATGAAGCAGCTTCTGGAAATCGCTGGTTTCGTCTCCCTGGTGCAGGGCGCCGCGGGCCTGCTGCAGGCGTTCACCGACCTGCGGTGGGGCCTCGTACAGAAACTCGGCATTCTCGACGGTTACGAGATCTACGCGAGCGTGGCGCTGCTCGCGCTGTCGTTCGCGCTCTTCGCCGCCGCCGAGAGCCGGAAGCCCGGGTGACCGAAGGGGGGTTCGGCGGGACCGAAGTGGGGTTCGGCCCGGTCCGGGCTTCCGGCGGGGTCGCACTGTTCGCTCGACGGTGGTGTCAGCAGCCGTAGTCGATCAGATCGAACGACGCGTAGTGGTCGGAGGTGTAGTAGTCCTCCTGGCTCTCCTCACCGGTGATGATGCGGCGCGCACCGCGCGTGGAGGAGCCGGGGGTCTTGACCGTGTACTCGTGGTAGTAGCCGGTGGACTGCGAAGGCAGGAGGCGTTCCCGGTTCTGGAAGACGCCGCCGTCCTGCGAGTACGGGTAGGGGCCGCCCTTCGCGATCAGGTTGAGCGTGGTGTGGGCCTGCGACGGCAGGTCGCCGTAGCAGATGCTGCCGACCGCCGAGGTGGCGGCGTCGGCGGTTCCGACGGTGACGGCACCGCCGACCAGGAGAGCGGACAGAACGGCGGCCGCAGCTCCGATACGAGTGATCCGTGGGGGGAATCTCATGCCCTCATGATGACGCGCGTAGACCGTGGCATGTCAATGACAACTCCGGAGAATTTCCCGTCTCGTCCGATGAGTTTTCGCGGTGTTAACGTGCGCCACGAGGTGCCCACGCGTGCGTGGGGACCTCGTGGCGCGTCATCGGCCACCGCGTTACGCGTTCTTCGGAAGCTCGTACGTGCCGTACTCCGGGCGGCCCGCGAGCTCGTACGTCTGGATGGAGACGCCCGCCGCGGTGGTGCGGCCGCCGATGTGCCGGAAGGCGGTCGGGACGGAGCCTTCCGCGAAGAGGCGGCGCCCGGCGCCGAGGACGACCGGGAAGGTCACCAGGTGGACCTTGTCGACAAGGTCGAGGGCGAGGAGGGACTGGGCGAGGGCTCCGCTGCCGTGCACCTGGACCTCACGATCGGTGCGCTCCTTGAGGGCGGTGACCTCTTTACCGAGGTCGCCGTTCAGCACGGTCGTGGCAGCCCACTCGGGGTCCTTGAGGCTCGCGGAGGCGACGTACTTCGGCAGGGCGTTCAGCCTGGAGGCGACCGGGTCGGCGGGGTCGGTGACCTTGGGCCAGTACGAGGCGAAGATGTCGTACGTACGGCGGCCGAGGAGAAAGGCGTCGACGCGCCCGAAGACCTCCTCGACGAACCTGCCGAAGTCCTCGTCCCCGTACGGGACACTCCAGCCGCCCTGCTCGAAGCCGTCCCGAGGGTCCTCCTTGGGGCCGCCGGGGGCCTGGTAGACGCCGTCGAGGGTGACGAACGAGGTGAGGGTGAGGGTGCCCATGGCGGATGCCTGCTCTCTCGGAGGGGTCTGTTGTCATCAGCTCAGACCCCGTCGGCGCCCGCAACTCATCGGTCGGTGGGATCGGGGGCGCCGGACGTCGGTGTCCGCTCACCGCCAGCACACGCTGTCGCCCACCGCTGCAATGGCCGTATGACAACTTCTCAGGGACCCCTGAACGGCAAGGTCGCACTGGTGACCGGCGGCAGCCGAGGCATCGGAGCGGCGACGGCGCTGCGGCTCGCCCAGGAGGGCGCGGACGTGGCCGTCACCTACGTGAACGGCAAGGAGGCGGCGCAGGACGTCGTACGGGCCGTCGAGGCCCTGGGACGCCGTGCGGTGGCCCTGCGGGCGGACTCGGCGGACGCGGCTGAGGCCGCCGGGGCGGTGGAGCGTACGGCGGAGGCGCTCGGTGGCCTGGATGTGCTGGTGAACAACGTGGCCGTCGGCGTCCTCGGGCCACTGGCGGACCTGGCCCTGTCTGACGTCGACCACGTGCTGGCGGTGAACGTGCGCGGCGTGTTCCTGGCCTCCCAGGCCGCCGCCGCCCGCATGACCTCCGGCGGCCGGATCATCACGATCGGCACCTGTATGACGCAGCGGGTGCCCGGTCCCGGCGGCACCCTCTACGCGATGAGCAAGTCGGCCCTGGTCGGTCTGACAAAGGCGCTGGCCAGGGAACTGGGCGCCCGCGGAATCACGGCGAACATCGTGCACCCCGGCCCGATCGACACGGACATGAACCCGGCGAACGGTCCGTACGCCTCCGCCCAGTCCGCGATGACCGCCCTCGGCCGCTTCGGCCGGACGGAGGAGGTGGCGACAACCGTCGTCCATCTCGCGACGGCCGGCTACGTCACAGGCGCCGAGTACTCCGTGGACGGCGGCCACGCGGCGTAACGGTCGGAAGAGACCCTCCGGAACGCGGTTTCCTCCGGGGTAGAGGCAGAGCTCCGGGCGGGGTGCGGGGGCGAGGAAGCAGCTGGGTCGGGCCTCCTGGCCGAGCAGCCCGCTCCCCACCCGGCCCCGTCCTCCCCATGCCCGAAGCCCCATGCCCCATGCGCCGTCCCCGCTTCACCGCCGAAGGCCGCCTCAGCCCTCGATCCCCCGATACCGAGCCACCAGTTCCCCGGCCCCTTCCTCCGTCAGAGAGCCGAACAGCCGAAGCCGCGAGATCCCGCCGTCCGGATAGATGTCCACGCGCGCGTGCGTGCCCGCCGCCGGGGTCGGCAGGACGAACCGGTGGTTGGTGTCGGGCTGCAGGCGGGTGCGCGGGAGGATCTCCGTCCACTCACCATCCTCGCCGTCCCGGAGCGACACCGTCGCCCAACCCGCGCTGTTCCCCTTCAGATACGCCGTGTCGATCTCGACGGCCCGGATCTCCGACCGCGCCACCAGCCGGTAGCGGATCCAGTCGTTGCCCTGGTCGCGGCGGCGGCGTGTCTCCCACCCGTCGTCCATCTTCCGGGAGCGCCCCGGCTGGATGGTGTTCGACGCCGGCGAGTAGAACAGGTCGGACGCGTCCTCGGCCCGGCCGCCGTTCTCCAGGGCGACCACGTCGAAGGTGCCCAGCGCCGCCAGCCACTCCGGGTCCGGGACCACCTCGCCGTACACCCGCAGGCGCGCGATCCCCCCGTCGGGATGCTGGTTCACCCGCAGGTGCGTGAAACGCTGTTCGAGCGACACCTCGAAGCCGTTCGCCGCGTGACCGCCCACCTTCGTGCGCGGCACCAGCGTCGTCCACTTCACATCGTCCGCCAGCAGTTCCTCGGGCGACGGGGAGCCGGGCACCGACACGCCCTCCACCGACACGGCCTGCGGATAGTTCCCGCGGAAGTGGGCCGTGTCGACCACGACACCGCGTACGACGCCCGGCGCGCCGAGCCGTACCAGCGCCCAGTCGTGGTCCTCCGCCGTCGGCCACGGGTGCTCGGCGGACGCGCCGCGCCGGCGCCGCGTCTCCCAGCCGTCCATGATCTTGCCCTTGTGGCCGAAGTGCTCGGGCACGAACTCGGCGGGCTCGGGCACGAGCATGTTCTCGCGGTCGGCGAAGAACTCGTCGTTGGCGGCGATCACCCCGGCGCCGAGGCGGCGGTCGGCGAGGTTGGCGTACCGGGTGAAGGGGAAGTCCGCGGTGCGGTAGTCCGCGTACGGGTCACCGCCGCCGTAGGGGTTCGCGTCGCCGGTGAAGCTCGGAATCGCGGTCACGGTGATCAGTTCTGCCTTTCGGAGTCGGCGCTGCGGGTGCCGGGAGACGGGAGGAGGGGAAAAGGAGGACTGCGAATCAGGGCATGCGGGTGAGGAGTTGTCCCTTCGGTTCGGTGAACTCGCCCTCCGCCACGATGCGTTCGCCGCGCAGCCACGTCGACCTGACGACACCGCTGAGGGTCCTGCCCGCGTACGCCGTCACGCGGTTGCGGTGCTGCAGGGCCGCCGGGTCCACGGTGAACGTCTCGTCCGGCGCGAGTACCGCGAAGTCGGCGTCCCGGCCCGCCTCGATGGCACCCTTGCGCGCGCCGAGGCCCACCAGCGCGGCCGTACGCGTGGACATCCAGCGCACGACGTCCTCCAGGGAGTGGCCCCGCTGCCGCGCCTCGGTCCACACCGCCGCGAGGCTCAGCTGGAGCCCCGAGATGCCGCCCCACGCCGTGGCGAAGTCGGCGGTCTTCAGGTCGGCGGTGGACGGCGAGTGGTCGGTGACCACGCAGTCGATCGTGCCGTCGGCCAGCGCCTGCCACAGCAGGTCCTGGTTGGCGGCCTCCCGGATGGGCGGGCAGCACTTGAACTCGCTTGCTCCGTCCGGGACTTCCTCGGCGGTGAGGGTCAGGTAGTGGGGACAGGTCTCCACGGTGATCCGCACCCCCTCCGCCTTCGCCGCCGCGATCAGCGGCAGCGCGTCGCTCGACGACAGGTGCAGGACGTGCACGCGCGCGTGCAGGCGCTTCGCCTGCTCGATCAGGTCGGCGATCGCCCTGTCCTCCGCGCCGCGCGGGCGAGAGGCGAGGAAGTGGGCGTACTCGGGGCCGCCCCGCTGCGGGGCCGAGTCGAGGTGGTGCGGGTCCTCGGCGTGCACGATGAGGAGTCCGTCGAAGCCGGCGATCTCGGTCATCGACCGGGCGAGTCGCTCCTGGTCGAGGTGCGGGAACTCGTCGACGCCGGACGGCGACAGGAACGCCTTGAAGCCGAAGACACCGGCGTCGTGCAGGGGGTGCAGGTCCTTGACGTTGTCGGGCAGCGCACCGCCCCAGAATCCGACGTCGATGTGCGCCTTGCCGGCGGCCACTTCCCGCTTCGTACGGAGGTGGTCGACCGTCGTCGTCGGCGGGATGGAGTTGAGGGGCATGTCGACGAGGGTGGTGATGCCGCCGGCCGCCGCGGCACGCGTGGCGGTCCAGAAGCCCTCCCACTCCGTGCGTCCGGGGTCGTTGACGTGCACATGAGTGTCGACCAGCCCGGGCAGCAGGACATCGTCGCCGAAGTCCTCCAGGTGTGCGCCGGGCGGCACCTCGGCCTCGTACGGGAGTACGGCCGCGATCCGGCCGTCGGCGACCGTGACGGTGGCCGCACGCGTCCCCTCGGGCGTGATGACGCGCGTCGAACGCAACACCAGTTCGATCTCGGACACCCGGACCCCTCTCTTCCTCTGTCACCTCTGCCACTGTGGATTCCGCCGTTAACTTCCACGTAACGGAATTCAACTTTCTGTTGAAGGAGTCTTCACCGAGGGCCTCGCACCGTCAAGAGCAACCCTGCCGACCCACCCGACCCGACGCCAGCCAGGGAAAGCCGAGGCGGCAACCTGGATGTTTCCACAAGACGGAATTAGGGTTCCGGAAAACAGAACGTAGCCATACGCCAGAAGGCCGTCAAGCAACCGCCCGGTAGGCTGCACCATCGCCTGTCAGCAGTGAAAGGAACGCGCCGTGCCGACGCCCAGCGCCAGCTCCACCGACGCCGCCAAACCCGCCGCCGCCAGCGGTGGTGTCCAGTCCCTGGAGCGTGCCTTCGATCTGCTGGAGCGCATGGCGGACGCGGGCGGCGAAGTCGGCCTCAGCGAACTGTCCGTGAGCAGCGGGCTGCCCCTGCCCACCATCCACCGGCTCATGCGCACGCTCGTGTCCTGCGGTTACGTACGCCAGCAGCCCAACCGCCGGTACGCGCTGGGCCCGCGCCTGATCCGCCTCGGCGAGTCCGCGTCCCGGCTGCTCGGTACCTGGGCCCGCCCGTATCTGGCCCGGCTGGTCGAGGAGACCGGCGAGACCGCCAACATGGCGCTCCTGGACGGCGACGAGATCGTGTACGTGGCGCAGGTTCCGTCCAAGCACTCGATGCGCATGTTCACGGAGGTGGGCCGGCGCGTCCTGCCGCACTCCACCGGCGTCGGCAAGGCCCTGCTCGCCGGCTTCCCGCCGGACGAGGTGCGTTCCCTGCTCGCCCGTACGGGCATGCCGGCCGCGACGGAGAAGACGCTCACGACCCCGGACGGCTTCCTGGCCGCCCTGGAGGACGTGCGCCGCCTCGGTTACGCGGTCGACGACAACGAGCAGGAGATCGGCGTCCGCTGTCTCGCGGTCTCCGTCCCCGACTCCCCCACGGCTGCCGCGATCTCGATCTCGGGCCCGGCGGGCCGGGTCACCGAGGAGGCGACGGAGAAGATCGTGCCCGTGCTGAAGCAGGTCGCGGCCGAGTTGTCGGTGGCACTGGCCAGTTCGGGCAACCCCGCCCACTGAACCTGAAACCTCCGCCCGTCGGCCCGCAACCTCTCGGGCCGCCGTCAGCGGTGCGGCGGTTTCCCGAACAGGTCCACCGCGGCACGGACGTCCGACAGGCCCCGGGCGAGTGCGCTGACCGAGCCGATCGCGCCGGCGATCAGGAGTAACGAGCGGCGCAGGCGCGGGATTTCGGGGCTGCCGGTGATCGTCATGGCGGCCAGCCAGGCCAGTTCGTCCTCGGCGATGCCACGGTCGGGGAACTCGGCCGGATGCGCGGCGAGTTCACGGCGCAGCCGGGACACCGCGGTCCGCAACTCCGCCACTCTCGGGTCCTCGTCGCTGCCGGTCACCGACCTCTGCCCCAAGCTCCGCAACACGGCTCCCCCACTGGCCCCCACACGCGTCCTGCAGCCCCCATCGCGCTGGTCGGGCGCCAGGGACGCGGGACAGTAAACGCCACCCACGCGACGGGCGCCACACCAAGGGCCGAAATTCAGCCCATGAACACCGGCGGTCCGCCTCCGGGTCAGGTATGCAGGAGGCATGACGGAGAAACCGGAGCAGGTGGCAGGGCTGTTGCTCGCGGCAGGCGGGGGGCGACGGCTCGGCGGGCGGCCCAAGGCCCTGCTCGAACACCGTGGACACCTTCTCGTCGAACACGCGGCCGACGCCCTGCGTGCGGCGGGCTGCACCCCGGTCCATGTGGTCCTCGGGGCGCGGGCCGACGACGTACGGAAGCGGGCGGATCTGCCCGGGTGCGTCCTGGTGGACAACCCGGAGTGGGCGCAGGGCATGGGGTCCTCGCTGCGGGCCGGGCTGGCGTCCCTACTCGGCTCCGGGGCCCGCGCGGCCCTCGTCTCGCTCGTCGACCAGCCGGGCATCGGGCCGGAGGCCGTGGCCCGCGTCCTTGCCGCGTACACGTCCGAGGAGTCCCTCGCGGCGGCCTCGTACGACGGAACGCGCGGGCATCCGGTGCTGTTCGGCGCCGCCCACTGGACAGGCGTCGCGGCGGCGGCGGTCGGTGACCGTGGCGCCCGCGACTACCTCAGGACCCGCCACGACGCGATCACCCTCGTCGAGTGCGGTGACGTGGCTCAGCCGTATGACATCGACACGCCGTCCGACCTGGACCGTCTGGCGTAAGGGCCTCTCGCCGCGAAGAATCTCGACATCAACAAATCATTGAACTTCCACGATGAGGAAACTAGCATCCACTGATCAGAAACATCCGTGCCAAGAAGCCACAGCAGCCCACATCAGCCCGCTGAAGGAAGTGACCGCTCATGTCCGCACCAGCGCCGTCCCCGCTGGCCATCGTCGACGCCGAGCCCCTGCCCCGGCAGGAGGAGGTGCTCACCGACGCGGCGCTCGCCTTCGTGGCCGAGCTGCACCGGCGGTTCACGCCCCGGCGTGACGAACTCCTCGCGCGCCGTGCGGAGCGCCGCGCCGAGATCGCCCGCACCTCGACTCTCGACTTCCTCCCCGAGACGGCCGCGATCCGCGCCGACGACTCCTGGCGGGTCGCCCCGTCTCCCGCTGCCCTGAACGACCGGCGCGTCGAGATCACCGGCCCGACCGACCGCAAGATGACGATCAACGCCCTCAATTCAGGCGCGAAGATCTGGCTCGCGGACTTCGAGGACGCCTCCGCGCCGACCTGGGAGAACGTGGTCCTCGGGCAGGTCAACCTGGCCGACGCCTACACCCGGAACATCGACTTCACCGACCCGACGAGCGGCAAGTCGTACGCCCTCAAGGCCGCTGCCGAACTCGCGACCGTCGTCATGCGTCCGCGCGGCTGGCACCTGAACGAGCGTCACCTCCAGCTCGACGGTCAGCAGGCGCCCGGCGCCCTCGTGGACTTCGGCCTCTACTTCTTCCACAACGCGCAGCGGCTCATCGACCTCGGCAAGGGGCCGTACTTCTACCTCCCCAAGACCGAGTCGCACCTCGAAGCCCGCCTGTGGAACGACGTGTTCGTCTTCGCGCAGGACTACGTCGGCATCCCGCAGGGCACCGTCCGCGCGACCGTGCTCATCGAGACGATCACGGCCGCGTACGAGATGGACGAGATCCTCTACGAACTCCGCGACCACGCCTCGGGGTTGAACGCGGGCCGCTGGGACTATCTGTTCTCCATCGTCAAGAACTTCCGTGACGGCGGCGCCAAGTTCGTCCTCCCGGACCGCAACGCCGTGACGATGACAGCCCCGTTCATGCGTGCCTACACCGAACTCCTCGTCCGCACCTGCCACAAGCGCGGCGCGCACGCGATCGGCGGCATGGCGGCGTTCATCCCGTCCCGGCGCGACGAAGAGGTCAACAAGGTCGCCTTCGAGAAGGTCAAGGCCGACAAGGACCGCGAGGCCGGCGACGGTTTCGACGGCTCCTGGGTCGCCCACCCCGACCTCGTCCCGATCGCCATGGCCTCCTTCGACGCGGTCCTCGGCGACCGGCCGAACCAGAAGGACCGCCTGCGCGAGGACGTCCACGTCGAGGCCGCCGACCTGATCGCCGTCGACTCCCTCAAGGCGAGCCCGACGTACGACGGACTGGTCAACGCCGTGCAGGTCGGCATCCGTTACATCGAGGCGTGGCTGCGCGGGCTCGGCGCGGTCGCCATCTTCAACCTCATGGAGGACGCGGCCACCGCCGAGATCTCCCGCTCACAGATCTGGCAGTGGATCAACGCGGGCGTCGAGTTCGAGCACGCCGGGAGTACGGTGACGGCCACCCCTGAACTCGCCCGCAAGATCGCCGCCGAGGAACTCGCCGACATCCGCGCCGAGATCGGCGACGAGGCCTTCACGGCCGGCCACTGGCAGCAGGCCCACGACCTGCTCCTCACCGTGGCCCTCGACGACAACTACGCGGACTTCCTGACCCTGCCGGCGTACGAGCAGCTCAGGGGTTAGGTCAACAGCTTTTCAGAGCAAGGAAGTTGCTCACTTCTCCGAGTGGCCCAGGGACTTTTCCGGGGCCACTCGGTCGCGTACGAGCCGTTTCACCGCCGTCGGCTCGGGGAAGCCCTGCTCGCGCCGGTCCCATAGCACCTCGTCGTCCACGCGTACGACGAAGACGCCGCCGGTGCCGGGCTTCAGGGACAGTTCCGTCAGCTCGGTCTCGAAGGTGGTGAGGAGTTCCTGCGCCAGCCAGGCGGCGCGGGGCAGCCAACGGCACTGGGTGCAGTACTCGATCTCCACGCGGTGCACGGCGTCCGTCCCGGTCTCCGCCGTCTGTGTGTCCGTCATCCGAGATGCACCGACCAATCCTGTTCCGCCGCCGGTTTGCCGTGCAGGTCGGGGACCCGCTTGAGCCAGTTCGGCCGGTCCCGCTGTGTCTTCGCCGCACGTTGGGCGTCCTCGGCGGCCAGTTCCTCGCGGCCGGGGAATTCGGTGGGCAGCCAGGACCCGGAGGCCCGTACGCGCGCGTGGAGGTACGACACATAGGCGTCCCGGACCTCGTCGGGGGTCGTGAAGCCCGCCTCGATCTCCAGCCAGGCGTCCGGGACCTCGGCCAGCACCTCGCGCAGCAGCTGCTCCGTGACGCGGGGCGCCAGTTCGGCGTCGGCGGCGCGGGTGTCCGGGGTGTAGCGGCCGAGGGCGTGGCGGCGGAAGTCGTACGCCTTCTCCGGTGCCGACAGGTCCCACCTGTGGTGGAAGACGAGGGCGGCGCCGTGGTCGATCAGCCACAGGCGCGGCGGCGCGATGCCGAACGTGGGCCAGACCATCAGGTTGGAGCTGTGCGTCGTACGGTCCACGTTGACGGTGAGGGCGTCCAGCCAGACGATCCGGCCCGCCTCCAGTGGATCGACGTCGAACGAGGCCGCCGCCTCAGGGGTGAGGTCCTTCGCGCCCGGCAGGTAGTCCATGCCCAGGTTGAGGCCGGCGCTGGCGCGCAGCAGGTCCTGGACCTCCTGGTGGGGCTCGTGGGCGCCGGTGGCCGGGTCGAAGTGGACGAGGACCAGCTCGGGGAAGCGCAGCCCGAGGGCGCGCGCGAGCTCTCCGACGACCACCTCGGCGACCAGCGCCTTGCGGCCCTGCGCGGAGCCGGTGAACTTCACGACGTAGGTGCCCAGGTCGTCGGCCTCGACGAGCCCCGGCAGCGAACCACCCTCACGCAGGGGCGTGACATAACGGGTCACAGTGACCTCTTTTAGCATTTTCCCAGGCCACCTGTCTCTTCAGCCTTGAAATCCACGAACACTGTCGGGGAGGTGTCCCAGCGGGAACCACCCGTCAACGGCCCTGGGGAGAATCTGGGGAGTTCCGACCGGCATGCGGTTCTCCCCGTTTCCCGAGCAGTCCGTCGATGGCGGTTCGCCCCTTGCTTCCGGCCTCCGGCATGAAGTGAGCATAGTAACCAAGGGTGATCACAGGCGAGGAGTCACCAGCGCCGAACTCCACAGGGCCCAGCGAAAGGGCAGAGAGCAGGCGGCACGCGAAGAACCGCGCGAGACCGTACGGCGGGCAGTGGCGGGAGCCATGGGCGAGGAGGAGTTCTTCGACGGGCTGCCCGCCGTCGGCCTGCTGATCCGCAAGCGCGCCGCACCCTCCGGCGACCCGCCCGCCTCGAACCGATCCTGGTCCTGCCCTGCCCTGCCGCTGGTCAAGAGGGATTACCTCGCTGTCGAACGCGCGAAAATCTATGTCGACCGGAGTAGACATTCGATGGTTGGCCTGGTTATGGTTTCTCTCGTAGCCCAGAGAGACAGCAGGGCCTGGCAGACACGAACTGCCGGGCGGCAGTACCCGTAGTTGCAGTGTGCAGGGCGGTGCGGTGGTGGAGTTTCGAAGCCAGGGTTGTTGCAGGACGGCGACGGGACTGGCCGTCGGACCGGGTGGCCCGCAGTGATCAGGGGCCGCCGTGAGCAGTACCGCAGGAGAAGTACCCGTAGGTGCGGTTCACAACATGCAGCAGTGAGGTCGGTGAGTGGTACCTCGGTGAAGGCGTCGGGCTGCGGGCGCGCGCACCGGGAGGTTCGGCAGTGGGGTTCCAAGCCAGAGTTGACGCAGGACGGGCGACGGGGCTGGCTGCCGAAAGCAGTACGCAGTACCCGCTCAGCAGGTCGTAAGTGACTGATCCCAGAGGGAAGAACGGAGGGGCCGAGCGCCATCAGGATCGCCCGGGCGGACGTCTTGAACCCGGGTACCGCAGGACATCGACAGTGAGGTGGTCTCCGGTCGAGCAA
>NZ_JAAGLU010000280.1 GCF_010550245.1 Streptomyces sp. SID12501
CCCGACGCGCTCCGCTACTACATCTCGGTGGCGGGCCCCGAGACGCAGGACGTCGACTTCACGTGGGCGGAGTTCAAGCGCCGCACGAACGACGAGCTGGTCGCGGGCTGGGGCAACCTGGTGAACCGCACCGCGAGCATGGTGCACAAGAACTTCGGCGAGATCCCGGCCCCCGGGCCGCGCCTGGCGGTCGACGAGGCGCTGACGGCGGAGATCACGACCGCCTTCGGGCGCGTCGGCGACCTCGTGGGCACGCACCGGCAGCGCCAGGCGCTGCAGGAGGCGATGCGCGTGGTCGGCGAGGCCAACCGCTACGTGTCCGAGACCGAGCCGTGGAAGCTGAAGAACGACCGCGAGCGGCTCGCGACCGTCCTGCACACGACGACGCAGGCCGTCAGCGACCTCAACACGCTGCTCGCGCCGTTCCTGCCGCACAGCGCGCAGGCCGTGCACGAGGCGCTCGGCGGCACGGGCACGTTCTCGCCGCAGCCGCGCATCGAGGAGGTCACCGACCTCGACGACGACACGCGGCACTACCCGGTCATCACGGGCGACTACCGCTCGGTGCGGGGCACGTGGCAGCCGCGCGCGGTCGTG
>NZ_JAAGLU010000281.1 GCF_010550245.1 Streptomyces sp. SID12501
CGCGACTTCTGGCGCGGCGAGCCGTCGACGCTCGGCGAGTTCGCGAGCCGCCTGTCGGGCTCGTCGGACCTCTACGAGCACACCGGCCGCCGCCCCATCGCGAGCATCAACTTCGTCACGGCGCACGACGGCTTCACGCTGCGCGACCTCGTGTCGTACAACGACAAGCACAACGAGGCGAACGGTGAGGACAACCGCGACGGCGAGAGCCACAACCGGTCCTGGAACTGCGGCGTCGAGGGCCCGAGCGACGACCCCGAGGTCGAGCGGCTGCGCGCGCGCCAGCAGCGCAACTTCCTCGCGACGCTGCTGCTCTCGCAGGGCGTGCCGATGCTCGCGCACGGCGACGAGCTCGGCCGCACGCAGGGCGGCAACAACAACGGCTACTGCCAGGACAACCCGATCACGTGGGTGGACTGGGACCTGGACGACGCGCAGCAGTCGCTGCACGAGTTCACGCGCCGGGTCGTCCACCTGCGCCGCGACCACCCGGTGTTCCGGCAGCGCCGGTTCTTCGCCGGCGCCGCCGAGCACGGCGGCGAGTCCGACCTGCGCGACATCGCGTGGATGACGCCGTCGGGTGCGCACATGTCCGA
>NZ_JAAGLU010000282.1 GCF_010550245.1 Streptomyces sp. SID12501
CTACCCGGTGTACCGCACCCACCACAACCTGGCGCGGATCCTCAAGACGGTCTCCACCACCCCCGGTTCCTTCGCCTGCACCCTCCTCGGCGAGGAGATCCTCGACTGGATGCAGCGCCTGACCTTCCCGGACGAGCGCATCCAGCCCCTCGTGCGCGGCGTGACCCGCATCCACGTCATCGAGGAGGCCCGGCACGTCCGTTACGCCCGCGAGGAACTGCGCCGCCTGATGCTCACGAAGGGCAAGGGGAAGGAGCGCGGCGGCTTCATCTCGTACGCCCAGCTCGGCATCAACCAGCTCGGCGCGGTGTACGAGGGCCTGATGTCGTACACCGGCTTCATCGCCGACGAGGACCTGTGGGAGGTCGCCAAGGCCGGCGACCCCTCCGGCGGCAGCTGGATGATCAAGGCTTCGCAGGTCCAGGACTACCCGGACGAGGTGTTCGTCCGCCGTGTGAACGACGAAACCGGTGCCGCCGAACGCGTGGTTCACTCCCGGGGCAAGTTCGTCTACCGGCTGGCCGGCCGCGACCGGCAGACCTCCGCGTCGTACTACACGCCGAAGTCCCTCACCGAGGTCACCGTCGAACTGGCTC
>NZ_JAAGLU010000283.1 GCF_010550245.1 Streptomyces sp. SID12501
GCGCCATCGCACGGGACAAGTGGCCTCCGTGCTTGCGGCTGTCAGGCAGTCGTGGCGGTGACGTCTTCGTCGTAGAGCGTGGTTCCGGGCCGCTGGAAGTGCCCGTCCCCGCCGCGCAGGCCAGCTCGGAGCCACCCCGTCGTCCGGTGCCGATTTGTCACTCCGCACGCCTGCGCGAACTCGACGACATCGAAGTTGGCGTCGAGGTAGGCGAGCACCTGGGCGGTGACCCACATGACGTTGACCCGGACGTTCTCGGCCTCGTCATGCGTCATCTGCGCGGCCCGGGGGGTCCGGTCGTCCGCACGATGGTGCCCCGCACGGTCGAGACGCGTGTGAGCGTCCGACCAGTCATGGTTGCGAATCTCGTCTGCGTGCATCTGTGCGATACGCGACAGGGCCACGTGGCGGCTCCAATTCTGGCCCACCGATAGGGCCGGTACCTGAGCCCTCCCGACGAGGGCTCCTTCGCTGACTCTACCCCCGCGGCTCACCGCCGTTCCCACACGCACAGAATCGCGCCTGGACATACTAAGACGACGGCGGACGCGTATCGGAAAGGTTGAGGCGAGTCGGACGGGTGCGACGCGATCCG
>NZ_JAAGLU010000284.1 GCF_010550245.1 Streptomyces sp. SID12501
CTCCTGACCCCGGTGCTGGAGCGCGTAGAGCCCGAAGTAGGTGAGCTTCGCGACCTCCTCACCGGGAGCCCAGACGCCGAAGACTCCGCAGGCGTCCTGCGGGCCTTTCTCGCCGGGTAGAAGGTCGTGGTTGAGACGTCCGTCTGCGCGGGGGGCCACGGGACCATGGTCGCACACCCCGCAGGGGGCGGGTCCACCCGGTCCGCGAGGCGTCGCACCCACCGCGCTCGGGGTGCGTCCTCCCAGGTCAGGGCTGCACGGAACGCTGCGCGCGGCGCGCGCTGCGACGGTCGACGAACGCCGCGACGCCACCGCCGGCGAAGCTGCCGACGACCGCGCCGGTCAGCGCGAGCAGCCAGCGCACGCCGTTCTGGCCTCCGAGGAACGGCAGCACGCCGCCGTCGTCGGACGCGACGCCGCTGCTGCCGGCGGTCGCGAACGCGACGACCAGCGCGACGACGACGCCCACGAGGGCACCGGTCACCATGAACGCGCGGTACCGCGGGGCACGCCGCACGGTCGCGGGGGTCGCGATGCGCTCGAGCTCGGCCTCGGACGGCACGTCACCGGGCACGTCGGGGCGCGCGACGTCA
>NZ_JAAGLU010000285.1 GCF_010550245.1 Streptomyces sp. SID12501
GTGTCGGCGGCGCAACCGGCCGTGCTGCGGGTGGTGGCCGCCGCCACGGGCTGCGACTGCGACTGGTTCCTCGAACTCCGCTGGAGCGGCCCCGCCGGATCCGGCACGCTCCGCCTCGACGACAACGGCCGGCCCTGGCGGACGAGCGCCACCGCGGGCCGGCCCGAGTACGGCTTCGCGAGCGAGCTGGGCCGCTGGGCGAAGTAGCCCGGAAAGCCTCGGGGTCGGGCTTTCCGTCGCAGGTCAGCGCCATTGTCGGTGGGCGCGCCTAGACTCGACGGCAGTGGATCCGCCATGACCGGGTGGAGCCGGGCGAGCAGGACGGGAAGGGGGACGACGCCGTGGTGCCGCACCCGCGAACGCAATCGCAGACGCAATCGCAGACGCGCACCCAAGCGCAAGGCCGACCGCAGCCGCTGCCTCAGTCGGTGGCGTCGTTGCTCCGGTGCGCCGCCGTGTTCCTCCCGGCCGTCGTGCCCCGTGAGGGGCGGGTCGCCTTCTGGAGCCCGGCCGGGGACCCTCTGCCCGAGGCCGGGAGCCCGCTTGCGCTCCAGGTGGTCCGGCCGCTCGGTGACGGGGTCCGCACCCGTAC
>NZ_JAAGLU010000286.1 GCF_010550245.1 Streptomyces sp. SID12501
GGGATCGAGGAGGTCCGGCGCTGGCCGGTCGAGGTCTGGAACGAGCCGAACCTCGCGGGCTTCTGGAAGGACGCCGACCAGGCGGCCTACTTCCGGCTGTTCGAGGAGACCGCCCGCGCGGTCAAGGACGTCGACGCCGAGCTGCAGGTCGGCGGCCCCGCCATCTGCGGCGGCTCGGACGACGCGTGGTGGGCGCCGTTCGCGGACTTCGTGACGAGCCGCGACGTGCCGATCGACTTCGTCAGCCGGCACGCGTACGCGACCGGCCCGACGCAGGAGATCCCGTTCGGCACCTACCAGACGCTGCAGCCGCCGGCGTGGCTGCTCGGCGAGTTCGACGTGCCGCGCCGCTACCTCGAGGGCACGGCTCTCGCGGGCCTGCCGGTGCACATCACCGAGTTCAACACCTCGTACCGGCCCGACAACCCGATCCACGACACCGCGTACAACGCGGCCTACCTGGCGCCCGTGCTCGCGGGCGGCGGCGACCTGGTCGACTCGTTCTCGTACTGGACGTTCTGCGACGTCTTCGAGGAGACGAACGTGCCGACGTCGTTCTTCCACGGCGGGTTCGGCATGCTCACGCACCGG
>NZ_JAAGLU010000287.1 GCF_010550245.1 Streptomyces sp. SID12501
AACGGGATCAGGTGGCGCCCACCCATGACGGCGAGCGTCGAGCGGTACGTGTGGCCGTTCACGGTCACGACCACCGCGGCGCGCTTGCCCGCACCCAGCGCCTCGACGACCGCGGGCGGCACCTCGACCCCGGTGTTGTTGCCGTCGAGGAGCAGGGTCGTGGTGAACGTCTGCGTGGCCATGCCCGCATCGTCGCGCGCGGCGCGGCCGGGCACCACCGGGACGCTGCGCCGGGCTGACTCCTCGGGCCGGCGACGCACCACGACATCACCTCCGCGCCCAGCGGGACCGGTCTGCTGGCACCAGCCTGCGCACCACCGACGCTGCTGAACAGCCGCGGGCCGGCGAACCGTCCTGCTAGCGACGCGTCGCAGATCCGAGCAGATCGGCGACGAGGTCGATCTCGTCGCGTTCGATCTCGAGGCCTCCCGCAGCACGGATCAGCCTGAGCGACCTGTCGACCTGCTCGACGAACCACCGATGCGCGTGGAGCGCGGCGTCCGCAGCGATCACCGGGTCGCACTCCGCAAGCTGCGCCAGGGCGGTACCCCGCGCCACCGGGTCGAGCAGGATCGTGACGATGTCCAGCAG
>NZ_JAAGLU010000288.1 GCF_010550245.1 Streptomyces sp. SID12501
CTGCGGCTGACCACCACGGGCGTCCACATCTACGCCGTCGGCGGCAACCGCGAGACCTCGCGCCTGTCCGGCATCCCGATCGGCCGCGTCACCATGCTCGTCTACGCGCTGTCCGGCCTGTGCGCCGGCATGGGCGGCCTCATCGTGACCTCGCGCCTCATGGTCGGCTACCCGTCGGCCGGCTCCGGCAACGAGCTCTTCTACTCGATCGCCGCGGCCGTCGTCGGCGGCGTCAGCCTCTTCGGCGGCATCGGCTCGCTGCCGGGCGCGCTGCTCGGCGCCGTGCTCATCGGCACGGTCTCCAACGGCATGAACGTCGTCGGCGTGCAGAGCTACTGGCAGCCCCTGGTCATCGGCCTCATCATCCTCGGCGGCGTCATCATCGACACCTACCGCCGGCAGTCGTCCCTGAGCGACCTGCTCGGACGCGTCCTGCACCGCGGCGGACCCACCCCGCCCGCGGACCCCGTCGCCACGAGCGACGCACCGCAGCCCGCGCGCGCCGCCGACGGCGCACGCACCGGCTGAGCCGCCCCACCACCCGCACCCACGGCCCACCCCCAGGTACCCACGTCCCGTGCGACGCGGCGT
>NZ_JAAGLU010000289.1 GCF_010550245.1 Streptomyces sp. SID12501
TGCCTCCGGGCGGGACGACGTAGCGCAGGCCCTTGTCGAGGTCGCTGACGGTCCGGGCGTCGATCGGCAGCCTGCCGTCGGCCTGGGGCTTGATCATCTCGACGTGCTTGCCGTCGGCGCTGATCACGGCCTTGCCGACGGTGGGGTTGTAGAGGGTGCCCCCGTTGCCGATGGCCGAGTAGGCGGTGGCCATCTGGATGGGGGTGACGAGGACGTCGCCCTGGCCGATGGCGAAGTTGATGCTGTCGAACGCCTTGAGCTGGTTGCCCTCCAGGCAGTTCTCGTAGGCGATCTGCTGGACGTAGGTGCCGCCCTTCTTGCCCTGCTTGCACCAGGAGTCCTTGTTGGCCGTCCAGAAGTTCTTCTTCCAGCGGCGGTGGGGGATCCGGCCGGTGACCTCGTTCGGCAGGTCGACGCCGGTCTCCGAGCCGAGCCCGAACTCGCGGGCGGTCCGGTAGAACCAGTCGTGGGCGTCCTTCTTGGGCTTGAGGCCGCCGTCGCGCTGCCATTCCTTGTGGCCGAGGGCGTAGAAGACGGTGTTGCAGGAGAACTTGAGGGCGTCCCCGAGGGTGATGGGGCCGGTGCCCTTG
>NZ_JAAGLU010000028.1 GCF_010550245.1 Streptomyces sp. SID12501
GCGGGGCTCCGGGCGGCCATGTTCCTTAAGCCATTTCATCGGCTCAACCATGACAGCCATACCCGGAGCCCCTGAGCCCCACCGATCTTACGAATGACCAGTTCGAACCCACCAAGAAGGTAGGACCCCATGACCCTGATGGAACAGGCGACAGCGCTCCCCGCCCGGCAGACGCTGCCGGCCGAGGAGCGCCACGCCACCGAACTCGCCTTCCTCGCCGCCCACGACGACGGTCCGCGCCCGCCCCGCTGGGCGCTGACCCCGCGCGCCGTGGTCGCCTTCATCTGCGGCAGCGGCGGCGAGACCCTCCAACTGCCCAAACCGCATGAGACGTTGCCCGCGCGGCTGGCCATAGCCCCCAAGTTCGTCGGCGAACGCGCCCTGGTGGAACGCTGCGTTGTCACCCTCGCCGGTGAGCGCGGCCTGCTGCTGGTCGGCGAACCGGGCACCGCCAAGTCGATGCTCTCCGAGCTGCTGGCCGCCGCCGTCAGCGGCACCAGCGCCCTCACCGTGCAGGGCACCGCCGGCACGACGGAGGACGCGTTCCGCTACGGCTGGAACTACGCCCTGCTGCTCGCCCAGGGGCCCACCCCGCAGGCCCTCGTGGCCTCCCCGGTGCTGACCGCGATGCGCGGCGGGCAGGTCGCCCGGATCGAGGAGATCACCCGCTGCCTGCCCGAGGTGCAGGACGCCCTGGTGTCGATCCTGTCCGACCGGCGCCTGAGCGTGCCCGAACTCGCGGGCACAGCCGACGCGTTGGTCCCCGCCGTACCCGGCTTCAGCGTCATCGCCACCGCCAACCTCCGGGACCGGGGTGTCTCCGAGATGTCCGCCGCCCTCAAGCGGCGCTTCAACTTCGAGACCGTCCACCCCATCGCCGACGCCGACGCCGAGACCGCCCTCGTGCGCGGCCAGGCCACCGCCGCCGTCCAGCGGGCCGGTGCGGCCTTCGCCGTGGACGACGCCGTACTGGACGCTCTGGTCACCGTCTTCCGCGACCTGCGCTCCGGCCGCTCGGCGGAAGGCTGGGACGTCGAGCGGCCCGGCACGGTGATGTCCACCGCCGAGGCCGTGCAGGTCGCCGCCTCCCTGGGCCTGGCCGCCGCCTACCTCCCCGCCGGGGACCTCCTCGACCTCGTACCGGGGCACCTCCTCGGCGTCGTACGCAAGGACGACCCCGCCGACCACGGACGCCTGCTCGGCTACTGGGACGGCCCGGTCCGCCGCCGCGCCGAGGACGGCTCCGTCATGTGGCGCCGCCTCTGGGACCTGCGGGAGAACCTGCGTTGACCGTCACCGACCCCCGGGAGGCGGTGGCGGCCCTCGCGGCCTCCGTACGGCCGTACCTTCTCGGCGTACGCCACCACAGCCCCGCGCTGGCCTCCGCCGTACCCGCCCTGCTGGACGCCGCCGGGACCGAGGTGGTGTGCGTCGAGCTGCCGGCCGACTTCCAGCGGTGGCTGCCGCATCTCGCCGACCCGCGCGCCGTCGCCCCGCTGGCCGTCGCCGGCGCCGGAGAGGACGGCGGGCTCGCCTTCTACCCCTTCGCCGACTTCTCGCCGGAACTCGCCGCGATCCGCTGGGCCCGCGAGCGTGGGGCCGCCGTGCTGTGCTGCGACCTTCCGCTGGCCGATGCCGGCTGGTCCGCACCAGCCGCCACGGACAACGGTACGGACACCGGCGGTACGGAGAACGGCGCGGACACCCCGCCGGCCCGCGCCGGAACCGTCTACGCCGATGGCCTCACCGCCGCCGGTACCGGACGCGACGGCGACGACCTCTGGGACCGCGCCGTCGAAGTCCTCGCCCCCGGCTGCACGCCCGAAGCCGTCCGCCGCGCCGCCCTCGGCGTCGGCTGGGCCCTCCGCCAGGACGCGGCGGCCACCGGCGGCATCCCCGCCACCGACCTCGCCCGCGAAGCCCATATGCGCCGCGTCCTCACCGAGGCCGCCGCAGGTGGCCGCCGCGTCGCAGCCGTCGTCGGCGCCTTCCACGCCCCGGCCCTGGCCGGCCCGGACGACACGGTGCCGCCCGTGGCCGGTGCGGACGCGACCGGGTCCGTCCCCCTGGGTGAGGCCCGGTCGGCCCCGACCGGATCAGGGACAACGGAGACGAAGGGGACGACGAGTGGGGCCGTGCGCCGGGCTCCGGTCACCTCGCTGGTCCCGTACGCCTTCGATCTGCTGGACTCGCGCTCCGGCTACCCCGCCGGAATCCGTGACCCACGCTGGCAGCAGGCGGTCCTCACGGCCGGCGGCGACCCCGGCCGGATGCGCGACGCCGCCGCCCGCGCGATCACCGGCCTGTGCCGGGAGATGCGCGCCGCCGGGCACACCGCGGGCACGGGTGAGGCCACCGAGACCCTGCGACTGGCATGCGACCTCGCCAGGCTGCGCGGCCTGCCCGCACCCGGCCGGGGGGAGCTGCTCGAGGCGGTGACCACCGTGCTCGGCCAGGGCGAACCTCTGGGCCGGGGACGGGCGTTGGCCCGCGCGCTCGAAGTTGTGCTGGTCGGTGCCGAGCGGGGACGCATCGCGCCCGGCACGCCCCGATCGGGTCTCGGCCCGTCGGTGGAGGCGGAGTTGGCCGCGCTGCGGCTGCCGGGCCCGGACAGCGCGGAACCCCGTGAGATGCGCCTGGACCCGTTGCGGTCCGAACTCGACGGTGGCCGCGAGATCCTGCTCCAGCGGCTCCAGGTGTGCGGCGTCGGATACGGCGAGCCGGTCGCGGTGGCCGGTACGGGGGACGCGTCCGCCCTCACCACCCGATGGCGGGTGGCCTGGACCCCGTCGGTGCCGGCGCGGCTCGACCTGGCGGGCGTACGCGGCGTCGACGCCGCCCAGGCCGCCGCCGGAACGCTGCGCGAGACGTACCGCCGCGAGACGGCCGACGGCGGCGCGACCTGCGCACAGCTCCTGGGCGGGCTGCGCGACGCGGCCCGGTGCGATCTGCCCGATCTGGTCGCCGACCGTCTCGCCGAGGCCGCCGTCGTCCTTCCCTCCGCAGCCACACTCCCCGAACTCCTTGACGCCCTCGACCTGTTGGAGGCGCTACGCCGGGGCCACCTGCCCGGCACCAAGCCGGAGGGGCGCGAACAGGCCGCCGAGTTGGCCGTCACCCTGCTCGAAGCCGCCGTGAGGGCACTCCCCGGACTGGCCGGCAGCGACGATCCGCAGGACGCCGCCGCGCTGGTCGCGCTGGCGGCCAGGGCCGGTGAACACCGCCTCGGGCTGCGGATGGACGACGCCCTGGGCGCACTCGCGCGCACCGGCTCCCCGCTCGTCCAGGTGGCCGCGCCGGCGGCCAGGGTCCTGCTCGACCTCGACAGCCCCGACGCGCTCGGCGCCCGTGCCGCGGGCTGGGTCGACGCCGCGACCGGCCCGGACGGCCGCCACCGCCTGGCGCGCCTGCTCACCGGCCTGCTCACCGCCGCCGGACCGCTGCTCCAGGCGGCTCCCGCCGCCCTCGCCCCCCTGCTGGACCGCATCGACAGACTCACCGACCAGGCCTTCCTGGACCGCCTGCCCGCGCTGCGCGGCGGCTTCGACACCCTGTCCCCGGCGGCCCGCGACCGTCTGCTGCACACCATCACCGAACGTCTCGGCGACCGGCTCGACCTGACGCTGGCCGCCCCGCCCGAACTCATCGCCCTGTGGACCGCCGCCGACACCGCCGGACTCGCCGCGCTCAACGCGCTGGGCCTCCCGTTCCCGGCGGACGGCGTGCCCGGTGCGGACGGCTCAGCCCATCGGGTGGCCCAGGGGGTCCTGGACACCTCCGAAGAAGCACACGGACCGGCGCAGCCGCCCGAGACCGCCGCGACAGCACCCGAGCCCGCCGAGCAGGAACCCGCGAAGGGAACTCCGGCTGACGCCGGGCCTGCCCTCGCGCAACCCGCAGTACCAGTCCCAGCCGCCGTCGCGACCGCGCCCCGGGCTGTGGCCGTCCCCGCAGCGACAAGGGTTGAGCCGACCGGCGCAACGGCGACCACCGCGCCGGCCGACACCGCGACACCACCGGCCGCCGCGGCGGAGCCGCGCCTCGCCCCCGCCGACCGGTGGCGGCTGTTGCTCGGCCGGGAGACCGACCGGCTCCCCGCCGGAGCCCGCCGTTACGCGAACGCCCTCGACGAGCTGTACGGGGCCGGGCGCGGCGAGGGCGCCACCGACCTCGCCGACGGAACCGGCGGCGGGCAGGAGGGGGCCTTCCCCACCGCGCGCGAATGGGCCGAGGAACTCAACGCCCTGTTCGGGGCCGAGGTCCGCGAAGAGGTCCTCGGCCGGGCCGCCGGCACGGGCCGCACCGACGTACTCGCACAGCTCGACCCGGACGCCGTACGCCCCTCCGTCGAGCTGCTGACCTCCGTCCTCTCCCTCGCCGGAGGCATGCCCGAGCAGCAACTCGCCCGGCTCCGGCCGCTCGTACGCCGCCTGGTCGACGAACTCGCCCGCGAACTCTCCACCCGGCTGCGCCCCGCCCTGACCGGCCTCGCCACCCCGCGCCCGACCCGCCGTCCCGGCGGCCGGATCGACCTGCCCCGCACCCTGCGGGCCAACCTCGCCCACACCCGCCGGCTCGACGACGGCCGGACCGTCGTCGTTCCCGAGAATCCGGTCTTCAGCACCAGGTCCCGGCGCGAGGCCGACTGGCGGCTGATCCTCGTGGTCGACGTGTCCGGCTCGATGGAGGCCTCCGTCATCTGGTCGGCGCTGACCGCCGCCGTACTGGGCGGCGTACCCACCCTCTCCACCCACTTCCTCACCTTCTCCACCCGCGTGATCGACCTGACGGACCATGTCGCCGACCCCCTCTCCCTCCTCCTGGAGGTCCGGGTCGGCGGCGGCACCCACATCGCGGCCGGGCTCGCGCACGCCCGCTCCCTGGTGACGGTGCCAAGCCGCACTCTCGTGGTCGTGGTCAGCGACTTCGAGGAGGGGTATCCGCTGGGCGGCCTGCTCGGCGAGGTACGTTCGCTGGCCGCGTCCGGCGTCCACCTGATGGGCTGCGCCGCCCTGGACGACACCGGAGCCCCGCGCTACTCGGTGCCCATCGCCCAGCAACTTGTCGCGGCCGGAATGCCCGTGGCCGCCCTCAGCCCACTCGCCCTCGCCCGCTGGGTGGGCGACCGCCTCCGCGGAGAACCCCGATGAACGAGCAACTCCCGCCCGTCGCCCCGGATGTGGTGGCCGCCGCCGTGGAGAGTCTGACCTCCCGGCTGCGCAAGAAGCTGGACGCGGCGATCGAGCAGTACGCCGCCGTGCGCGCCGCGGTCGACGGCGACACCATCTCCGTCAACTGCGGCGAGGACGCCGTGGTCACCCTGGCGCCAGGCCCCTCCGGTACGGTCACCACCGCCGACCAGGCCCGCTGCACCTGCCTGCTCGCGCCCCGCTGCCTGCACCGGGCCGCCGTCCTCGGCGCCTGCCCGGTGGCGGACGCGGAGGCCACGGCGGCGGAGGGCACGACGGCAGGGAGCCCGGCCACGCCTGCTCCCGATGCTCCCGAGCCCGTCGCGGCCCAGGAACTCCCCGAGCCGGTGGCCGCCGCCCTCACCCCGGCGCAGACCGTGGCGGCATCCGGCCTGTGGTCGGCCGCCGCGGCGGTCCTCGCCGCAGGGGTGCCCGCCGCCGGAGCGGTACCCCAGGCCGAGTTGCTGCGGGCCGCCCACACGGCCCGCCTGGCCGGTCTGCACCGGGCCGAGGCCGCCGCCGTGCGCGTCGTACGCGGTCTGCGCGGCGCCCGTGCCCGGCACGACGGCCATCGCCTGGCCGACCTGGTCGCCGCCCTGAGTGAACTCCTGCTCACCACCCGCCGGTTGGCGGCGGCCCACTCCGACCCGGCCCTGATCGGCACCGCCCGCCGCGGCTACCGTCCTGGCGACGACGGCCTGCGCGTCCACGGGGTCTGCCGTGAGCCGGTGATCAGCGCCACGGGTTACGGCGGCGTGGTCACCCACCTCGTCACCGACGACGGCCGCTGGTTCTCCGTCGCCGACGTCAAGCCCGGCGGCGCGGCCCGCGCCCGGGGCGCCGCCACGGCTCCCGTCTCCCTCGGCCCGGCCGCGCTCGACCACGCCCAACTGGCGCGCGGCGGCCTGCTGATCACCGGGGCGACCGTCTCCCCGGACGGCCGCCTCGGCTCCGGCAAGGGCGTCCGGGCCACCCCTCTGACCGGCCTCCCCTGGTCATCGGGGCCGCTGGCCGCCCTGTTCGCCCGCCCACTCGCCGAGACCGTCGCCGAACGGCTCGCCACAGCCCCGGGCCAGGACGGTCAGGACGGGCGGACCGGCGAACCGATCGGCTGCGACCTGGTCGTCGTCGGCGCCTCCGGCGACCACCTCCTGGCCCGCGAACTACCGACCGCCACCGGCCCCCTCATCCGCCTCGCCCCCGCCAACGCCCACCCCGACCTCGCCCACACCGCCAACCTCCGCCGACTCGCCTCCCGCCCCGGCCTCCGCATACGCGTGATCGGCCGGCTCGACCCCGACCGGGCCGCCACCCTGCACCCGCTCGCCGTCGGCCCGGTACCGGGTGCCGAAGTGACCCTCCGACTGCCCCCGGAGTGGCTGGGCCGCGCCGACCTCGGCTACGACCGCATCCAGGGCGCGCACCTTCCGCCCCCCGACGTCGGTCAGCCCGCCGCCGAGGCGCTCACGGGGTCCCCGCCCGACCCGCTGGCCGACTCACCGCTGTGGCGGGTGCGGAGGCTGGTCGAACTGGCCGTCGCCGGAGGCCGCCGTGCGGTCGCCGAGCCCGCCCGTAGCGGCGATCTCGGCCGTGACACGGCTTCCCTGCGCCGTACGGGATTCCGCACCGCCGCCGACCTGGCCGCGGCACTCAGCGCGGCGGCCGACCGCCGCACCCGTGACGTCTTCGGCCGGCTCGACGAAGCCGACCCCGACCACTACGCGTCGGCCTGGCTTGCCGCGGCGGTCCACCTGGCGAGCACCGAACGGGTTCTGGTCCAGGCCACTTGGGGTGATCCCGGTCGTTCCGTCCCGTAGCGCGACGGCGACTCGACCCGCGATCGATCGGAGCCCGGTCGGCTGGACAACCGCCTTGCGGCTCCGGCCTGCCGAAGCCTCGCCGACCCGCGTTCACGCATGGACGTCCACATCGCCGGCCGGCACGGCACAGCACAGCAGTGCCTGGCCGGTGCCCGGCGGTACGGTCGGTTCGCTCAGGTGTGCCACCGGGCCGGTGACGCGCTGGCGGCAGGTCCCGCAGGCTCCGGCCCTGCAGGCGGAGGGCAGCCGGAGACCGGCGGATTCGGCCGCGTCGAGGAGCGTGCCGTTGTCCGGGGTCCATGTGGTGCTGACACCGCTCACCGTGTAGCGCACGGTGAAGGGGCCGGCGGCGGGTGGCGGTCGCTCGTCCAACCGCGCCGGGCGGGGCGAGTAGAAGTGCTCGTCGGTGATGGAGTCGGCGGGGACTCCGGCGGCCATCAGCGCCGTCCGGACGCTGTCGACGAAGCCCTCCGGGCCGCACAAGTACGCCTCCACGGTTCCCTCCGCCGACAGCGCGCGCAGGTCGGCGGCGGTGGGGCGGCCGGCTCGGGCGTCGTCCGGCAGTCGCTCACCGGGGCTCGTGACATACAGCCGTGACGTACCGTCCGGCAGTTTTGCCAGCAGCTCGACGACCTCGTCCCACAGGGGGACTTCGGCGCCGGTGCGGACCACGTTGAGCACCGTCACCGGTCGCAGCGGCGTGGTGTCCAGCAGGGAGCGGAGCACGGGGAGCACGGGGGTGATGCCGATCCCGGCGACGGCCAGCAGGAGCGGGCGGTGTGGGTCGGGTGTGGTGAGTTCCTGGCCGTAGGGGCCGGAGAGGAGTACGCGGGAGCCGGTCGGCAGCTCGTGCAGCCGGGACGACATCCGGCCGTCGGTGACCCGTTTGACGCTGACACGCAGTTCGGCGGTACCGGTACCGGTGATGGTGTAGCAGCGCCACAACGGAGGGTTCTCGTCGGTGAGATGGAGCCGCAGGTGCTGGCCCGGCCGGCAGCGCGACCCGGCGGGGTCACGGAAGGCGAAGGTGGTGACGGTGGGGCTCTCCTCGGTCCTCCCGATCAGCTCGGCGTACCGGGGGCGGCCGGGTTCGGCGAGCCGCGCCGCGTAGCGTGACGACCCCGGACCCGGACCTGGCCCCGGCGTCCTGACGGTTGCGGCGGGTCCGCCGTCCACGAACCGGTCCCCCACCGTGATCGGGCCGCCGCGTACGACCCTGGCGTAGATCCCGCAGTAGAGGTGGCCGAAGCGGGAGGCGAGCAGCGCCGGGACGTTGAGGTCGCGGGTCGCGGAGCCGGGTCGGACCGTGGTGGCACGGCAGCGTTCGGTGGGGAACGTGATCTCAAGTTCCGCGCCGCCCAGTCGGATCCGGTGCCCGGGCAGGTCGAGTTCGCGCCAGGCGCCGAGTCCGGAGACATACAGGTTGGCCCGGAAGCGGCGGGGGTCGACCGGTACACCGGCCGCTTCCGCCATGGCCTGCAACGTGTCGAGGTTGATGACCGACACGGGTGCGTCCGGCCAGTCCCACAGCGCGGCTCCGGGCCGTACGAACCGGACGGGGCCCAGTGGTCCGTGCGGAACCAGTCCCCGATCCGTTCGTCAGCCGCCGCCAGGTCGTCGTCACGGGGACGGCCCTCGGTGTCAAGACCGAGCCGCAGCCGCCGTCCGTCAGGTGCGGTGAACCACAACGCCGCTCCCTCCACTGCCAGTTGGCAGTGGGAGAGATCGGCGTTCTTCCTCAGCCGCAGGAGCGCCTCGCTGGAGATCCAGCCGTTCCGGTCCGCCTCGGCCGGTATCACTCCCCCGGACAGGCCGAGCAGCCGGTCCATGGGCAGCCCCCGGCCGGCGGTGAGCACCGTGTCGGTCAGCGGCTGCCCGGTCATGCCCTTCACCGGATAGTGGCAGATGGCGTCCAGGCGGGGGCGGTGAGCCGTCACACGTACTCCCACGACGACTCCTCCCCCGCTGTGCACGGTCCGCCCGCGTGGCACCGCAACCGTCCTTGCGCCAGGTCGAGTCCGACGGTGAGCAGGGTTCGCCACTGCTGGTGGAACGGCAGCCCCGGCTGCGGATGGCAGCACACGGGGGCGCCGTCGTCCTCGTGGGCGTGGAGCAGTTCGGTCCAGCGGGCCGGATCGGTGGCGGCGAGGAGTTCGCGTCGGGCGGTGAGGTGTTTGAGGCGTGCGTAGGTGCTGCCGGTGGGCGCCGCCGACTCCCCCGCTGCCAGCCGCTGGTCGAGGAAGTGGTTGGTGTGCAGGAGGTAGCCGTCGGGGTCGGGGGGCAGTACGGCGGTACCGGCCGGGCTGAGTTCGACGCACGCGGCGTCGCCGTGCCGTCCGTCGAAGGTGACGACGGTGAGCACGGTGGACGCCGACACGTCCGCCGAGCGGGCGATGTCCACGGCCTCGGCGAGGGTGGTGGCCTCGTCCAGGATCCGGCGGGCCACCACATGGACGGGTACGCCGATGCGTTCTCCGTCGGCGGCGTGGCTGAGGATGTTGAAGTGCAGCCCCAGGCCTGAGGAGTTGAGGCCGATCTTGCCGAGGATGCCGGCCTCGGTGAAGATCCGTGCGTCACCGGCCCGGCCGGCCGGATGCCGGGTGAGGGTCCTGCCGTCGGTGAACTCCTCGTGCCAGTCCCAGGTCTGGACGGTGTGCGGGGCGCCCGGACCGCCGACGTACACGGCGGTGGAGCACTCGCCCTCCGCCGTGGCACCGACGGTGGCGAGGATCTCGGTACGCGCGTTGAGCATGCCGAGCCGCCATACGTCGATGCCCGCGGCCTCTGCTACGGCGGCCAGTTCCCGGTGCAGGGCGGGCGCCCAGCGTCGTATCTCGTCCAGGGCCTGTTCCCCGTACGGCCGCAGCAGGGCGGGATCGACCTCCACGGCCTCGAAGAGCCTCTCGTATCCGGTGATGTTGGCGCGTATCCGGTCGCCGTCGGCGGTGCCGAGGGTGTGGCCGCGTTCCGTCGGGTCCGTGCTGTGGAGGTGGTGGCGGACGATCACCGGGCGCTGCTCAGGATCGCGTCCCACATGACCTCGCCGGCGATGGAGCCGAGCCCCACGGAGTTCAGCGCGTGGGCGCCGATCCGGGAGGGCGTGGTCGGCAGGTCGACCTCGTCGGTGGTGAGGGTGAACAGGGTGTCGCCGTCGAGGCTGGTGTGGAAGGGCTGGATACCCCGGTGCATGGATCCGTGCACCTGCCTGCCGAACTGTTCGAGCGCCCGGTCGTCGAGCCGTACGTTGGTGACCAGCACCGAGATCGTGGTGTTGCCCTGCATGGTGATGGGGCCGTCGCCCGCGAACGCCGCCTCGTAGTCGAGGTGCGGCAAGCGGCGTGTACCGGTGGCGGGGTCGTGGTTGCCGCGTACGACCGTGCCGTCGCGGTCCACGATGACGCCGACCGCGTTGACCACCGTGGCGGCGAGGATCTTGATGTCTCCGATCTGGCGGAAGGCGGCGCCCTGTCCGGAGAACTCGCAGCGCGTCCAGTCGATCTTGCCGACGGAGGCGCTGATCCCGGCGCCGGCCCGGCCGACGGGGAAGCGGCCCGGTACGGCCGTGCGGAGCGCCGCCCGGCCGAGGGCGGCGTCGGGGACGACCGCGTTGTCGCGCGTGGCGAAGTCGTAGATGATCGCACCCGACACGCACTTCAGGTCGTTCCAGCCGACCCGGTTGTCCACCCGGGCCCGCAGCTCGTCCGCGACCCCGGCGCAGGCGCCGAGCCCGTACAGCGAGCCGCCCGACAGACAGATGGCGTGGGCGAACTGCTTGTCGCCGTACGACAGTCCGATGGCGCCGCCGCGCTCGTCGATGAACATCCGGGCCCCGGCCGGGACATGGACGACGGTGGTGCCGGTGGGACCCTCGGCGTACTCGGCGGTGCCGACCTCCACGCCGGGGAAGTCGAACTCGACCGTGTCCCGGCCAGGGCTGGGCTGCGGGGTGAGGTCGAAGTCGTCGTTGGTTGTCGCCGGGCCGAAGGACTGGGCCGGGATGGCTCGGGCGGGGTTTCCCGCACGGTCGGTCACGGTCATAGCGTCTCCAGGAGCTGTCGTGAGTACGGGTGCTGCGGAGTGGTGTAGAAGCGGTGGGCGTCGGCGAGTTCGACGATCGCGCCGGCCCGCATCACCGCCACGCGGTGGGCGAGGTAGCGCACCGCGGCGAGGTCGTGCGAGATGAACAGGGCGCCGAAGCCCTGCTCGCTCTGCAGGTCGTGGACGAGGTTGAGGATCTGCGCCTGTACGGAGACGTCCAGCGCGCTGACCGCCTCGTCGAAGACGATGAACCTGGGGTGGGTGATCAGGGCGCGGGCGATCGCCACGCGCTGGCGCTGACCGCCGGAGAGTTCGTGCGGGAGCCGTTCGGCGAAGGACGCGGGCAGTCCGACCCGGTCGAGGATGCGCAGGGCGGCTGGGCGGTGGGTACGCAGTCGGCCGCCCTCGACGGCGGCGAGTGGTTCGGCCACCGAATCGGCCACGGTGAGGCGGGGGTTGAGGGACCAGTGGGGGTTCTGCAGGACCGCCTGGATGGCTCCGGCGCGGGTACGCCGGCCGCCGTGCGGGGCGCCGAGGAACCGGACGGTGCCGGAGGTGGGCCGGCGCAGGCCGAGAGCGACCGCGCCGGTGGTGGTCTTGCCCGAGCCGGATTCGCCGACCAGGCCGAGGGTCTCGCCCGCGGCGATGCGGAAGGTGACGCCGTCCATGGCGGTGACGGTGTGGCGTCGGCCGGACCTGAAGACGACACCGACGTCGGCGAGTTCGAGCACGGGTTCGCTGCTCATCGGACCTCCTCCTGTCCGCCCGGTACGGGCCCGTTCGGTACCGGCCTGTTCGGTACGGGCCTGTTCGGTACGGGTACGGGTTTCTCGCCCGGGTGATGGCACAGCACCGTCCGTCCAGCGACCGTGCGGGGCATAGGGCGGGTCGTGGCGCAGGTGTCGTCCGCCGAGGTGCAGCGCGGGGAGAAGACGCAGCCGGGCGTGTCCTCGGTGAGGACGGGTGGGATGCCGCCGATGGTGAGCAGCCGGGTGCCGTCCTTGGCGCGGGCGGGGTCGGCGGCCGACAGGGCGGCGGTGTAGGGGTGTTGGGGGGCGGTCAGGACGTCTGCGGTGGCGCCGTCCTCGACGACCCGGCCGCCGTACATGACCGCGATGCGTTCGCACCAGCGGGCGACGCCGCTCAGGTCGTGGCTGAGCCACAGCACGGTGGTGCCGTGTTCGGCGGCGAGGGTGAACAGCAGCCGCAGGACCTCCTCGCGGACCTGGCTGTCGAGCGCGGCGGTGGGCTCGTCGGCGATCAGCAGGGCCGGCCTTCGGGCCATGGCCATCGCCACGACGACGCGCTGGGCCATCCCGCCGGAGATCTCGTGCGGGTAGAGCCGCAGTACGCGTTCGGGGTCGCGGATCAGGACACGTTCCAGCAGCGCGACCAGGTCGGCCTGCGTGTCCCGCAGGGCCAGCCGGAGCTGTCGGCCGATGCGCAGCGTCGGGTCGAGAGCGCCGACGGGGTCCTGCGGCACGAAGGCCAGCCGTTCGCGGCGGAGCCGGGCGATCCGGTCCGGCGGGAGGTCGAGGACGGACTCGCCGTCGATCAGGACCCGGCCGCGCGGGTACGTGGTGGCCTTGGGCAGCAGGCGTCCGGTGAGCAGTCCGAGGGTGGACTTGCCGGAGCCGGACTCGCCGACGATGCCGACCCGCTCGCCGCGTCCGACGGTCAGGCCGACCCCGTCGAGGGCGCGGACGACGCGGGAACCCGTGCGGTACTCGGCGACGACGTCGTCGATCACGAGCAGCGGTGTGGTCTCGGTGGTCATACCAGGGACCTCGTCTCCTGGGGTTCGAAGCGGTCGCGCAGGCTGTCCCCGATGAGGTTGATCGCCATGATCGCGGCGACCAGGACGACGCCGGGGGCGACGATCAGCCAGGGGGCACCGACCATGTAGAGGCCGCCCTCCTGGATCAGCAGTCCCAGGGAGGCGTCCGGCAGCTGGACGCCGTAGCCGAGGAAACTCAGCCCGCCCTCGACGAGGATGCCGACGGACAGGGCGTAGGTGCCCTGGACGGCGACGGTGCCGGCGACGTTGGGCAGGATGTGCCGGAGCATGATCGTCGGGGCGCGGACGCCGCTGATCCTGGCGGCGGTGACGAACTCACGGCGGGCTACCGCGCGGGCGGCGGTGCCGACCATGCGGGTCATCAGCGGGACGGTCACCAGGACGATCGCGGCCAGTGCCGCCGTACGGCCGGGGCCGAGGACCGCGGCGACCAGGACGGCCAGCACGATGGCGGGGAAGGAGTAGAGGACGTCCCCGATCCGCAGGATCAGTTCGGCGGTCTTCCCGCCCCGGTAGCCGGCGATCACGCCCAGCGCGGTGCTGATGAGCGCGGTGCAGGCGACGGCCAGGCAGGACAGCAGGAGGGTGGTGCCGATGCCCTGGAGGAGGCGGGGCAGCAGCGAGCGGCCGAGGTTGTCGGTGCCCAGCGGCCAGCCGGCTCCCGGCGGCGTGAGCCTGGGGCCCACGATGGCGTCGGGCTGCCCGCCGACTCCGACGAGCCGGCCCGCCAGGGTGACAAGGAGCAGGATGCCGAGCAACCGCACGGCAGCGCGGAACAGTCCGTCGTACGAGCGCATGGCCAGCGCGCGGCGGAGGCGCGCCGCTGTGGCTCTTGCATCCCGCACGTCTTTCATGTCCCTCATGCCCCGGCCCTCTTCCCGGCCGTGCCGATCCTCGGGTCGATCAGTCCGCTGACCAGGTCGACCAGCAGGTTCGTCGTGATGAAGACGGCCGCCGCGAGCAGCACTCCGGCCTGGACGACCGCGTAGTCGCGGCGGTCGAGGCCGTCCACGAGGTACGAGCCGAGGCCGGGGACGTTGAAGAGGCGCTCGACGATGACCGTGCCGCCCAGGAGGTAGGCGCTGAGGGTGGCCACCAGGGTGAGGACGGGGACCGCCGCGTTGCGCAGGACGTGGTGGCGCACGATGGATCCCTTCGGTTCGCCGCGGGCGACGGCGGCGGCGATGTGCGGTTCGACGAGCACGCCGAGGACCGCGTCACGGGTGGTGCGGGCAGTGGCCGCGACGCAGAACACGGCGAGGACGCAGGCGGGCAGGAACAGGGAGCCGACGGAGCCGAGCGGGTCCCGCGACCAGGGCACGTAGGTGCCGACGGTCAGGCCGAGGCTGTAGCGGGTGAACAGGAACACCACCAGGCTGCCGAGCACGAACTCCGGCAGGCTCATACCGAAGGCGCTGACCAGTCGGCCCGGCACTCCCCCGCGCCCGCCGCCCTCGCGCGTGCCGGTGTACACGCCGAGCGGGATGCCGATGAGGACGGTGAGCGCGAGGGCGAGTGCGGTGAGGGTGACGGTGACCGGCAGTCGCTCGCCGAACTCGGTGGCGACCGGGGTCCCGGCGGCCAGGGAGGTGCCGAAGTCCCCTTGTACGGCGTTGCGCAGCCAGTACAGGTACTGCTCCACCACCGGCCGGTCGAGTCCGAAGCGGGCTGCTGCGGCGGCCTTCTCCGACCGGGTGGCGAGCGGTCCGAGCACCAGGTCGGTGTAGCTGCCGGGCATC
Organism: Streptomyces sp. SID12501; assembly: GCF_010550245.1. Classification (GTDB taxonomy): domain Bacteria; phylum Actinomycetota; class Actinomycetes; order Streptomycetales; family Streptomycetaceae; genus Streptomyces. The sequence goes on from NZ_JAAGLU010000028.1 coordinate 14,585, forward strand.
GCGCGGACCGCCGCGAAGATCAGCACCGAGACGCCGAGGAGGGTGAGTACGGCGGCGGCGGTCCGGCCGAGGAGCCGGCGGATGTGGTCCATGACCGGCTACTTCTCGGCCGGGAGGGTGTACTGGGTGATGTCGCGCAGGAAGTTGCCGTAGCCCTCGGCGGCACGCAGGGTCGGGCTGACCTGGTCGGTGCGGTAGCCGATGACGGAGGGGCGGGTGACCAGGGGCAGCATCTGGGCGGCGGTGTCGACGCGGGCGCAGAGCTCGGCGAGTGTCTTCGTGCGGGCGGTGCCGTCGGGTTCGCCGGCCGCCTTGTCGATCAGGGCGTCGAGGGTCTTGTCGTCGTTGAGGAAGGTGCCGGAGAAGCCCGCGAGCACCGGGTTCCACCAGCGGGACACCATGGAGGCGTCCACGTATCCGGCGAACCAGCCGATGGCCAGGTCGAAGTCGGGCTTCGCGCCGAACACCTTGGCACCGTAGGTGGTGTCGTCGTACTTCTGGATCTTCACAGTGACGCCGGCCTTGGCGAGCTGCTGCTGGATCACCTGGGCGATCTGGCCGACGGCGGGCTCGGAGGTGTACACGGTGAGGCGCAGTGTCCCCGCCTTCTTCAGCGCGGCCGTGGCAGAGGTTTTGGGAGGCGCGGTGGTCGCGGCGGGCAGCTTCGCGGGTGCGCAGGCGCCGGGCAGGACGCTCGGGGTGACACCGGTGGGGACCGCCTGGCCGCCGAGGGCGACGGAGGCGATCTCGGTCCGGTTCAGGGCGCTGTTCAGCGCGAACCTGACCTTCTGGTCGGCGAGCGGCGAGTCCGGGTTCCTGGAGTTCTGGATCAGGTAGTAGAAGTCGCTGTTCGCCTGGCTGACGACCTTCGCGTTCCGGGTACCGGTCAACTGGTCCATGGAATCGATGTTGTTGAAGTTCACGAGGGCCGCGCTGCCGTTGCGCAGTGCCGCGAGACGGGCCGCTTCCTGCGGCACGATCTCGATCTTCAGATCGTCTACGTGGACTTTCTTCGTGTCGCGGTAGGCGGTATTGCGGGTGAAGTTCCAGTACTGGTCCTGCTTGTGGTTCTTCACCACGAACGGGCCGGTGCCGAGCATTTCCTTCGCCGGGTCCAGTGAGCCGTCGCCGATCTCCTTCATGGGCAGGATCGCGGCCGGGGTGTTGGCGAGCGCGGCGAGGAACGGCGTGTAGGCCTTGGTGAGTTCGACGGTCACCTGGTCCGCGCCGGTGGCGGTCACGGACTTGACCGGGCCCAGCTGGGCGGCGTAGGCGGCCTTGGACTTCAGCAGGCGCTGGAGGCTGCCGACGACGTCGGCGGTGGTCAGGGCGCGGCCGTTGGAGAACGTCACGCCCTTGCGGAGGGTGAAGACATAGGTGGTGGCGTCTGGCTGCTTCCAGGAGCTGGCCAGCAGCGGCTCGATCCCGAACCTGGGATCGACGGTCACCAGGGGTTCGTAGACGAGCGACTCGATCGACCAGGAACGGGCGGTGGCGGCGGTCTGCGGGTCGAGGCCGCCGGCCTCCACGGAGTCGTAGTCGAGCTGGACGGTGAGCGGGCCGGTGCCCTCGAAGGACGTGTCGGACGCTGTGAGATAGCCGGACTTCGAGGCTTTCCCGGTATCGGTCGCGTCGGTCGCCGCAGGCGCCGAACACGATGTCAGGGTGGCCGTCAGAGCGACGGAACACCCGACGATGATCGTTGATCTCCGCATTCCCACTCCTCGCATTCCCGATCCTCCTTTTCGGAGAGTTTGCCGGATCGTTCCGGCATGTGCAGTGAAGTTAGCCTCGACAAATATTCGTGTCAATGAGCGGAGGAGAAATAAACCCACTTGAAACACAGGCCCTGAACTGCGGTTTCAGCAAGGCACAGGGAATTACCGAACACCCTCCGGGAGTTCGGTAAACGTAATTCACATATGAATTACTACGGGCGGGTGGAGGCCCGGACGTTCATCTCGATGGGAAGGGCGCGCACAGTGCCCCGTGGCGTCTCGCCGGACAGGATTTCGCAGAGCAGTCGGGCGCATTCGGCGCCCATGGCCCGTGGCCGGAGGTCGACGGCGGTGATCGGTGGTTCAGCCGTCCGCATGGAGGAGCTGTCCACGCAGGAGGCGAGCAGGAGGTCGCTGCCCACCGTGCGTCCGACGGCGCGCAGTTCGGGCAGTACGGCGGCTGCGGCGCCGTCCGCCGCGCACACGATCGCGTCGGTCTCCGGCGATTTCGCGAGCAGGTCCCGGACCGCGCCCTGCAGCACGTCGGGAGTGGAACCGAACGGTGCCTTGCGGACGAGTTTCGGAACGCCACCCGCGGCGCACCAGCGGGCGTGGGTCCGCTGCAGCGTGGTGGCCCAGTCGGAGGTGGTGTCGGAGGCGATGAACGCTGGGTGCCGGGCGCCGGCCTCGTACAGGTGGTCCAGGAGTCCGGTCATCGAGGTCTCGTGGTCCGACCAGATCACCCCGGTCGGCTGCTGGTCCCCGACGTACCGCTCGGCCGTGACGACCGGCAGCCCGCTGTTCATCAGCTGGTCGACCACCGGGTCCTCGGCCACCGGGTCGCACAGCACGATCCCGTCCACCTGCGGGACCACGCCACGGTGCGGCAGATGCCCGGAGGACAGCAGGGTGACGTTGAGACCGGCGCGGGCCGCCTGTTCGGCGACGCCGAACACGAACGACATGTAGTACTCGGCGCTGGTCAGGAACTCCGGGATGTGCAGGGCGACGGTGTCGGTCACCGAGGTGCGCAGGCTGCGGGCGCTGCGGTTGGGCGCGTATCCCAGTCGCTCGGCCGCCTCCAGCACCGCCCGGCGCGTCGGGCCCGACACCCTGCCGTGGCCGCGCAGCGCGTCCGACGCCGTGGTCTTGGAGACCGCCGCCTCCCGCGCCACGTCGGCGATGGTCGGCGGGGTGTCGGGTCCGGGCAGCACGGTCGGAATCCTAGACGACATCGCAGGTCACCATCCGTACGTCAGTACGTCGTCGAGGGCCTCGACGAAAACGTCCGCACTGTCGCGGGTCAGGCACAACGGCGGCTTGATCTTCAGTACGCACTGGCGGTCGGAGGTCGGCTGCATGATCACGCCGAGTTCGCGCAGCCGCTCACAGATCGCCGCCGTCTCCTCGGTCGCGGGCTCCAGGGTCGTACGGTCCCGCACGAACTCCACGCCCAGGTACAGGCCCGAGCCGTGCACCGCGCCGATCAGCGGGTGCCGGTCGGCGAGTTCGACGAGCCGCTCCTTCAAGTAGCCGCCGACCTCAAGGGCGTTGGCCTGGAGGTTCTCGTCGCGCAAGGCGTCGAGGACGGTCAGGCCGACGACGGAGCTGACCGGGCTGCCGCCGGCGGAGGAGAAGAAGTAGCCCTGTGTGCGGTAGGCGTCGGCGATCTCGCGGCGGGTGATCACGGCGCCCAGCGGGTGCCCGTTGCCCATCGCCTTGGCCACGGTCACGATGTCCGGCACCACGCCCTGCTGTTCGAACCCCCAGAAGTGCGTGCCGAGCCGGCCGTAGCCGACCTGCACCTCGTCGGCGACGCACAGCCCTCCGACGGCACGGGTGGCCTCGTAGACCTGTGCCAGGTAGCCGTCGGGGAGGGCCATGCCGCCGGCGTTGCCGTAGTACGGCTCGCACAGGAAGGCGGCGGGCGGGGCTCCCTGCCCGGCGAGTTCGGCGATCCTGGCGGCGGCCTCGGGACCGTACCGCCACGCCTGCTCACCCCGGTGGCTGCCCCGGTAGGAGTTGGGGGCCGCGACCGTGTGCACCCAAGGCGGCCTGGAGGCGAGGGCGCCCGGGTTGTCCGCGACGGAGGTCGAGACGGCGTCGCTCGCGTAGGTCCAGCCGTGGTACGCCTCCTCGACGGCGACCACGTCCTGCCGCCCGGTGGCCGCCCAGGCCAGTCGCAGCGCGAGGTCGACGGCCTCGGAGCCGCTGTTCACCAGGAAGACGGCGTCCAGTCCGTCGGGCAGCAACTCCGTGATGCGCTCGGACAGTTCCACCACCGAGGCGTAGTGGAAGCGGGAGTTGGTGTTCAGGCGCCGCCACTGCCGGTGCACGGCGTCGCTCAGGGCGGGGTGGCCGTGACCGAGAATGGTCACGTTGTTGAGCATGTCGAGGTAGCGGCGGCCGTGGGTGTCGACCAGGTGGTGCCGCCAGCCGAGTTCGATGCAGGGCGGGTCGTCGAAGTAGTGCTCCTGGACGGTGGCGAAGGAGCGACTGCGCCGCTCCAGCAACTCCCCTTCATCGGCTGTCTGCTGGGGTTCGCCGGGGTCCTGGCCGGTCAGCAGCGCGGTCGGGTCCGGGCACAACTCCAGCCATCCGGCGGCGAGTTCGGGGTCGGCGAACCGTGGCACCGGCCCACCCGTCAGCCGGGACAGCTGAACTCCCAGCACATGGACGCCGTTTCGACTGGTCACCGTGCCGAGGCGCTGCCCGACCGCGACCGGACCGGTCGGACCGTCGCGGTCGACGCCGTACAGGATCAGGTCGGGCCCGTCCCCGCCGATGGCCCTGAGGGTCAGGCCGCCCTCGGCCTGCCGGGTGACCGTCCCGGGCCAGGGCGCCCGCACCTCCAGCGGCCCGGTGACGTACAGCTCCACCCCGAGCGCGCAGGTGCCGCCGTCGGTGTGTGCGCGCGTCGCCCGGAACTCCCCGTGCCGGGTCCGTACCGCCGCCCGTCCCGCCGTCAACGCGTCCACGGCGAGCGCGGGTTCGGCATCGGGCTCCAGCCAGCGGCCCGAGTGCAGGTCGTCACTGAGCGCCGACAGATCGAGGATGTGCACGTCTTCCGGCAGCCCGGGCAGCAGCCGGCCTCCGGTCACGGGCGCGGTGTGCGCCGGAGGACGGCCGAGCGCGTGCCGCAGCTGGGCGGTCATGACCTCCGCCGGGACGGACACCGCGGCCTCGAACATGGCCCACTCGCGGTCGAGCGCGGCCGAGGCATAGCCGTTCTCCGGGTCGAGGAGCGTGTCGTACTGCCCGCTGACCACCATGACTGCCGACCGCAGCACGATCAGCGGCCACAGCACGGCCGCCTCCTCGTCCGACAGCGGGCGGACCGCGTGGAACGCCCGTACGGCGGGCAGCACCGACGCCGGCCGGGCCCCGTGGTGGTGCAGTACGGAGGTACAGGTGACCGCGAGTTCCGCCACCGTCCAGCCGGGGCCCAGATCCCCGAAGTCGATCACCCCGACCGGGACGGGGCGCCCGTCGGGGGCCGTCTCGCAGACCACGTTGTTGTCGGTCACGTCGCCGTGGATCACCTGCACCGGCAGCGCGTCGGCGTACGGCTCCACCAGCGCGTACGCCCCACGAGCGGCTCGCAGGACCCGCTGGGCGCGCATCTGGTCGGACAGCCGCGGGGCGAGTTCCCCGATCACCGTGGGCGCGTTGCGCAGATCCCACAGCCGGGTCCGGTCGTACTCCACCACCGCGCGCCCCGCCGCCCCACGCCCCGCCTCGCCGGGTTCCGCCGCGTCGGGATCCGCGAGCCCGGCGGCGATGCGTCCGGCGAGTTCGCCGAGCCGGGCGACGATCCGCGGGGCGAGGTAGCGGCTGTCCATGATCGGTTCGCCGGGTACGTACTCCAGCAGCCGGCAGGCGAGGACCGCGCCGTCCACCGTGAGCCACTGGACCGCCGCGCCGTCCACTCCGGCGTGGGCCCGGGGCAGCCGCAGCCCGGGCAGGGTGTCCGCCAGGTTGTCGACCGCCGTGCCCTGCGCGTACAGGAGGGCCGGGTCCGAGGCGGGGTTGGCGAGCTTGAGAACGTAGTCGCCCGTCTCCGTGCGGACCCGGTAGTTGCGGTCCTGCTGGCTGCCCAGGTCCTTGAGGGTGCCGCGCACGCCGAACCGTTCGGCGAGCAGGGTGGTCAGATCGGCCTCGTCGATTGAGGGAAAGCGCGGGGGATGGCTCATGGAGAGCTTCACCTCTGTTTGCCGGAACGTTCCGGCAACCGTAGGGCGGTCATCTCGGACACGTCAATGCCCAGCACGCCCGAAATGGGCAACTTCACGACGGATCGCCCCACTCATCTTTCAAAAAAATTGAAAGCTTGGGTCAAGTAAAGCTGCCCTCACCTTCGCCCTGCCGCTCGGCGGCCACCTTTCACCCCCGGCCGACGCGATGAGACTCCTGCCCCTCAGAAGAACCCTGGACGCGGCCGAGGTGGTGACCGCACAGACCGTGGCGGACGCCTTCGGGCTGCGTACCGAGGTCATCGAGGACCCGGTGTCGGGCGCCCCGCTCGTCCTGCCCCTGGGACGCCACCGCACACTCCGGACCTAGGGGGTCTCCGACGGGCTTCCGGCATCCCGCTCCGCCTTGTACCTGCGCCACGCGGCGGGCAGCTGCTGCACCTCCAGCAGCCAGCCCAGATAGTCCCGCATGTTGAGGACGCGTTCATGGGCGGGACCGCCCGGGGTGGTCCGGGCGAGCGCCCTGACGGCGAGCGCACGTTGGCTGCGCAGGTAGTCCTGCTCCTTGTCCAGAAAGCCGGCCCAGACGTCCTCGTCCATGACGTAGTAGTGGGCCCGGTCGTCCGGACGCCGCACCAGCCGTACGAATCCCCTCGCGACGAGACTGCGGGTGTACATGGACACCGACCCGCGGCTGGCCCCGGCCGCCTCGGCCAGTTCCTCCGCCGACACGCCCCCGGTGGCATCACTGACCATCAGGTGGGCGGCGATACGGCCCTCGATGCGTGAGGACCCCATGCTCTGCCAGTAGTCGGCGAAACGCTCCACGAACCAGTCGGGGAACTCCCCCTCGTCGCCCTCTTCCGGGGGCTCGCCGCCATGCGGTTCCACTGCTCTGCCTCCCCGGCACGCGATCTTCACAGGACCCTAGGGAACCATGCACGGCGGGGCAGACGACGGATCGCCGGGACGACGACCGTGCCGGGAGGAAGGCTCTTTCGGCCTGTGCGCGTGCCCGCTCCCGACGCCACCCGACATCCGGCTGAACAACTGGGGCCCCACCAGCCGTAACTGATCGTGTGGCGGTTGGGACCGCACCGAGCGAAGGAGCACACGATGAAGGCGACCGCGCAGATCGGCGTCACCGGCCTTGCGGTGATGGGCCGGAATCTGGCCCGGAACTTCGCCCGGCACGGTTACACCGTGGCTCTCCACAATCGGACCCCCGCCAGGACGAAGGCGCTGGTCGAGGACTTCGGGCACGAGGGCGACTTCGTGCCGGCCGAGACGGCCGAGCAGTTCGTGGCGGCCCTGGAGCGCCCCCGGCGCCTCATGATCATGGTGCAGGCCGGGGCGGCCACCGATGCGGTGATCGACGAGTTCGCCGCGCTCCTGGAGCCCGGCGACATGATCATCGACGGCGGCAACGCCCACTTCTCCGACACCCGCCGCCGGGAACAGGCGCTGCGCGGGCTCGGTATCCACTTCGTGGGTGTGGGTGTCTCGGGCGGTGAGGAGGGCGCGCTGCACGGGCCGAGCATCATGCCCGGCGGCTCCGCGGCGTCGTACGCCGCGCTCGGGCCGATGTTCGAGACGATCAGTGCCAAGGTGGACGGCGAGCCCTGTGTCACCCATGTCGGCACGGACGGCGCCGGGCACTTCGTGAAGATGGTGCACAACGGCATCGAGTACGCCGACATGCAGCTGATCGGCGAGGCGTATCACCTGCTGCGCCAGGTCGGTGGCTATGAACCGGCGCGGATCGCCGAGGTCTTCCGGCAGTGGAACAAGGGCCGTCTCGACTCGTATCTGATGGAGATCACCGTCGAGGTGCTCGCCCACACCGACGCCGCCACCGGCAGACCCTTCGTGGACGTGGTGGCCGACTCCGCCGGGCAGAAGGGCACCGGCCGCTGGACCGTACGGACCGCCCTGGATCTCGGTTCCCCGGTCACCGCCATCGCCCAGGCCACCTTCGCCCGCGCCGCCTCGGGCCAGCGGGCCCTGCGCGCCGCCTACCGCGAGCTGCCCGGGGGCACCAGCTGGGACCTCACCGCGTACGAGTCGGAACGGTTCGCCTGCCTGGTCGAGCACGCCCTGTACGCGTCGAAGCTCATCGCCTACGACCAGGGCTGGAAGATGATCCTGGACGCGTCGGCGGAGTACGGCTGGGACATCGACCTCGGCGCGATAGCGAAGATCTGGCGCGGCGGCTGCATCGTGCGCGCCACCTTCCTCGACCGGGTCCGCGCCGCGTACGAGGCTGATCCCCGCCGGGTCACCCTGCTCACCGAGGAGGGGTTCGCGGCCGAGATCGCCGACTCGCAGGTTCCCTGGCGCGAGGTCGTCGCCACGGCCGCCCGGCACGGTGTCCCGGTCCCGGCGTTCTCCGCCGCCCTGTCGTACTACGACACCCTGCGCGCCGAGCGACTGCCGGCCGCCCTCACCCAGGGCCAGCGCGACTACTTCGGCGCCCACACCTACCGGCGTACCGACCGCGAGGGCCGCTTCCACACCCTCTGGGAGCGGGCCGACCGGAGCGAGACCGAGGTGATCTGACCTCGCGTCCGCGTTGTGCGACGCCGTCCGGCACTGACATGCCACGTCTTCGACGCACTCGGCAACACGTCTACTGAGAAGTGGGGCGGCTTTGGCGAAGGCTGTCGGTCAGAGCGCTGGCGGGGATCAGCACTCCGCTGCCGAGTTCCTCCTTCTTCCAGGGTGCCCACGGTACGGCGCTCGGATCGCGGCGGAGTGTGACCTGCTGATGGGTCTCGCTGGTGACGAGTCCGGAAGCCCGGTCAGGGTGCAGGAGGTGCTCGAACTCGATGTACCGCTGGGCGTACGTCCAGCGGCACGGCATGTAGTCCTCGGGAATGTCGCCGCTGACGTGTGCGGCCCGGAGGCCCTGCCATTGCCGGCCGTTCCAGATCTCCTCGAAGCTCTGGTCGGCGACTGATCCGAAGGTGTAGTCGCTGTCACCTCCGATGAGGTGGTCACAGAAGCCGATCTGGCCGTTGTAGCGCACATAGGCGTAGCTCCACGGGTGCATGCAGGCCGGCCGCCGCACCATGTCGGGCAGGGCGAGCGAGGGATCGGGGGCGGCTCCGAGTTGCACCACGACGCCTTCACGCCGGCCGGTCTCCGCGGCCTCCTCATACGCCTGCTGCGTACGTTCGAGATCGTTGCGCAGATGCGAAGGGTCGTCGAGACCCGTGACCAGGGGGTGGATGGACACCAGGGGCACATCGAGCCGGGCCGCGAGCCGGACGATGTCCGCGAGTTCGCCGAGGTTGTCGATACTCGAGACGACGTTGAGGCACACGTTCTCCCGGGGCGCACCATGACGGTCGCGGGCCTCGACAAGGGATTCGACGGTACCCACCAGGCGTTCGATCGTGCCGCCCGCGCGTAACTTGGCGAACAGTTCCGGTGAGGCCGCGTCGCAGGAAACCGTGACCATGGCGTGGGCGCGCATCATCATGTCCCACACAGGCCTGCGGTTGACCATCCCATTGGTGACGAGCCGCAGCTGGACACGGTGTTTGACCGCGCGTGCGACGAACTCACCGAACTGGGGAAGCATGGTGCTCTCGCCCCAGCCTCGGAGATCCACCACGTGAGCCGTGGGAAAGAGTTCCTCGGTCAAGCGGTCGAAGACAGCTTCGTCAAGGTTGAGTTTGGGGTCGTACTTCTCGCCGAACCGGCACATGGGGCAGCGCAGGTTGCAGTTCTGCGTGAGTTCGATGAACAGCGCGAGGGGACGGCTCTCCAGCACTGTCGCGCCCGACTGGTACTCGGCGATGTTCAGTTGCTGGTTGTTCTTCCGTAGATCGGTGAGCTCGAACGGCGCGCTGGGAAGGTCGAGAAGCAGGTCGTCGGACCTCATGTCATTCTCCCGGTGCAGTGGTTTCGCGGCTTTCTGACTGTCGATAGGAGCTGAGCGGGAAGATCACAGACCGAGATCACCTCAGGTCGGACTTTCGCAGGGGCCGCCGCTGCTGTCCGGCAGCGTGGTTGCCGTAGGCCCACTCAAGAATCTCTCCGAGGTCCTTGAAGCCGTAGCGGTTGCCGGCCGCGAAGTAGACGAGATAGTCGCTCAGCAGAGCACTCGCCCGCTCGTCTCCACGCAGGACATGGTGACCGAGGGCTTCTACCGTGCCGCGCAGGTAACAGCGCTCCGTCCACTCGGTCTCCTTGGGCCCCAGCCACGAGTCGTGCCGCATCCGCGCCTGCGGAACGTGGGCGAGGATGCGGCCGTCGGCCATGAGTGCGTACTGGTGGGCTCACTCCGGGAGACTGGCTCCGATCTCGCCTGCGGTGGCGTCGAGCGCTTCAACAGTACTGGCCGGTGGGCCTCACCCCTTCACGCGAACATCTTCGAAGAGCCGCGGAAGCGGACACACATCACCCGACACCGGGTGCTGTTGGGGGATCGCACCGTGTGGAACAAGGTGTATCGCCGGTCCTTCTGGAGGCGGCACAGGTTTCTGTATCCCGAGCATCCCTACGAGGACGGATTGATCTCGGTGTCCGCGCACGTACTCGCCGAGTCCGTCGATGTGGTCACCGGACCCGTTTACTTCTGGCGCCAACGTGATGCCGGCCCGCTGTCCATAACGCAACGGGACCTGGACCTCCGTAACATCGACGGAAGAATGCGGCAGATACAGACGATATCCGAATTTTTGGGAGACCGGGACGCCGGGCTCCGGGATGCGTATGATCGTGTCGCGCTCGAACATGATGTCATCATCCTGCTCATGGCCACTCCGCGTCTCGAAGTACCTTTCCGGAATGAAGTCCTGGATTTTACCCGAGAGTTCCTGGGCAGGGTGTCGAAGGATGTCTTACGGGGGCTCTCCGAAGAGAACCTAAAATTCTATTCCCTGCTACAGGAACGGAAGACGGAGGACCTTCTTTGCTGCCTGGAGAATCGGCCGCAGGATGCGCTCCTTTAATCAGGTGCCGCAAGGAAGGTGTCCGGAAATCGCTGAGATCAGGTTGTCCAGGAAGAAGAGCAGGAGTGAATCGGAATCGGAGGCATTGCGGGCACGTATCGCTATTTGCCTGCTGTTTGCAGCTCTGGGGCTGACCAATGCCGCTTGGTCCTCTCGAATTCCGGACATTCGCCAAAATGTGGGTGCGGACAATGCGACCTGGGGGCTGGTGGGCGCATCATCGGCTGTGGGAGATCTGGTCGCGATCGCGGTGACCATGGTCCTCATCGGCACAACGAGGATTCGGAAGCTCACCCGTGTCGGCGCCCTCCTGATGCTGCTGAGCGGGCCGCTGCTCGCCGGGGCCTCGGCATTCGTCGCGCTGGCCGCCGGGCTGGTGATCTGGGGCTTCGGTGCGACCCTGCTGGCCACCGCGATCAACACCCAGGGTGTGAGCGCTGAAACGACCTACGACCGGCGCATGGTGCCGTTCTTCCACGCCTGCTACAGCTGCAGTGTGCTCGTCGGAGGCTTGTACGGTTCGGCATCGGCTGCCCTGGGAGTGACTCCAGGAGTGCAACTGGCCATCAGTACAGCGACCTTCGGGCTTCTGCTGCTGGTGACCGCCAACTGGCTGCCTGACGACGCTCCGCAGGCGGACAGTTCTCACACCCCGCTGAGAGAACGGCTTCGGAACCGCTGGGGTCCCCAGCTGCGGGTGCTCGCCCTCCTCGCCTTCGTCGCTTCCTTCATCGAGGGAACGGTCGGCCAGTGGTCCGCCATCTACGCCACCGACAGCGCGGGCGCGAACGCCGCGGTGGCTGCCGGGGTCTATACCGCCTTCACCGTTGCCATCCTGGTCGTCCGCCTGGTCGGAGACCTCATCATGCAACGCGTCGCGGTCCGGACGTTCCTGCAGTGGTCGCTCCTCATCGCCGGGCTGGGGATCGCGACGGTGATCCTGTGGCCGTCCACGGCAACGGTGATCGTCGGCTTCGTTCTCGCGGGTGTCGGCATCGGCTGCGTCATGCCGGCGGTGATCCGCCTGGCCGGAAAACAGCCGGACGTCAGCGCGGGCGAGGGAGTCTCCACAGTGACCCTCGGACAGTGGCCCGGCTTCCTCCTGGCGTCGCCTGTCATCGGCGTCGTCGCGGGCGCCACGGATCTCCGTACGGCGCTCACGCTGCTGATCGTCTGCGGCGTCGGCGGCGCGCTGTTGGCAAGGAAGGTGCGGCAGGTCGAACTCCATCAGGAACCCAGGGGCACATGAACGCCGGACAGGCCGCCAGAAGCGGCCGGAAATGCGAGTGACATCGTGCGCACACTGAACTTCGTTGACTTCGAAGGCGGCTTCGGGTGCTATACGCCGGCTGCCGACAACCCGGTATTCGTCGAAGCGGAGATCATCTATTCCGAGCTGTTCCAGAAGGACACCTACCTGAAGAACATGGATCCCATCCGGCCGGGCGGGCTCGTCATCGACGCGGGCGCCAACATCGGACTGTTCGCCCTGTTCATCAAACGGCGTCACCCCGACGTCCGCGTGCTGGCGATCGAGCCGATACCGGACAACGTACGGGCTCTGCACGCGAACATCGAACTGCACGGGCTCGATGGGGTCACGGTGTGCCCGAAGGGGCTGTCGGACGAGAGCGGCCTGCGCGAGTTCTACTACTTCCCGTCGATGCCTGGGAACTCGACCACCCAGCTGGCCGAAAAGCTCAGGGACCGGGAAACCATGACCACCTACGCGGAGCGCCGGGTGGCCGAGGAGGTGTTCCAGCACGAAACGGTGAGCGTTCAGGTCGCCAGGCTTTCCGAGATTCTCGGCAGTACGGAGCCGTCCGACGAGGTGGACCTGCTGAAGATGGACATCGAGGGCGACGAGGTAGCGGCACTGCGCGGCATAGACGACGCCGACTGGGCGCGCATTCGTCAGGTCGTGATGGAGGTCCACGCAGCCAGGAACCAACTGCCGAGCGTCCTGGAGCTGCTCACGGCACAGGGATTCACCGCGGAGGTCGAGACGCCGGCGGACATCCCCGACGGGCTCGACAACAAGATTGTCCACGCACGCCGTATCTGACTCCGCCGTGCCTGTCGTGCTCGCTGAAGCGCGGGGTGGGGTGCCAGGGCCTGTCGTGAGTCCGGTGAGGCCCGGCTCACGGCGGGCCCCCGCCCCGCTCCGCGTGCGTCAGTTCGGGCTCGTGCAGCTGCTGCCGTTCAGCGTGAAGTCGAACGGGGCCTCGTTCTTGCCCTGCCAGCTGGCGAGGAAGCCGAAGGAGACCGTGCCGCCGGCCGCGACGGCCCTGTTGTAGTCGGCGGCCGTGGCCGTGACGCGGGCGCCGTCCTGGGAGAAGCCCGCGTCCCACATCTGGCTGACCTGCTGGCCGTCGCGGAAGCTCCAGGCGATGCGCCAGCCGTCGACGGCCGTCGTGGAGGTGACGCTGATGGTGGCCTGGAAGCCGTCGGGCCACTCGTTGACGAGGTCGTACTCGACCTCGCAGGACACCGGTGCGCTCTCGTCGGGGCTCGGCTGCGGAGTCTCGGCGTGCGCGGTGGACGCGGAGGTGCCCTGGGGCTCCGTGTCGGGCTTGTCGGCGGGTGTCGGGGACGACTCCGGGTCCGGGGCGTCCGACTGCCGGGGAACCGGGGACGGAGTGGAGCCCGCGGGGACGGTCAGGCCGGACGGCAGGACGGGTGACGGGTCCATCACGGGCTTCCCGTCGGTCACGCCGCCCTTCGCGGAGGGGTTGTTGCCCGAGCCGTCGAAGGGCATCAGCGAGACCGTGAGCGCCAGCCCGGAGACGAGGACGGCGGCGACCATGATCGCCGTACGGCCGATGCGCGGGCGGTACTCCCCGATGGTCAGACCGGTGTTGATGCCCGCTTCGGAGCGCCCGCCGAGGAGACCGGCCTCGGCCGCGCGGCGGCGCCGTTCCAGGTAGGCGAGCCCGCCCCAGCCGATGACACCGCCGGCGAGCGCGGCGGACAGCCCGCTGATCCCGCCGTACAGCCGCAGGCAGGCGGCGGCCTCGGCGCACTCCACGCAGGTCGCGAGGTGCCGGGAGAGGTCCTCGGGGACCTCGGCGCCCTGCGAGCGGGTGACCGCGTCGAGCAGCCGGGCGTAGCGGCGGCAGTCGGAGCTCAGCGGGGTGTCGAGCAGGTTGCGCTGGCAGCGGTCCCTGAACAGGACGCGTACCTGGGCGAGTTCCTCGGCGGCGTTGACCGGGTCGAGGCCGAGCCGGCGGGCCACCTGGGCCAGCGGCAGCGCCTCCACCTCGGCCAGCCAGAGCAGGGCGGCGTCCGGTTCCTGCATGTCGCGCAGGGAGCGCAGGGCGAGCGGGCGGCGCAGCGGCGGCCCCACGTACCGGGCGGCCTTGTCGGAGTTGAGCCACAATCGCAGGTCGGGGTCGAGGTGGTTGCCGTGCCCGGTCTCCTCCCAGGACACGGCGGTACTGCGAACTGCCGCCAGCAGCAGGGGTATCCAGGGCAGGCGGGGTATGCGGCGCCCGGTGCTGCGGGCCCCGAAGTCGGCGGCCCGGGCCGCGTGGATACCGTGCGTGAACGCCTCGGCGGCCAGTTCGGTGCCGGCGGACGAGCCGGACGTGCACAGGTCGGCGTACGAGAGGACCGCGTCCCAGCACTCGGAGAACAGCGCTGCTTCGGCGGCGTCCTGAGGGGTCGGCAGATCTGGCATATGGGGGGACTCCAGCATCAACGGCTTGCACACGCCAACGTCAAGGTCAACTGACCCCACGAGAAGGGGAGTTGGGGACCGTTTTGCAAAACGGAGCCCGAGCTTTTCACGTTTCCCGCACAACTGACAAGCGACGTATCCACATGTCGCAACATGTCAACCCGGGCTCGCCGTACGGTGGTCCGAGGTGGGAAAAACGACCGGATTCGTTCCCCGGAAGCACGACCCCACCGTCCCCCCGTACGGATCCCGGCGGCGTTCCGTTCAGACCTTCGGCCCCTTCAGTCCCATCGGCCCCTTCAGACGCTCGATGCCGGATCCCGGGCCGGCAGGCTGTCCATGAAGGAACTGACGGAGAAGACGGCGCGGCCGGGGCCGGGTTCGCCGTAGCCGGGGGGCGAGGCGAGGCCGAACTCGTCCATCGTGGCGCGGTAGGCCTCGAGCAGGCGGATGTGGTACTCCAGCGGCGCGCCCTGGGGATTGGCCTTGCCGAGCGGGGTGGTGGGCTCGGGGCACCAGGTGGTGAAGCGGGGCGTGATGCCGTGCGACATGAAGAAGCGCAGGCCCTCGGTGGTGGAGGCGATCGCCTCGTCGACCGTCGTGAACCCGGACGGCTCGGCCATCTCCACGCCGGCCACGAAGTTGGGGATGACGTTGCGTGCGCCGAAGACGTCCGCCGAGTCGAGGATGCGCTTGTGCCACTCGTCGCGGCCTACGTAGCGCTCCTTGCCGGGGCAGTACAGCTCGAACAGCTTGCGGTCCCACACCTCGTAGTTGGGGTGGTAGATCTGCACGCCGTAGTCCTTGAAGCGCTGTACGTCGTCCTTCGGCAGCGCCTGGGCGACGACCTTGCCGATCCAGCGGCCCGGGAAGTGCTCCTCGATGGCCTTGGCGTACATGCCGTAGAAGTCGGCCTCGTCCCGGCCCTGGAGCTTGGAGGTGATGGCGCCGCCGGTGAGGGTGTAGGCGGTGGAGGCCTTCGCCGTGTCGTAGCGGTCGATGATCTCCAGGGCTTCCAGGACCTCGTCGACGTCCTTGACGCCCGTGTAGGGCCGCCCGGCCGCCTTGTGCTGGCGCCAGTTGTGGTTGATGTCGCAGTACTGGCACTCCTCCTTGGCGCCGAAGTACTGGCAGACCCGGAAGACGGTCAGATAGATGAGGTAGCCCCACTGGATGGTGGGGGCGACCTCCATCACGGACTTCCCGTTGGAGAGCTTGTGCTTGTAGTACTCGGGCATCGGTGGCACCCCGACGTCGGAGATCCGCTTCCCGTCCAGGTAGAGCCCGAGGACGCCGTCCTCGTCGGACGCCACCCGGTAGGGCGAGGCGGGGTTCACCCGCACCGAGACGACGGTCCGGCGCAGGTCGTAGGGGCCGCCGGTGAGGATGATCTCCTCCGGCGGGCGGCGCAGCGCGGCCTCGCCCAGCTCGGGGAGGGTGCCGTGGTCGAAGGAGAAGATGAAGTACGACTTCGGTTTGACGTCGCCGACTGCCTCGTTGGTGGTATCGCTGAGCGCGGACGGGTCGAAGGCCACACCACCCCTGAGCAGGTCCTCTTTGAAGACTGCTTCGCGCGGTACGTGCGGAAAGCGCTCCATCAGATCCTCGACCAGCGCGGTGCGGCTGCCCATCCCGTGTCTCCTCCAGCTCCGGCGGTACTCCGGCGTTCGACTCCTCACGGTATGCCCCCGCCTGCGTGTCCGTGGCCGCGGGGCCCCTCGGGCATGTCACACGGGGCTGCGTGAGAGGGTCGACACATCTGAGCGGAGGGACGGACCCGATGGCCGAGACGCTGACCAACTGGGCGGGCAACATCATCTTCACGCCCACGGAGCTGCACCGACCGGGCTCCCTGGACGCCCTGCGGACGCTGGTGGCCGAGAGCCCGCGGGTGCGGGTGCTGGGCAGCGGGCACTCGTTCAACGAGATCGCCGAGCCGGGCGACGGCGGTGTGCTGCTCTCCCTGGCCGGGCTGGAGCGGGAGGTCGACGTCGACACGGCGGCCCGTACGGTACGGGTCGGGGGCGGGGTCCGGTACGCGGAGCTGGCCCGGGCCGTCCACGGGCGCGGGCTCGCGCTGCCGAACATGGCGTCCCTGCCGCACATCTCGGTGGCGGGTTCGGTGGCGACCGGCACGCACGGTTCGGGGGTGGGCAACGGCTCGCTGGCCGCCCCGGTGCGTGAGGTCGAGCTGGTCACGGCGGACGGCTCGACGGTGACGATCACCCGGGGCGAGGACCGGTTCGACGGCGCCGTCACCGCGCTGGGCGCCCTGGGCGTCGTCACGGCCCTCACTCTCGACCTGGAGGCGGACTTCGAGGTCGAGCAGTACGTGTTCACCGAACTGCCGCTGGACGGGCTGGACTTCGAGGCGGTGGCGGGCGCCGCGTACAGCGTGAGCCTGTTCACGGACTGGCGTGCGCCGGGCTTCAGGCAGGTGTGGCTGAAGCGGCGTACCGACCAGGCACGGCAGGACTTCCCGTGGGCCGCGCCCGCCACCGAGGCGATGCACCCGGTGCCGGGGATGCCTGCCGTCAACTGCACCGCGCAGTTCGGTGTACCGGGGCCCTGGCATGAGCGACTCCCGCACTTCCGGGCGGAGTTCACGCCGAGCAGCGGCGAGGAGCTCCAGTCGGAGTACCTGCTGCCGCGCCCGTACGCCCTGGACGCCCTGCGCTCGCTCGACGCGATCCGGGACGTCGTCGCGCCGGTGCTCCAGGTGTGCGAGGTCCGGACGATCGCCGCCGACACGCAGTGGCTGAGCCCGGCGTACGGGCGGGACAGTGTGGCGTTCCACTTCACCTGGGTGGCGGACACCGACGCGGTGCTGCCCGTGGTCCGGCGGGTCGAGGCCGCACTGAACCCGTACGGGGCGCGTCCGCACTGGGGCAAGGTGTTCACCGTGCCGGCGGAGGTGGTGCGCGGACGGTATCCGAAGCTGGCGGACTTCGCGGCGCTGGCGGCGTTCCTGGACCCCTCGAAGAAGTTCACGAACGCGTTCGTACGGGAGGTGCTCGGCGACTGACCCCGGGCCGGATACGGCGCCACGTGCGCGGAGACTTTCATCAGCCCCTTTCCTAACCCCTTGTCGAACCTCCCCCACTGCCCATAGCCTTGCGCCGCGCCGGTGCCGTCGTGCTCCGGTCTGTCCGTATTCAGGTCTGCACTGAGGTCTGCACGGCGAGGGGGCAAGCCCGGTGGTGAAGCGCACGTCACGTGACATCCGCACCGCGAACCGCTACGAGGTGCTGCGCCAGATCATCGCCGAGTCGCCGACGTCCCGGCAGGAACTGGCCGCCGCCACCGGGCTCAGTCTCGCCACGGTCGCCACGCTCGTCGGGGAACTCATCGACCTGCGGATGATCACGGAGGTCGGGTTCGAGGACTCGGCGGGCGGTCGTCCCCGGGGCCTCGTGGCCGTCAACGCGTCGGGGGGCGCGTTGATCGGCGTCGACATCGCGGAGACGTACGTCCATGTCGAACTGTTCGACCTCGGGCTGAACGTGCTGGCCCGCGCCGAGGAGGACGTCCGCCCCGGCGAGAGCCTCCCCGAGCAGGTGGTCGGCCATGTCGCCGCCGCCGTCGGCTCGGTGGTCACGCAGGCCGGGATCGAGGGTGCCCGGGTGCTCGGTGTCGGCGTGAGCGTGCCGGGGCAGGTGGACCGCGCGACCGGCATCGCGGAGTACGCGCCCAACTGGGACTGGCACGACGTGCCGCTGCTCGACCTGCTCACCGAGCACATCGCCTACCCCCTCCACCTGGACAACCCGCTGCGCGCCGGCGCGTTGGCCGAGCTCTGGTTCGGGGCCGCGCGCGGGCGCGGCAACGCCGTGGTGGTCAACCTCGGGACCGGTGTGGGCGCCGGGCTGATCCTGGGCGGCGGGCTGCACCGGGGGGTGAGCAACAGTGCCGGCGAGTGGGGCCACACCACGATCGTCCTGGACGGCCGACCGTGCCGCTGCGGCAACCAGGGCTGCGTGGAGACCTACGTCGGCGCGCCCGGCATCATGCTGAACCTGCGGGAACTCAGCCCCGGCAGCCCGCTGTTGCACCCGGAGGACCAGACCGCCACCATCGACGCACTGGCCCGGGGGATGATCGAGCAGGACCCGGTGGCGGTCCAGGTCGTCCGCGACACCGCCCGTTACCTCGGTGCCGGCATCGCCACCCTGGTCAACATCTTCAACCCCGAAGTGATCGTGCTCAGCAGCTGGGTTGCGGCCGCCCTCGGTGAACCGCTGGTCGCCGAGGTGCGCGAGGCCGTCGCCCGGCACGCGCTGCCCCGGCCGTTGGCCGCCACCGAGATCGTCCTCTCCCCGATCCCCCACGCCCCGGCGTGTCTGGGCGCGGCGACCTTCGCTCTCGAAGGCGCCCTGTCCGCGGTCACCCAACGGTCGTCGGCCGCTCGTCGCAGCGGTCCGGTGCCACTGAAATAGGTCCGGTCCAACCCTCAACCACCCGCGCGGGAACCGCTGTTGAGGCGGCCCGCCAATCCGTCGTGTCCGATATCCCGAACGGTCGGCAACGTTTCGAACGGGCTTCGTCCAACCCCTTGCCGAAGGCTTAGCCGAAGGTTAACGTCCGGCTCCGCACCTCCTGTTTCAGCCACTCGGCGTTGAGCCCGTGGCCCGCAGCCGCACAAGAGACAAGGACGTCACCATGTCGGCCATGAGCAGCAACTGGGACCGCCGATCCATCCTCCGCGCCGCAGCAGGACTGTCCGCCGCGGGCGCGCTGACCGCCTGCGGCGGCAACAACGGCCGCTCCAGTGGGGGCAGTTCGGGCACGAACCTCACCCAGTATTTCCACGCGTACGGCGAGGCGGGCACCGAGCAGGCCATCAAGAAGTACGCGAAGGCGTACGACGCGGCCAACGTGACCACGCAGTGGATCACCAGTGCCGACTTCGAGAGCAAGCTCTTCGCGACGTTGCTCACCAAGAACGCGCCCGACCTCTTCGAGTTCCACCCGCAGATGCAGATGATCACGAGCGGCCAGGTGGCGGACCTGACCGACATCATCACGCCGGTGAAGGACGACTTCAACCCGGCCGACATCAAGTCGCACACGGTGGACGGCAAGATATACGGCGTCCGCATGATCGACGACCCGCAGTTCTTCTTCTACCGCAAGTCGATGCTGGAGAAGGCCAAGGTCGAGGTCCCGACCACGCTCGACGAGCTGGCGGAGGCAGCGGCCAAGCTGACCACCAGCAAGGTCAAGGGCCTGTACATGGGCAACGACCTGCACAATGTCATCGACACGATGATCTGGTCGGCCAACGCCGACCACCTCAACGAGAAGAACGAGATCGCCTACCACACCCCCGGCGTCATCGAGGGCCTGAAGAAGATGCGCAAGCTGTTCACCAGCGGCGACCTTCTCCTCGGCGCACCGACCGAGTCCTGGGACCCCTCCTCGCTCAACCAGGGCCTGTGTGCCATCCAGTTCTGCGGCATGTGGGCGATGCCGGGGATCCAGGCCGCGCTCGGCGACGACTGGGGAGTCTTCCCCTTCCCGAAGACGATCGACTCCGGCAAGCAGTCGGTCTACAACGGCGGCTGGTCGATGTTCGTCAACGCCAAGGGCGAGAACGTCGAGGCTGCCAAGGAGTACGTCAAGTGGCTGTGGCTCGACCAGAAGGAGTACCAGGAGGACTGGGCCACCTCCTTCGGCTTCCACATCCCGCCGCGCACCTCGCTCGCACAGACGGCCACCAAGCTCAAGTCGGGCAACGCCGCTGAGGGCGTCCGGCTCTTCAACGAGTTCGGGCACTTCGACAACATCGGGTGGACCCAGGCCATGCGCACCTCTCTTGAGGACGTCTTCGCCAACTCCGTCCGCAAGGACATGGACCCGGAGGAAGCCCTCGACAAGGCCGACACGGCAGTCAACCGCGAGCTCAAGAAGCTCTTCGGATAGACCGCGGGACGGACCACGACATGTCGACGACCAAGACGCGCGACCTCGCGCGCCCCGCCGCGGCGAAGGCCTCACCGGCCAAGCCGCGGCAGGGTCTGCGGGGCAGCCCCACCCTCAACTTCTGGCTCTTCACCGGGCCGTTCCTCATCGGCCTGGCGGTCTTCGTCTACGCGCCGATCCTCTGGAGCCTCTGGCTCAGCTTCTTCGAGGCCCGCTTCACCGTCACGCCCGACAAGTTCGTCGGCTTCGCCAACTACACGTACATGCTGACGAACGACGACTTCGTCGGCTCGCTCGGCACCTTCACCGCCTTCGCCGCGTTCATCGTGCCCACCACCTGGGCGCTCTCGCTGGGCCTGGCCCTCCTGGTGACCCGGCTGCGCTTCATGCGGGCGTTCTTCCGGTCGGTCTTCTTCCTGCCGACCGCGTGCAGCTATGTGGCCGCCTCGATGATCTGGAAGATGTCCATCTTCAGCGGGGTCCGGTTCGGCCTGATGAACACGGTCCTCGGCTGGTTCGGGATCGAGAACATCGCCTGGCTGGCCGACCCCAACCCCCCCTGGTACTGGGTGGTCATCGTCAGCGCGCGTCTGTGGCTGCAGGCCGGCTTCTACATGATCCTGTTCATCGCGGCGCTGCAGAACATCCCGGGCGAGCTGTACGAGGCCGCCGCCATCGACGGCGCCAAGCCGGGCTGGCAGACCTTCTGGTACATCACGCTGCCCCAGTTGCGCGCCACGTCCACCGCCGTGGTCCTGCTGCTGCTGGTCGCCGCCTACCAGGCCTTCGACGAGTTCTACAACCTCCTGTCGAAGACCACCTGGGGCCGTCCGCCCCTCCTTGAGCTGTACTACAAGGCCCTGGGCGAGAGCCAGGACTACGGCGCCGGCAGCGCGGGCGCGGTCATCCTGACCGTGCTCATCTGTGCCGTGACCCTGCTCCAGGGCAAGTTCATGGGCTTCGGAAGGGGGGAGGAGACCAAGTGACCACCACGATGCCCGAGGCACCAGAGGTACGGGATTCCGCGCCACCGTCGGACAAACCCCGCCGCGTCCAGCGCGGTGGCGGCGTGATGAGCTCCACCGGGCTCTACATCGCCACCGGGATCGCCGGCTTCCTCTTCCTGGTCCCGTTCTACCTGCTGGTCCGCAACGCCCTCTCCACGGACGCCGACATCACGGGCGAGAACTGGAAGTTCTTCCCCACGGACATCCAGTGGGGCAACATCAGCGAGCTGTTCAACGATGGGACGGTGCCCTTCGCCCAGTCCCTGTGGAACTCGGCGGTCGTGGCCACCCTCCACACCGTCGGCGTCCTGCTGGTGTGCTCCCTCGCCGGCTACGGTCTGGCCCGCATCCCGTACAAGCACGCCAACAAGGTCTTCTACGCCGTCCTCGGTACTCTGATGGTCCCCACGGCGGTCACCTTCGTCCCGAGCTTCGTGCTGGTCTCGTCACTCGGCTGGGTGGACACCTACCGGGGTCTCATCGTCCCGGGCCTGTTCAGTGGTTTCACCTGCTTCCTGTTCCGGCAGTATTTCCTGGGGTTCCCCAAGGAGCTGGAGGAGGCGGCGCGCGTGGACGGACTGGGCTACTGGGGTGCGTACTGGCGCATCGTGGTGCCCAACTCGCTGAACTTCTTCGCGGCGATGGCGACCATCACCTTCATCCAGGGCTGGAACTCCTTCCTGTGGCCGCTGGTCATCGGTCAGAGTCCGGACGCGTGGACCGTTCAGGTAGCGCTCTCCAACTACATGAGCAACCAGACCGTCATCTTCCATATGATCTTCATGGCCACCGCCTTTTCCATCCTGCCCCTGGTGTTCGTGTTCCTCTTCCTCCAGCGCTGGCTGGTACAGGGGATCGCCCAGACCGGCATCAAGGGCTGAGCCGCCTATCGGGCTGAACCACGGGCTGAACTAGGAGACCGATGTCCTTCCGCACCACGGCAGCGTCCATCACGACGGCGACCGACTACGTCGAAGATGTCTCACCCGGCCGCGGGGCCCTTCCGCCCCGCGCCTGGTACGCGTCCTCCGACGCCGGTTCGCTCTCCCTGAACGGCAGTTGGCGTTTCCGGCTGTCGCCGACCGCCGACGGGGCGGACGACTCGTTCACCGAGCCGGGGTACGACGCCGGGGACTGGGCGGAGGTGACGGTCCCCGGTCACTGGGTCCTCCAGGGCGACGGGGCATTCGGTTCACCCATCTACACCAACCATCTCTACCCCTTCCCGGTGGACCCGCCGCGGGTGCCGACCGAGAACCCGACCGGCGACCACCTGCACGTCTTCGACCTGCCGTCCGACTGGCCCGATCTGTCGGACGGCGGGGCGGTGCTGCGCTTCGACGGGGTCGAGTCGTGCGCCCGGGTGTGGCTGAACGGCACGGACATCGGCGAGTTCAAGGGCTCGCGGCTGGCGCACGAGCTCGCGGTCGGGCAGCTGCTGAAGCCCAGCGGCAACGTCCTCGCCGTCCGGGTCCACCAGTGGTCGGCGGGCTCGTACCTGGAGGACCAGGACCAGTGGTGGCTGCCGGGCATCTTCCGCGACGTGACGCTGCTGCACCGCCCGGCGGCCGGTGTCCTCGACTTCTTCGTGCACTCCTCGTACGACCACACGACCGGCGAGGGCACGCTCCGCGTCGAGTCCGACGTGGAGGGGCGAGTCACCGTCCCCGAGTTGGACATCGATGTCAGGACCGGTGATCCGGTAGCGGTCGCGGTCGAGCCGTGGACCGCCGAGACACCCCGCCTGTACGACGGTGTGCTGGTCACAGCGGGTGAGCGGGTGCCGCTGCGCATCGGCTTCCGGACCGTGGAACTGGCGGACGGGCTCATCAAGGTCAACGGCAGGGCCATCCTGTTCAAGGGCGTCAACCGGCACGAGTGGCACCCCGAGAAGGGCCGCACCCTCGACCTGGAGACCATGCGGGCCGACGTGCTGCTGATGAAGCGGCACAACCTGAACGCCGTCCGCACCTCGCACTACCCGCCGCACCCGGCCTTCCTCGACCTGTGCGACGAGTACGGTCTGTGGGTCATCGACGAGTGCGACCTGGAGACCCACGGCTTCACCGAGCAGAACTGGCGCGACAACCCCGTCGACGACGACCGCTGGACCCCGGCCCTCCTGGACCGCGCGTCCCGGATGGTCGAGCGCGACAAGAACCACCCGTCGATCGTCATCTGGTCACTGGGCAACGAGGCCGGCACCGGACGCGGGCTGACCGCCATGGCCGAGTGGATCCACGGCCGCGACAGCTCCCGGCTCGTGCACTACGAGGGCGACTGGGACTGCCGCGACACAGACATGTACTCCCGCATGTACGCCGACCACGCGGAGACCGAGCGCATCGGCCAGGGCCTGGACGGCGGCACGCAGAAGCGGCGCGGGCTCCCGTTCATCCTCTGCGAGTACGGGCACGCCATGGGCAACGGCCCCGGCGGCATCGCCGACTACCAGCGGATCTTCGAGGCCCACGACCGCATCCAGGGCGGCTTCATCTGGGAGTGGATCGACCACGGCATCAAGGACGAGCGGTTCGGCTACGCGTACGGCGGCGACTTCGGCGAGGAGCTGCACGACGGCAACTTCGTCTGCGACGGGCTGGTCTTCCCGGACCGGACGCCGTCCCCGGGGCTCGTGGAGTACAAGAAGGTCATCGAGCCGGTCCGGATCGAGGGCGTCGGCACGGACGGGACCGTGCGCGTGACCAACGCGTACGACTTCGCCGACCTGTCCGCGCTCACCTTCACGTGGTCGTACGACGTCGACGGCACGCCGGTCGCGACCGGCACCCTGGCGGTGCCCGCGTCCCTGGCCCCCGGCGAGTCGGCCGAGGTGAAGCTGCCCGAGCCGCCGTCCGACGGCCAGGACGCCGAGACCCGCTGGACCGTGCGGGCCACGCTCGCCGAGGACACGGCGTGGGGACCGAAGGGGCATCCGGTGGCTTGGGGCCAACTCCCCGTCCAGGCACGCCCGTCGGTGACCGTCACCGCCAGTGCGCGCCCCGTTGACGACGAGGAGGAAGGCATCGTGCTCGGGCCCGCCGTCTTCACCCCCTCGACCGGCGAACTGGCAATGATCCACGGCATCGACGTCATGGACGTCAAGCTGGACGTGTGGCGGGCGCCCACCGACAACGACTTGGGCGCGGCCTGGCAGCCCGACATCCGGTACGGCGTCCTCTGGCGCAAGCTGGGCCTGCACCGGATGCAACACCGTCTGGACGGTATCGAGTTGGGCGAGGACGCCCTGACCGTACGGACCCGGGTGGCGCCGGCCGCCGCCGACGTGGCCCTGCGTACGGTCTATCGGTGGACCTCCGACGGGACGCGGCTGAAGCTGACGGTGTCCGTGACCCCCGAGGGCGACTGGCAGGTGCCGTTGCCCCGGCTCGGGCTGCGCCTCGGGCTGTTCGCCGGCACCGACGTGACCTGGCACGGCGGCGGCCCCGGCGAGGGCTACCCCGACACCAAGTCAGCCTCCATGCTGGGACGTTGGGAGTCCACGGTCGACGACCTCCAGACTCCCTACCTCCGCCCGCAGGAGAACGGCGCCCGCGCCGACGTCCGCTGGGCGGAGATCGGCTGGGGCAAGGGTCTCCCCTCGCTGCGGATCGACGGCGAGCCGGAGTTCTCGTTCACGGCGCGCTACTGGACGAGCGAACGGCTCGACGCGGCCGACCACCTCTCCGACCTGTGGTCCGGCGACACCCTGTGGATCAACCTCGATCACGGGCAGCAGGGCATCGGCTCGCAGTCCTGCGGCCCGGGCGCGCTTCCGCAGTACCTGCTGCGGGCGGCACCGGCGGAGTTCTCCTTCGTGTTCTCCGCACTCAACCTATAACTGACGCATCGTCAACTCATTCCACTCGGGGGTTCGTTGAGCGGCAATATAGAGGTCCGTGGCCTGTCCCGGACCTTCCACACCACCGTGCGGCGTCCTGGCTTCGCCGGGGCGCTGCGCTCCCTCGTCCAACCGGAACGGGTTGCGAAGCACGCCGTCTCCGACATCACCTTCGACGTGGCGCCGGGTGAACTCCTGGCCCTGCTAGGGCCGAACGGCGCAGGCAAGTCGACGACCATCAAGATGCTCACCGGCATCCTCACCCCCACGTCCGGCGAGGCGCGGGTCGCCGGCGTGGTGCCGTACCTGGAGCGCGAGCGCAACGCCCGCAACATCGGGGCGGTGTTCGGGCAGCGCACCCAGCTCTGGTGGGACCTGCCGGTGCGCGAGTCGTTCTCGATCCTGCGGGACATCTACGAGATACCGAAGCCCGAACACGCGGTACGCCTCCAGGAGTTCGACGACCTGCTGGAACTGTCCACGTTCTGGGACACCCGCGTACGGCATCTGTCGCTGGGCCAGCGGGTGCGCTGCGACCTGGCGGCGGCACTGCTGCACGATCCGCCGGTGGTGTTCCTCGACGAGCCCACCATCGGGATGGATGTGGTCGTCAAGGAGCAGGTGCGGGAGTTCCTGCGCCACCAGGTCGAGGAGCGCGGCCGGACCGTGCTGCTCACCACCCATGACATGACGGAGGTCGAGCGGCTCGCCGAGCGGGTCGTCCTCGTCAACCACGGCCGCCTCGTGCTGGACGGCACGCTGGACGAGATCAAGAAGAGGTTCGGCTCGACCTGGCAGGTCCGGGCGACACTGGCCGACCCGCATGCGGAGGTAGAGGCACTCCCGGGCATCGCACTGCTCCGCCGCGAGGGTCCGAAGGTGGTCTTCGGCCCGGACGGTCCGGACGGTCCGGCCGCCCCGACGGTCCACCAGGCGCTCAAGCGGGTGATCGAGCGGTACGAGGTGACGGACATCGCCCTCGACGAGGCCGACCTGGAGGACGTGATGCGGGCCGCGTACGTCCAGGCCGAGGCACCGGAATCGCGCGGGGGCGGCTGACATGGCCGTCCTGCACGCCTGGCGGGCCGCCAGGGTCACCCCTCTCGGTGAGCTGTACGCCCCGCCCCGGATGACCGCCGCCCTGATCCGGCTGACCGTCCAGGTGGTGCTGGTCGCGTCCCTGTGGAACGGCCTGTACCAGCAGACCGGCACGACAGCCGGAATCAACCGCGAGCAGGCGGTGACGTACGCCGTCATGGCCGTACTCGCCTCCCGGCTGCGGGAGTTGGACCAGTACGCGGGCCGCGACACCGTGCTCCAGCACATGCACTTCGGCACGATCGTGTACTGGTACCTGCGCCCGCTGGCACCCCAGCGCTACTACGCGCTGCGGGCGCTCGGCGAGCAGTTGTACGGGCTCGCCTGGGCACTGGCCGGGTTCACCCTCTGCCTGGCGACCGGGGTGGTCCAGCCACCCGGATCGGCCGCCGTGGCAGGGGTGTTCGCGCTCAGTCTGCTGCTCGGCCAGCTGGTTCTCTACTACGTCATGCTCGTCATCGACCAGTTCTGCTTCTGGACACTGCGCAACGGCGCCGCGATGCTCATCCTGGTCTTCGCGCAGAACCTGCTGTCCGGGGTGTACGCACCGCTGTGGTTCTTCCCGGACTGGTTCATCACGCTCAGCTCCTTCCTGCCCTTCCAGGCCACGCTGAGCGTGCCGTTGTCGCTGTACGTGGGGCGCATCCCGCTCTCGGACGCCGCCTTCCAGCTCTCCGTGCAGGCCGGGTGGATCCTCCTTCTGGCCCTGTTCACCCGGTTTTTGTGGCGGCGGGCCGCCCTCCGAGTCGTCTCCCAGGGAGGCTGAGGCCCGTGAACGCCGTACGTATCGCGTGGCGCATCACGCGCCTCAACTTCCGTGCCCAGCTGGAATACCGCTCCGAGTTCCTGCTGATGATCGGGATCGGCGCCATCTGGCAGGTGTCGGTGATCGTGTTCGCGACGGTGCTGCTGACCCGGTTCGCCGGGATGGGCGGCTGGGACAGCTCGGAGGTGTTGCTGATCCCGGCGACCCGGATGCTGGCACACGGCATCTTCGTGCTGTTCCTCGGGCGGATGCACGGAATCGGCAAGATCATCCAGGAGGGGATGATCGACACCTATCTGGTCCGTCCGATGCCGGTGTTCCGTCAGGTCCAGCTGTCCGTCTTCCCCACCAACGCCATCGGCGACCTGACGGTGGCCGTGGGCCTCATGGTGGGCGCGCTCTCCCGCAGCGACCTGGACTGGACCGCGGGCCGCATCACGTACCTCGTCGTCTGTGTCCTCGGTGGGATGCTCCTTGAGGCGGCCCTGTTCACCGCGGTGGCCTGTGCCTCGTTGCGTTTCCCGGCCGCCGACTACTGGGGACGCTGGCTGGAGGAGCTGCTCGGCACGTTCGGCAGCTATCCGCTCAACGTGCTGCCCAGGGCGGTGAGCGGCTTCCTCACCTTCGGACTGCCGCTCGCGTTCGTCGCCTACTTCCCGGCGGCGGTACTGACCGGTCACGGCCACGACACAGGCGTGCCGTACTGGCTGGCGGCGGCCTCACCGCTGCTGGGACTGGCCGCGTTTGTGGGAGCACGGCTCCTGTGGCGGTGGAGCCTGGGGCACTACACGGGGGTGAACGGGTGACGCCCATGCGGTGATCCGCGCGGCACGGTGACGGGAAACATGAACCCTGCTCGACCAGCGAGTGATCGCCGAACGACCCGGACGCGGCGGATCGTCACTCCACTCATTGTTCCCCCAACAGCCCTTGTCCAGCACACTGTTGGCCGTGAACCTGAGCAGTGTTCACCTACCCCCCATGGAGACCCCCCACCATGAGAAGACTCATCGGCACCCTCGTCGCCGGCGCCCTGGCCCTGACCGGGCTCGCCACGGCCGGCTCGACCCCGGCCGCCGCCGCTGCCACCTCAGGCACCTTCAACGTCCTCACGTACAACGTCGCGGGCCTCCCGGACCTCCTGAGTTCGGGAAACCCCGAGGTGAACACCCCGCTGATATCGCCGCGTCTGGGCGCGTACGACATCGTCAACGTGCAGGAGGACTTCAACTACCACGCGGCGTTGTACGCGAACGACAACCACGCGTACCGCACGGCGACGAGTGGTGGAGTGCCCTTCGGTGACGGCCTCAACACCCTCTCGGACTACGCTTTCCAGGACTTCGAGCGGGTGAAGTGGAACAACTGCACCGGCACCAACTGCCTCACCCCGAAGGGCTTCTCACTGGCCCGGGTGCGGATCGCCGAGGGCGTCTACGTGGACGTTTACAATGCCCACCCCAACGCGGACGACACCGACGAGGCGCACGCCGCGCGCCGGGCCAACATCTCGCAGCTCTCCGCCTTCATCCAGGCCAACTCCGCGGGCAACGCGGTGATCGTCGCGGGTGACACGAACACGCGGTACACCCGCGCGGGCGACAACATCCGCACGCTCGCGTCCGAGAACGGCCTGACGGACGCCTGGGTCCAGTTGGTCAAGGGCGGTACGCCGCCGGTCCAGGGCAGTGACGCGCTCGTCTGCCCGACGACCGCGCCGACGAACAGCTGCGAGGTCGTCGACAAGGTCCTCTACCGAGGCAGCAAGCTCGTGAACCTGTCCGCGACCCGCTACAACAACGAGTGGGCGTCCTTCCTGGACTCCGCGGGCGGCAACCTCTCCGACCACTTCCCGCACACCGTCGACTTCTCCTGGACGCTGCCCTCGAAGCTGCGCGCGAGCGACTTCCTCGGCGGCGAGCACGGCACGGCGTTCACCGACGCCGACGACCTCCCGGCGACGCCCTCGCCCCGCACACTCACCCTGCGCGGCGGCTCCCGTCTGGACGGGGTGTCCCTGACGCACGACGGCGGCACGACACTGACCCATGGCGGCACGGGCGGCACCGCTTCCTCCCTCACCCTGGCGTCCGGCGAACACCTCACCTCGGTGAAGCTGACGCAGGGTCAGAAGGACGGCCGGACAAGGATCTTCTCGGCGGCGTTCACCACGGACAAAGCCCGCACCCTGGCCTCCGGCACGGCCACGACGGCCACGGCGACGTTCACGGCACCGTCCG
Source organism: Streptomyces sp. SID12501 (assembly GCF_010550245.1). Lineage (GTDB taxonomy): Bacteria > Actinomycetota > Actinomycetes > Streptomycetales > Streptomycetaceae > Streptomyces. The sequence goes on from NZ_JAAGLU010000028.1 coordinate 44,010, forward strand.
GCTGGCAGATCGTCGGCTTCACCGGCCGCTCGGGCACCGAGATCGACAAGCTCGGCGTGGTGTACGCACCGATCGCCTGAACCTGACCAGCCCAACTCCCGTTACTGGAGCTGCTGTTGTGTGGGCGGACAGCCTCCCGGTGTCCGCCCACTCGCACACCTGTCCGGACGTCCGCAAAATCATTCCGCGCCGGGCCTTCCCAGCCGGTAACTTCGGGAGGATGAGTGATCACTATGACGTGCGTGGTACCGGCCCCGTCCTCCTCATCATCCCCGGCGGCGCCGGACATCCCATGGGCCTCGAGAAAGCCACCGACCTCCTCTGCGAACGCTTCACCGTCGTGACGTACGACCCGCTCGGCCTCGCCCACGGCCAACTCGGCAAGCCCGTCGAGGAACAGCGCGTCGAGTGGTGGAGCGAAGGCGCCGCCCGGGTGCTGGAGGCGGTGCTCCCCGAGGGTGAGTCCGCGTATGTGTTCGGCACCAGCGCGGGGGCCGTCGCCGCCCTCGATCTCGCGTCCCGGCACCCGGGGCGGCTGCGGCACGTGGTCGCGCACGAGCCGCCGGTCGTGGCGGTCCTGCCGGACGCCGAGCGGCAGCGGGCGATGTTCACCGAGGTGCGCGACACCTACCGCGCACGGGGCGTCGAGGCAGCCTCGGCCCGTATGACGGCGGGCCTGGAGGAACGGGGCCTCACCCAACAGGAACTGGACAAGGAGTCGGGCACGGAATCGGGCACGGAGGGCCAACTTCCATCCCTCACGGATGAGTTGGCAACCCCTATGGGCGTTCTCCTCACCCGCGTCCTGGTCCCGTTCACCTCCTACGCCCCCGACCTCACCGCCCTTTCCGCCCCCTCTCCCCGGCTCACTATCGCCATGGGCATCGACTCCGCCGGCCAACTCCTGCACCGCACCGGCACGTTCCTCGCCCGACGGACGGGCAGCGTCGCCCGCCAGTTCCCGGGCGGGCATCTCGGGCTGCTCACCCACCCGGTGGAGTTCGCGGGGCGGCTCCGGGAGACATTGGTTCCGGTCGGCTGACGCCGGTCGGGGCCAGGGTCGGAGCTGAGGCCGAGTCAGTGGTCCTGGAACCGTGGCGCTGGTGACCGAGCGCCATCACTTCGTCGTACGAGGGTGCCTCACCCCGGGGAACCCGCCCCGCCCTGATGTCGCCGAGCGCCTCCAGGGCCGCGCCCAGTGCCCGCCGGTAGAGGAGCGAGCCGAGGCTGATGCGGCGTACGCCGAGGTCGGCGAGTCGGGCGACCGTGGGGCCGGTGGGCGAGTAGAGGATGTTGAGCGGGACGCCGAGACTCCTCACCAATGCGGCGATCTGATCCGGGTCGGTCAGGCCGGGCACGAACACCCCGTCGGCGCCCGCCTGTTGGTAGGCGTCGAGGCGGGTCATAGTGTCCCGGGCCAGGGTGGGGGACCGGCGGTCGCCGAGCCAGTGCGTGTCCGTCCGGGCGTTGACGAAGAGGGCGGGGGCGGCGGCCTTGACGGCGGCGATCTTCTCGGCGTGCAGGCCGGCGGGTCCGAGGCCGTCCTCCAGGTTGATGCCGACGGCGCCCACGACGGACAGTTTCCGCGCGAACTCCCCCACCTGGACCGGGTCTTCGCTGAATCCGCCCTCGGCGTCGACGGACAGCAGGAAGTCCTCCGTGCCGAGGTTCAGGGCGAGTTGGAGGGTGTGGTCGCGGGTGGCGGCCGTACCGTCGGGCAGCCCGACGGCCGCTGCGACGCCGAGGCTCGTGGTGCCGATCGCCGCGAAGCCCTGGGTGGCGAGGAGCACGGCCGAGGCGTGGTCCCAGGCGTTGGGCAGCAGGAGGGGCTCGTCGTGGTGGTGGAGGGCGGCGAAGGCGGACATGGGCTCGGTCATGCGGCCACGGTAGGGGCGTAATTGTTCGGCACCCGCCGAACCGTCCCGGCCTGCTCGGTGCGCCCGGTCTTCCGGTCGGCACCGGTCCGGCCCGGCGGCAACCTTTCCCCGCGCCACGGCAACAGACAGGTATGACATCAGCACCACTCCCCCGCACCTCCGCCCACCGTCGCACCCACGCGGCCCGCAAGCCCCTGATCGCCGGCCTCGCGGCGGCCGGTCTGCTCGCCGGTGCCTGGTACGCGACGGCCGGGGCGGCCACCGCGCCCGCCGCGCCCACCCTCGCCGTCACGAACACCTCCGTGACGCTGCCGGCCAAGTTCCCCTACCTGTCCGCCGGTTACAACAACACGCGGGAGTGGACGCGCACGGCGACCGCGGTAGCGCCCAACGGCACTCTGCGGGTCGCCTGGCCGGCGTCCGACGGTGTGCACGTGACCCCACTCACCTCGGCCGGCAAGCGCGCGGGCGGTGACGCGATCATCAAGGGCGCCAAGGAGGTCGGTGGACTGGTCGCGCACAACGACGGTTTCGCGCTGCTCACCCGGGTCGCCGACACCAACAAGTGGAAGGAGACGGCGGCGGCCCTCGTCCGCTTCTCGCAGGGCAGGGAAGCCTGGCGCACCAAGCTCACCGGCACCGCGTCCAACGACACTTCCCCGACCCTGGACGGCCAGCTCACCTGGAACGGCACCAAGTACGGCGCCTACTTCGTCGTACACGGAGCGGGCGGCTTCGCCGACGGCCACTTCGGCGACAAGCTGTCGTACCTGAGCGCCAAGGGCGCCAAGCTGGGCGGCGGTTGGGGCTGGGGCTGCTCGCACAACGAGGGCATCGCCCTGCACGCCGAGCCCACCGGCGACTTCACTTCCCTCTGCTTCGACGACTGGCGGTCCGGCCTGTTCGTGTCGACAGGCATCGGCGCCCCGGACAACGCGCCGGCCGTGCAGCGCGAGCAGTGCTGGGCGGGCTACTGCGGCGGCACGTACGCCGGCCGCACCGGCGACCTGGTGAAGTCGTCCACGGGCCGCTACGCCACCGCCTACGGCTCGCGCGGTTCGGCCTCCGCCGCGAAGAACCCGGACGACTCGAGCGGCCGGGGCTGGACGGTGAAGCCGAGGTGGAGCACGCACCAGGTGGCGGTGTCGTTCCTCAAGAACCGCAACTCGCCTGCGGGCAAGGCCGTTTACCTGACGAACGCGCCGGGCACCGAGCACGTCAACGTCCGCGTGGCCCCGTACGGCAAGGACCGGCTGCTGGTGTCCTGGGAGTCCCTGAAGAACGCCAAGTGCGCGAGCGGCACCTGCACCGGCACGTTCACAGGCACGCACCTGCGGCTGATCGACTGGAACGGCGCCTTCAAGACACCGGACAAGGTCGTCCAGGCACGCATCACGGGCGACATAGCGGCCCTCAAGGACGGCTCCCTGACCTGGGCGTACGCACCGGTGACCCCGTCGTACGCGACCCCGCTGACGGGCGCGTCCCCGGTCACGGCGACACTGCGGGTCGCCCGGCTGGCGCTCTGAACCGGCCGCACCGTACGGCTGGTCGCGAGGCCCGAGTGGTCCGGGGCAGCTGCGGCGAGTCGTCGAACCTGGAGCGCCCCGGTTCCGGTCGGGACGCTCCAGGGGCTCTTGTAGTGGTCCTAGCGGACCCCGCCCCGCGGAATCAGCCGCTGCGCCACCAGTTCGTCACGCACCAACTCGGCGTACACCGTGGCCCCGCGGACGGACGTGTGCGTGTTGTCGCGCTTCTCGTTGTAGAGGTACAGCGCCTTGGAGCCCTCGACGCCGAGGGACTCCACGAGCGCCTTCGTCTTCGCCGTCAGGTCGATCAGCGGTACGTCCTGTGCCGCCGCGACCGCGCGGATGACCGCCGGGTGGTCGACGCCGAGGCCGTTGACCAGCAGGGCCGTGCCGTTGTTCAGGGTGCCGTCGGAGTTGAACCAGCGGCGCACGATCGGAGTCACCAGTACCGGTTTCCCCCCTCGCTCGCGAATACCCGCGACGAGCGTCTCCAGGTTCGCGCGGTACGTCGGCTCGTCCGTCTGCTTGTCGTTGTGGGCGAGTTGGACGAGGACCAGGTCGCCGGGGCGGATCAGCGGCTGGACGGTCGGGAAGAGCGCGGAGTTGGCGAGGTAGGTGACCGTGCTCTCCCCGGAATCCGCGTAGTTGGCGACGGACAGCCCCTTGCGCAGGTACTGCGGGAGCTCCTGGCCCCAGCCGGTGTACGGGTCGCCCGGCTGGTCGCAGACGGTCGAGTCGCCGACCAGGAAGATCTGTCGCGTGTGCCGTGCGGCGGGGGTCACCCGGATGTCCGCCAGGGCCGGCGCCGAGCCGCCGAGCACCAGGTCGAGGCCGGGCGTGCCCTCGGCGCCGGTCGGTTCGCCCTCGGGCGTACGGACGTTGACGGTGAAACTGCGGGCCACGTGCTCGCCGGCCGCAGTGGCGGTCTCCGGGAGGAGCGCGCGCCGGGTCTCGCCGGTGACGGCGGTACCGGCGGCGGCCTCACCGCCCAGCAGCACCCGGACGTCGTACGTGCCTGGCGCCACGTCGAAGTGGCAGGCGGTGGCGGTGCAGTTCTCGATACCCAGGGCACGCGGGCCGTGCGAGGGCCGTTCGTGAGCGGCGGCGGGTACGGCGGCCAGCGTGGTTGCCGTACTCAGGGTCACAGCCGCCAGCACGGCTCGGTTGAAACGTCTCATCACGGTTCCCACAGCAGTCCTCCGACGCTCGACAAGGCCCAGCGGCAGGACCGTACATCGTCTGGCAAGCGCTTTCTAGAGTGCTGCACGATTTCACATATCTGCCAACTTCCTCACGACGAAAGCCCTTTCGCGAAATCGATTCAACTGTCAGTCTTCCGAACACCGCACACCCCCCACACCCCCACATCTCGTACCCCCACATCTCTCACCCCCATCTCTCACCCCACGTCCCGCACCTCCGAAGGAGGCACCCCCACATGTCCGCAGGCAACGACAGACTTCCTGAACACCCTGGACACCCTGGGCACTCCGGGCCCCACCTCGGCCGTCGTGCGCTCGTCCTCGGCGCCACGGCCGCCGCGGCCGGGCTCGCCCTTCCCGGTACCGCGCAGGCGGCGACCTTCGGCTACACCGACGACGGCACGAACTACGTCATCGACACCGGCGCCAACCTCGTCTTCAAGGTCCGCAAGTCCAACGGCGACCTGTCCTCGCTGGTCTACCGGGGCACCGAGTACCAGGGCTACGGCGGCAACAACTCGCACATCGAGTCCGGCCTCGGCTCCTCCACCGTGACCATCCAGCAGTCCGGTTCGACGATCCTGGTCAGCGTCACCTACGGCACGTTGAAGCACTACTACGCGGCTCGCAGCGGCGAGAACAACGTCTACGTGTGGACCAACAAGGCCGACACGTCGGTGTCGGCGACCCGCTTCATCCTGCGCGTCAAGGCGGGCCTGTTCCTCAACGACGAGCCCGACTCGTACACCTACACGAACAGCACGATCGAGGCCTCGGACGTCTTCGCGAAGTCCGACGGCCAGACCCGCTCGAAGCACTACTCGAAGCTGCGCGTCATCGACTACAGCCACGTCGGCTGGACCACCGGCAGCGTCGGCCTGTACGTGGTGCGAAGCAACCACGAGAAGGCCTCCGGCGGCCCGTTCTACCGCTCGCTCCTGCGCCACCAGAGCGCGGACGGCGGCGGCCTGTACGAGATCCTGTACTACGGCCAGAACCAGACCGAGGACCAGCGCTTCGGCCTCCAGGGCCCGTACGTCATCGCCCTCACGGACGGCGGAGCGCCCTCCTCGTCGCTGTACGCGGGGACGCTCACCACCGCTTGGGCAGACTCGCTCGGCATCTCCGGCTACGTCGCCGCGGGCGGCCGGGGCCGGGTCGCGGGCGTCGGCATCACCGGGCGCGACACGGCGTACGCGTACACGGTCGGGATCGCCAACTCGGCGGCGCAGTACTGGGGTTCGGCTCGCGCCTCCGACGGCTACTTCTCCATCGCGGGCGCCCTGCCGGGGACGTACACCCTCACGGTTTTCAAGGGCGAACTCGCCGTGTACACCGCCTCGGTTACGGTCACCGCCGGTGGCACGACCACGCTCAACTCGATCGCGATCCCGTCCACGAACGACCCGAGCAACGCGAGCGTGATCTGGCGGATCAACGACTGGAACGGCACGCCGAGCGGCTTCAAGAACGCCGACCTGATGACGTACGCGCATCCGTCTGACGTTCGGGCCGCCGCCTGGACCGGCAACGTGGTGGTCGGCAGCGGCACCGAGACGTCGGGCTTCCCCTGCTACATCTGGAAGGACGTCAACAGCGGCCTGCTGGTGTACTTCAAGCTGACCGCTGCGCAGGCCGCCGCCGCGCACACCCTGCGCATCGGCGTGACGACGGCCTTCGCCAACGGCCGCCCGCAGGTCGTCGTCAACGACACCTGGACGTCGGCCATCCCGTCCCCGCCCACCCAGCCGACCAGCCGGTCGCTGACCAACGGGTCCTACCGGGGGAACAACAACACGTTCACCTACAGCGTTCCGGCGAGCGCCTGGCTGACGGACACCAGTCAGTACAACGTGCTGAAGATCAACGTGGTGAGCGGGTCGGGGACGACCTCCTACCTCAGCGCGGGGACAGCGATCGACGCGCTCGACCTGCTGGCCTAGCAGCTTGACTGTTTGTCATGTTCCGCGTGTCCACTGCTGGTTCGTGCCGCTGCCGCACGTGTACGTGATGATGGCGGCCGAGTCGGCGGTGGACGCGCCGTTCACGTCGAGGCACTCGCCACTCGCGCGGGAGACGACCTTGACGTAGGAGCCGGTGGTGGTGAGCGACCACTGCTGGTTGGTGGCCGAGGAGCTGCAGTTCTCCTGTGTGACCGTGCTGGCGTTCTCCTGGACGCACAACGAGCTGTTCCGGACCATCAGTTGGTAGTAGCCGCTCGCGACGGACTTGAACCAGTACTTCTGGTTGTTGCCGCTGTTGCAGGTGTACTGCTTGATCTGGGCGCCCGCCCACAGCGACTGGCTGGTGACATCGGCGCACTTGGACGAGTGCCGGGCGATCAGCGTGTTGTACGTGGCGCTGTTCCCCGTGACCGTCCCGGTGGCGGTGTCGAGGGTGACCTCCGGCGACCAGGACATGGAGATCGTGGTCGAGGACGTGAAGCTCAACGGCAGCCAGACATAACGGGAGTCGTTGACGGTCCCGCCGAAGGCGTTGCCCCAGCGGTCGCCCATGTAGAGGTACGAGGTGCCCGAACTCCCCTGCACGGGAAGGACGTACGCGGCCTGCGAGCCGTACGTCGTCGAGTCGCCGACGTTCGTCATCGCGGTCCACGGGCCGGCGATGCTGGTCGCGGTGGCGTACTGCTGCTGGTTGGGGCTCCAGCCGGTGGCGCCCGAAGTCAGCATGAAGTAGACGCCATTGCGCTTGAACAGGGCCGGCGCCTCACGGTGACCGCCGTGCCAGGGGTCGGCGACCAGGCTGTCGATGCCGGTGTAGTCCGCGGTGAGCCTGTAGATCTGGAGGTCGTAGTTCTCGCGGGCCGCCGAGATCATGTAGCCGGTGCCGTCGGTGTCCACGAACACCGTGATGTCGCGGGACATGTAGGTGTCCAGCGGCTGGAAGCTGCCCTGCCAGGTGTAGTTGCCGTCCACCGTGTCGGAGACGGCGACGGCGGCACGGGCCTCGCTGTAGTCGGCGCCGTTCTCCTTGTGCATCCACATCACGTACTTGCCGGTGGCCGCGTTGTAGATGACCTTCGGCCGCTCGATGTTGGCGGTGGCGAGTTCGGAGGCACTGGACTGGGTCAGGACGTGGTTGCGGAACTCCCAGGTCTTCAGGTCGGTGGAGCGGTAGGCGTCCACGTACTGGAAGGTGTTGTCGGCGTTGCGGTGCTCGCCGAACCAGTAGTAGTAGGACCCGACCTTGATGACCCCGCCGCCGTGCGCGTGGACGGGGTCACCGTTGGTGGCGGTGAACTGGGTGCCGTTGGTGATGGTCACGGCCGCGGCCTGGGCGGGCCCGGCGGTGGTGAGGGCGCCGGCCAGCGCCAGACAAAGGGCGAGGAGAACCGCGTACACACGTCTCATGAGCCACTCTCCAAAAGTGAGCCGACCTGCGTGTCTGCCTGTGTGACTGCCTGCGTGCCCGTCCGTGTGACGGTCTGTGTGTCGGCGACGGGGACGCCGAAGTCCGGGGTGCCGTCGGTGTTCCACCCGAGCTTCTGCACCCGGGTGTGCCGGTTGGGATCGTTGAGCGGATCGCCGACGATCTCCTTGTACTGCCGTGCGTGGTAGACGAGGACGTCGGTACGGCCGTCCTCGGCGACGGTGAAGCAGTTGTGGCCGGGGCCGTACTGCTTGGTCGTGTCGTTGCTGGTGAAGACGGGTGTCGGGGACTTGGTCCAGTTGGCCGGGTCCATGAGGTCGGCGCGGGCGTCGATGGTCAACAGGCCCATGCAGTAGTGGAAGTCGGTGGCGCTCGCCGAGTACGACATGAAGATCCGGCCGTTGCGCTTGATGAACGACGGCCCCTCGTTGACCCGGTAGCCGATGCGCTCCCAGTCCAACTCCGGTGTGGTGAGCCGGACCTGAGGTCCGGTCAGCGTCAGCGGATCGGCCATCTTCGACAGCCAGACGGCGGTGTTGTTGTCCATGCCGGGCTCGTGCTGCGCCCAGGCGAGATAGCGGGAGCCGCGGTGGGTGAAGGTGGTGGCGTCGAGCGAGAAGGTCTCCCAGGCGGTCTTGAGCTGCCCACGCTCGACCCAAGTCCCGGTGAACGGATCGCGGTTGGCGTTCTCCAGGACCCAGATACGGATGTCCCAGATGGCCTCGGCGGGCGCGGAGGCGAAGTAGACGTACCACTTGCCGTCGATGTGGTGGATCTCCGGCGCCCAGATGTGCGCGCCCATGGCCCCGGTCTCGTGCTTGCGCCAGATGACGGACTCGTCGGCGGTGGCGATCCCGCGGATGGTGCGGGAGCGGCGCAGGATGACGCGGTCGTACTCGGGGGCGGTGGCCGTGAAGTAGTAACGGCCGTCGGTGTGGCGGTGGATGTGGGGGTCGGCACGGTTTCGCACGAGGGGGTTGACGTAGGGGGCGGTGTCACAGAGGGCGCCCGCCGGAGCGGTGGCGGCGTGCGCGGTGCCGGAGATCCCGGGAATGGCGGAGCTGGCTGCCAGGACTCCGCCGGCCAGGGCGCCCTTCAGGAGGGTTCTCCGCGAGGAGAGGGCGGGGTCTTCGAGCGGGTCTTCGAACGGATCTTCCGGCAGGTCGTCGGCGCGGCTCATGCGGGCTGCCTCTCGGGGTGGGGCACGAGATGTCGGTGGGTGCGGGTCTCGGGGATCTCTGGGGGTCTCGGAGTCTCGGGGTCTTGAGGTGTGTATTTGTGTGCGTCTGTGGGGGGTGACACGAGAAACGTTCGTAATTACGAACAAGATCCGTCATTCCGGGTGCCGAAAAGGTAAGCGCGTGTTACGGGAAGGTCAACGGGTCGGAACGAATGAATCCGCCGAACAACTTTCTGTTATTACCGGGAAGTCCGGTCCGTCTCCTGTCACGTGCACAGCGACTCCCCCACCACCAGCCCCATCGCCGGCCTCGCCCCCGGGGCCGCTCAACGGACGGTCACGGCTGCCGCGGCCCTCGCGATGACCGCCCTCCTGCTCGGCGCCCCGCCCGCGTCGGCGGCCGGTTCCCGGGACGCCACCTCCGACGTACTCGCCGGCCGGGACATCACGCTCACCGGCGACACGGTGGTGACGGTGCCCGCCGGGACGACGACGTACGACGGCGTCCTCCGCGGCGAAGGCACTCTCACCGTGCGCGGCACAGGCACTCTGATCCTGACCAGGGACAGCGACTTCACGCTGCCCAGGTCCCGGCAGGGGCAGCGGGTGAGCATCCCGGGCGGCAACCACCCGTACGTCACGGTGACGAACCCCGACCCACCGGCGGTGACGGTCGAGCGGGGAGCCACTCTCCAGTACGGCAACGGCGGAACGACGGGCCTGATCGGCCACTTCCCGTACAACACCCCGTCGTTCCGCCTGAACCAGGACAACATCAGGGTGGACGGCACCCTGCGCCTGTCGCTGAAGAGCGCGTACAACCTGGGCACGATCAGCGGCGCCGGACTCGTGACCCAACCCCGCTTCCTCTGGGGCACCTGGGATCTCTCGGGCACCCACTCCTTCTCCGGAGTCATCGACAACGGCACCCAGGTCAACGCGGGCCGACCGGAGTTCGCGACGTCACTCCCCCGCGTGCGCAAGGTTCTCAATCAGGGCACCTGGACGGTCGACACGCCGCTCGGCCAGACGGTCACCATGGGGATGGACTTCTACCAGCGCGAGTACGGCAGCGACATCAACGTCCAGTCCCGCCCGGGCTCGAAGGTGGTGCTGACCGGTCAGTACAGCTGGTCGAACCAGGGCGGCGACACCGACCCGTCGCTCAGCGACCCCGCCCTCAACTGGACGCCCGCCCGCAAGAACGTCAACAAGCGCGGCACCAACATCAAGGGCGCGAACGTCCAGTGGGGCGACGGCACGACGAACAAGATCTTCATGCCGGGTACGTCGGAGACCGTATACATCAACCTCCTCGCGGCGAGATCCCGTTCACTCCTGACCTTCGACTACGACGGCCCGGTGACGCTGGGTGCCCCCATCGGCGGCGGCCGGTTCCACGACACCCTGTCCGCGCCCGGCGCCGGGGACATCGTCGTCAAGGGAACGCGCGGCAACGATGTCACGTTCGCCGCCGTCCAGTACTACGACGGGTCGACGACCGTCGAGAAGGGCGCGGTACTGCGACTGGGCAGCGGAAAGGCGGGCGGTGACGGCGGCCTGTACACCGCGGGCTCGCTCTACAAGGTCGTGAACAACGGCTCGTTGGTGGTACGGAACACGAGCAGGGCGCTGGTGCTGTCGCGGATCAGCGGCGGCGGCTCGTTCACACAGTCGGGCGCGGCGACGACGACACTGACGGGCAGCGGAGTGACGTACGGCGGCAGCACGACGGTCACGAAGGGCACGCTGGCGCTCAGGGGCGGAGCAACTCTCGCTCGCAGCAAGGCGATCCGGCTGACTGCGGCGGGCGCACGGCTGGACGTGGGCTCGGCGGGGCTGCGCGTGAGGACCACGCTCACCGGCTCGGGGACGGTCAAGGGCTCGGTGACGAACGAGGGCGTGGTAGCGGGCGGGTTGACGGTGACGGGGAGCTATACGCAGGCGGCGAAGGGCGAACTGGTGCTGCGGGGCCGTCCGTTGAAGGTCGCCGGTGCGGTGCGGCTGGCGGGGACGCTGGACTTGTCGGCGGCGGGTTCAGCCCCTGCCTCTGCCTCTGCCTCTGCCCCTGCCTCTTCCTCTGCCCGCACGATCACGGTGCTGAACCACTCGGGGCGGGTGAAGACGTCCGGTGCGTTCAGCGGGTTGAAGGAGAGCACCGCGCTGAAGCTCGGCGACACGACGTACCGGATCAGCTACCGGGGCGGCGACGGAAACGACGTGGTCCTGACGCCGGCCTCGAAGACTGCGTCACCGACTGCGAGTCCGGGAGCGCGCTCCGGGTCGAAGACGGGGACAGGATCGGGCTCGGTCACGGCGGCCGGCGCGAGCACCGACTCCACCTCCGCGGCGTCCGGTCTGGGGCTCGGCTTCTGGCCGTACGCGATGGCGGTCGGGCTGTTGGCGGGACTGAGGATTCCGGCTACCCGGAGGGTCCGGGGACACGGAAACGGACGGCGCCGGGGCGGACGGCATGCGGCGCAGGGCGGAACGGGACGGAGTGGGACTGAGCGGGACTGAGCGGGACTGATCCGGGGCGGGCGAGACCTGTCGGTATCGCCCCCCGCTCCGGATACTGGAGAGCATGGGATTCGCCGTCTTCATGACCTTGCCGGGGCTGGTCATCCTGCTGACCGCCACGGCCTTCGCAGATCAGCTGCTGTTGCGTGCCGGGCGGGCCGGACGGCTCCCCTGGCGCAACAGCGCCCGCCAGGGCCAGATATCGGCAACCGGGTTCGAACAACTCCACGCGACCTTCTCCCCCGGGAAACAGAACGAACTCAAGGAACGGCAGTCGTCGCTGCTGATGCGGGACGACGAGGAGGACGGAGCGCCGCCGAACCGGACGACGGTGGATCTGGAGGGAGGGGTCGCGGTCGTCCGTGTACCGCAAACCGACCAGTAGGGCGCGGGTACGGCGTCGTCGTTCGCGAACGTCACTCCCGCGCTCTCGGGTAAACGAGGGAGCGTCTGGGAGTACCCGGGGTGCCCCGGACTCCCCGGTGTACGTAGTAGTGCTCGCAGACCTTCCCCTGAGCTGAGCGCGGGAGAACGAGGTTCTGAAGCTCTTGCCATTCGCGGACTCCCTGGTGACCTCCGTGCGCGTCTCGCACCCGGGAGATCACCAGGGCATCCTCCCAGGCCGCGAGCGAGGTCTGACCATCATCCGCGACCTACTGTCGAACTGAGGGAGCAACATGACCATCATCGCTGTGACAGGGCACATCGACCTGACCGACATTAGTGTGCCCCTGGTACGCGAGGCCCTCCACGAAGCGCTGAAGCCATTCGCCGACTCCGGTCTGACCGGCGTGTCATGCATCGCCAAGGGCGCCGACTCGCTGTTCGCCGAGGTCGTGCTGGAACTCGGCGGGCGTCTGATCGTCGTCATTCCCTCGCGGGACTACCGGCAGAACAAGGTCAAAGCCGACCATGCCGAGACCTTCGACCGGTTGGTGGAGTCCGCCGACGAGGTGCTCGTGCTTCCCAACGAGGCGGCCGGTCGATCAGCGTACGAGGATGCCAACCGGGCGCTTCTCCAGCGCGCCGACCGACTTGTGGCCGTGTGGAACGGAGAGCCCCCGACCGGCAAGGGTGGCGGCACCGCGGACGCCGTCATCGAGGCGCGCGAAGCAGGCCTGCCTGTCGACGTCGTCTGGCCGGACGGCGCGTCCACGGGCTCGTCGTCCGCAGCACCCCGCACCACGAAGGTGTCTGCCACCGGCACAGCCGCTGGCTCCTCGGAGCAGAGCAACACGATCTGACGCTGCTGCCCGAGGTTCTGCGGGCCAACCTCCAGCATCACCGGATCGTCCGCCGGGGCGCCCATCCCTTCACCGAACTGGCCTTCATCGACGCCCGCGACTGGCTGACCAGGTGGTTCACCAGTGAGCAGAGCGGAGAGCCCCTTCGGCAGAGGTGGAACCGCCGACTCGAAATGCTGGGCGAGGACCCGTTCGGTGATCCCCACCGTCCCTCCGAGCCCCGAACCGAAGTGGCCACCTACCCCGAAGTCATCCACCTTCACTGCGAATCCTGGAGCAGGGCGTCTCACCACCCTGACAATGCTCATCGAGGCCAACCGACTCTCAAGGGTTGGGGGTCGGCAGAGGTTTGGCCTACGAAGTGGCGTGGTTGGCCCGCGTACGGGAGAGGTCCGCCGTCCGTTGGCGGAGGTGGCGGACGTCGCGTTCGACGATGCGCGGGACCGGTCGTCACACAATGGAGCGCGCGATGCGGAACCCTACGTCGTCGACCTGGAATGTCGGGTGGCTGCGGCGCCGCGCAGAGGCCCGGCAACTCCAGTGCTCATCGAACCAACCACCGCCACGGAGCACCCGGTAGGTGCCGTAGACCTCTGCGTCGTAGACGTCCCAGCACCAGTCCCAGACATTGCCAAGCATGTCGTAAAGACCCCATGGGTTGGGGTCTTTGCCGCCCACGGCGTGGATGCGCTCGTCCGAGTTGCCCCGGTACCAGGCGATCTCGTCGAGCATCCCGTACTGCGGCCCGGTCGTACCGGCACGGCAGGCGTGCTCCCACTCGGCTTCGGTCGGCAGCCGGTATCCGTCGGCGGATGCGTCCCACTCGATGCCTTCGCTGTCGGCAGGGAGGTGGTAGGCGGGCGTGAACCCGTCGCGCAGGGACAGGGCGTTGCAGAACCGTGCCGCGTCCCACCAGGAAACGCACTCAACGGGCAACTGGTCCCCCTGGGCGGTGCTCGGCCGCCGGCCGGCGATCTGTGCATACAACGCCTGGGTGACCGGGAATGCCGCGAGCTGGTAGGGCGCAAGCTCGACCGACCAACTGCGCCGCGTCCGCCGGTCCGACAGCGTTACCTGCCCCGGCGGGATGGCGACCATCTCGTTTCCCGCGACCACGTCCATGATCAGGAGATCCTACCGAGACGTGTCAGTTCGCCAAGGCGGGGCCGGCCACATCAAGTGAGACAGCGACCGGCGTCCAAGCGCCCGGAGCCAGACCAACTGAGACTCTCGGCGCCGAGGCGTCCCAAACGATCTGGTCGCCGCAGGGAACAGCTCTGCCCACAGTCCAGATCATCCGAGACGGGACACCTGCCCTGAATCTCCCTGGTCGCCGCGACGCTGCACCGCCTACGCTCCATCCCATGCGCAGCGTGTTCGTGTTCCCCGCAGGTGAGCGAGCCGAGACCGTCGCCTCGCTCGATCAGTACCTGCCCCAGCAGCGTGATCCGTGGACTCTGGACGGCAACCTCTACATCAACATCGACGATGAGGAAGCCGGGTACCTCTTCTCCGACTGGGATCCCGACGATGTCGCAGTCCTCGAAGTGGCCGTCGGGCATCACCCCGGCTGGGCAGTGCAGATCGATATCTCCGGGCGGATCGATGGCACTGCGGAGGTCCACCGACTGGTCGCGCTGCTGCTTGAGCACGGAGGTGTTGCGATTGACGACTACTCCGCCCACCCCTGGACTCTGCAGGAAGTCGAGTCCGGGACCGTGATCGACGGCCTGGGCTTCTTCGACTTCCTCACCTACCACGAACTCCACGGCGAACACTGACATCGCGGGCTCGAGCACCGTTCAGGCAAGTTCAGAGAAGTCACCCATTGCCGGTAAACCCGGCGCCTACCTGCCCCGAACTGGTCTTTTGCTTCGGCGATCGTGCGGCGGGTGGTGTGTTCCCCGCCGGTGAAGCCCATCGCGGCGATCCTCTCGTGCACCACGTCCGCGCGGGCCCGACGGCGCTGGTCGGGGTACTGGCCGGCGGCCCGCATCTTCACGTACCGGGCCACCGTGTGGTGATCGCACCCGGCCGGCTCGGCCGCGGCACGGCAACTGCCCGTGAGGTCGTGTGCCTCAAGGATCTCCTCGTGTCGAACGGAAGTCGCGATCGCCTCTGGCACCACGTAGTTCAGAGAAGGCGCGGGAGCCGTAGCCCCGCGATGCCGATGTCACCGGTCCTGGATACGCCGGAAGGGCCGGTCGGCCTCCAGTTCGAAGGCGATCTCCAGCAGCTTCCGTTCACCGCCGGCGGCGGCGGAGAACATGACGCCGATGGGTAGCCCGTCCGCCGTCGCACTCACGGCGGGCACCGAGATCGACGGAGTGCCGACGATGTTGTCGAGCGGTGTGAACGCTACGTACGCGAGGAGCCGTTCCATCAGCGTCGAGTAGGGAACGTTCGGGCTGAGGTGGCCGATCGGTGGCGTGGTGTGGGCGAGCACGGGCGACATCACGAGGTCGAGCCCACGGAAGGACGCCGCATGCGCCTCCTTCGTACGCTTCAGTCGTCGCACCACGCCGGGAGTCCGCCGCCAGTTCCGCAGATAGTCCTCGCGCAGCCCCTGGCACAGGGCGTCCATGCGGCGCCGGTCGAAGTCCGCCCCGAGGCTGCGGCCCGTGACACCGAGGAGGAAGGACAGCATCCCCCAGTACGTGAGGAAGTCGCTGGTGAAGTTCGGGTCCAAGTCCAACTCCACCGGTTCCACGGTGTGTCCGAGCCGTCCGAGCGTGGCCACGGTCTCCGTGACCGCCGCCCGGGTCGCCGCGTCGGTGTGAGCTCCGTTCGGCGAGTCCAGCAGGAACCCGATGCGCAACCGTCGCTCCGAGGGGCCTTCGACCAGGCCGATGGGCGGCAGCCCGGGACTCCGCCGGTGCGTCTCCGCGGCGGCGAGGAACGCGGCGGTGTCCCGCACCGAACGGCTCACGATTCCGTCGGAGACGATGTCGATCGGCAGCCGACGGCCCAGCTCACTCCCCACGACGCGGCCACGGGTCGGCTTGAGGCCGACGAGTCCGCAGCAGGCCGCGGGTATCCGGATCGAGCCACCGCCGTCGTTGGCGTGCGCGACCGGCACGGCACCGGCGGCGACCAGTGCCGCGCTGCCGCCCGACGAACCGCCCGCCGAGTAGCCCGTGTTCCACGGGTTGCGCACCGGCTCCGCACCGTCGTACTCGGTGCTCGCGTTGAACCCGAACTCGGGCAGCCGGGTCTTGCCCAGCACCGTGACACCGCTGCTCAGGAGCTGCTGGGCGAACGGTGCGTGCCGCCGCGCCGGCCTCGGCCGGAAGGCGGCGCTGCCGTGGCCCGTGGGCAGCCCCTGGTAGTCGGTGTTGTCCTTGACGAACGTCGGCACCCCGGCGAAGGCACCGCCCGTTCCGGCGGCGTGCGCCGGGCTGTCGACCTGCACCTGAACCGCGCCCAGCCGCGCGTCGACCGCCCGCACCCGCTCCACGGCGTCCCGGGCGACCTCGGCGGGGGACACCTCACCCCGCCGGATCGCCTCGGCGAGGCCGACGGCGTCGTGCTCTCCCAAGGAGTCGTCCCGGAAAGCATGAACGATGGTCCGTTCATCGAAAGTCGTCACCGGTGCCTCAGCATCTGCCGTGTGGATGGTCGTCCGCCATCATTCCTTACCGGCAAGTAACACGCGAGGATTTCGCCAACCAATTCGAATTAGCTCAGGAGACGACACGCCTCGGGCCAGCTAGGCCACAGCTTCCGCCGCCGCCTTCTCCGTCACCTCGCTCTCCTCGTTCTCCCCGCCCTCCTCCGTCGACCGACGCCCGCGCATCCACACGTACACCGGGATCCCGGCGAACAGGAACAGCACCCCCTGGTAGACCGCCGCGTACCCCGCGCCCGCGATCAGCCAGAAGGAGAAGGCGAAGGAGAGGCCGGCGACGATCAGGTCGCGGACCAGGCCCGCCGGACGGACCCGGTCCCGCGTGCCCCTGGCGAGCCAGTACAGCTGGGCCGCCGCTGAGAGGAGGTACGGGAAGCAGCCCGTGAACGTCGTGATCAGGACCAGGACGCGGAACGTGGTGTCCGGGCCCGCCGTGTAGTTGAAGGCGATGAGGGTCGTGCCGAGGATCGCGCACGCCAGGACGCCGAACCCGGGCACCCCGCCCTTGCCGACCTTCGCGAACGGTGCCGGGAAGAGGCCGTCGCGAGCCGCCGCGTACGGCATCTGCGCGGCGAGCAGGATCCAGCCGTTGAGGCAGCCGACGATCGACGCCACGGCCACCAGCGCGATGGCCGTGCCGCCCCAGCTGCCGCCGGTGATCGTGTTCACGGCGTCGGCGAAGGGGGCGCCGGAGTCGACGAGCTTGTCGTGCGGGACCAGGCCGAAGACGGCGACCGTGCCGAGGATGTAGACGAGGGCCGAGCCCAGCGTGCCCAGGACGCTGGCGCGGCCGACGTTGCGCTCGGGGTCCTCCACCTCACCCGCGCTGACCGCCGCCGACTCGACGCCGAGGAAGCTGTACAGAAGCAGCGCGGCGGAGGCGGCCAGGGCGCCGGGCACGCTGTCGCCGGACGCGTTGAAGGCGCCGAAGTTGTCCGTGTCGATGAAGAACAGGCCGACCGTGGCGACCACCAGCAGCGGCACGAACTTGAGGATCGTCGACACGATCTGTACGCGCCCGACCCACCGGGTGCCCGCGAAGTTCGCGGCGGCCGGCAGCCAGAGGGCCAGGATCGCGACCAGCGCGCCCAGGGCGTGGCTGTCGTTCAGGGGGATCAGTACGTCGACGTAACCCACTACCGCCACCGCCAGGGCGGCGATGCTGACCCAGGTCATCGTCCAGTACGACCACGCCGACAGGAAGCCCGCGAAGGGGCCGAACGCGTCGCGCGGGTACACGTACAGGCCGCCGGTGACCGGGCTGCGGCGGGCCAGCTTGCCGAAGAGCAGGGCGAGCAGTACCGCGCCGATCGACAGGATCAGGAAGGCGAGCAGGCTCACCGAGCCGTACGGGGCGACCGCGGCCGGCAGGACGAAGATGCCGCCGCCGATGATGTTGCCCATCACGAGCGCGGTGGCGGCGGCCAGACCGAAGGTGCGGCGGGGTGTGTTCTCGGTCGGCGCGGTCGGAGTCAGTTCCGGCTCGTCTGCCTCGGTGGTGCTGGGAGCAGTCATGACACTTCCGGTGGGCGGGGAGGGACGGGGAGGGGAGGAGAGGAGAGGGTGTGGGGAGGGCGTGATCGTAACTCGCCATCCCACATTGTGGTCCATCTGTTCATGTACTGGACACATGCGGCCGTCGGGTGCGCGGTCGACTAGCGTCGAGGCATGACCAGCGAGACCAGTGAAGCCGCCCGCTCCTCCGCCGACGCCTCATTCTCCGCCGCCCTGGCCTCGGGCGCGCCTCTCGTCCTCGACGGTGGCATGTCCAACCAACTGCGGTTCGCCGGGCACGATCTGAACGACGAGCTGTGGTCGGCGCGGCTGCTCGTCGAGCAGCCCGAGGCGATCGTCGACGCGCACCTCGCCTACTACGAGGCGGGCGCGGACATCGCGATCACCTCCAGCTACCAGGCCACCTTCGCGGGCTTCGCCAAGCGGGGCATCGGCCGCGAGCGGGCCGCCGAGCTGCTCGCGTCGAGCGTGGAGCTGGCCCGCGAGGCCGCGCGCCGGGCGAAGGCGGAGCGGCCGTTGTGGGTGGCGGCGTCCGTCGGGCCGTACGGGGCGATGCTCGCGGACGGCTCCGAGTACCGGGGGCGGTACGGGCTGAGCGTGGCGGAGCTGGAGCGTTTCCACCGGCCTCGGGTGGAGGTGCTGGCCGCCGCCGGGCCCGACGTCCTGGCCCTGGAGACGGTCCCCGACCTCGACGAGGCCGACGCCCTGCTGCGCGCGGTGCGCGGGCTCGGGGTGCCGGTGTGGCTGTCGTACAGCGTGGCCGGGGAGCGGACGCGGGCCGGGCAGCCGTTGGCGGAGGCGTTCGCGCCGGCCGCCGAGGCGGACGAGGTCGTCGCGGTCGGCGTGAACTGCTGTGTGCCCGAGGACGTGGACGGCGCCGTGGAACTGGCGGCCCGCGTGACCGGCAAGCCGGTCGTGGTCTATCCGAACAGCGGCGAGGTCTGGGACGCCGACGCCCGTACCTGGACCGGCAGTTCGACCTTCGCCGCCGGTCAGGTGACGGGCTGGCGGGACGCGGGCGCGCGGCTGATCGGCGGATGCTGCCGGGTGGGGCCGCAGGCGATAACGTCGATCGCCGACACGCTGCGGTGACGACGTCGTACGCGGCGCACCTCCCCGTAGCAACTGGTTCCACCCGTCACGCCCCCTACAACCGGGCGTAGGCCCGTACGTCCGCGTCCACGTCCACGTCTCCCGCCATCGAGGCGAGGGCGTCGGCGACTCCCGGTCGCCCGTCGTGGCGGCGCAGCGCCCGGACGGCGGCCTTGCGCACGTCGGCGAAACGGGTCGGACAGTGCGCCGGCCAGGGCGGGAACCGCCAATGCCGGTGCCGCCGCGCCGAGTGCCGTGGCCGCGCCCGAACGGACCTGCCAGGCGGGGTCGTTGAGCGCTGCGGCGGCAGCCGTGTCCAGCGGGGGCGGGCAGCCGGTGGTCGCGACCTGTTCGGGGTGGACCTCGCCGAGGACATTCACGGCGCCGCCCGTCGGTTCGAAGCCCTCGGCCGGAACCGGGTAGGGCGCCACCGGCCGGGTCAGGAACTCCATCGAACCGTCCGCCGCCGTACGGAGGTTGAGGTGCACCGGCCAGTCCGTATCGTCGCGCTGCGGGATGTCGCAGCCGCTCCACGTACAGCACTTGGGCGCGCGGCTCCGGTCCGAGCCGGGCGGCGACCGGCCCGGGTGCGGGGACCGGGCTCATGGTGCGGACCTCGTCGGTGACGTGGCCGTGCTCGGGCAGGGTCTCGGCGAGGCCCGTCAGGCGGTCCAGGCCGTGCGGGTACTTCTGACAGGTGACGACCGTCCCGACCCCGGGCAGCCGCTCGACCATTCGTTCGGTGCGGAGCAGGTCCCGTGCCTGGCGCACGGTGTTGCGGGACGCTCCGTAGTCGGCGCCGATGGCGTCCTCGTGCGGGAGTGCGCCGTCAGGGAAGCCCTCGGTCAGATGCTGGTGGCGCAGCAGGTCGGCGAGTGCCGTGCCCGGTCGGCGCGCAGCCGGCGGCGCCGCGTGGCCGCGACGGGCGCGGTGTGATCGCGAGCGCGGTCGGCGGGCATCGGGGCTCCAGGGTGGCCCGGGGGGCCGATTCCCCCGGACCATGACCGTGGGCCGCCCCCCGATGGTGTTGCGGCACCCTGTCACCGGTCGTTCACCGGTGTGAACCGGCGGTTTGCCGTCGCGAGCGGCAGATCCGCCACCTGGCCGGATCCCGCCTGGTGGCGGTGATCAGCGCCGGGGAACGCCGCCGGGGCGGCGCAGCCGACGTACGACGGACAGCGGTTCCGCACCCCGAAGGGGCAACCGGGGCCGCGCGGCCGACCGGGGTTCGGGCTCCGGAGCCGTCGGGGGCATGGAGGCGCGGTCGGCGGCCCACAGGGCCAGTTCGCGGTCGCGCGGGCCTTCTACGGTGTGCGGGTCGCCGTCGCCGAAGACGCGCACCGGGTGCGAGGCGTCCCACGGCTGCCAGCCCGGGTCGCCGTCGACGGCGAAGCGCACCCACGCCCTGTGCATGACCTCGGCGAGTTCCTCCGGGGCGCCCTGGCCAGCGAGCTTGGCCGACTCGGGGGCCTGGTGGGTGTCGAACACGAATCCCAGTTCGAGGGCGTGGCAGGCACCCAGACCGGGCTGGGTGGACGGCCAGGCGAACTCGTACGCATACGTCCCGGCCTCGCCCCGGGCGTCGGCGAGCCGGTGCAGCGGTACGCGCAGCAGGTGGTCGGTGACCAGTTGGCCGACGAGGTCGGCCGTGCCGGCGCCCGGGTGCAGGGCGCGGTAGCCGCGCGGGACCTCGGGGCCGCAGTGGCAGCGGGCCATCGCGCCGGCCAGGGCGACCGCGCCGAGCCGGTCGACGCGCTCCATCAGCCCGCCCGGCACCAGCCACAGCCGGTACTCGTCACGGGTCCAGCCCAGGAGCAGGTCGACGTCGGCGGCGACCCCGTCGACCAGGGCCTCCAGCGGGTCGCGGGGTACGAGGTCGCCGTCGACGACGATGCCGAAGGCGGGCCCGCCCAGCACCGGGCTGCTCAGCCGCCCCACCTCGCCCTGGACTCGCAGCAGCAGCTCCCGGTCGACGGCGGCGAAGGCCTCGGCGGTCGCCGGGATCTTCAGCCGGGTCGCCATCCGGCGCACCATCCGCCGTACCTTGTCGCGGTCGCTCGCCTCGGGCGACCCGCTCTGCAGCACCGCCCGCCGGAAGAGCCCCTGGGCCCGTGGGGAGGCGAGGAGCGCGCCGATACTGATCGCGCCGGCCGACTGGCCGAAGACGGTGACGCGGTCGGGGTCGCCGCCGAAGGCCGCGATCGACGCGCGCACCCACTCCAGCGCGGCGAGCTGGTCGCGGAGGCCGGGGTTCGGGGGTGCGTCCGGGAAGAGGCCGTAACCCTCCACGCCCAGGCGGTAGTTGACCGAGACGAGGACCACGCCGTCGCGGGCGAAGGCGTGACCGTCGTAGACGGGCACGGCCGAGGACCCGCGGGTCAGGGCGCCACCGTGGAACCACACCATGACCGGGAGCCGGGCCCCGTGCCCGGGCTCCGGTGTCCAGACGTTGAGGTTGAGGCAGTCGTCGCCGGGCACCACCGGGTCCGACAGCAGCCGGGCGAAGGCCTCGGAGTACGGCGGTTTCGGTGCGGTGGGACCGAAGCCGCCCGCGTCGCGCACCCCGTCCCAGGGGGTGGGCGGCACGGGCGGCCGGAACCGGCGGGGGCCGAAGGGCGGTGCGGCGTACGGGATGCCGCGGAACACGGCGATCCTGTCGCCGCCGTGTCCTTCGCGTCCTTCGTAGCCGGCGTAGCCCTCGTATCTGCCGCGGACGTCCCCGTAGGGCGTCCGAACGACGGGCTGCGTCGATTCATCCGTCATCTGCCCACCAGCTCTCTCGCCGCCGCTCGTGAACCGTTCAGATCAGAGCAACACATGACCTGCCGGTATTCCCGCGGAAGGAGCCATTCGGTGGGTGCGGTGCCGTCAGCCCGCCAGGTTGAGCGTTCAGGGACGGGACCGGTCCTTGTGGCAGGCGAACAGGACCGTCGAGGCCGTCGGAAGTCGATGTGCCCGAGTGGCCACCGATCAAGGTGCGGCTGTACTTCCCACTGTTGGCGCCCTCCTGCGGGGCCCGCGACCGGGGCTGGACCAGCGGCGCGGTCGCGTCCGATTCGTTCAAGACCGGCCCGGGGCGCCCGCCTAACCTGGCCGTATGACTTCACAACCGACCCCACGCCCCACGCCCCGGTTCGACGCCGTCGGCATCGTCACCGCCGATCTGGCGGCCTCCGTCGCGTTCTACCGCAGGCTCGGGCTCGACTTCCCCGAGGGGGCCGAGGATCAACCGCATGTCGAGGCCGAACTCCCGGGCGGGCTACGGCTGTTGCTCGACACCGAGGAGACCGTCCAGTCCTTCCACCCCGGGTGGCGGGCCCCCAGCGGCGGCGGACGGATCGGGCTGGCCATGCTGTGCGGCTCGGCCGCCGACGTCGACTCCCTGTACGAGGAGTTGGTGGGTGCGGGGTATCGGAGCGAGCTGAAACCGTGGGACGCCGTATGGGGACAGCGGTACGCGTCCGTGCTCGACCCGGACGGCAACGGGGTCGACCTGTTCGCGCCCCTGGCCTCCTCCCCCGCCTCCTCCCCCGCCCCCTCCGCCGAGTAGCTTCCCCAGCGGCATCCCCGCCAACTCCCTCACGTCCCGGGCGAGGTGGGCCTGGTCGGCGTACCCCGCGCGAGTCGCCGTCTCCGCGAAGGGCACCCCTTTCCGGGCCAGGGCCAGTGCGCGCTGGAGGCGGAGGATACGGGCCAGCGTCTTGGGGCCGTATCCGAAGGCGGTCAGGGAGCGGCGGTGCAACTGACGGGCGCTCAGGCCCAGTTCGTCGGCCGTGCGCGCGACCGGGCGGCCCGCCCGCAGGGCCGTGACCAGGCCGCCCAGCAGCGGATCCGGCGGGTCCGTGCACGCCGCCCGTTCCAGCGCCAGCTCCTCGAGCGCCGTCGCCGGGTCGGCCACCGCGTCGAAGCGTGCCCTGAGGCGTCGCACCTCGGCCGCTCCCCACAGGTCGGACAACTCGACCCGCCGGTCACGGAGTTCGTGCGCGGGTACGCCCAGCAGGGCCGGCGCCGTACCGGGGTGGAAGCGGACGCCCGCCCAGTGCGCGGGGGCGCCTTCGGAGACGTACGGGCGGGTGTCCGGTCCCGCGACCAGCAGTCGGCCCTCGCTCCACAGCAGGTCCATGCAGCCGTCGGGCAGGACCGGCCGCGCGTCGCCGAGCCCGGCCGGGGTGTTGGTCCACACCGTCGCGCCCGGCAGTCGGGAGGCCCGTTCCTCGTACACGTACGACACGCTACGCCGCCCGGTGTTCTTCAGGGCCGGCGCCGTACATCCGTCCGAAGGCGCCGAGCAGGGCGAAGTCGCTGCCGCAGCCGGCCCGACGGGCGTACAGGGAGGCGTTGAAGGAGCCGGGGTGCGTCACTTCCCGGGAGGGGGGCCCTCTCCCGTCTTGGGTGTGCTCTTCACGTGGGTCCGCAGGCGGGACGTCACGTCCTCCGGGGGCAGGAAGCGCGACCAGCGTTCCGGGAACTCGGAGGGCATGTCGCAGTCGTCGGGGTCGTCATCGGCGTCGCCGTCGGGCTCGTAGGAGTGGACGACGGCCATCCGGGCGACGTACTCGGCGGCCTCCTCCTCACGGATCCGTTCGTTGGCGGCGCGCGCGGCGGCGGTGGCGGCGGCCGGCCAGACGCGGTCGATCGCCGCGTTGACGGCGGCCCCTACGAGCACGGCGAACGCGGACACCCCGACCCACAGGAGGACGGCGACGGCAGCGGCGAGCGATCCGTAGATCGTGGCGCCCTCGATCGTCTTGGTCAGGTAGATGCGCAGCAGGAAGCTGCCGAACACCCACATCGCGAGGGCCATCAGCGCGCCCGGGACGTCCTCGATCCACGGTGAGCGCACCGGGACCGACACATGGAACAGCGTCGTCAGAAAGGCGATGGACAGCAGGATCACGACGGGCCAGTACAGGACCTGTACGAGCGTCTCCGACCATGGCAGGACGTTCAGCACGGCGTCCGGGCCCGCCACCATCAGCGGCAGCGCGACCGAGCCGATCAGCAGCCCCACGACGAACAGCACGAAGGCGACGAGCCGGGTCTTGACGATGCCTCGGACGCCGTCGAGGCCGTACATCACGGTGATGGTGTCGATGAAGACGTTCACCGCGCGCGAGCCGGACCAGAGGGCGAACAGGAACCCTATGGAGATGACGTCGGGCCGGCCGCCCTTCATCACGTCGTTCAGGATCGGCCGGGCGATCTCGGCGACGCCCTTGTCGGACAGGACCGTGCGGGACGCCTCCAGGATGTTCGTCTCCAGGCTGGTGATGGTGTCGGTGCCGGTCCAGTCGTCGACGTAGCCGAGCAGCCCGATCAGGCTCAGCAGCAGTGGCGGCACGGACAGCAGCGTGAAGAAGGCCGCCTCCGCCGCCAGCCCCAGGATCCGGTACTCGACACACGAGTTGACGGTGTCCTTGAGCAACAGCCACGCGGTCCTGCGCTTGGATACGTTCCGGTAGAGGACGCGCGCACGGTGGAGTCGGCCGCTGGGGCTCTCGGGAAGTTCACTTGCTGCCTGCACGCCCTAACGGTATCGGGCGGGCGCCACCCCTCTCACCCTCCGGTGCCCCGGTCAGGGCGCAGCGCCCGTGAGCCGCTCCCTTCCCTCCGTTCCCGTGACGCAGCAGAAAACGACGGGAAACCCAGTGGAAACCGGGCGGAACGATACGGCAGATAAATCGAATACTATTTCTGTCATGCTCTTGGCGGCCATATTCCGGCGCCCGTAAACGGAATACCGCCCGGCAATTACACCTGCCTTACGGAAAGCTTCCTGGTGAGGCAGACGAACAGGCGGTCGCCATCTGTGCGAAAAGTCGTGACTCTGTAACAGGAAAGCGACATTACGCCGGGCCACCTTGACCCCTCCATAACCGGGTCGAAACAATTCGGATTGCATTCACCGGGACACACCCGCCCAAGGGAGTGCGAACCAAGACGACACGGGGGCATCCGGGCTCCGACCAAGCCCGGCCAAGCCGAATTACCCGTGATCCGCACGAAAACGTGCGGGTCGACGCCGTGCCGCACGCCGCGCCCATCGATATTTTCCGCTCACACGTCTCATACGTCATTTCATCCCGCACGCCATTCCCCATATCGCGTCACCTGTCACTTCCGCCCACAGCTGCACCGCGGTCGCACAGCGGACGCGTAATCCATCGTGCCAATTTACGGAGCGACCCATGCCTTTATCGACACCGCGCATTGCCGGTGCAGACGTGGCCCGCGGCCTCGCACTGCTCGGTATGTTCTCCGTGCACGTATTCGGAGCCTTCGGGCCTGACGATTCGCCGACGGTGGCCTGGCAGTTGGCGGGCGGCCGGTCCTCGGCGACCTTCGCGCTGGTGGCCGGAGTCGGCCTCGCCTTCACCACCGGCGGCCGTACCCCCCGTGTCGGCCGCGGCTCGCTCGCGGCGGTCACCGCCCGGGCACTGACCGTCGGTCTGATCGGGCTGCTGCTGGGCTACGCCGCCAACGCGGGCGGCCTCCAGGTCGACGTCATCCTCGCCTTCTACGCCCTGCTGTTCCTGCTCGCCCTGCCCCTGCTGGCCCTGCGGGCACGGACGTTGGCCTGCGTCGCCCTCGCCCTGGGCGTGGTCGCGCCGTTCCTCGTCCAGCTGCTCCGGGGGGCGCTGCCCGAACCCGCCTTCGACGGTGATCCGACGCTCCAGGACGTCGTCACCGACCCGGCCGGTCTTCTCGGCGACCTTCTCGTCCACGGCGCCTATCCGGTCCTGGCGTGGATGGCGTACCTGTGCGCCGGGCTCGCCATCGGGCGCCTCGACCTCTTCGACCGGCGCACCGCGACCCGGCTGCTGACCGGCGGGCTGGCGCTCGCCGCCGCCTCCTGGCTGGCCTGCTCGTTGTGGCTCTTCCGCTGGGGCGGTCTGGAGCGGCTGCGGCAGGCCGAGTTCCCCGACGCGACCGGGCCGCACGCCCGCGACGAGGTCCTGTGGGACAGCCCGGACGGCGGGACCTGGTGGTCGATGATCTCCCGCGCCCCGCACTCCACTTCACCGTTCGACCTGCTGCACACCCTCGGCGCGGCCACAGCCCTGCTCGCGGCGGTCCTGCTGCTGACCCGGATCAGCGTGGTGCGGCGGGCGCTGCTCCCGCTGGCGGCTGCCGGAAGCATGCCGCTGACCCTCTACACCGCGCATGTCCTGTTCCTCGCCACCGGAGCGCTGAACAGCTCCCGTGACCTCCAGTACGCCGTGCTGGTCGCGGGATCACTGCTCTTCGCGGTCGGGTGGCAGCTCGCCAGGGGCCAGGGACCTCTCGAGGCCGTGGTCGCGGGGGCGGCGAGGCGCGCCCGGGCGTGGGAACGGCGACGGGCACAGGGGAACCCGCCCGAGCCGCCGGTCCACCGATCCGAACCGACCGAACTGACCGAACCGACTGAACTGACCGAAAGCCAAGACCAGCACCGCTGAGGAGCTCATCGTGGGGGGAAAAGTGGGGGGAAAACCGATCGAGTTGGCGCCCATGCCGCCGACCGATCCGACCGAGCACACGACCAGGCACACTGCCGAGCGCGCGGCCGAGCAGACAGCTCGGCACACGGCCAGGCACACGACCGGCGCCGGGGGCGGCACCGAGCGGATCCTCGCCGAGGTGCTCGCGGGTGTCGTGAAGACCGACCAAGTCCCGCTCGACAGCCACTTCTTCGACGATCTCGGGGCCAACTCCCTGGTCATGGCGCACTTCTGCGCCCGGGTGAGGAAGCGGGACGATCTGCCGTCGGTGTCGATGAAGGACGTGTACGGCAATCCGACGATCCGGAGTCTGGCGGCGGCGCTCACCGACGCCCCCGCCGAGGCTCCCGTCGCGCCGCCGGCCGAGGCCCCGGCGCCCGGCAGCACCGCACGGTATGTCCTGTGCGGGGCCGCGCAGTTGATCGTCTTCGCCGCGTACTGCTTCCTCGCCGGGCTCGTCACCGTCCAGGGCTACCAGTGGATCAACGCCGGTTCGGGGGCCGTCGACGTCTATCTGCGGTCGGTCGGGTTCGGCGGCGCCGCCTTCGTGGGGATGTGTGTGCTGCCGGTGGTCGCCAAGTGGGTGCTGGTCGGCCGGTGGCAGCGGGCCGAGTTCCCCGTCTGGGGTCTCGCCTATCTGCGCTTCTGGACGGTCAAGTCACTGCTCAACGCCAACCCGATGCGCCTGTTCACCGGGAACCCGCTGTACGTGCTCTACCTCCGGGCGCTCGGCGCGCGGATCGGCAAGGGCGTCACCATCCTCTCGCCGGCCCTCCCGGTCTGCACGGACCTGCTCACGGTCGGCGCGGGCACGATCATCCGAAAGGACTCCTACCTCCTCTGCTACCAGGTCGTCGCCGGACGCGTCCGGACCGGCCCGGTGACCCTCGGCAGGGACGTCCACATCGGCGAGAAGACCGTCCTCGACATCGGTACGTCGATGGGTGACGGATCCCAACTCGGACACGCCTCAGCGCTGTTCGAGGGCCAGGCGGTGCCGGCCGGCCTGCGCTGGCACGGCTCGCCCGCCCAGCCCACGGACGTTGACTACGTACGGATCCCCGGGGCCCGCTGCACCACCGCCCGACGGGCCGCCTACGGTCTCGCCAGTCTTCTCCAACTCCTGCTGGTGTACGTGCCGTTGGCGTTCGGCGGCGGCTTTCTGCTGCTCGACCTGGCGCCCCGTCTCGAAGTGCTGGTCGATCCGGACGTGGCCGACATGACCTCGGTCCGCTTCTATGCCGAGGCCATGGGCCTCTCCCTCGCGCTCTTCGCCGCCGTGATCGTCGTCGGAGCCGTGACCGTGTCCCTGGTCCCCCGGCTGCTGAACCTGGTGATCCGGCCCGAGCGGGTCTATCCGCTGTACGGCCTGCACTACGGGGCGCAGCGGGCCGTCGCCCGGCTGACCAACCTCAAGTTCTTCAAGTGGCTGTGCGGCGACAGCTCGTACATCGTCCACTACCTGCGGGCCATCGGCTACGACCTCTCGTACGTCGAGCAGACCGGCTCCAACTTCGGTACGGAGATGCAGCACGAGAACCCGTACCTGGTCTCCGTCGGCCGCGGCACGATGGTCGCCGACGGACTGTCGGTCCTCAACGCCGACTACTCCGCCACGTCCTTCCGCGTCTCACGGGCGGTGATCGGACCGCACAGCTTCCTCGGCAACCACATCGCGTACCCCGTCGGGGGCCGCACCGGCCACAACGTCCTGCTGGCGACCAAGGTGATGGTGCCGCTCGACGGCGAACTCCGGGAGAACGTCGGCCTGTTGGGCTCGCCGTCCTTCGAGATCCCGCGGTCGGTGGAGCGCGACACCGACTTCGACCATCTGCGTGAGGGTGACGAGTTCCGCCGCCGTCTCGCCGCGAAGAACCGCTACAACCTGCGCTCGATGGGCCTGTTCCTGTTCGTCCGCTGGCTGCACTCCTTCCTCCTGACGGTGCTCGGCTTCGCCGCGTTCGCCGTGTACGGCACGCACGGCATCGCCGCCGGCGCGCTGGTCGGCGCGTCCCTGGTCCTCGGGCTCGGGCTCACCGCCGGGTACTACGTGCTGGTCGAGCGGCTCATCACCCGGTTCCGGCGCCTGGTGCCGCGGTTGGTCTCCATCTACGACCCGCACTTCTGGTGGCAGGAACGGCTGTGGAAGGTGCCGGTCGAATTCCTCGTCGTGTTCAACGGGACGCCGTTCAAGAGCCTGCTGTGGCGGCTGATGGGCGTCCGCATCGGGCGCCGGGTCTTCGACGACGGCGCCATCATCACCGAGCGCACGCTCACCACTATCGGCGACGACTGCACGCTCGGCGCCCACAGCAAGATCCAGGCCCACTCGCAGGAGGACGGCACCTACAAGTCCGACCACATCGTCCTCGGCCCGGGCGTCACGCTCGGCACCGGCGCACTCGTCCACTACGGCGTGTCGATGGGCGACGGGTCCCAACTCGCCCCGGACTCCTTCCTGATGAAGGGCGAGGACGTGCCGTGCCTGGCCCGCTGGGGCGGCAACCCCGCGGTGGCCCTGCGCAGCGACCAGGTCGCACCGGCCGGACAGACCGACCAGACCGCACACACCGCACAGATTTCGACGGGGGCAGTCCGATGAACACGATCCCACGCTGGATACCCGGCCCGGTGCCGGGCAGGAGCCCGCAGGACGGGCGCCACTCGGTGTACGCCGAGTACGAAGTCCCGCTCGAGGCGAGCCTGTTGCGGTCGGCCTCGTTCGAGTCCGCGCTGCTCGCCGCGCATGCCAAGGTGCTCGCCGCGCTCTCCGGTGAGCGGGAGGTCACCACCGGGTACGTGGCGGTGAAGGGCGGGCGGCCCGTGCCCCGCCGGATGCTGGTCGGCCCCGGCTCCTGGCGGGATCTGCTGGCACTGACGGACCTCGCCGACGAGGTGGGCGAGACGGAAGAGCCGACGTACGAGACCGTGCTCGACCCGCACGGCGGCGCCCCCTCCGACGAGAGCGCCGACCGCACCGTGTTGCACCTGAGCGTCGGCGAGCGCACCCTTCGGCTGCGCCACCGCACCGATGTCCTCGACACGAGCGCGGCTGCCCGGATCGCCGGCTACCACCTCACCGCGCTCTCGCTGATGGCCGCCGACCCGGACGCCGACCACGAGTCGCAGAGCCTGCTGGCGGGAGAGGAACTCGCCTTCCAGCTGGACGGGTTGGCGGGCCCTGACCGTGAACTCCCGGACCGCCGGGTGCACGAGCTGTTCGAGGAGCGGGTACGGCAGCACCCGGACGCGGTCGCGGCCGTACAGGGCGGCACGGAGTGGACCTACCGGGAGCTCAACTCCCGGGCGAACCAGCTCGGCCGGGCGCTGCTGGCCCGCGGGCTGACCCGGGAGGGTGTCGTCGCCGTGGTCACCGAGCGCAACCTCGACTGGATGGCCGCCGTGCTCGGGGTGCTCAAGGCCGGCGGTGTCTATCTGCCGGTCGAGCCGCACTTCCCGGCCGGGCGGATCGCCGCCACCCTCACCCGCGCCGAGTGCGCGTTCGTCGTCACGGAACACGGCAGCACCGCCACGCTCGACGGGACGGGGACGGACGTACCGAGGCTGTACGTCGACGAGATCGCGGCGGAGGGGTACGCGGACGACGACCTCGGGGTGAGCGTCGGTGCAGACCAACTGGCCTACATCTACTTCACGTCCGGGTCGACCGGTGAGCCCAAGGGCGCGATGTGCGAGCACGCGGGCTTCGTCAACCACGTCCTCGCCAAGCTGGAGGACCTGGGCGTCGGCGAGGGGCAGGTGGTCGCGCAGACCGCTCCCCAGTGCTTCGACATCTCGCTGTGGCAGCTGGTGTCCGCGCTGCTCGTCGGCGGCCGGACGCTGCTGGTCGGGCAGGACGTGATCCTGGACGTGCCCCGGTTCGTGGACACGATCGTGGACGCCGGGGTCAATGTGCTCCAGATCGTGCCGTCGTATCTCGAAGCCGTACTGGCCGAGTTGGAGCAACGGCCCCGCGAACTCCCCGCCCTGCACTGTGTGTCGGTCACCGGGGAGGCCGTGAAGCGGGAGCTGGTGCAGCGCTGGTTCGCCGCCCAGCCCGGCATCAAGGTCGCCAACGCCTATGGCCTGACCGAGACTTCGGACGACACCAACCACGAGGTGATGGACCGGGTGCCGGACGGGCCCCGCGTTCCGCTCGGCCGGCCCGTGCGCAACGTACGCGTGTACGTCGTCGACGAGCACCTCGCGCCCGTGCCGCTGGGGGCGCCCGGCGAGATCGTGTTCTCCGGGGTGTGTGTCGGGCGCGGGTACGTCAACGACCCCGAGCGCACTGCCGCGGCGTTCACGCTGGACCCCTACCGGCCCGGTGAGCGGCTCTACCGCAGCGGTGACCACGGGCGCTGGCTGCCCGACGGCAGGCTGGAGTTCCTCGGCCGCCGGGACACCCAGGTGAAGCTGCGGGGCTTCCGGATCGAGACCGGCGAGATCGAGAACGCGCTGCTGCGGGTGCCCGGGGTCCGGGACGGCGCCGTGGTGGTCGTGCGGGGCGTGCGGCTGGTGGCGTTCTGCACCGGCGCCGAACTCGTCGGCGTACAGGAGTGGTTGGCGCGGTCGCTGCCCGCGTACATGGTTCCGTCGGCCGTGCACTGGCGGGAGCGGCTGCCGCTCACCGCCAACGGCAAGACCGACCGCAGGACGCTCACAGCGCTCGCGGAGGAATCCGACTCTGCCGATGCCGGTGCGCGGGGGCCGGAGACCGCCGGCGAGCGGCGGCTGGCCGTCGCCTGGGCCGAGGTGCTCGGCGTTCCGTCAGACCGGATCGGCCGCCTGGACCACTTCTTCGACCGCGGCGGCACCTCGCTGTCGGCGGTCCGGCTCGCGATCGCCCTCAATCGGGCGATCACCCTCAAGGACGTCATCCGCCACCCGGTCCTCGCGGACCTGGCCGAACTGCTCGACGTGCCGGCCGCCACAGCCTGACGACAGCCGTGCGCCGCACCGAAAGGAACGACACCATGACACTCTCGTCCGCTTCATCGACGTCAACGCCCTTGTCCCAGGCCGCACTTCCCGGCATCGAACTGCTCCCCGGCCGGCCCCCGATCCTGCGCACCCCGCCCGTCACCGACCCTGCCGAGTGGGCAGGCGCTCACCGGGACGCGCTGCGGGCGGTCGTCGCCGAGCACGGCTCGCTGCTGGTGCGCGGCCTCGGCCTGCACGAGCCGGCCACGACCGGCGCCGTCCTGCGGCGGCTGGCCGACGGCCTGATGAGCGACCAGGAGGCCTTCGCGCCCCGGCGGCGGTACGCCGACGGCGTGTACTCCTCCTCCAAGTGGCCGCCGAACCAGCCGATGTGCATGCACCACGAGTTGAGCTACGCGCTGGAGTTCCCCGGCCTGCTGCTGTTCGCCTGCCTGGAGGCGCCCGCCGAGGGCGGCGCTACCGGAGTGGCCGACTCGGCCGCCGTGCTCGACGCGCTGCCCGCCGGCCTCGTCCAGCGCTTCGAACGGGAGGGCTGGTTGCTCACCCGGACGTTCAACGACGAGATAGGCGCGACGGTCGCCGAGGCCTTCGGCACCTCCGACCGGGCCTCGGTCGAGCGCTACTGCCGGACCCACGCCATCGAGTTCGCCTGGGAACTGGACGGCTCCCTGCGCACCCGCCAGCGCCGCAGTGCCGTCCTGCGCCACCCGGTCACAGGCCACCGCTGCTGGTTCAACCAGATCGCGTTCCTCAACGAGTGGACGATGGACCCGGAGGTCCACGAGTACCTGGTCGACGTGTACGGCGCCGACGGTCTCCCCTTCAACACCCGTTACGGCAACGGCGATCCCATCGGCGAGGACGTCGTCCAGACCCTCAACGAGGTGTACGCGGCGCACACCGTGCGCGAGCCGTGGCGGGGCGGCGATCTGCTGCTCGTCGACAACATCCGTACGGCGCACAGCCGGGAGCCCTTCGAGGGGCCGCGCGAGATCCTCGCCGCCCTCGCCGACCCGGTCCGCCGCACCGACTCCACCAGCTCAGCCGGCTCCGCAGACTCCACTGAAGGGACAGCCTCATGACCACGAACCCTGTCACGGTCCCGCCGTTCTCGGTCATCTCCGGCGAGCAGGTCCAACAGACTCTCCAGGGGCGGGAGTCCGACGTCGTCGACCTGGTGGAGACGGTGTACCGGCTGCACGGGGCCGGGGACTCGGTGAACCCGCCCTCGTACTTCCTGCGGTTCCCGGACCGTCCGTCGTCGCGGATCATCGCGCTGCCCGCGTCGATCGGCGGGGACGTGCACGTGGACGGGCTGAAGTGGGTCTCCAGCTTCCCGGAGAACGTGGCGGCCGGGATTCCTCGGGCGTCGGCCGTTCTGATCCTCAACGACCATGACACGGGCTATCCGTTCGCCTGCCTGGAGAGCTCCATCATCAGCGCCTCCCGCACGGCGGCCTCGGCCGCGCTGGCCGCCGACCGGCTGAGCCGGGGACGCGTCCGGCCGACCCGGGTCGGGTTCGTCGGCACCGGGCTCATCGCCCGCTACATCCACACCTGTCTGGCCGCCACCGGCTGGGAGTTCGACGAGACGGGCGTGTACGACCTGTCCGCCGACAGCGCGGCCGGCTTCCGGGGTTACCTGGAGCGGTCGGACGGCGGCGGCAAGGTCACCGTGCACGACAGCGCCGAACAGCTCGTCAGGTCGAGCGACTTGCTGGTGTTCGCCACCGTCGCCGCGAAGCCGCACATCCACGACGTGTCGTGGTTCGACCACCATCCGCTCGTCCTGCACGTCTCGTTGCGCGACCTCGCGCCCGAGATCCTGCTCGCCTCGGCGAACTTCGTCGACGACGTCGAGCACTGTCTTAAGGCGGAGACCTCCCCGCACCTGGCCGAACAGCTCACCGGTGGCCGGGAGTTCATCGACGGCACG
Organism: Streptomyces sp. SID12501; assembly: GCF_010550245.1. Taxonomy (GTDB): domain Bacteria; phylum Actinomycetota; class Actinomycetes; order Streptomycetales; family Streptomycetaceae; genus Streptomyces. The sequence continues at coordinate 77,548 of NZ_JAAGLU010000028.1, forward strand.
CTGGACGACGTACTCACCGGACGCACGAAGGTCCCGGTGGACCGGCCGGTGGTGTTCTCGCCCTTCGGCCTCGGAGTGCTCGACCTCGCCGTCGGCAGGTTCGTCCACGACGAGGTGGCCCGCCGCGGCGAACTGCGTGTCATCGACGGCTTCTTCCACGAACTGCGCCGGCACGGCTGAACCCTCCGGGGGGGGCGGTCGCAGCGCCCGGTCACCGGGTGCCGTGCCACAGATCAGGCGTGCCGAGCACAGGCGCGCCGCACACAGGGGGACAACATGCCAGTCATTTCCCAGCCATCGGACTTCAACGAGGATGAGCTCTACGTCGACCTGCGAGCCACCGTGGGGCTGCCCCTCTTCCTGAAGTGCGAGGGCTTCAACTTCGCCGGTTCGATCAAGATGAAGGCCGCCTACGAGATGGTGACGGCCGCCGAACGGGACGGCAGGCTGCGGCCGGGATCCGTTCTCGTGGAGTCCTCGTCGGGCAACCTGGGCGTGGCGCTCAGTGTCCTCGCGGCGAGCCGGGGCTACCGGTTCCTGTGCGTGACGGACTCACGCTGCAACGCGCAGGCGATCCGCACGATGGAGGCGCTGGGCAGCCGGGTGCACGTCATCGACCGGCCCGATCTGCACGGCGGTTTCCTGGGCGCCCGGATCGGCCACGTCCGCGCGCTGTGCGCCTCCGACGAGCGGTATGTCTGGCTCAACCAGTACGCCAACCAGGGGAATTGGCGAGCGCACTACCGTACGACGGCACCGGCTATCGCCCGCCGGTTCCCGGGCCTGGACGTCCTGTTCGTCGGCGCCGGCACCACCGGCACGCTGATGGGCTGCGCGCGCTGGTTCTGGCAGTGGAACCGGCGGGTGCGGATCGTCGCCGTGGACGCCGTCGGCTCGGTCACCTTCGGGGGGCCGCCCGGACCCCGGATGATCCCGGGCCTGGGCACGAGCGTACGGCCGCCGCTGCTCGACGAGTCGTACCTCGACGAGGTGATCCACGTCGAGGAACCGGACGCGGTGCGCGTCTGCCGCCGACTGGCCTCCCGGGGCTTCCTGTTCGGCGGGTCCACGGGCACGGTGATCAGCGGGGCGACCCAGTGGCTGGCCCGGCACGACGGCCGCGACCTCACGGCGGTGGCGATCGCACCGGACCTCGGCGAGCGCTACCTCGACACCGTGTACCATCCCGGCTGGCTGGAGGCCCTCCAGGGCGAGCAGGAGATGGCGTCCCTCGCCTCCGACGAGCTGGCGGCACTCTCCCGGCCGGCCTGACCGGCGACCACGGCTCGGGGTGCTGCGCGGCGGGGGCCGTGTCCGTCAGCGGCCTCCGGCCGCGGGGGTGACCAGGCGCGTACAGACGGTAGGTTCCCTGTATGGCAGCCAGCACCCACACCGTGACCAACCAGGTGCCGCCCCTGGTCGGATATGACGTGTTCACCGCCGACAAGGCCCTGGTCGCGGCCGTCGAACGGCACCTGGACCCCGGGCTTGTGGAGGAGGCCCGGGAGGACCTCTCCGGGCTGGGACGGTCCGCCGGTTCCGCGCAGGTGCAGGAATGGGGAGCGCTCGCCAACGAGAACCCGCCGAAGCTGCGGACGCACGACCGGTACGGCAACCGGATCGACGAGGTGGAGTTCCATCCGGCCTGGCACCGGCTGCTCGGCAAGGGCGTCTCGGCCGGGATGACGGCGGCCTGGACGCGGCCGGGCGGGCATGTGCGGCGGGCCGCCGGGTTCGTGGTCTGGTCGCAGGCCGAGGCGGGCCACGGCTGCCCGCTGTCGATGACCCACGCGGCGGTGCCCGCGCTGCGCACCGACCCGGCGCTCGCCGCCGAGTGGGAACCCCGGCTGACGTCAACCGTCTACGAGGAGGGGCTCGCGCCGGCGGACCGGAAGGCCGGCGTGCTCTTCGGGATGGGCATGACGGAGAAACAGGGCGGCAGCGACGTACGGGCCAACACGACCGTCGCGAGGCCGCTCGCCGAGGACGGGACGTACGAGCTGACGGGCCACAAGTGGTTCTGCTCGGCGCCCATGTCGGACGGTTTCCTGGTGCTGGCGCAGGCTCCCGGCGGCGTGACCTGCTTTCTGCTGCCGCGCGTGCTGGAGGACGGCACGCGCAACGAGTTCCGGATCCAGCGGCTCAAGGACAAGCTGGGCAACCGGTCCAATGCCTCCGCCGAGGTCGAGTTCGACGGGACGTGGGTGCGCCGGGTCGGGGACGAGGGGCGCGGGGTGCGCACCATCATCGAGATGGTCTCGGCGACCCGGCTCGACTGCGTGCTCGGCGCCGCCGCGCTGATGCGGCAGGCGGTCGCCCAGGCCGTGCACCACTGTGCGTACCGCGAGGCCTTCGGCGGAAAGCTCGTCGACAAGCCGCTGATGCGCAACGTGCTGGCCGATCTGGCCCTGGAGTCGGAGGCGGCGACGACGCTCGCGCTGCGGCTGGCCGCCGCCTATGACGACGGGGGCGAGCAGGAACGGGCCTTCCTGCGGCTCGCGTTGCCGGCCGCGAAGTACTGGGTGACGAAGCGCTGCACCCCGCTGGTGGTGGAGGCGTCGGAGTGCCTGGGCGGCAACGGCTATGTCGAGGAGTCGGGCATGCCCCGGCTGCTGCGCGAGTCGCCGCTCAACTCGATCTGGGAGGGCGCCGGGAACGTGCAGGCGCTGGATGTGCTGCGGGCTATCCAGCGGGAGCCCGCCGCGCTCAACGCGTTCCTCCTGGAGGTCGGGAAGGCGCGCGGAGCGGACCACCGCCTGGACGGCGCCATCAAGGACCTGCTGACCGAACTCGCCGACCTGGACGGCATCGAGGGCCGGGCGCGGCGGCTGGTCGAGCGGGTCGCGCTGGTGCTCCAGGGCTCGCTGCTGGTCCGGTTCGCGCCCCCGGAGACAGCCGACGCGTTCTGCGCCTCGCGTCTGGGCGGCGACTGGGGCAACGCCTTCGGCACGCTCCCTCACACCCTGGACCTGGCGTCGGTCGTGGAGCGGGCCCGGCCGGTGGCGTAACCACTCGACCGCTCATGTGGCGGGGGTGGTGCTGCGCCGACACGGCACCACCCCCGCCCACTTGCCCCGCATCGATCGGGAGCACGGACGCCGCGCCGGCGGCGTCGCCCAAGTTTCAGACACCGCAGGGCAGTTCACCAGGGTTGCAGGGGGTTGCAACTTGTTGGCGTCTGTGGACGGACTGTGGTCCTCCGCTCCCCGGGGGCGGCACCATAAGACTTCGAGTCAATACGGGTTGGGAGGACACAGTGGGGAATCCGCCGATGGACGTCGCGCAACTCGCCGCTCGGGACGCGGCGCAGGCGGCGCGGCTGCTCAGCGACGTACGCGCGGCCCGCCTGACCGGCCGGCGACCGCTCCAGGCGCCCCGCCCGGTGATCGGCCAGTCCTGGGACCGCATGCTGCGCGGCGGCGTCGACCCCGACCACGGCGTCCGGACGGGGCTGCTGACCGGCGAGGAACTGGAGCGGCGGCGCGAGATCTCCCGGCTGCGGCATGTCCTCCCGGTGCTGCGCCAGGGGCTGTTGTCGGTCGCGGACGCCGCTCAGCACATCATGCTCGTCGCGGACGGGGACGGCCGGGTGCTGTGGCGCGAGGGCAGTACGCCGGTGCTGCGCAGGGCCGACCTGTTCGGGTTCGAGCCCGGCGCCGACATGGCCGAGGAGGTCGTCGGCACCAACGGTGTGGGCACCCCGGCGGTCGCCCGGCGCGCCGTACAGGTCTTCGCCTCCGAGCACTTCGTACGGTCGCTCGCCACCTGGACGTGCACGGGCGCCCCCATCCTGGACCCCCGCGACGGCAGGCTGATCGGCGTGGTGGATGTCAGCGGCCCGCTGGAGACCGTGCACCCCGCCACGCTCTCCTGGGTCGACTCGGTCGCCAAGCTCGCCGAGGCACGGCTGCGGGAGCGGCACCACCAGTCGCTGGAGCGGCTGCGCTCGTCGGCGGCGCCGGTGCTGGCGCGGCTCGGCGGGCGGGCCCTGGCTGTGGACCGGGACGGCTGGACGGCCGCGGTCACCGGCCTGCCGTACACGAACCGTGTCGCCCTGCCCAAGGCGCTGTCCCCGGGCCGCCGTCTGCTGCCGGCGCTCGGACTGTGCGCCGTGGAGCCGCTGACCGGCGGCTGGCTGATCCGCGCCACGGACGAGCCCGAACCGCACGGCACCTCACGGATCGTCCTGGACCTGCGCAGACCGCGCCGCTGGTCGGTGGCGGTGTCGGGCCCCGCGGGTTCCTGGACCCATGAACTGAGTCCCCGGCACGCCGAGTTGCTCTACCTCCTGGCCCTGTACCCCACCGGCCGCGGCGCGGCGGGCCTGGCCGACGACGTGTTCGGCGATCCGGCCCGCACGGTGACCGTACGCGCGGAGATGTCGCGGATACGGCGATATCTCGGGGGGTTCCTCGACCATCGCCCGTACCGCTTCAGCGAGGACGCGGAGGTGACCGTCCTCCTTCCGGACGATTCCCGCGACCTGCTGTCCCACTCGACGGCGCCGGCAGTGGTCCGGGGCCGGGAAGCGGAGAAGGACGCCGGGATTCGGACGGCGCCGGACGACACACAGTGACCCGGCCGTGACGCCGGGGTGAGGAAACGGGCCCGAACGGCCCCAGATGCAACACAGGGGTAAGGATTCCGGCGTATTCGACCAGGCCTGGCGCCCCCTGACGTACCATCCATCCCACGGCCCCCCACACTGCGACTCCGGTTCAACCTACGGAACGCGAGCCGCAGTTGGCCTGCCTCGGGAGGATGAATGACGTATCGCGGCAGACACCGCAGGCAGAGAAGGGGCAGAGCGCTGCGCGGCGTTCTCGCCGGAACCGCCCTCGCCCTGACCGCCGCGGCCACCATCGTCAGTGCCTCCCAGGCCGTGAGCAGCGACAACCCGGGGCCCCTGAGATCCATCACGTCCGCCGCCGAACTGAAGGACTTCCAGCTCAAGGAGCACCTGGCGTCGAAGCGTTCGCTCGACCGGCTGGCCACCTCCATGGGCGGCACGGTGGGTGTGAGCAGCGTCCTGGAACACACCAACCGCACACTGCGCGGCGCGGCCGAGTGCGCCCCCACCGAGACCGAGGCACTGCCCGTCGCCCCGACGGCCACCCGCGCGTACTGCTGGGACGACGCCGACTCGGCCAGTCAGCGCTGGCTGCCGCAGTCCGTCACCACCTCCGGCGACGCGGACGAGGACGGCCGCTGGGGCGCCAACCGGGTGATCCTCTCCGGCTGGACGCACAACGACGCCAAAACGGACGAGCCCGAGCTCTCCCGGGGTCTCGCGCGGGTCGCCGTCATCGACGCGAACGACCTGTCCGACATGACGTACCGCTGGGTGCTCCTGGTCGTCCCGACGGAGGACGGCTCGGACTACCGCAAGCTGGCCTCCTCGATCTCCGGCATGGTCTGGTACCAGGACAAGCTGCTGGTCACCGCCTCGGCCACGGACACCGACCAGCAGTCCCTGTACGTCTACGACATGAACCGCATCCAGCGGGCCTCCGTCGACAGCCCGGTGGTCGGCCGGGTGCCCGGCGGCTGGTCGGCGCACGGGTACGGGTATGTCATGCCCGCCGTCGCCTCGTACAGCCTGACCGGTGGCACGTGTGATCCGGCGGCCGACGACCGCACTCCCTGTTTCGGCTCCCTCTCGCTGGACCGCAGCTCCACACCCGACAGCCTGGTCGCGAGCGAGGCCTTCCCGGCCGGCGCCGATCAGCGCAGCCGCCTCTGGCGCTACTCGTTCAGCCGCGCGGGCGACCGTTCCGGCCTCCTCGCCGCCAACCTCTTCGGCCGTGTGAACGCGGTGGAGGCCTACTCGACGAAGGCCACCGGCATCCAGGGCGTGCTGTCCTACCGGTCGGCGGGCGACGAGAAGGCGGACTGGTACGTCGGTCTCGCCCCCAGCGCCAAGGACCGGCACGGCACCCTGTGGCGGCTCGACTCCGAGGGCGCGAAGGCCGCCCGCTGCGGCTCCGATGAGGAGTCGCGCCGCTGCTGGGGCGAACAGGCGGAGTCACTCTCCTACTGGGAGGGCACAGGCGAACTCTGGTCCCTCACGGAACGGGCGTCGGACGAACGCTCCGGCTGGCGCGGCACACCGGTCCCGGAACGGGTCCTGTACGCCGTACCGCTGTCGTCCATCACCGGGTCGCTGAAATAGGTACAGCCCCCACCGGGCCCGCGGGGAAACGAACCATGATTCCCTGACCCTCATGAGCAACATCGCCGTGACCACCTGGTCCCTGGAACAGACCGCGCCGACCGACCTGCTGCCCGCAGCCGGGCCCGACGGGGACGTACGGATCGTCCGCGCCGAAGTGCCCTCCCCCGAGTTCAGCCGCTATCTCTACGCCTCCGTCGGCGGCGACATCCGCTGGACCGACCGGCTGACCTGGACATACGCCCGCTGGCAGGAGCATCTGGAGCGCCCGGGCGTGGAAACGTGGGTCGCCTACGACCACGGCACCCCGGCGGGCTACCTGGAGTTCGAGCCCCAGGACGACGGGGCCGTGGAGATCGTCTACTTCGGGCTGATCCCCGCCTTCCGGGGCCGGCGGATCGGCGGGCACCTGCTGGCGTACGGGACCGCCCGGGCCTGGGACCTCGGGGAACGGTGGCCGGGGCTGGCGCCGACGAAGCGGGTCTGGCTGCATACGTGCAGCAAGGACGGGGAGCACGCGATGGACAACTATCTGCGTCGCGGCTTCACCCTCTTCGACACCAAGGTCGAGGAGGAGAAGGAGGTGGCCGCGCCCGGACCCTGGCCGGGGGCACACCGCATCTGACCTGGTCAGGAGCGGTCGGCCGACAGACGTTCGACCTGTCGTGGACGCGCCATGTGAGCGATGACACTCTCGTCTCACTGTACGAGACAAGGGTGTCCGCATGACGGACAATGCTGGACTGTGTCCAGATCGCCGTGACACGCTTCCGTCATGTCTGGAACTGGGATTGCCTTGGTGAGTCGGCGGCACGTCGACCTCGGCCGTATGTCCAGCGCCATCTGTCCGGCGAGCTGACCAGCTTTCAGCATCGCCGCCCCCTCCCCTTGCCTCAGCCTGCGCAGAGCCGCGCCAGTCTGACCATGCGCCCGTACGCGCAGGTAAGAGCCGCTTTCCGCCTGTCCCAAAGGACTTTGAAACATGGCCGCCACCCCGCAGAACCCTGCCGCCGCGCCCCGCCGCAAGGTGAGCCGTCACCGTGGTGAGGGTCAGTGGGCCGCGGGACACTTCACCCCGCTCAACGGAAACGAGCAGTTCAAGAAGGACGACGACGGTCTCAATGTGCGGACACGCATTGAGACGATCTATTCCAAGCGGGGCTTCGACTCGATCGACCCCAACGATCTGCGTGGCCGGATGCGCTGGTGGGGCCTGTACACGCAGCGCAAGCCCGGGATCGACGGCGGCAAGACCGCGATCCTGGAGCCGGAGGAGCTGGACGACAAGTACTTCATGCTGCGTGTCCGGATCGACGGCGGCCGGCTCACCACCGACCAGCTTCGGGTCATCGGCGAGATCTCGCAGCAGTTCGCGCGCGGCACGGCCGACCTCACGGACCGGCAGAACGTCCAGTACCACTGGATCCGCATCGAGGACGTCCCGGAGATCTGGAACCGGCTGGAGGCGGTCGGCCTGTCCACCACCGAGGCCTGCGGTGACACGCCCCGCGTCATCCTCGGTTCGCCGGTCGCCGGCATCGCCGAGGACGAGATCATCGACGGCACGCCCGCCATCGAGGTGATCCAGCGCCGGATCATCGGCAACAAGGACTTCTCGAACCTGCCCCGCAAGTTCAAGTCCGCGATCTCCGGCTCGCCGCTGCTGGACGTGGCGCACGAGATCAACGACATCGCGTTCGTCGGCGTGGAGCACCCCGAGCACGGCCCCGGCTTCGACGTCTGGGTCGGCGGCGGCCTCTCCACCAACCCGAAGATCGGCCAGCGCCTGGGCGCCTGGGTCCCGCTGGATGAGGTCCCGGACGTCTACGAGGGCGTCATCTCGATCTTCCGCGACCACGGCTACCGGCGGCTGCGCACCCGCGCCCGCCTGAAGTTCCTGCTCGCCGACTGGGGCGTCGAGAAGTTCCGCCAGGTCCTGGAGGACGACTACCTGAAGCGCAAGCTCACCGACGGCCCGGCCCCGGCCCAGCCCGTCGAGCGCTGGCGCGACCACGTCGGTGTGCACCGGCAGAAGGACGGCCGCTTCTACGTCGGTTTCGCCCCGCGCGTCGGCCGCGTGGACGGCACGATCCTCACGAAGATCGCCGAGCTCGCCGAGGCGCACGGCTCGGGCCGCCTCAGCACCACCGTCGAGCAGAAGATGATCGTGCTCGATGTCGAGGAGGGGCAGGTCGACTCGCTCGTCGAGGGTCTGCAGGCGCTCGACCTGACCGTCAACCCGTCCCCGTTCCGGCGCGGCACGATGGCCTGCACCGGCATCGAGTACTGCAAGCTCGCGATCGTCGAGACGAAGGCGCGCGGCGCCTCCCTGATCGACGAACTGGAGCGCCGTATCCCGGAGTTCGACGAGCCGATCACCATCAACATCAACGGTTGCCCGAACGCCTGCGCCCGTATCCAGGTCGCGGACATCGGTCTCAAGGGCCAGTTGGTCCTCAACGACGCGGGCGAGCAGGTCGAGGGCTTCCAGGTCCACCTGGGCGGCGCCCTCGGTCTGGAGGCCGGTTTCGGCCGCAAGGTCCGTGGTCTGAAGGTGACTTCGGACGAGCTGCCGGACTACGTCGAGCGCGTGCTGAAGAACTTCCAGGCGGAGCGCGAGGACGGCGAGCGGTTCGCCACGTGGGCCCTGCGGGCCGGCGAGGAGTCCCTGTCGTGAGCGTCAGCGAACGGCAGCGAACGGAGGGGCCATGAGTGAGCGCGCCGCCCCCTTCTACTGCCCCTACTGCGGCGACGAGGACCTGCGCCCGAACGACCAGGGCCACGGCGCCTGGGAATGCGGAGCCTGCAATCGAGCCTTCCAGTTGAAGTTCCTCGGGCTCCTCGCCCGCGGACTTCAGCACCGGGGAACCGGAGGGGACGAGAAATGACGACGGTTCAGAAAGACCGTACGACCGACGACTTGAAGGCGCTCGCCGAGCAGGCGGGACGTGACCTGGAGGACGCCTCCGCACTGGAGATCCTCACGTGGGCCACAGCCACCTTTGGTAGGAAGTTCTGCGTGACCTCCTCCATGGAGGACGCGGTGGTCGCCCACCTCGCCTCCCGCGCCATGCCCGGTGGCAGCCAAGTCGACGTAGTGTTCCTCGACACCGGCTACCACTTCCCCGAGACCATCGGCACCCGCGACGCGGTCGAGGCCGTGATGGACGTCCGCGTCCTCACCCTCACCCCGGTCCGGACGGTAGCCGAGCAGGACGCCGAGTACGGGCCGAAGCTGCACGAGCGCGACCCGGACCTGTGCTGCAAGCTGCGCAAGGTCGAGCCCCTGGAACGGGGCCTCAAGGAGTACGCGGCCTGGGCGACCGGCCTGCGCCGCGACGATTCCCCGACCCGGGCGAACACCCCGGTCGTCGGCTGGGACGAGAAGCGGCAGAAGGTCAAAATCTCCCCGATCGCCCGCTGGACGCAGGACGACGTGGACGCCTACGTCGCCGAACACGGCGTACTCACCAACCCGTTGCTGATGGACGGCTACGCGTCCGTCGGCTGCGCGCCCTGCACCCGCCGGGTGCTGGAGGGCGAGGACGCGCGCGCCGGCCGCTGGGCGGGCCGCGGCAAGACCGAGTGCGGGCTGCACGGCTGATGACCCAGACCGCGACCCCCGAGGACCAGGAGATACCAGTGACGACCGGAGCCACCGTATGGCTCACGGGTCTGCCGAGCGCCGGCAAGACCACCATCGCGTACGAACTGGCCGGCCGGCTGCGCGAGGAGGGCCACCTCGTCGAGGTGCTGGACGGCGACGAGATCCGCGAGTTCATCTCGGCGGGCCTCGGCTTCAGCCGCGAGGACCGGCACACGAACGTGCAGCGCATCGGCTTCCTCGCCGAGTTGCTCGCCCGTAACGGCGTAAAGACGCTGGTCCCGGTGATCGCGCCGTACGCGGACAGCCGCGAGGCGGTGCGGGGGCGGCACCAGGAGAGCGGCGCCGCGTACGTCGAGGTGCATGTGGCGACTCCGGTCGAGGTGTGCTCCGTACGCGATGTGAAGGGTCTGTACGCCAAGCAGGCCGCGGGTGAACTGACCGGGCTCACCGGGGTCGACGACCCGTACGAGGAACCCGAGACGCCGGATCTGCGGATCGAGTCGCAGGACCAGACCGTCCAGGAGTCCGCGGCGGCCGTCCACGCGCTGCTCGCCGAGAGGGGACTGGCATGACGACGCCCGTTGCCAAGGTCCACGGGGGCGCCACCGACGCCCCGTACACCCTCTCCCACCTGGACGCCCTCGAGTCCGAGGCCGTGCACATCTTCCGTGAGGTGGCGGGTGAGTTCGAGCGGCCGGTGATCCTCTTCTCCGGCGGCAAGGACTCCATCGTCATGCTGCATCTGGCGCTGAAGGCGTTCGCCCCGGCCTCGATCCCGTTCTCGCTGCTGCACGTGGACACCGGGCACAACTTCCCCGAGGTCCTTGAGTACCGCGACCGGGCGGTGGCGGCTCATGGGCTGCGGCTGCATGTCGCCTCCGTGCAGGAGTACATCGACCGCGGGGTGCTGAAGGAACGTCCGGACGGGATCCGTAACCCGCTCCAGACTCTGCCGCTGACGGAGAAGATCCAGGCCGAGAAGTTCGACGCCGTGTTCGGCGGCGGGCGGCGCGACGAGGAGAAGGCCCGGGCGAAGGAACGGGTGTTCTCGCTGCGGGACGAGTTCTCGCAGTGGGACCCGCGCCGGCAGCGCCCGGAGCTGTGGAACCTCTACAACGGGCGGCACGCGCCCGGTGAGCACGTCCGCGTGTTCCCGCTCTCCAACTGGACCGAGCTGGATGTCTGGCAGTACATCGCCCGTGAGGGCATCGAGCTGCCGGACATCTACTTCGCGCACGAGCGTGAGGTGTTCCAGCGGGCCGGGATGTGGCTGACCGCCGGTGAGTGGGGCGGGCCCAAGGCCGGCGAGACCGTCGAGAAGCGGCAGGTCCGCTACCGCACGGTCGGCGACATGTCCTGCACGGGCGCCGTCGACTCCGACGCCGTGTCGCTGGACGACGTCATCGCCGAGATCGCCGCCTCCCGGCTGACCGAGCGGGGCGCCACCCGCGCCGACGACAAGATGTCCGAGGCCGCGATGGAAGACCGTAAGCGCGAGGGGTACTTCTAGCCATGAGCACGACCACGCAACTCACGGAACTGTACGAGACCACACTCCTGCGGTTCGCCACCGCCGGGTCCGTCGACGACGGCAAGTCCACCCTCGTGGGCCGGCTGCTGCACGACTCCAAGTCGATCCTCACCGACCAACTGGAGGCCGTGGAGCGCGCCTCCGCGAGCCGCGGCCAGGACACCCCGGACCTCGCGCTGCTCACCGACGGCCTGCGCGCCGAGCGCGAGCAGGGCATCACCATCGACGTGGCGTACCGCTACTTCGCCACGCCGAAGCGCCGGTTCATCCTCGCCGACACGCCCGGTCACGTGCAGTACACCCGCAACATGGTGACGGGTGCCTCCACTGCCGAGCTGACGGTGATCCTGATCGACGCCCGCAACGGCGTCGTCGAGCAGACCCGCCGGCACGCCGCCCTCGCGGCGCTGCTGCGCGTCCCGCACGTGGTCCTCGCGGTCAACAAGATGGACCTCGTCGACTACCAGGAGTCCGTGTTCGCCGCGATCGCCGAGGAGTTCACGGCGTACGCGCTGGAGCTGGGCGTCCCGGAGATCACCGCGATCCCGATCTCGGCGCTGGCCGGCGACAACGTGGTGGACCCGTCCGCGAACATGGACTGGTACGGCGGGCCGACCTTCCTGGAGCACCTGGAGACGGTCCCGGTCGCCCACGACCTGAGCCACTGCCACGCACGCCTCCCCGTGCAGTACGTGATCCGGCCGCAGACCGCCGAACACCCCGACTACCGGGGCTACGCGGGCCAGATCGCCTCCGGTTCCTTCCGCGTCGGCGAGTCCGTGACGGTCCTGCCGTCCGGCCACGCGTCGAAGATCTCCGGTATCGACCTGCTCGGCGTGCCGGTCGACGTCGCCTACACCACGCAGTCGGTGACCGTCCTGCTGGAGGACGACATCGACATCTCGCGCGGCGACCTGATCGTGCCCAGCAAGGACGCGCCGCCGACCACCCAGGACGTCGAGGCGACCGTGTGCCATGTCGCCGACGCGCCGCTGACGGTCGGACACCGGGTGCTCCTCAAGCACGGCACCCGCACGGTCAAGGCCATCGTCAAGGACATCCCGTCCCGTCTCACGCTCGACGACCTGTCCCTGCACCCGCATCCGGGACAGCTCGTCGCCAACGACATCGGCCGCGTGAAGATCCGTACCGCCGAGCCGCTGCCCCTCGACTCGTACGCCGACTCGCGGCGCACCGGCTCGTTCATCCTGATCGACCCGAACGACGGCACCACGCTCACCGCGGGCATGGTCGGCGAGTCGTTCGCGTCCCCCGAGCCCGTCAAGAACGAGACCGACGACGACGGTTGGGACTTCTGACATGAAATCCACCGATTTCTACTCCACGTTCGCGAAGGAGGGCGGCCGCGTCGGCAGCGGCGCCCTCGGCAGCGGGCAGGGCGGGGTCGCGCGATGTGCGTGCTGACGTACGCGCACTGCCTGCGCGCCCTGTCCCCCCACCGGACGTCCCGACGACGAAGACCTGCCGACCTCCCGGCCACGACCTGAGGGCGTGACCGCCGGGCCAACGAGAGGAACCCCTCCCGTGCCTGCCAAGACCGCTGTACGCCGCACGCTCGCCGTGCTCGCCGCGCTTCCCCTTCTCACCCTCGCCGCCTGCGGCTACGGCTCCGATGCCAAGGACACCGACACCGCCAAGGTCGCCGCCGGAGCGAAGAAGATCGACGGGCTCGGCTCCGTCAAGATCGGTTACTTCGGAAACCTGACGCACGGCACCGCCCTGGTCGGCGTGAACAAGGGGTTCTTCCAGAAGGAACTGGGCGCCACGAAGCCCTCCTACTCGATCTTCAACGCCGGTCCGTCCGAGATCGAGGCGCTGAACGCCGGTTCCATCGACATCGGCTGGATCGGCCCCTCCCCGTCGATCAACGGTTACACGGCCTCCGACGGCAAGAACCTGCGGATCATCAGCGGTTCGGCCTCCGGCGGTGTGAAGCTCGTGGTGAACCCCGACAAGATCAAGTCCCTGAAGGACGTCAAGGGCAAGAAGATCGCCACCCCGCAGGTCGGCAACACCCAGGACGTGGCGTTCCTCAACTGGATCGCCGACCAGGGCTGGAAGGTCGACGCGAAGAGCGGCAAGGGCGACGTGTCGGTCGTCCGCACCGACAACAAGGTGACGCCGGACGCCTACAAGGCCGGCTCCATCGACGGCGCCTGGGTGCCGGAGCCGACCGCGTCCAAGCTCGTCGCCGAGGGCGCCAAGGTGCTGCTGGACGAGGCTTCGCTGTGGCCGGACAACAAGTTCGTGATCACGAACATCATCGTGCGGCAGGAGTTCCTCAAGGATCACCCCGCCGCCGTCGAGGCCGTCCTGAAGGCCGCGGTCGAGACCAACAAGTGGATCAACGCCAACCCCGACCAGGCGAAGGCCGCCGCGAACGCGCAGCTGGGCATCGACTCGGGCAAGGAGCTCAAGTCCGCCGTCCTCGACCCGGCCTGGAAGTCGATCCAGTTCACCAACGACCCGCTGGCCGCCACGTTGAACACCGAGGCCGAGCACGCGGTGAAGGCGGGCCTGTTGGAGGACCCGAAGCTGGACGGCATCTATGACCTCACGCTGCTGAACAAGGTCCTCAAGGCGGAGGGCGAGAGCACGGTCGACGACGCCGGTCTCGGCGTCAAGTAACCCCATCCCACGAGTTCCCAGGAGGTGACGATCATGGCAACCGCCTTCGCCAAGGCCGCCGACACAGAGTCGGTGGAACACGCCGCCCGCATCGAGCACGTCTCGAAGTCCTTCACCGGGCCGACCGGGCAGCAGCTCGTCCTCGACGACATCACGCTGGATGTCGCGCCGGGCGAGTTCGTCACCCTCCTGGGGGCCTCGGGCTGCGGCAAGTCCACGCTGCTCAACCTGGTCGCCGGGCTGGACGACCCGACCGTGGGCAGCATCACGACCAACGGGCGCCCGGCTCTGATGTTCCAGGAGCACGCCCTGTTCCCGTGGCTGACCGCGGGCAAGAACATCGAACTCGCCCTGAAACTCAGGGGAGTCGCGAAGAACGAGCGGCGCGACCGGGCCGAGCGGTTGCTCGAACTGGTGCGGCTGCAGGGTTCGTACGGCAAGCGGGTGCACGAACTGTCCGGCGGTATGCGCCAGCGCGTGGCGTTGGCCCGCGCGCTCGCGCAGGACAGCGGGCTGCTGCTGATGGACGAGCCGTTCGCCGCGCTCGACGCGATCACCCGGGACGTGCTGCACGACGAGCTGACCCGGATCTGGGCGGAGACCGGTGTGTCCGTCCTGTTCGTCACGCACAACGTCCGCGAGGCGGTACGGCTGGCGCAGCGCGTCGTGCTGCTGTCCTCCCGGCCGGGGCGCATCGCGCGTGAGTGGACGGTGGACATTCCCCAGCCGCGCCGCATCGAGGACGCACCCGTGGCCGAACTGTCCGTCGAGATCACCGAAGTACTGCGTGGGGAGATCCGCCGTCATGGCCAGCACTGAGACCACCGACACGACGGCGGACGCCCCCGCCAAGGCCGGCCTCGGCGGTGTGGAGGCGGGCCTCGACGCCCTGGAGACCGTGTCCGGTGGGCGAACACCCTTCCGGCAGACGTTCACCCAGAAGATCCTGCCGCCGATCATCGCCGTCGGGCTGGTGCTGGTCGTCTGGCAGGCGCTGATCTCGCTGAAGGTCGTGGACGACCAGACCAAACTTCCCTCTCCCGGCGACGTGGCGGCCGAGTTCAGGGACTCCTGGCTGGAGGGCGACCTCCTCGGCTACATCTGGACCAGCATCTCGCGCGGTCTGCTCGGATTCCTCTTCGCGCTCGCCATCGGCACCCCGCTGGGTCTGCTGGTCGCGCGGGTGAAGTTCGTGCGCGCGGCCATCGGACCGGTCCTGTCCGGTCTGCAGTCACTGCCGTCGGTGGCCTGGGTGCCGCCGGCCGTGATCTGGCTGGGTCTGAACAACTCGATGATGTACGCGGTGATCCTGCTCGGCGCCGTGCCGTCCATCGCCAACGGCCTGGTCTCCGGCATCGACCAGGTGCCGCCGCTGTTCCTGCGGGCGGGCCGCTCGATGGGCGCCACCGGGCTGAACAACGCCAGGCACATCGTCATGCCGGCCGCGCTGCCGGGCTATCTGGCGGGCCTCAAGCAGGGCTGGGCGTTCTCCTGGCGCTCGCTGATGGCGGCGGAGATCATCGCTCCCTCCCCCGATCTGGGCATCGGTCTGGGCGCGCTGCTGGAGTACGGCCGCAACGCCAGCTCCATGGCCATGGTGTTCGAGGCCATCCTCCTGATCCTGTTCGTCGGTATCGCGATCGAGCTGCTGATCTTCAGCCCGCTTGAGCGGCGGGTGCTGCGCAGCCGCGGTCTGATGGTGAAGAGCTGAGACCCATGTCCAGGAAGCCGGTCCGTCCCGTCCTCGTGGTGATCGCCCACGGCAGCCGCGATCCGCGGCACGCCGCGACGGTGCACGCCCTGGTACGGCGGGTGCGCTCCCTGCGCCCCGGAGTACGGGTGGAGACCGGCTTCCTGGACTTCAACATCCCTTCCGTACGGGGGGTGTTGGAATCGCTGGCGGCAGAGGGTGTACAGGATGTCGTGGCCCTGCCCCTGCTGCTGACCCGCGCGTTCCACGCGAAGGCGGACATCCCGGCGGTCCTCCGGGACGCGCCGCCACAGCTCCGCATCCGCCAGGCGGAGGTGCTGGGCCCGTCACCCCTCCTCCTCTCGGCGCTCGAACGCCGTCTGTACGAGGCAGGGTTGACGCCCACCGACAGGTCCTCGACCGGGGTCGTGCTGGCCGCGGCGGGGTCCACCGACCCGGAGGCGATCTCGGTGATCGCCGAAATCGCGCGGGAGTGGCGGCACACCGGTTGGTACGCCGTACGGCCCGCGTTCGCCTCCGCATCCCTTCCGCGCACCGAGGACGCCGTACGGGAGTTGCGCGACCTGGGCTGCGAGCGCGTCGCGGTCGCGCCCTATGTTCTCGCCCCCGGATTTCTCCCGGACCGCATCGCGCGGGGCGCGGCCCGAGCGGACGTACTCGCGGACGTCCTGGGACCGGCGCCCGAGGTGGCCCGGCTGCTGCTGCGGCGGTACACGGAGGCGGCGGTGCGAGTGCCGTTGCCGGGGCGGACAGCAGTCAGCGCGTAGAGGTGTCCCGGTTCGCCGGCCCGGAACTGGCCTGGAATGCCTGGCCGGTCTCCATCGCCTCGTCCGCCAGCCGCACCAGCTCCGCGACCGGCATCGAACCCGGCTCTCTGTGCTCCCGCGCGAAGTCGTTCGCGAGCCGTTGGAGCAGGGCGTTGAGCGGAGTCGGTACGCCGTGCAGCCGTCCCAGGAGCACGATCTCGCCGTTGAGGTAGTCCGCCTCGATGGTGCCGGTGCCTCGGGTCAGGGACTGCCAGGAGGAGCCGCCGCCTCTCCTGGCCCCGTCCAGCGGCATCAGCGTGATCTTCGTTCCGCGCCGCTCCTTCTGCTCCTCGACGCTCGCGTACGCGATACCGGCCGCGGCGAGCACGGCAGCGCCTTCAGCGCGGACACGCTCGAAGAACGTCAGGCTCTCGTCGCTGTCGACGGACCCGACGACCGCCTCCAGCGCGTTGCCCAGGTTGGTGAGCAGCTTGGCGTACTGCCAGCGTGCCACGTCGGCCACGACCGGGGCCTCGAACTCCGCCTTCTCCAGGTCGGCGCCGATCCGGCTGACGGTGTCGTCGGTGCCGTGCGGGTGGCGGCCGAGGAAGAGGA
Organism: Streptomyces sp. SID12501; assembly: GCF_010550245.1. Taxonomy (GTDB): domain Bacteria; phylum Actinomycetota; class Actinomycetes; order Streptomycetales; family Streptomycetaceae; genus Streptomyces. The sequence continues at coordinate 94,579 of NZ_JAAGLU010000028.1, forward strand.
TGCCGGTGAGCGGGGCGCCCGGGGCGGAGACGACGCCGGGTTCCTCGTAGGCCGCGGGGAGCCAGACGCAGACGCCGTACACCCGCCGGAAGCGGCGCAGCGCGAGACGCTGGCTCTCCACGCCGTTCTGCGCGCACAGCAACGGCAGCCGCTCGGCCGCCGTACCGCCGCCCTCTACGGGCACCGGCCCCCAGGCGGCCAGGGCGGCTTCACTGTCCTGTGTCTTGACGGCGAGGACGAGCACGTCGTCGGCGCGCAGTTCCCCGAGTCCGGCGGGTCCGTCGACGGTCGGGAGGCGGTACGTGTACGTCCCGTCCGGCGTCACCAGCCGCAGCCCGTGCGCGCTCAGCGCCTCGTACTGTGCACCCCGGGCGACGAGGACGACCTCATGCCCCGCCCCGGCCAGCCGCCCGCCGATGGCACCGCCGACCGCCCCTGCTCCGACAATGATGTAGCGCATGGCGGCCAGCCTGCCATGGTGCGTGCACCGCACAGGTAGCGTCCGTCGCATGGCTTCGGAAAGTTTCACCATCGGCGGCGACTTCACAGTCCGTCGCCTCGGTTACGGCACGGCCCAGCTGACCGGCCCCGGCTACTGGGGCCCTCGTGGCGACCCTGACGACGCGGTGGCCGTACTGCGCCGGGCCGTCGACCGGGGCGTGACGCTGATCGACACCGCCGACAACTACGGCCCGTCGATCGCCGAGGAACTCGTCGCCGAGGCCCTGTACCCGTACCCGGCCGGCGTGTTGGTCGCGACCAAGGGCGGCGTCGTACGGACGGGCCCCGACGCCTGGCACATCGACGGCCGGCCGGAGCGGCTGCGCGCGATGTGCGAGGCGAGTCTGCGGCGGCTGCACCGCGACACGATCGACCTGTACCAGCTGCACCGGCTCGACCCGCGCGTCCCGATGGCCGAACAGCTGGGCACCCTCGACGAGTTGCGCGCGGAGGGCAAGATCCGGCACATCGGCCTCGACTCGGTGACGGTCGAAGAGCTGGTCGTGGCGCGGGAGTTGACGTCGATCGCGTCCGTCCAGAACCGCTATAACCTCCTCGACCGCTCCTCCGAGCCGCTGCTGGAGCTGTGCGAGGCGCACGGCATCGCGTTCCTGCCGTGGTTTCCGCTGGGCAACGGCGAGTTGGCGGCCGACCCGGTGTGCGCGGAGATCGCCGCCACGCACGGAGCGACCCCGGCCCAGGTCGCGCTGGCCTGGCTGCTGCACCGCTCCCCGGTGCTCTGCCCGACCCCGGGCACGGGCTCCCTCGTACACCTGGAGGAGAACCTGGATGCCGGGACCGTACAACTGTCGGGCGCCGAACTGGCTCGCCTGGACCGGCGGTAGGTCAGTGGCTCGGGGTCAGTGGCTCGGGGTCACTGAACGGAGTCGCCGAACGGAGTCGCCTGGTGGAAGTACAGCAGCCAGCCGCCGTCCTCGGTGTTCCGCCGCCACAGTGAACTCCGGTGGGCGCGGCGGCCGTTGCTCTCGGTGTCGAAGGTGAGGTGGACCAGGTCGGGCGCGAGGCGTACGCCCTTCATGTGCGAGACGGCGATGGGGCGGGCGCCCGGTTCGGTGGTCGCGGCGAGGGACGCGATGATCGACGCCCGGTCCCAGTGCCGCCCCGAGGCGCCGAACTCGTGGAACCCGGGGTGCAGCAGCGCCCCGGTCAGCTCGGGCGAGCGGCGGACCTCCGGGTCGAGCAGCTGTAGCTCGGCCTCGATGGCGGCCTCCACGGCGGGGTCGCGCTCCCGGGCACGGTTGAAGTCGCGGTCGGGCATCGGTTTCACCTCCCCCGGGTCTCGTCCTCGGTCAACTCCACCAGCTTCACGACGGTGTTCCAGTTGCGGGTGGTCGCGATCAGGCCTTTCAGGTACCGGGGCTTGGCGAGCTGCTCGGCGAGCCTGGAGCGGCCGAGTCCGTCGGGTGCGTACAGGTACAGCGCGCGGTCGCCGAGCCTGAACTCCTCGGGGAGGTGGGCGGCCTGGTCGATGTCCGCGAAGCGGGCCTCGTCGACGGGCACGGAGAAGTAGGTGACGTGGAGCTGCTTGGCCTCCAACTCGGCTGCGGGGAAGGGGCAGTTGTCCTTGATCGCCCGCAGGTGGGTGTGGTCGCGCACGATCACGTCGACGGTGAATCCGAAGTGCCGCGCGATGGCCTTCGCGATCTCCCCGGCGAGGGACTCCTCGTCCCCGTGACCGGCGGCGAACACGGCGTTGCCGCTCTGGAGGTAGGTCCGCACGTCGTCGTACCCGAGACCCTCGAGCAGGGTGCGCAGCTCGGCCATCGGGACCTTCTTGTTGCCGCCCACGTTGATGCCGCGCAACAGCGCCGCGTAGGTCGTCGTCGCGTGCTCACCTGTCGTCATCCGCACACCATAGGGCGGCCCGCTGACAGTCCCCCTGATGAACCACCCCGAGATCGACTTTTAGATGTAGGGGGCCAGTGTCCTACCCAGTGGGGAGACACCGGCATCCGACGGGAGTACTTCGGCCGACCGCACCTCACCGGCGAGCACGAGGAGATGCTCTTACCCAGCCCATACCTTCGAAATGAAAGGTGATGGCAGGGGGCTGTCACCTCATACGAGGGGGCAAGCCGGTCATGGGGAACGGAAAAACGCGGGTACGGGGCATAGCCGCCCGGGCCGGTGGGTGGAGTGCCCAGCATCGCTGGGCGGCCGTCGGGATCTGGGTGCTGTTCGTCGTCCTGGCGATGGGGCTCGGCTCTGCCGCCGGCAGCGTCGAGGTCAAGGAGAGCGACCAGCTGGGGGGCGAGACCCACACTGCCGCCAAGATCATCGAGGATGCCGGGATCGACGAACCCGCGAGCGAGACCGTCCTCGTCCAGGCGAAGGGCGCGAGCGTAAAGGCCACGGACGCGGCGTTCCGGACCGCCGTCGCCGACGTCATGAAGGCGGTCGACGGGACCGGCAAGGTCACGGACGTCCAGTCGCCGTACGACACGGGCACCCTCTCGAAGGACGGGCGCAGCGCACTCGTCCAGTTCGACATGCGGGGTGACGCCGAGACGGCGGGCGACCGGGTCGAGCCGGTGTTGAAGGCCGTCGCGGACGTCCAGAAGGAACACTCGGAGCTGCGGATCGAGGAGATCGGCGGCGCCAGTATGAACAAGACGTTCGACGACGCCTTCGGTGACGACTTCAAGAAGGCCGAGCTGTCCGCCGTACCGGTGGCCCTCGGTATTCTGCTGATCGCGTTCGGCGCGCTGGTCGCGGCGCTGCTGCCGGTGGCACTGGCGGTCACCGCGATCATGGCGACGATGGGCCTGATGGGCCTCGTCAGCCACCTCCAGCCGATGGACGACACCGCCAGTTCCGTGATGCTGCTCGTCGGCCTCGCCGTCGGCGTCGACTACTGCCTGTTCTATCTGCGCCGGGAGCGCGAGGAGCGGGAGGCGGGCCGCAGTCCGGAGGCCGCGCTCCAGATCGCCGCGGCGACCAGTGGCCGCGCGATCATCGTCTCCGGTGTCACGGTGTGCGTGGCGATGGCGGGCATGCTGTTCACCGGGCTCGCCACGTTCGAGGCGATGGGACTGGCCTCGCTGATGGTCGTGGCGGTCGCCATGGTCGGCTCGGTGACGGTCCTTCCGGCGCTGCTGTCGCTGCTCGGTGAGCGGGTCGAGAAGGGCCGGATCCCGTTCCTGCACCGGGACAAGCGACGCAAGAACGGCAACGGCGGCAAGGCCGACGGGGAGAGCCGTTTCTGGACGGCCGTGCTGAAGGTCGTACTCGCCAGGCCGGCCATCTCACTGGTCGTGGCGGCCGGTGCGCTGCTCGCCGTGGCCGCGCCCGCGCTCGGTATGAAGACCCAGAACCTCACCCTGGACCAGGAGTTCGGCGACTCGCTGCCGATCGTCGGTACCTACAACCGTGTCAACGACGCGTTCCCCGGCGGCTCCGACCCCGCCGAAGTGATCGTCAAGGCACGGGACATCAACGCGGCCGACGTGAAGGCCGCGCTCGCCGACTTCCGTGAACTGGCGATCAGTTCGGGCGCCTCGCGCGGCCCGGTGGACATCAAGCTGCACGACGCCGAGAACATCGCCTTCGTGTACGTCCCGCTGGTCGGCGGCTCCGACCTGGACAAGGCGGGCGAGAGCCTGGACAAGCTCCGCGACGAGGTACGCCCCGCCACACTCGGCAAGGTCGACGGCGTCGAGGCGCCGATCACCGGGCAGGTCGCGGGCTCGAAGGACTTCAACGACCAGCTGGCCGGCGCGGTCGCCCCGGTCTTCGCCTTCGTCGTCGTGTTCGCCTTCCTGCTGATGCTCCTGTCGTTCCGCTCGCTGACGATCGCGATCACGTCGATCGTGCTCAACCTGCTCTCGGTCGGGGCTGCTTACGGCATCCTGGTCGCCGTCTTCCAGCACGGCTGGGGCGCGTCGCTGGTGGGCGCGGAGGGCGTGGGCGCCATCATCACCTGGCTGCCGCTGTTCCTGTTCGTGATCCTGTTCGGCCTGTCGATGGACTACCACGTGTTCGTCGTCTCCCGTATCCGCGAGGCGCACCTGCGGGGCCGTACGACGAAGGACGCGATCCAGCACGGGGTGGTCACCACGGCCGGGGTCGTCACCAGTGCCGCCGTCATCATGGTCGCCGTGTTCGCCATCTTCGGGACACTGTCGATGCAGTCCATGAAGCAGATGGGTGTGGGCCTCGCGGCTGCGGTGCTCATCGACGCGACGATCATCCGGGGTGTGCTGCTGCCCGCGGTGATGGCCCTGCTCGGCGAGCGCAACTGGTACTTCCCGAAGTGGCTGAACCGGCTGCCGGACCTGACGCACGACGAGGCTCCCGAGGCGGTTGCGCCGACAGTGGAGGGCGACGAACGGATCAGGGTCTGACCGACCTGATCCACTCTCGATCTCCCTCCGAGGAGGGCCCGTTGGTCGCTGGGGAGCCAACGGGCCCTCTTCCCGTTCATGTCGTGCGTGCGGTCGACAGCTCGGTCTCGGTCGGACCGACGGCCCGCCGGGTGCCGCCGGTGCGAATGCGACACTGACCGGCGGATGGCGTGAACCCGACGTCGTTCGCGGATGTACATGGGCATACACAGCCGTGCACAGCCGGACTCAGTTGGTTACGAGTGACTGCGCGGAAGGCGGACGATGGACGAGGCACAGGCCCGGGACGTACTGGCCACGGCGGGCGTACTGCCCGGCACGGCGTCGGACGCACGGCTCCTCGCCCTGGGCGAGAACGCGGTGTTCGCCGCCGGTGACCTGGTCGTCAAGGTGGGCCGCGACGCCGAACTCCTCGACCGTGCACGGCGGGAACTGGACATCGCGCACTGGCTCGCCGAGGCGGACGTCCCGGCGGTACGCGCGGTCGACCCGAAGGCGCGCCTCGTCGAGGGCCACCCGGTGACGGTGTGGCACCGGCTGCCCGATCCCGTACGCCCCGCCGGCCCCCGGGACCTGGCCGAACTGCTGCGGATCGTGCACGCCCTGCCGCTCCCCCGCTCCTTCGCGTTGCCGCCCCGTGAGCTCCTGGGCGGCGTCGAACGCTGGCTGCGGCTCGCGGGCGACGCGATCGACCCGGCGGACGCGGCGTATCTGCGCGAGCGCCGAGACGGTTTCGCCACGGCCGCCGCCGCGCTCACCCCGTACCTGCCGCCGGGCCCGATCCACGGCGACGCGCTCCCCCGCAACGTCCACATCGGCCCCGGCGGCCCGGTCCTGGTCGACCTGGAGACCTTCTCCGCCGACCTGCGCGAACACGACCTGGTGGTCATGGCTCTGTCCCACGACCGATACGCCCTCCCTGCCGAGTCCTACGACGCGTTCACGGAGGCGTACGGGTGGGACGTGCGGGAGTGGGAGGGGTGCGGGACACTCCGCGGGGCGCGGGAGACGGCGAGCTGTGCGTGGGTTGCCCAGCATGCGCCTGCCAATCCGAAGGCGTTGGCTGAGTTCTCGCGGCGGGTGGGGTCTTTGCGGGAGGGGGATTCGACTGTGCGGTGGTATCCGTTTTGAGCGCCTGTTGAGTTTTGGCTTGCTGTTGGTCTGGCGGCTGCGGGTTGTCTGTGGCTTGTCGCGCAGTTCCCCGCGCCCCTAAGCGAGCTGGTCCTCGGCCTGGATTTTCTGTGCTGCTCGGCGCAGTTCCTCCAGTACCGTTCGTACCGCTCTTCGGGCCGTTCGTTCCGGGCGGTGGAGGGCGTCGATTCGGCGTCTGGCCTGGATGCCGCTGAGGGGCTTGAGGACGAGGGCGGGGTGTGGGCGCGAGGTCCAGCGGGGCATCAGCGCGAGGCCTCCTCCGGCGGCCACCACCTCCGCCGCCACCGCGAACTCGTTGATGCGATGGGCGAGACGGGGCCGGCGGCCCGCCGCGGTGGCGATGGCCTCGATCGTCGCCATGATCGGGAAGCCGTCGTGTACGGCGATCCAGGGCTGGTCGGCCACATCGCCGGGAGTCAGCCGTCGTCTGGCGGCGAGCGGATGGTCGGCGGGCATGGCCACGTCGAGGGGTTCGCGCAGCAGCGGTGTCGCCGTCACCGTGCGCGGCCAGGGCGCGGCGTGATCCAGACGGTGAGCGAGGACGAGGTCGTACTCCCTGGTCAGCGCCGGGAAGTCGTCCTGCGTCACATCCTCGTCGGCCAGCGCGAGCACCGGCCCGTCCGGTCCGGCGAGGGCCCGCAGCAGCAGCGGGAAGAACGCGGCGCCCGCACTGTGGAACGCCGCCACGGACACCTCCCCGTCCGGCCGGTCCAGGAACTCCTCGACGGTGTGCCGGGCCCGCGCCAGCGCCGACTCCACCTCGGTCGCCGCGCCCGCCAGCGCCTGCCCGGCGTCGGTCAGCACCAGACGGCGCCCCTGTCGCTCGGTGAGCGGGACCGGGATGGCGCGCTGGAGCAGCCGCAGTTGCTGGGAGATCGCCGAGGGCGTGACGAGCAGCGCGTCGGCGACCGCGGTGACGCTGCCCAGCTCGCCGAGTTCGCGCAGGATCCGCAGCTGACGTTCGTCCATGGGGCCAGTGTAGGCGGATGATGTAGGGAAACTAAAAGATCGTTTAAGAAGTTGGCTCTGGCCTTCAGGGTTGCTGCCGGTGCACCGTAGTCGCGTGTCCGACTCCCGCCGTACCGACGCGGTACTCCTCCTTGTCGCGCTTGTCTGGGGTTCCAGTTACCTGTCCGCCCAGACGGCCACCTCCGCCCTGCCCGTCCTCGTGGTCCTTTTCGCGCGGTACGCCCTCTCCGCGCTCGCCTGTCTCGGCCTGGTGGCCGCCGGACAGGGGAAGGAACGTGAGCGGGGCGGCGGCTTTCGCCTGTGGACCCGGGAGGAGGTGCGGGCCGGGCTGCCGCTCGGGCTCACGCAGGCCGCCGTCCTCGTCGTGGAGACGTACGGGGTCGCCCACACCACCGCCGCCAACGCGGGGCTGATCATCAGCCTGACCATCGTGCTCACCCCTCTCCTCGACCGCGCCGGACACCCCGGCGGACTGCCCCCGGCCTTCTACGCCGCCGCCGGCGTCTGCGTCCTCGCCGTTGGCCTGCTGATGTCCGGCAACGGTTTTCACGCTCCGCGTCTCGGTGACCTGCTGATGCTGGGCGCGGCGCTGATACGGGCGGTCCACGTCGCCCTGGTCGGCCGCCTGACCACAGGCCGGCCGATCCGTCCCCTTCACCTCACGACACTCCAGACCGTGATCGGCACGGCTCTGTTCCTGCCGGCCGCCGCTCCCGACCTGTCGGCGCTCGTCCGGGCCGACTCCGGGACGTGGACGCAGTTGCTCTATCTCGCCCTGTTCTGCAGCGTGTTCGCGTTCCTCGCCCAGACGTGGGCCGTGCAGCGCACCTCGGCGAGCCGGGCCAGCCTGCTGCTGGGTACGGAGCCGATCTGGGCCGCCGCGATCGGGATCGCCCTGGGCGGCGAGCATCTGACGCCGCTCACGGCGTTGGGCGCGATGCTCATGGTCACGGGCACGTACTGGGGCCAGTCGGTGGAACGCGCCCACCGGGCGACCCAGGCCAGGTTGCTCGCCCCCGCCGCCCCTACCCGTCCCATCCCTGAGGGCTCCGCCCCCAGACCCCCGCTACGGCCCTGAACGGGCCTCGTCCTCAAACGCCGGACAGGCTGAAATGTGCCCCGCCCCGCGCTGAACAGATGCGGTGAACGGGTGGACGGGTGAGCGGGTGGGAAACTCCCCCGTCAAACCACCCCACCCACAACCTCCCGTACAGGCCACGTCCCGTCCACCACCGCGTCAGCCTCCCCCTTGCGCCGCAGAAAGCTCTGGAAATCCGCCGCCCACTCCGCGTACCACTCGATCTGCCGCCGATGCAGCTCCACCGGCCCGAGCGCCGCGACCTTGGGATGCCGCTCGGCTATCGCGCACGCCAGCCGCGCCGCGGCCAGTGCGTCCGCCGACGCGTCGTGAGCCGCGTCCAGCGAGACGCCGTACTCCCTGCACACTGCTTCGAGGTTGCGCTTGCCTCGCCGGTAGCGGTCGACGGAACGGTCGATCGTGTACGGGTCGATCACCGGAGCCGGGTCCAGACCGCCCAGCCGATCCCGCAGGGACGGCAGGCCGTGCCGCCGCAACTCCGCGGAGAGCAGGGTGAGGTCGAAGTTCGCGTTGTACGCGACCACCGGGACGCCCGTCTTCCAGTACGTGGTCAGCACGTCCGCCATCGCGTCCGCGACCTGGTCGGCCGGTCGGCCCTCACTGGTCGCGCGCTCGTTGGTGATGCCGTGCACGGCCACCGCGTCCGCCGGGATCTCCACACCCGGATCGGCGAGCCATTCCCGGTGGCCGAGCGGCTCACCGCCTCTCACCTCGATCACCGCGCCGGTGACGATGCGTGCCTCGCTCGGATCCGTCCCGGTCGTCTCCAGGTCGAAGCCGATCAGCAGCTCATGGTGCCAGCCCATGCCTGGCCCCCCTTCTTGCCTTCTTGGTGGTGCTTTCCCCCAGTGGTCTCCACGATCCCACGAGCCACTGACAATCAGAGGACCGCATTCCGCTTGCGGAGGACGAGCAGGCCGGGCAGGCCGGACAAGTCAGGACACCGGCAAGTCAGGACACTGGGCGTGAATCCGCCCAGGCCACCTCGAACTCCTCGCGATATGTCACGAAAAGGCCGCTCTCTTCCGCCTCGCCCGGCTTGACCAACCGGCTTCCGCCCCGCAGCACCAGCACCGGCGCCTCCATCCCCCGCGTCCGGCGCAGATACGTCTGCACGATCGCGACCCCGTCCGAGCCGTCCCCGTCGACGAGGTAGGCGGTGAAGCGGGGCGTCTCGTCGAAGACCTGGATCTCGAAGGCGCCCGGGTCGCGCAGCTTGGACCGCACCCGGCGCATGTGCAGGATGTTCATCTCCACAGCCCGGCTCAACTCACCCCGTTTGAGGCCGAGTTCCCGCTCGCGCCGCTTCACCGAACTGGACGCGGGGTTCAGGAACAGCAGCCGCACCCGGCAGCCCGACTCCGCCAGCCGCACCAGGCGCCGCCCGGAGAAGTTCTGCACGAGCAGGTTGAGGCCGATTCCGATGGCGTCGAGGCGACGCGCGCCGCCGAAGATGTCCTCGGCCGGGAACTGGCGCATCAGCCGTACGCGGTCGGTGTGTACGGCGACCACGTCCCCGTACCGTTCGCCCACCATGTCCTCGACCGCGTCCACCGGCAGGCGACGGGCGGAGGGCACGTCTCCGCCCGAGCCGAGGGTCTCCAGGAGCTTGCCCGAGGCCCGCTCGGCCTGGCCCAGGACAGCCTCGGACAGGGCCCGGTTGCGGGAGACGACGTTGCGGGTGACCTCCAGCTCGTCCAGGGCGAGTTCGACGTCGCGGCGCTCGTCGATGTACGGCTCGAAGCACGGCCAGTGCTGCACCATCAGCTCGCGCAGCTGCGGGAGGGTCAGGAAGCTGAGGACGTTGTCGTCGGCCGGGTCGAGCAAGTAGCCCTTGCGGCGGCTGACTTCGCGTACGGCGACCGCGCGCTGCACCCACTCCTGGCCGGCCGGTCCGGCGGCGGCGACCACCCACTCGTCGCCGTGGACGGGTTCGTAGATGGGGCGCAGGACGGCGGCCACGACCGCGCGCAGCCGCTGTTCGACCAGGTTCAGCCAGATATAGGCCCGGCCGGCCCGCTGGGCGCGCGTACGCACCTCGTGCCAGGCGTCGGCGTCCCAGTCCAGTTCCGGGCCGATGGAACCCGTCTCCATCGGCCGTGCCAGGGACACCGCGCCGGGCGGGACCTCTGTGGAGTGACCCTCGTGACCCTCGTCACCAGGGGGCAGCTCCAGCCCTCCCGAGCCCACCCGCGCACCGCCTTCCGCTCCCCCGAGCTCTCCCCGTGGCCGAGCCCGGCCGACGATCAAGGAAGGGTACTCCGGGAGCGGTCGGCGGTGCAGCAGGATGGACAGGGTCGTTTCTCAACTACCGCTTTCGACATGCCCGTTCTGGTTGGCCAGCCCGGCGGGAGTGAGCGGATTCATAGCCGTGACATCGCGCGGGGCGATGGAGAAGCCCTGCCAGTGGACGGGCATGGGCTGCTGGTCCTCGTCCCGGGCTATGTGGTGGAAGCCCACGTTCACCCAGACCAACGGGTGGGTGAGGGTCTGGCCGTTGACCCATCCGTCGACGGACTTCTTGGCGCCGGCCCCGCAGTCGCCCAGGTTGTCGCTGGCGAACTGCTCGCACTTGTTGTATTCGGTGAAGTAGACGTCGTGCCGGGTGAAGCTGCGGCCCGGGTACTTGGTGGTGGCGGCGGGGACTATCTCGTACGACCGCGCGTGGCCGTCCTTGTTCTTGCCGGTGGCGCTGACGACACGCCACCAGCGCATGTTCTTGGCGTCGCCAGCGAGTTCCTTCTTGACCTGGGTGCGGGTCGTCTTGTTGGTGGGCCCCTCCTGGCCGGCGACGGGCGGGCTGACCACGGAGTCGTACTGCTCGACCTTCCCCTTGGAGGAGCCGTCGAGGCCGAAGTCGAGCCGCCAGAAGACGTTGTGGCTGTGGCTGGTGGCGTACGCCTTGGCGCCCTTGCCTATGGGCCAGCCGCGGCCGTCACCCGCGTCGTAGTCGTCGGGCGCGAGGCTGCCGGTGGCGCCGACGTTCATGTTGACGGTGCCGTCGTCCTGGAAGCGCCACTCGGTGATGTACTCGTACCAGCCGACCTGGTTGACGGTGTAGACGAGCAGGTCCTTGCCCTGTGTCTGCCAGACCTTGTTGCCGGTGTCGCTCTGCATGCGGTAGGCGTGGCCGCGCGAACGGGTCGTGGTGCACAGGCCCTTGACGTTCTCGTTGTCCGGGTCCCAGGCCTCGGGAACCTTGACGGTCTTGATGGTGCCGCCGGGGCATTCACCGGGCGCCAGGTTCATCAGTCCCTGGCCGAAGCCCGCCTGGGTGAGGTCGCTGTACTCGGCCTTCCCGTCGTCATAGGGGACGTGTATCTGGCCGAGCTTCGCCGAGTTGAGGACCTTGATCGGCTGGGACTCGCCCGGGGGCTGGTACGAGACGTTCTCCAGCACGAGCCCGGCCTCGCTCTCGTAGCGCCAGCACATCCGCCAGGTGGTGCCGGTGGCGAGCTTCTTCTCGATGCGGTACGGCGCACTGCATTCGGCGGGCGGCACGGGACCGGCCTTCGGCTGGGCGGCGGCCGGTCCCGCCGCGGTGGTGAGGCCGGCGGACAGCGCGACCGCGCAGAGGCCTACGAGTCCGACCGTCGCCCGTCCCCGGGTACGGCTGTTTCTGTTGACACGCATGAGGAAGAGACTCCCTGGGAGGAGAGAAGAGGGTGTGGAGAGTGGCGAGAGCCCGAAAGGCGCCCGGGTCAGCCGAGCTTGGCCACCTTGCGGGCGCTCAGGTCGATCACGAGTGAACGGGCGTCGATCCACGCCCCGTTCTTCACCTTCGGGAAGAGCCGCACACAGCGGTGGTCGCCGCAGGCGTCGAGTACGGAGGGCTGGGCGCCCGGAGCCGCCCGATACACCATGCTGCTGACGAGCAGCTGGTCCGGCGAGGTGAGTTCCGCGCCGGTGGCGTCCTTGTAGTCGGCCTTCAGGCCCGCGCCCAGCGGGTCGGCTATCAGGAGCTTCGTCGCCTCGGTCGTCTCGGCACGGCTCAGGGGCGGTTGTACGCCGTGCTGGGTGCCGGTCCGCTCGACCTTGCCGGTGTCGAGGTTGACGGTCCTGGTGACCAGGGTGTCGTCCTTGTAGTCGTAGTACGACACGTCCGCGCGCCGCGGCGCGTTCGCGTTGTCCGCCTCGGCGGCGTCGGGGTCGGCGAGGTCGATGCCGATCCGCTGCGGGCCACGCCCGCCCTCGACGTTCTCGCTGGAGTTCAGGAGCTGCCGGTTCAGGACGATCCGTTCGACCCGCGCCGTCTCAGCGTCGGTCAGCGGATCACGGCCCTCGCCCTTCTCGCCCTCGGCGGGCGCCTGTTCGACGACACCCGGCTGCACCGCGGCCTGCCCCTGCGCGGACTCCCCCGCACCGCCGCCCGTACTCGCCGTGCTCCCTGCGGTCCCGGTGCCCCCCGGCTCGTCGGCCCCCGCCGATCCCGGCAGCGTCACGGCGACCATCAGTGCCGTACCGGCCACCGCGATCCCCGTACCCGCCACCACCTTGCCCAGGTGGCGGCGCACGATCTTGCGCACGTTGTCCCCTTACTCCCCCTCGCAGCCCAGGGAGTACGTGAAGAAGAATTGTTTTGACATACCCGGGTATACGGGCACGCACTGGTCGACCGGTAAGAGGGACGTAAGTCGTAGGTGGTTCCATCACTTTCGGGCAGACTCAAAGGGGAGTCGGCCCCAGCGGCGGACCACAACTGAGAGAGTCGAGCGCATGCAGGTCTGGCCAGGAGAGGCGTACCCACTCGGTGCCACGTATGACGGCGCCGGTACCAATTTCGCGGTCTTCTCGGAGGCCGCCGACCGGGTCGAGCTGTGTCTGCTGCACGACGACGGCTCGGAGACCGCGGTGGAACTGCGGGAGAGCGACGCGTTCGTCCGGCACGCGTATCTGCCCGGGGTGATGCCGGGGCAGCGGTACGGCTTCCGGGCACACGGTCCGTACGCGCCCGAGCACGGCCAGCGGTCCAACTCGGCGAAGCTGCTGCTCGATCCGTACGCGAAGGCGATCAGCGGTTCGGTCACCTGGGGCGAGGAGGTGTACGGCTACCACTTCGAAGAGCCCGAGCGGCGCAACGACCTCGACTCGGCGCCGCACACCATGTCGTCGGTGGTGGTCAACCCGTACTTCGACTGGGGCGACGACCGGCGCCCGCGCACCGAGTACCACCACACGGTGCTCTACGAGGCCCATGTGAAGGGCCTGACGATGCGCCACCCGGCGCTGCCCGAGGAGCTGCGCGGCACCTACGCGGCGCTCGCCCACCCCGCGATCATCGAACACCTGACCAAGCTGGGCGTCACAGCCCTGGAACTGATGCCGGTGCACCAGTTCGTGAACGACCACCGCCTGGTGGACATGGGTCTGAACAACTACTGGGGCTACAACACGATCGGCTTCTTCGCCCCGCACAACGCGTACGCGTCCTGGGGCGACCGCGGCCAGCAGGTGCTGGAGTTCAAGTCGGCGGTGCGGGCGCTGCACGAGGCCGGTATCGAGGTCATCCTGGACGTGGTCTACAACCACACCGCGGAGGGCAACCACCTCGGCCCGACGCTGTCCTTCCGGGGCATCGACAACACGCAGTATTACCGGCTCATGGAGGACCAGCGCTACTACATGGACACCACGGGCACCGGGAACTCGCTGCTCATGCGGTCCCCGCACGTACTCCAAATGATCATGGACTCGCTGCGCTACTGGGTCACCGAGATGCACGTCGACGGCTTCCGCTTCGACCTCGCGGCCACGCTGGCCCGGCAGTTCCACGAGGTGGACCGGCTGTCGTCGTTCTTCGACCTGGTCCAGCAGGACCCGGTGGTGTCCCAGGTCAAGCTGATCGCCGAGCCGTGGGACGTGGGCGAGGGCGGCTACCAGGTGGGCAACTTCCCGCCGCTGTGGACCGAGTGGAACGGCATGTACCGCGACACCGTGCGGGACATGTGGCGGGGTGAGCCGCGCACGCTCGCGGAGTTCGCGTCCCGGCTGACGGGCTCCTCGGATCTCTACCAGGACGACGGCCGCCGTCCGCTGGCCTCGATCAACTTCGTGACGTGCCATGACGGTTTCACTCTCAACGACCTGGTGTCGTACCACGAGAAGCGCAACGCGGCCAACGGCGAGGACAACCGCGACGGCGAGAGCCACAACCGGTCCTGGAACTGCGGCGCGGAGGGCGAGACCGACGACCCGGACGTCCTCGCCCTGCGGGCACGCCAGCTGCGGAACTTCATCGCGACGCTCATGCTGTCCCAGGGCGTGCCGATGATCAGCCACGGCGACGAGTTCGCGCGCACCCAGGGCGGCAACAACAACGCGTACTGCCAGGACAACGAGATCTCCTGGGTCCCCTGGCCGGGCGACGCAGACGGAGACGAATCCGGCTCGGGTTCCGCCGAGCTGCTGGACTTCACGCGCGCGATGGTGTGGCTGCGCAAGGACCACCCGGTCTTCCGCAGACGGCGCTTCTTCCACGGCCGCCCCGTGCAGGGCACCCACGACGACCTGTCGGACATCGCCTGGTTCACTCCGGCGGGCGAGGAGATGGTCCAGCGCGACTGGAACTCCGCGCAGGCGGGCGCGATGAGCGTGTTCCTCAACGGCAACGCCATCTCGGAGCCGGATTCCCGCGGGGAGCGCATCGCCGACGACTCGTTCCTGCTGATGTTCAACGCCTCGCCGAAGACCCTGGAGTTCATGGTGCCGGTCAACCACGGTCGGCAGTGGCAGGTCGTGGTCGACACGGCCCGCCCGGAGGGCGTGGCACCGGGCACGGGCGCGAAGGTTGCGGCGGGCGACCGCCTGACCCTGGTGGACCACAGCCTGACGGTGCTGCAACGCCCGGCCTAGTCCCCCCTACGGCCCTCCACGCGCGCGTGGAGGGCCGTTTTCGACGGCCGTGTGCGGGAGTCGATGACACGAAAGGCGGTGGGGCGGGTACGTAGGTTCCCATGACACCTGAGCGTCCTGACCCGGTCGTGCCCACGGCGACCTATCGGCTGCAACTCCAGCCCGCGTTCCCGTTCGGCGCCGCGGCGGCGGCCGTGCCGTATCTGGCCTCGCTCGGCGTCTCGCACCTGCATCTGTCGCCGTTCCTGGAGTCCGTCCCGGGATCGACGCACGGATACGACGTCGTGGACCACGCGCGCGTGCGCGGTGAACTGGGCGGCGAGGAGGGCCTGCGCGCGCTGGCGCGCACCGCGCGGGAGCACGGTCTCGGCCTGGTCGCGGACATCGTGCCCAACCACATGGCCATGTCCCCGCGTCACAACCGCCCCCTGTGGGAGGTGCTCCGGGAGGGCCCCGGGTCACCGTACGCGCGGTGGTTCGACATCGACTGGGAGGCGCAGGGCGGGCGCCTGCTGCTGCCGGTGCTCGGGCAGCCGCTCGGCGCGGTGTGGGACGAGCTGAAGGTCGAGCGGTGGCAGGACGCGCACCTGGGGTACGACGGCCACGTCCTGCGCTACTACGACCATGTCCTCCCCCTGCGCGAGGGCACCGAGGAGCTGCCGCTGCCACAGCTCGTCGACGCCCAGTGGTACCGCCCGGCGTGGTGGCGGCTGGCGCGCACCGAGCTCAACTACCGGCGTTTCTTCAGCATCTCGGAGCTGATCGGGGTGCGGGTCGAGGACCCCGAGGTGTTCGCGGCGACGCACGGGAAGCTGCTGGAGCTGCTCGCCGACGGGGTGGTGGACGGGCTGCGGGTCGACCATCCGGACGGTCTCGCGGACCCGGGCGGGTATCTGCGCCGGCTGCACGAGGCGAGCGGGGGCCGCTGGACGGTGGTCGAGAAGATCCTGGCCGACGGGGAGCACCTGCCGGCGGGCTGGCCGGTCGCGGGGACCACCGGCTACGACGCCCTGCGGCACCTGGACGGCCTGTTCACGGACCCGGCGGGCGCGGGTGAGCTCCTCGGCCAGTACCGGCGGTTCGCGGCCCCTCAGGCCGACCGGGGCGGGCACTGGGAGGCGACGGTACGGCGGGCCGCGTACAAGGTGGTGACGCACGAGCTGGCCACCGAGGTGGACCGGCTGACCCGCGTGGCGAACCGTCTCTGCGCCGCCTCCGCGGACCCCGCGCTGCGCGACCGTGCCCCCTGGGCCCTGCGTACCGCGCTGCGCGAGCTGCTGGTCCGCATGGAGGTCTACCGCCCCTACACCCCCGGGGACACCGCCTCCGTGGTCACCGAGGAGGCCTCCGCCGAGGCCCGGCAGGCGTTCGTCGTCCCGGAGGAGGGCGGGGCCGTGGACGTCGTACGGAACCTGCTGCTCGGGCGGGCCGACGGCAAGGACGCTGTGGGGGCCGAGCAGGTGGAGTTCCGGGACCGGTTCGCGCAGACGTCGTCGGCGCTGCGGGCCAAGTCCGTGGAGGACACCGCGTTCTACCGCTATGTGCCGCTGCTGTCGGCGACCGAGGTCGGCGGCAGTCCGGGGAGCCCCGCGGTGTCCCCGGAGGACTTCCACGCCTACTGCGCGCGCGTGCAGCGTGACTGGCCGGCCACGGGGACGGTGCTGTCGACGCACGACACGAAGCGCAGCGCCGACGTACGCGCGGCGCTGGCCGTGCTCACCGAGTGCCCGCAGCGCTGGGCCGACGTCCTCGCCGAGGTCACGCGCACCGGTGAGGGCGTGCCCGACGCCCAGCTGGCATGGGCGGCCTGGCAGACGGCCTTCGGCCTGGGCCCGGCGGACGCGGAGCGCCTCCAGGGCGCCCTGCTGAAGCACGTCCGGGAGGCGGGCCTGCACACCGCCTGGACGGAGCAGGAACCGGCGTACGAGGAGGCGGTGGCGGCGTTCGTGGCGGCCGGCCCGTGCGGGGCGCCCGGCGAGCACGTGGCCGCACTGCGGAGCGTCCTGGAGCCGTACATCCGGGCGAACGTCCTGGGCGCGGCCCTGGTCCACCTGACGATGCCGGGCGTACCGGACCTCTACCAGGGCACGGAGAGCGAGTACCGGGCCCTGGTGGACCCGGACAACCGCCGTCCCGTCCCGTTCCCGCCCGAGGCCCCCGGCGAGAAGGACGAGCTGACGGCGACGGCACTGCGGCTGCGCGCGCGGCGCCCGGAGGTGTTCGGCGACACGGCGACCTACACGCCGCTCGTCGCGCAGGGCCCGGGGGCGGCGCACTGTGTGGCGTTCGCGCGTTCCGGGGAGGTGGTCACGGCGGTGACCCGGCTGTCCCTGCGGCTGGCGGACACCGGCGGCTGGCACGACACCCGGTTGCCGCTGCCGCCGGGCCGGTGGGCCGATCTGCTGGCTCCGGAGCGGGAGTTCACCGGGCACGCGCGCGTGGAGGAGCTTTTCGCGCGGCTGCCGGTGGCGCTGCTGGAGCGTGTCGGCGAGGAGTGAAAGCCCGGATGCGTGGGGGCGCGAATACTTCGCCGCGCGCCTGTGCGAGCACTCAAGCGCCCGGCTCGCAGAGGCGCGCACTCCCGGCGCTTGTTCGGGACCACCGGCGCGTGGTGGTGAGTACCATCGCCCCCTTCGCGCCGGGCCGCCGACACGCGTTCACCCCCTCGGAGGGCGGTGTACGGCCGTCCAGCACGGCAGATGTCCCTGCTGACCGTTCCCGTCGGCGGTGAATGCTCCTTGGCGCCCCCTGGAGCCGCCCCACGACCTCCTTGACAGTTCCTGGACGCCATGGGGTACTGCGGATTGCGACGCAGGGTGGACCAGACGGGGGTGAGTCTCCTGCCGGAGCAGCGCTACCCCAGTGTGAACGAAATCGTCTCGTCCGCCCGGGCGCTGGCGGCTCAGCGGCCCCTTCTGTGCGCCTTCAAGCAGGTGGGGTCCTCCCGCGCCGGACGGCCCCTGCACCTGCTGTCCGTGGGCCACGCACGACAAGCCGTGCTCGTCGTCGCGGGCGCCCACGCCAACGAACCCACGGGCGGTTCCACGCTCCTGGCGCTCGCGGAACGGGTTGTGCACGACCGCGAGTTGCGGACGGACACCTCCTGGCACTTCCTGCTGTGCGCGGATCCGGACGGGGCCAGCCTGCACGTCACGCCGGCGCCGCGCAGCCTGCTCGACTACCACCTCGGCTTCTACCGGCCCGCCGGGCCCGAGCAGCCGGAGTGGGCGCCCTCCGTGCTGCCGCCCGACCGGTTGCCGCCGGAGACGCGTGCCCTGACCGGTGTCATCGACGAAGTGCGGCCCTATCTCCAGGTCACCCTGCACGGCACCGACGTGGGCGGCAGCTGGGTGCAGCTGACGAAGGACGTCCCCGGGCTCGCCGAGCCGTTCGCCAAGTCGGCGGCGGAGCTGCGCATCCCGGTGGAGACGGGCGCCTCGGACGCGGCGGGCTGGCCCGCGTCGGGTCCCGGCGTGCACGTGATGCCGGCGCCGGGCTCGGAAGTGGCGTACCCGAGCATGCCGGACGACGCGCGGCACAGCACCTGGTACCACGCCCACCGGTACGGCGGTCTGACGGCGGTCGTCGAGGTCCCGATGTGGGCGAGCGACCTGGTGGACGACCCGGCCCCGCATCCCGCGCCGGCGGCGGCGATACGGCGACTGGCGAGCCGGCTGCTGCGGGACGGCATGGAGGTCGAGCGGGTCCTCGGCGACGCGCTGCCGCGTCTGGCGGGCGCCGAGGGGCCCCTGCTGCGGGCAGCCCAGTGGGCGCTGGAGCTGGTGCCCGGGCTGGCGGCCGACTGGACGCACATGCCGCCCGCCGACACGACGATGGCGTACGTCGGCAGCGTGGACGCGTTCGGCCGCCGGCTGCCGCTGCGGGCCGCCGCGATGCTGCTGCGGGTCCTGCGGGAGACCGACGACCGCGCGGCACCGCGCCTCGAACACCTGGTCGCGGCCTGGAGCGAGGCCTTCATGGACCGCTTCCGGGCCCGCTGGGTGCCCCTGGAGCATCAGGTCGAGCACCAGGCCCGCACGGTGGTGGCCGCCGCGCGGCACGCGCGCGAGGCTGCTCCCCGGCGGTAGGCGGGCGAGACCGTTCGCCTCTCCCGAGCACACCCGATGGGTCCCTACAGGGCGAACACCGCCCCGGTCCTCGCCCCGAGTTCGCATCCGTTGGAGAAAGTCCTGTCGTACTCCCGCGGGCGGCCGTTCCACTCGCCCTCCGCGTGCACGGTGACGGGCGAGTAGAGCATCGGGCAGAGGGTCTTCCTCGGCGGGATGCCGCCGATGTCGCCGTCCACCGCGGCGAGTTCCGCACAGGCCCGGGCCGCCTGCGCGTGCCCCAGGGGCGGGTCGCACAGCACCAGCGTGCCGTGGGTGCCGGCGGCGCCCGACTCGCCCCGGCTGACGGTGACGTACAGCCAGTTGCCCCGGACGTCCTCCTGGGAGACCGCCTGGGCCGGGGTGGAGCCCGCGAGGAGGAGGCCGACGGCCAGCAGGGCACCGCGTACCGCTCGTGCGGCGGGGACGGGCCTGATGATCCGGACGGGCCCGGTCGTGTTGCCGGTACTGATCGTGTGGGTCATTCCCTGTGCATCGGCAACGCGGCCCCCGCACCCCAGCCCGACTCACCCGAACGTGAGCCCGCGCGCGTGCGGCGGCCCGCCAGTTCGAACGCGGCGAGCGCCACCCGCGACTGGTACTCCACCTGACGTGCGACCGGTATCCAGCGCGCCCCGCAGCCGTATCGGTAGTCGGCGCACCACTCGTCGATCAGCCGGTCCAGCTCGCGCAGGACGTCGGCTGCCGCCGGACCCGCGTCGCGCGCCAGCTGGTGCAGCAGCCCCGCCGTACGCAGCACCAGCCGCCGCCCGGCGATGCGCAGCGCTGCCAGGTGGGCGGTCCTGAGCGGTGGCAGCGGGCGCGCGGTGCCGTCGTCCGTGTCGGGGTCCCAGCCGTCGGCGAGACCGGGGCAGACCAGTAGATAGTCGTCCACCGGGGCGAGGAGACGGTCCGCGTCCGCCACGCGCCCGAGGTGGGGCCGCAGCTGTCCGAGGGCCGCCTCCAGATACCGCGTGTCGTGCCGCAGCGTGTGGCTGACGGTGCGCAGCACCGCGTCGGCGTCGGCGGGCGGCGTGTCGTCCTCCACGGCGGCCACGCCCCACATGGGCGCCTCGACGATCGCCGTCACCGTGCCGTGCCGGTGCGGATGGAACCAGGTCGACTCGACGGCGGCCTCCGTGATGGCGGCGGCCAGGTCGCCACGCCTCGGCGGCGGTATCCGGTGCACGGCGGGTCCCAGACTGGGCCAGTACAGGGTGTCGTACGGGCCCAGCTCGCGCGGGATGCCGAGCCGGGCCGCCGTCTCGGCGACGCGCTGCGGGAGGCCCGGCAGGTCGCGGGTGAGTTCCACGAAACCGCCGCCGACATCGACACCGTGCAGCGAGCACTGGAAGAACGGCCGCAGTTCGTCCTGGAGGGCGAGCAGCGCGCGGGTCTCCGGCAGGGCGGCCCCGGCCGCGCCGTCGGGCAGCCACTCGGGCTGTTCCAGGAAGCCGGGCCGGAAGAAGTTCCGGAAGTAGTGGCCGAGGGTGTAGGGACCCGCGAGCCAGCCCTCGTTGCGGCGCGAGCCGTCGGGGTCCAGGCACAGCAGCAGGTTCCAGGTGGCGTCCGCGCGGACGGTCGGTCCCGGGTCGGCGAGGGCCCGTTCGGCCAGCCGGAGTGCTGTCGCGCCGCCCACGGGCTCGTTGGCGTGCGGTCCGGCGACGACCAGAGCCTGACGGCTGCCGTGCCCCACGGAGAGCAACCACAGTGGCGTCCCCGCGCGCGAGGTGCCCACGGTGCGCAGCCGGGCGTCGGCGGGGTGGCGGGCGACGAGTGCGGCGGCCCGGTCGGCCAACTCGTCCACGGACGGGTAGTGGAGGAGCGGCGACAGGACAAACCTCCGCAGCAGGACTGTCGGTTCACTTGGCGTACATGACGTACGCACAGTCAGTCACGACTCGGGGGGTACGTCAACACCGCGGCACGCAAAGTGAATTGCTCCTGGGGAGCAGTCCTACGGGAGTGGTCTCACTCCGTCGAGAGGCAGAACGTCATGTTCCCGAAGCCGATCTGGTCGCCGGCCCGGACGACGGCCGCGCCGATCACCCGGCGCCCGTTCACCGTCGTGCCGTTGGTCGAGCCGAGGTCGCGCAGCACCCACAGGCCGCCCTGCTGCCGGAGTTCGGCGTGGACGCGCGAGACCGTCTCGTGCGTGAGCCGCAGGCCGTTGGCGGGGTCGCGCCCTATGCGCAGCGGGTGGCCGTTGCCGGGGTGGGGCAGCAGCAGCTTGGGGAGCCGCTCCGACTGCCAGGCCCTGCGCAGCCGTACCGTGAAGCCGGAAACCGCCTC
Source organism: Streptomyces sp. SID12501 (assembly GCF_010550245.1). Taxonomy (GTDB): domain Bacteria; phylum Actinomycetota; class Actinomycetes; order Streptomycetales; family Streptomycetaceae; genus Streptomyces. The sequence goes on from NZ_JAAGLU010000028.1 coordinate 115,914, forward strand.
GACCGTCCCGAACACCAGGCGGGACAGGCGGTTCTCGGTGGGCAGGTCGGCGGTGAGGACGGCCAGCTCGTCGGACCGGCGGGCGGCCAGCGCCAGTTCCATGCGCCGGATGAACGTGTCGTGCGAGAGCTGACCGAGAGCGACCCCTTCCCGGAGCGCCTTCAGCGCCCGGTCGCGCTCCGCGTCGGAGAGGCGCGGCGGGTACGTGTGGAACTCGAAGGACGACGTCACGTTCGTGATTGTCGGGCAGCGCGCGCGGGGTGTCCACAGAACGCCGAAACGGCGGCCCGCCGGGCGGGCCCGACGACACGCTCGGCAAAGGTGAGGATTCAGGCGCGGACCGTCGGCGTTTGAAGCACCATGGGACGGGCTACGTCCCGGTGAGCACCGCTCGGCACAGTAAGGGGATCCGTCCGTGCACTTCGAGGTGTGGGCACCGCAGGCCAGTCGTGTGACGCTCCAGTGCGACTCGGGCACGCGCGCGTTGGAGCGCGATCCGGAGCGCACGGGCTGGTGGTCCGGCGAGGCCGAGGCCCGGGACGGGTCGCGTTACGGCTTCGCCGTGGACGACGGTCCCGTGTTGCCAGACCCGCGCTCGCGCCGCCAGCCGGACGGTCCGGACGGTCTGAGCGCCGTCGTCGACCACGGGCGCCACACCTGGCAGACCGAGTGGGCGGGGCGCGCGCTGCCGGGCGCGGTCCTGTACGAGCTGCACGTCGGCACGTACACGCCCGAGGGCACGCTGGACGCGGCGGCCGGCCGGCTCGGCCACCTCGTGGAACTGGGCGTCACCCACGTCGAGTTGATGCCCCTGTGCCCGTTCCCGGGGCAGCACGGCTGGGGGTACGAGGGGGTCTCGCTGTGGGCGGTGCACGAGCCGTACGGCGGCCCCGAGGCACTGAAGCGCTTTGTCGACCGGGCGCACGCACTCGGTCTCGGTGTCGTCCTGGACGTCGTACACAACCACTTGGGACCGTCCGGCAACTATCTGCCCGCCTTCGGCCCGTACTTCACGGACACGCATCAGACGCCCTGGGGTTCCGCGGTGAACCTGGACGCGCCGGGCTCGGACGAGGTGCGCGCGTATCTGCTCGGCAGCGCGCTGGCCTGGCTGCGCGACTACCGGATCGACGGGCTGCGGCTGGACGCGGTGCACGCGCTGCGGGACACCCGCGCGTGCCACTTCCTGGAGGAGCTGTCGAAGGCCGTGGACGCCCTCGCCACCGACCTGGGCCGGCCGCTGTCCCTGATCGCCGAGTCCGACCTCAACGACCCGCGGATCGTCACCCCGCGCGCGGGCGGCGGTCTCGGGCTGCACGCTCAGTGGAGCGACGACTTCCACCACGCCCTGCACACGGCACTGACCGGTGAGTCGCAGGGCTACTACGAGGACTTCGCGCGGGCCCCGTTCGCGGCGCTGGCCAAGACGCTCTCGGGCGGCTACTTCCACGACGGCACGTACTCGACCTTCCGGGGCCGTGTGCACGGCCGCCCGCTCGACCGCACCGGCGTCGCCGCGCATCGGCTGCTCGGCTACACGCAGACCCACGACCAGGTAGGCAACCGCGCCCAGGGGGACCGCCTTTCGGCCTCCCTCTCCCCCGGACTGCTCGCCTGCGGCGCCGCACTGATGCTCACCGGGCCGTTCACACCGATGCTGTTCATGGGCGAGGAGTGGGCGGCGGGCACCCCGTGGCAGTTCTTCACCGACCACACGGACGCGGAGCTCGCGGAGGCCGTACGGCGGGGCCGGCGGCGGGAGTTCACCTCGCACGGCTGGGCCGAGGAGGACGTGCCGGACCCTCAGGACCCGGCGACCCGTGACCGCTCCTGCCTCGACTGGTCGGAGCCCGAACGCGGGCCGCACGCGCGCGTACTGTCCTGGTACCGGGACCTGATCGCCCTGCGCCACACCCAGCCCGACCTCACGGACCCGGATCTCTCGGACATCAAGGTCGCGTACGACGAGGAGGCACGCTGGCTCGCCTTCCGGCGCGGGGACGTACGTGTCGTGGCGAACCTCGCCCCGAAGTCGGCTGCGATCCCCCTGGGCCCACGGCGGGCGCGGGTGCTGGCCGCCTGGGAACCGGTCGAACTGCCGGGAGCGGACGGGTTGCTGCACGTTCCCGGGGAGTCCTGCGTGGTGCTGGAACAAGGGTGAGCACAGGGGCGGGACCTACCCCTCCTCATCCTCCTCCCGCAGCTCCGTCACCCGCTCCAGCAGGATCGCCTCCCACGCGCGCCGCAGTTGGACCCTGAGGAGCGGCAGCGGGCCGGCGTCGCGGCCGGTGAGGCTCTCGGCGAGCCGGACGACCGTGTCGCAGCGGGCGAGCCACAGGCCACGCAGGCAGGGGCGGGCCGCGTACCCGGCGAGGGTGGCCGCCCGTACGGCGGCGGGCGAGCCGACCGCGAGGGCGAGACCGGCGATGTCCTCGGCCGGGTCACCGACGACCACGTGGGTCCAGCCGAGGACACCACGCACCCGCCCGTCGGGGCTCACCACGAGGTGCTCGCCCTTGAGGTCGTGGTGGACGAGGACCGCCGTACCTGCCTGCGCGGCGAGTTGTGCGGTGGCGGACGGGGTCAGCTGGTGGAGCCGCGCGGGGTCGAACTCGTCGGCCGCCGCGAGGCGTTCGGCCGCGCCTTCGGCGGCCCGCCGCAGCGCCTCCAGGGAACGTGGCCCGACCCGAGGCACACCGAGCGTCTCGGCCTGGCGTACGGGCACCTCGCGCAACCCCGTGAGCAGCGTGGCCAGGTCCGCCTCGCCCAAGGCGGAGACATCGTGCTCCTCGGCCGAGCCGCCGGAGAGCCGGGTGTCCAGGGTGTAGGCCAGTCCGTCGGCCCACTCGCCGTGCGCCACGGCGACGGGGACGGCGACGCCGATGTGCGGGCGTACGAGGTCGCGCAGGCGCGGTTCGCGACGCAGCCTCGCGGACGTCTCCCGGTCGGGGGCCAGACGCAGTACGTGCCGGGAGCCGACCCACCACGTGGCGCAGCCGGCGCCGGCGGGCCGGACGTCGGGTCCGCCCGCGCCGACGGCGCCGTCCCCGAGCAGGGAACGGACCAGTCGGCGGACCGTGTCCGCGGTGGGTGTCGGTGCCTGGGTCATGGTCGCGCCGCTGTCGTCCGGGGGTGTGAGGGCGGGGATGGGCTCCTGGTGTGCGGTCAGTCCACTATGACCATCTCGCGGGTCGTGTTGTTGAGGCGCCGGCCGCCGTCGGCGGTCACCGTGACGATGTCCTCGATGCGTACGCCGAAGCGTCCGGGCAGATAGATGCCGGGTTCCACGGAGAAGCACATGCCGGGGACGAGTGGCAGCTCCTCGCCCTCGATCATGTACGGCGGCTCGTGTGTGGTGACGCCGATGCCGTGGCCGGTGCGGTGGATGAAGTACTCGCCGTACCCGGCCCCGGTGATGACCGCGCGGGCCGCCCGGTCGACGTCCTGGCACGCCGCGCCGGGCCGCACTGCCCGGAAGCCCGCCTCCTGGGCCTCTCGCACGATGTCGTGGACCCGGCGCTGTTCGGCGTCCGGTTCGCCGACGTGGACCGTGCGGGAGGTGTCGGAGCCGTAGCCGTGCAGAAGGCCGCCGAAGTCGAGGACGACCATGTCGCCGTGCTCGATGACGCGGTCGCCTGCCTCGTGGTGCGGATTGGCGCCGTTGGGGCCGGAGGCGACGATCGTGAAGTCGACCTGGGAGTGCCCGAACCGGCGCAGCAGATCGGCCAGATCGCCCGCGACGTCACTCTCCCGGCGACCGCCGAAGGGAACCTTCCGGATCTCCTCGTACGTTGCGTCGGCAGCCGCGCCCGCGGCTGCCAGGCGTGCCAGTTCCGCCGTGTCCTTCACCGCGCGCAGCATCGGCAGTCCGTCGCTGAGCGAGACGTACGAGCTGCGGGGCAGCGCCTGCTGGAGTGCCAGCAGATGCAGTGCCCACGCGTTGTCGCTCACCCCGAAGCGGCCTGCCGTGTCGAGGAGTGCCGCGGTGGCCGCGTAGGGGTCCTTGCCGTCGGTCCAGTCGCGAAGGGTCAGGGCGGGCGCGCCCGCCGCGTGTGCCGCGTCCGGGGCCTCCAGGGCGGGTACCACGAGGACGGGGTCCTGTCCGGCGGTCAGCACCAGCAGGGTGAGGCGTTCGGTGACCGCTGGGGGCGCGTAACCGGTGAGCCAGACGAGGTCGGGTCCGGGCGCCACCAGGAGCCCGGCGAGCCCCGCGTCCTCGGCCGCGTGTGCGGCGCGCCGCATCCGTGCCCGGTAGTCGTCGGCGGTGAAGGGCGCGGGCGTGCTGCCGGTCATCCGGGCCTCCGTGAAAGGGCGAGGGGCTACGGGCAGCATCCTGCCCGGATGCACGGGGCGGCGCGAGCCGATTGACCGCCCCAGCACCCGTGTCACCTACCCCGCCCCCTTCAACTAACGGATGGGAGTTGAGCAACCATTAGTTCTAATGCTTAGATCTACCCGAACCATTAAGGGAGGCGGAAGGCCATGCTCGTACTCGCCCACATCAGCGATCTGCACCTCGACGGAACCGCGCGGTCGACGGCGCGCGCCGAACGGGTGCGCGACCGGCTGTGGGGGCTGCCGGGACACCTGGACGCCCTGCTGGTGACCGGGGACATCGCGGACCACGGCACAGAGGCCGAGTACGAGGAGGCGGCGCACATCCTCGGACTGCGCACCGGCGACGCACCCTTCCCGGTACTCACCTGTCCGGGCAACCACGACAGCCGCGCGCCCTACCGCAAGGCGCTGCTCGGCCTGCCCGCCGCCGAGGGGCCGGTCAACAGCGCGCACGTCTTCGACGACGCCGCCGTCCTGATGTGCGACTCCAGCGTGCCGGGCAGCGACGAAGGCGCCCTCGACGACGAGACGTACGACTGGATCGACGGGACGCTCGACGAACTGGACGAGGGTGTCCCGGCGCTGCTCGCCTTCCACCATCCGCCCGCCGCCCTGCACCATCCCCTGCCGGACGCCTACCAGTTGGGGGAACCCGGCCGACTGGCCGCCCTCATGGAGCGCCGGCCTCAGATCGCCGGGCTCATCACCGGTCACGCCCACACACCGGCGGCCACGATCTTCGCCGGCCGGCCGCTGCTCGTCGGCCCGGGGGTTACCTGGACCCTCCGGCTGCCCTGGGAGGGCGAGGAGGTCGCGGACCGGGACGCGCCGGTCGGTCTCGCCTTTCACGTACTGGACGACACCGGGCGGCTGACCAGCCACTTCAGGGTGGTCGTGTAAGTGGGAGGGCGGGAAGGTCAGGTGACGACGCCCGGGATCGCCACCAGTTGCTGGTAGCCGCCGCTGCGATGAAGGACCGTGAGGGTGATCTCCGAACCCGGGCGGGCGTGGGCCACCACACGGGCGAGATCGGAGGCCGAGTCGATCCGGCTCCTGCCGAACGCGAGCAGTACGTCGCCCCGAACGAGGCCTGCGGTATAGCCCGGGCCCGGCACATGGACGCCGACGAGCAGGGCTCCCACTTTCTCGGCGTCCACGGCCTCGACCCCGAGCGTCGCGGTCATGGCCGGGGGCGAGGAGGCCGAACTCGCTTTACCCGAAGGTGACTTGGAAGGGCCTGCCCCGGACGCGGACCGGGAGCGGGAATCGGCCCCTGCGGGCGCCCCGCCCCGCGCACTCGCCCCCTCTCCGGGCCGCTCCTTCTGCCCGCCCCCTCCCGCCTGACGCCGTAGGTCCGCGAGCTTGCTCATACCGATCACCGTGGCGCCGAGCGTGCCGAGCCCTACGCCCGCGAGAACCAGGACGGTCCCGATGAACAGGCCCAACAGAAGGGTCGTCAGCCGTCGGCCTCGCCGGCGCGCGGCATGCGGGCGCCGGGCCGGGCGGGATGTGGTGCCGCCGACCGGTTCCTGACCGGGCATCGGCTTGGGACGCAGCGCAGTCTGTTCCATGGTTCGCCTCCGCCAGGTGCTCTACCCGGTGCACCGGCGCACCACGAGCCACGAACGAGTGAGACTGACGCGGGGGCGGACATGGGTAGCCACAACACGGTCTGGGACCGGGTGTCGGCCCGTCCGGCGCAGGCTCACCTCGAACGGGAGCCGGCCCAGCTGCCGCAGGCAGCAGGCCACAGCCAGGCCAGGCCAGGCCAGGCGAGCGATCCTGCGCCTCACGCTGACCGACCCCCGCGACACATCTCTGCGGCTCTGCCACGGGGTGAACCTCGGCCGTTCCATCGCCGAGGAGCTCTGGGCCCTGACCCGCACGCCGGCCGACGCGGACCTCCCGACGGGGGCCCGCGCGCTGCCGGCCGCCACCGACGCGGCACTCGGCGGGCTCTCGGGGAACGCCGTCACGGGCGTACGGGAGCTCGCCGAGGAGGCGACGGAGCGGGTCCGCGACCTCGGCCGACGGACAACGACGGACAACGACGGGAGATCGTCAGCCGACCGCGAACCGTCGGCCGGTGAGCCCTCAGCCGATCGGCAGTGGCGAGCTGCGGTCCGGCAGGAAGCCGTGGGACCTGGCGGCCAGGTGGTCGGACTGGTAGCGGGGGACCTCCCGGTGCCAGTTCAGGATGCCGGCCAGCCAGTTCCGCAGCTCGGCCACATAGCCGTCCATCGTCGCGCGCGCCTCTTCCGTGAGCTTGAAGTCCTCGTACAGGACGGGGAACTCATGGGCGGCGACATGCTCGAACTGCTGCATGCGCTGGGTCATCAGGTCGTGGATGATGCCGAGCGCGGTCGGGTAGTCGCAGCCGAAGAAGTTCTGGACGACGAGGATGCCGTTGTGGATCTCGCCCTCGTACTCGATCTCCTTCTGGTAGGAGAACACGTCGTTGATCAGGCACGCGTAGTCGACGGCCGCGTTCTCCAGTGACCGGACGGGGCCGCTGCGGTAGACCTCCGGAGGGACCGCCCGGCCGTGGCCGATCCGGCACAGGCTCATGGTGAGGTCGGCGCCGAAGGTGGCGCGGCGCATCTCCAGGTAGTCGATCGGGTCGGGGACCCGGTTCTGGATCTGGTTGGCCAGTTCCCACACCCAGCTCTCGGTCATCACGTCCACCGCGGCGCGGAACGTGCGCCGCTGGTCGGCGGTCATCCCGACCGTGGTGCGCCGCCACAGGTCGATCAGGCCGCGTTCCATGCCGTTGACCGGAACGGGGAACCCGTCGCCCTCGATGGGCATGCAGGCGGAGAGACGCTCGGTGCACAGACGGGCCGCCGCCAGGTCACGGCGGTGGCCGAAGACGAGAGGGTAGTAGTCGTCGCCGTAGGTGCCCCAGGCCAGCCAGGCGGAGCTGAGGTCGAGGGCGTCGGCCGTCGCGTCCGGGTGGATGCCGGCCGCGCACAGCGGCAGGTCGGCCGCGGCGAGCTTGTCCTCGTCCCAGACGCCCTCCTGGAGGATGCCCATGCCGTGCGTCCAGTCGACGAGGCGGGACCGGGCGCCGTCCAGGTGCGGGCTCAGAGTGAGCCCGAACGGCATGTAGAAATCGGGCAGCAGGGACGGGCCGACCTTCTGGTAGGGCACGTGTGTGTAGGCGCGCAGGCGTTCGGCGCCGGCCGAGGCCAGGAGTGCGCCGATGTTGGCGGCGGACGTGCCGAAACCGCCGACTCCGAACGGCCGCGACTCCTCCAGGGCCCCTTCGTTCATGTACCGGCTGGAACGCAGGTGCCACTCGTGGCCGCCGGACTGCCAGTCCTGCAGCCCGCGCGTGTACGCGGCCACCGCGCCGACCTGGTCCGGTGTGAGGCCCTTCTCCAGGGCCACCGCGGGCATTTCGGTGAGCGCGGTGTGCTCGAACTGGTGGAGCCGTGAGGTGAGGATGTCGTTGACGGTGTCGGCGGCCTCCTGGGTCGTGCACCCGAAGAAGGTCTCCAGGACGAGCACGCCGTTGCTGAGCTCCCCCTCGTCCTCGACCTCCCGCTGGTAGGAGAACAGGTCGTTGCGCAGGTGGACGCCGTCGGAGAAGGTCTCCATCAGCACCCTGAGCGGCCTCGCCTCCGCGACGGACGCGGGCACCTCGGCGGTCGCGTACTCCACGAGCCCCGCCGACCAGGGCGCGCCGCCGACCTTGCGGCGCATCTCGATGTACTCGACGGGGTTGGAGACCCGTCCCTCGTTGATGTTGGACAGTTCCCACATCGACTCGTTCAGCAGATGCTCGGTGGCGACCGCGAACCGCCTGCGCCAGTCCACGGACATCGCCGGAACCGTGCGCGCCCACAGGTCGGCGAGGCCCGCCTCCACCGGATTCTGCGGCGCGGGTACGGGAGTCGAGAGGTCGAGCGGCATGAACAGGGGCAGCCGGTCCAGATAGGCCTTGCCGCCGTCGCGGTCCTGGCTGCGCTTGAAGACCTCCAGGAAGTGGTCGTCGAAGAAGAACACCCACACGTACCAGTCGGTGATGAGCGAGAGGGCGGGTCCGTCGCAGTCGGGGTGCGTGTACGCGCACAACAACCCGTAGTCGTGCGCGTCGAGGTCGGACTGCTCCCAGACGCCTGAGCCCTCCAGCATTCCCATCTCCCGTGCCCAGACGGTCGAATGGGCACGCGCCTCGTCCAGATGCGGGTTCAGCCGCGCGGGATACGGCATGTAGAAGTACGGGAGTACGAACGGCTGTGTCATGGGCGGGGCCCTACCCGTGCCCCGGACGTGCCATCCACGGGGCGGGACATGATCACACCATCGCGTGAATCAGGACCAATTCCGGGATTCCGGACAGGCGTTGTGAGTTCACTCGGCATGCGAGAACCGAGAGGACCCCAACCACTACAACCACACCAACCACTACTGCGACTACTGTGCAGACACCTGAATCACCGCACGCGTTCCGCTCGTCCGCCAGCGCTGTCCCTCCGCGGCGACGAGCGCCGCCTCGGTACGGGCGTCGAGGCCGACGATCACGTCCGACTTCAGGGTGCGCAGGGCGGCCACCGGGCCGGGGAAGTAGGCGGTGACGTCCGCGAACGGCGTGGTGGGGGGCCTGAGGCGGTCACCGACGAGGCGGCGGTAGTTCAGGTCGCCCTTCATCAGGGTGACCGTGGCCGAGGCGAAGTCCTCGCGAAGGCCGCCGGGCATCGCCGTGTACGGGAGCGGGGCGCAGGAGAAGGGGTGGGCGCGTACGGCGAGGCGGCCCTCGGCCAGCGCGGACCAGAGGCGGCGGCCGTATGCCGCGGCGGCCCCCGGCGCCCGGATCAGTCGGCGCAGGGCGTCCACCACGTCGGCGGTGGTCGCGTCGGAGACGAAGTACGGGTGCGGTTTCACGTGCAGGACGGCTCGTTCGGCGTACCCCCGGGTCAGCAGGTGGTCCAGGAGCAGCAGGTCGGGGACGAGTTCCCGGCTGGCGTTGTCCGCGACCAGACACACCGTGCCGGCGTCGGATCGGGCAGGCCTGGCGGGCCGGAGCAGCGACCGGAGGGCCTCGCTGTCGTCGGCGACGAGTCCCGCCGCCTCCCCTCCCTCGTCCGCACCGGAGAGCCGGAAGCCGAGGTCGGCCCGGTTGCCCCACAGCGACCCGTGGAGCAGGGCGCGTGCCTGCTCCTCCTCCGGCTCGCGCACCAGGTCGTCGAGCGCGGCCAGCTCCTCGTCGGTCTCGGGGGCGTCCAGTTCGGCGAGCTTGAAAGGGCGGAAGGGGTCGATGCCGCGCCAGGCACCCTCCCCCACACCGCTTCCGCCGCTCCCGAAGTACCCGACCGCTTCGAGGAGTTGGCGGTAGAAATACCCTTCCGCCCACAGCCACGGCACGTCGAACCAGGACCGGCCCGCGTACTCCCGGGTGCCCCAGTCCTCCCACTGCTCCCGGTCCTCGGCGCCGGCGGGGAGCGGTTCGACGACGCCCTCGGAGCAGTTCTTGAGGAGTGCGTCGAGCGCGCGGTGCTGCTCCGGGCCGTACGGGAAGGCGTCCCGCACCTTCTGGATGAGCGCGGGATGCCGTTCGGCCAGCACGCTCCAGGGGAACGAGCCCGGCTCATTGCCGAGGATCACGGGCGGGGACACGGAGTCGGAGGCAGGCATGCGCCTCACCGTACCGTCCGCGAAACGCGCGGCCCGGGCCGTCATCGGGCGAAGGCGGGGCGGTCCGGGACCCCCACCGGATCAGCGGGCCCGCCCCGCCCGTCTCACGCCACCGCCCGTATCTCCCGCTCCAGCTGTGTCACCAGACCCAGGTACCGTGCCCGCCTGGGTGTGGGCACCAGCGCCCTGATGGTGAGCCGCCACATGTCCGCCGTCCGGCGGGGCTGGCGTCCCACCGGCTCCACCGCCCGGCTGACCATGCGGCTGCCGACGAAGAAGCTGACGAGGGACTGCGCCATCGCGTCGACATCGACGTCCGGGTGTACGTCGGACTCCTTGACCGCGCCGAGGAGTTTCCCGGAGGCCATCTCCGACCACTCTCGGAACGGGTGTCGCAGCGGCGGCCGTACGGTGACATCACCGGCGGCCAGACGAAGCCCCGCTCTGGCGATGGGACCCTCGACGGCCATCCTCGTTATCCCGAACGTGACGCGGATCAGCGTTTCGAGCGAGGAGTAGCCGCGGCCGTCGATGTCTCTGGCCATCCGCCGGGAGGTCCTGGACTGGATCTCCAGGATGGCGTGGGCCAGGTCCTCCTTCGCGGCGAAGTGGAAGTAGAGGGCGCCCTTGGTGACATGGGCGTGCTCGACTATGTCGCTCAGGCTGGTCGATTCGTATCCGTGGCGGTCGAACAGGTCGGCCGCGGCCGTGATGATCGTCGCGCGGGTCTGCTCGGCGCGTAACTGCCTCGCCATCGGCGACACCCCTCCCCACCTACCGGTGCTCCCGAACTCCCCTGAGAAAAACGGGATATGCCGTTTGTTTATTACTCGCCGTACAAGATAGCCGACCGTTCCGCAGTACCCACCACACACTCGAAAACCGTGCGTCCCTCCTGCGTTCCCACCACCTTCAGGGCGCCGCCGCCTTCGTCCGTCGACTCGATCCAGGTGGGCAGGTCAAGTTCGGCGAACTGGTGGAAGGTCGTGTCGAAGGACACGGGTATCAGGCCCCTGTCGGAGCCCGTTCGTGCCAGCGCGGCCTGCCTGGCGGACTCCAGGAGCAACATGCCCGGTATGTGGTCAAGTGGATGGTCAAAGAAAACAGCATGACCGGTATCAACTCGCAACTGCCAGTGACCTTCGGCCTGCTGGGGCAGCGCCAGGACCACGTCCGCCGCCGAGCCCCGGCCCACTTCGGCGGCGGGCAGCCCCGGCGGAACGGGCAGCGCGGTCACGGTGGCCGCCGTACGACCGCCGCGCAGTCTGCCGAAGACGGCGCCACTGGTGCAGGTGAAGGCGACGTCGGCGTGTGCGACCAGTTCGCCGTCCAGACGTACGTCTGCCTCGTAGCGGGCCGAGACCAGGCGCTTGCCTCGATGACGGATGTCGGAGAAGGTGATGTCGACGATGGGTTCGGCCGGTACCGACCCCACGCCCAGGTGCTCGGGGAACGTGGTGATCCGGAACTCCTGGAGCACGAACTGGTGGTCCAACGGCACTTTGTACTCAGTGTGGTTGAGCAGCGTTCCGGCCTGCCGCACGGTCTCCACGACAAGCAGCGGATCGTATGTCGTCCGGTCCGGCGACACGTGTAAACAATGGACCCGCGGCCACTGCGCGGAAACGCTGAACCGGTCGGTCTCCGTGCGGGACCAACCGGTGGGGAACGTCTCCGCGATCGACGCGCGGTGCACGAGTTGACGCGGAACGTTGGCCGTCATGACTGGGATTTCGGCAGACTGCGGCACTGGAAGCAATGTCTCTCCCTCGGTCCCCCGTATGGCGTGGCAGACGGAAAGGCGCCCGCTTAGGTGAGCGATAGAGTACGAGGCGACCGGTTTGTTTTCAACGAGATCAGTCGGCCCGGCCCTATGATCGGCGGTTCAGGCGCACCTGACGACGCGCCGTCACGCACAGCACGGCACCACATTGGGCACTGATACGGACACCGGCCAACTGGGCGCCAGGGAAGGGTTCTTATGGCGAAGCAGGAGCGCGCCATCAGGACGCGCAGAGCGATCCTGGAAGCCGCGGGCGCGGTTTTCGACGAGCACGGCTACACCTCGACCACCATCGCGATGGTGCTGGAGCGGGCCGAGGTCACCAAGGGCGCCCTGTACTTCCACTTCCCTTCCAAGGAATCGCTCGCGCAGGCGGTGCTCGCCGAGCAGGTGCCGTTCGGCACTGTGCCGGCGCAGCCCTGCAAGCTGCAGGAGATCATCGACATGACGTTCATGGTCGGCCAGCGGCTGCTGACCAACTCCCTGCTGCGGGGCAGTGTCCGGCTGGCGGTGGACCAGGAGACGCCGAGCCACGTCGATCACGGGGAGCCCTTCCGGCAGTGGTCGGAGCGGCTGACGTCCCTGATGGAACAGGCACGGGAGCAGGGCGAGTTGCTGCCCACGGTGGATCCGCCGGAGACGGTGGACCTGCTGGTCGGCGGCTTCACCGGCATCCAGCTGATGTCCCGGGCGATGACCGACCGGGCCGATCTCGGCCACCGGCTGTCCGTGCTGTGGGCGCACATCCTGCCGAGCATCGCGGTGCCGGGGCTGCTGCTCGGCCTCGACAGCAGGGCCGACCGAGGTGTCCGGATCCTCTCCTCCATGGACTCCCTCGACCTGAAGGCGTCTTGATCCTGCTGACCGGCGCGACCGGCACCGTCGGCCGCCTGGTCGCCCGGCGCCTTCCCGCCGCCGGGCCGGTACGGCTGCTGGCCCGCGACCCCGAGCGCGCCGCCTCACTCGCCGGCGCGCACGCCGAGGTGGTGGGCGGAGACTTCGAGGACCCCGCGAGCCTGCACCGGGCACTGACTGGCGTACGGTCGGCGCTGCTCGTCACGGTGAATCCGCTGACGCACGCGTACGACGAGAACTTCCTGACAGCCGCCCGCGCGGCGGGAGTCGGGCACATCGTGAAGCTGACCACCTTGTCGGTGACCGAACCCGACGCCATGGATCTCGTCACGGAGTGGCAGCGGGAGAACGAGCGGCTGCTGCGCGCCTCGGGCCTGTCCTGGACCCTGTTGCGACCGCGCGCCTTCATGTCCAACACGCTGGGCTGGGCCCGTTCGATCCGAGCGGAGGGTGTGGTGCGGAGCGCGAGCGGCACCGTCGCCACCGCGGCGATCGACCCGCGGGACATCGCGGATGTGGCGGTACGCGCGCTCACGGACCCGGCGGGGCACACGGGGCAGGCGTACGCGCTCACCGGGCCCGCGGGGATCACCCCCGTGGAACAGACGGAGATCCTGGGCGAGTTGCTGCAACGGGCGCTGAAGTTCGTGGAACTGACGGATGACCAGATACTTCGAGGGCTGCTCGCGCGCTATCCGGAGCCGGTGGCCCACGCTCTCGCGGAGAGTGCCGTGCGGGGGCGACACAGGTCGAAGGGGCAGGTGGAGCCGTCCGTGGCGGAGTTGCTCGGCCGGTCGGCGCGCGGGTACCGGGAGTGGGCGGCGGACCATCGGGCGGAGTTCGGCGGCCCGGCGGCCGGGTGACGAGCTCGAGGGCCCGTGAACACGACGGCGGGCCGGCCGGCGTCCATCCACGCCGACCGACCCGCCCGCTCGTGTCACACCGTCAGTTCACCTGAACCGGCGGGTGGTTCGCCCCTGAGGGCCGCAAGGCCGGAAGATCAGAAGGTGAGCTTCCAGCTGTTGATCTTGCCCGTGTCCGAGGCGGCCACGTCCTGGACACGCAGTTTCCAGGTGCCGTTGGCCGTCTCGCTGGAGGCGTCCACCGTGTACGTGGTGTTCACGTTGTCGGCGGAGTCCGAGGTGCTGGAAGCCTTCAGCGGGTAGGTCGTGCCGTCCGGCGCGACCAGGGTGATGACCAGGTCACCGCGGTAGGTGTGGGTGATGTCCACGCCGACCTGGAGGGCCGAGGGGGCGTTGCCGGTCCGGCCGGTGACGGCGATCGAGGACTCGACGGCGGAGCCGTTGTCCGGGACGGAGACCGCGGTGCTGGAGGAGAAGACGGTCCCCGTCGTGCCGCCGGTGCCGCTCACGGCCTGCACGGTCTTGGTCGCGTCGGCCAGACCCGCACCGCAACCGCCCGAGCAACTGCCGGGCAGGGCGCGGGCGTTGTTCTTGATGGCCGTCTCGATCTGGGCCGGGGTGAGCGAGGAGTTCGCCGACTTCATCAGCGCGACCAGGCCCGCGATGTGCGGGGTGGCCATGCTGGTGCCCTGGTAGTAGGCGTACGACTCGGTGGACGGGGTCTTCGCGCCGGAGTTCAGCGTGGAGAGGATGCCGTTGGCTGTGCCGGTGCTCATCTCGCCGCCGGGGGCCGAGATGTCCACGACGGAGCCGTAGTTGGAGTACGAGGCCCGGGCGCCGGTGCGTCCGGTCGCGGCGACGGTGATGACGTTGTTGCAGTTCGCCGGGTTGGAGGTGGAGGCGTTCGCGTTCTCGTTGCCGGCCGCGACGACCACCGTGGTGCCGCGGTTCACCGCGCCGGTGATGGCGCTCTGGGTCGCCGAGGAGCAGGCGCCGCCCCCGCCGAGGCTCATGTTGATGACCTTGGCGACGTTGGTGTTGGCCGGGACACCGGAGACGGTGCCGCCCGACGCCCAGGTGATGGCGTCGATGATGTCGGAGTCGTAGCCGCCGCACTTGCCGAGCGCGCGGACCGGGGAGATCTTCGCGTTGTACGCGATGCCCGCGACGCCCTTGTTGTTGTTGGCGACGGCGGCGATGGTGCCCGCGACGTGCGTGCCGTGCCAGGAGGAGCTGCTGCCCTCGGTCTGCTCGCACTCACCGGCGGCGTACCAGTCACCGGGGTCGGCCGGGTTGCTGTCGCGGCCGTCGCCGTCGACGGAGACCGCGGTGTCGGCGATGAAGTCGTAGCCGGCGACGATGTTCGCGGCGACGTCGGAGTGCGTGACATAACCGGTGTCGATGACGGCGACGGTCACGCCGGTGCCGGTCGCTGTGGTCCAGGCGCCCGGGACGCGCATGCCCGCGGCCGATTCGAACAGGTCCCACTGCTTGGCGTACTCGGTGTCGTTCGGGTCCGCCATCGGCTTGTTGAGGCGGTCCGGCACGACGTAGGCGACCTGCGGGTCGGCCTGGTACTCGGCGATGACGTCGGCGACGTCCGTCCTGCTGAGCTCCTCGCCCAGGTCGACGAGGGCCGCGCCGGTGCCCAGGCGGCGCTGGAAGTCCAGGTTCTCGCCGGCCTCCTTGCCCTTGGCGGCGGCGTCGGCGTCGGCGGCCTGGTTCGAGGTGGCCTCGGCCGCGCCGGTCCTGTAGCCGACGATGAGTCGCTCGGCCGGGGCGGCGACCGCCTGTGCGGCGGCGTCCACGGTGACGCCGGGGGCGACGGGCTCCTGGGCGACGGCGACCGAGGTGGTGGCCGCTGCCACCAGGGCGGCGGAGACCGCGGCGACGGATATCAGCTTCCGCCCCGTGGCACGGGTGGTTGAAGTACGCAAGGGCTTGCCTTTCGGTGCCGTACTCCGGGCCGCGCGGGCAGCGGGGAGTGGCGGGCGAATCGCTTCGTCGTCGAAGCGGCGGGGGTGCGGTTCGAAAAGCGGCGCGGCGGCCGGCCAAGCGCGAGCGGCCCGTTCCGGGGTTACCTATGGGGCGGCTGTGGTGGAACAGTAGGCAAAGAGAAGGTCATCCGGATACAGGGGAAACCCTCGATCAGGCCGGATCCACACCCTTGAGCGCCGGAAACCGACTCCGCGCGACGGCCGGTTGACCGGGTTGGGTGAGTTACGGCGGATTGCCGGATCCGCCCGCTGATTGAACGCGGCCCGCCCACTTCCCGTACTGCCCGAAAGCAGACCTGTTCCCCCTGGTCGAGGAGACGTTCCGGATGACCGCCCACCGCCGCACCCTCTCGGCCGCCGCACTCGCCGGCACCGCCGCCTTCGCGGCGCCGCTGTTGCTCACCCTGTCCGCGGCGGGTCCCGCCCAGGCGCACGGCGCCCCGACCTCGCCGGTCAGCCGCGCCTACGCCTGCTCCCCCGACGGCGGCAGCCTGGCCGGTACGGCGGCCTGCCGGGCGGCGGTCACCGCGAACGGCGGGGAGCCCTTCACCTTCTGGGACAACCTGCGGGTCGGAGACGTGTACGGCCGGGACCGCGCGGTGATCCCCGACGGCCGACTGTGCAGCGGCGGGCTGTCCGCCTACCGGGGACTCGACCTCGCACGCTCCGACTGGCCCTCGACCACACTGACGCCGGGCGCGCGGCTGACGATGACGTACCGCTCGACGATCCCGCACACCGGCACGTTCAAGATGTTCCTGACGAAGCCCGGGTACGACCCGTCCGGCCCGCTGAACTGGTCCGACCTGCCGGACCAGCCGTTCGCCGAGGTCAAGGACCCCGCGCTGACGGGCGACGCGTACCGCCTCAGGATGACGCTGCCGTCCGACCGGACCGGTCGCCATGTGCTCTACACGATCTGGCAGAACTCCAGTACGGCGGACACGTACTACTCGTGCTCGGACGTGGTGTTCCCGAAAGCGAAGGGCAGCACGGACGACTCCGGCAGCTCCGGAGACTCCACGCCGACCGCCACCGCCTCCCCCGCGGCACAGTCCAGGCCTGCCGAGGCCACCGCTTCGGCCGATCCGGCCGGACAGCCGGAGCAGGCCGCGGAAACGGGACGGGCGACGGAGTCCGCCGACTCCGCCGCCCCACAGACCGGGAGCACCGTGGCCGGCGCGCCGGTGGCGTCAGCCACCGACGGCACCGGGTCACGGCACCTGGTCGCGGCCGGCGCCGCGGCGGTACTGCTCGCCGTGGTCGCCGCCCTCGTTCTGCGGCTGCGCCGCCGGTGAACACCGGCAACCCAGCCGCTCATTGACGGTTCGTCAGTTGACGAAGACCGTGGCGCCGCCCTGCGTCACGTCCGTCACCGGGGCGTACTTGGCAGTGAAGTAGCCGCTGCTGAAGCACAGCGACGAACCGGACGACTTGGTGAACGCCTGGGCGGTGAAGTTGATGCTGTTGTCGGCGGTGCCGGTCGTACCGGTCAGGCTGGGCGCCTGGTAGACGCAGTTGATGCTGCCCAGCAGGGTGCGCAGGACAACGGTCGTCTGGATGACGGAGCCCGAGGCCGGGCTGACGACGACGGAGCCGTCGGAGCCCACCGCGGTGGTGTACGGCAGGTTGTTGACGGTCACGCTGGTCACGCCGAGCACGCCGAGGACATTGCTGGTGCAAGTGCCGAAGGTGTGCGCGGTGACCGACTCGGTGGCGGTGCCGGGCGCGGAGGGGTTGGTGGCGACCGCAGCCGTGAAGGTCGACGCCGCACACGAGACACCGCTGGTGCCGGTCGCGCTGGAGTAGAGCGTGGCGGCGGTGCCGGTGGCGAGGGAGGCGCTGAGGACGTCGCCCACGGCGACCGCGTCGCCGGCCGCGCTGTTGATGGTGAGGACGGTGTCGGCGGCGGACGCGGGGGTGACCGCGGCGACCGAGAGCCCGGCGACGGCGGCGGCGAGGGCGATGGCGGAGCGGGTACGAGTACGCATGATTGCGGGTGCCTCTTTCTGGAACTGGGGGTGTTGAGGGGTGGTGTCGAAGAGGTCGGGACACGCGAAAGTACGCGTGCGGAACGCATGAAGGACGCGGGAATGATGCCGTTGCCGGCCCGTAACGCCTTCTCCGTACGTGACGGACCGGCAACGACAACCGGCCGGTGACCGGCAGGAAGGCTTGGAGGGAGGCTTCCTGCCGGACCGGGCGGGACAGGGCGAACCGGCGGTGGCCCAGGGGGGAAACGGCCATGCCGGTGCCTCGGAGGCGGACTGCGGAATGAACAAAGAGTCCGGGAAGAGCGATGACTCGCATCGCTGCGGATCCGGCGCCACGGATCCGGGGAAACCAGGTCGAGTTCTAGACCTGAGGGACCGTCAACGTCAATACCCCGAACGGAAGTTGATGCAACCCATCGAACTTCCGGCCGACTCCTCCTTGGACTTCCGCGTGCGTCCCCGACCCGGGCCGCACCCCTCCGAGGGCCCTTCGGACCCCCCGAAGGGCCCTCGATCGCCCCGTGAAGTCACAGGTGGAGCATAATCCGCACCCTTTTTCCACAACTCCCTTGACCCTCGAAAGTAACCACGGGTAACTTCCTCGGCGGCTACTGGGGCGTAACCGTGAAAGCCCTTGCAACCGCCGGGAGTTGTGAGGAGACGTACGCCGCAGCCGCTGTCCGCGCCAGGACAACGTGCCAATCAAGCGTGACCAGCATTGACGCAGTTGACTATGTACTGGGAGCAGCCATGGCCTCGTCCTCGGACGCCTCGTCGTCCGCCGGATCCAACCCCGAGCAGCCCGGAAGCGGTAACGCTTTCGAGGGCGCCGGGGCCACGGGATCCACCAACGTGTCCGAATTCTTCCAAGGTGCCGGAAAGGGCACCGAACGACGCGGACGGGTCCGTGCGCGCCGCGCCGCCGTGATGGCGGTGCCGGCCACCCTGGTCGCCGCCACGCTCGCGGTTCTCACCGCCCAGGGCGCCCTGGGCGTCCAGTTCGCCATCTCGGGCATGCCGTTCACGGTCACCGCCACCGAGATGAAGGGCGATGGCTTCGAGCAGTTCGGCGCCCTCGACCACATGATCGAGGGCAGCCCGAACGAGGGCGACACCGGCGGCCAGGTCCTGGTCATCACCACCGCGATCAAGACCGCGACGATCACCAAGCTGTGCCAGAGCGTCGACCTCGGCGGCATCAACCTGCTGATCAAGGCGGGCGGCAACGGCACTCCGGTGTCCGCGACCGACCTGACGCTCGACGGCACCGAGCAGTCGGGCGACGCGTCCTTCACCAACATCGAGATCGGCAACGACGCCAGCACGCTCGACAAGGCAGGCGTCAAGGGTCCGGCCGGCGTCTTCAGTCAGCAGGCGGACACCATCCGCATCGCCAACCTGCGGTCGACCAACTACGCCACCACGGCAGCCGTGTTCAAGCTGCCCGGGCTGAAGCTCAGCTTCAGCGATACGGGTTGCTGATGTTGGGCATGGACCAACAGGAGGTGGGGCCCGCTTTCAGAACGTGGCGGGCCCACCGTCCGTTCGTGGGCGGGCTGCTGCTCACTCTGGGCGGGGTGGAGATCCTCGTCACGATGAAGGTCTCCCTGAAGATCGTCGTGCACCTGGGTATGCAGGGCCTTGCGGGCTTCATGCTGCCGGCGCTGATGGTGGTGTGCGGTCTGTTGATCCTCTTCAATCCCGCGCAGCGCCTGTTCTACTCGATCGTCGGCATCATGCTGACGCTTGGTACCTGGGTCACCTCGAACCTCGGCGGCTTCTTCGTGGGGCTCGCACTGGGAGCCGTAGGCAGCTGCATGGCCTTCGGCTGGCTTCCCGACCAGGAACCGCGTGTCAGCCGCAGCCAGCGACGCGAGGACAAGCGGAAGGGCAAGGCCGCCATGGTGGCCCCGGAGAGCACGGAGGCCACAACGGCGGACGACGGTCAGGAAGGCAGCGAGGGCAGCCTGCGCGGCTCGATGCGCTCCTCGACCGCCGCGTCACCCTCACACCTGACGATGTAGGCACCGTTCCTGTGGACCGAGCGGGCGTGAGCCCGTTCAGCCGCGCGCCCCGAACGGTCTTGGGCGAACTGGTCCCCGGCGTACTCGACCCCGAGGCGGCGACACACATCCTGTGCGTGGTCCGGGCCGGGAGGCCAGTTCCCTCACGACCTGGCCGAGTAGGTACGGCCAGAGGCGACGAGGAGGCCCTGAACCATCACACCGGTGGAGCAGGGGCCCCGCACTCCCCCAGAGGGGGTGCCCCCAGACACCGCACCTCGTGTCCCAGATCGCACCGCCACGCCAACCCGAACAGCCCAGGGCACTGCAAGCCCGGAGGCCGGCCATCACACGATCGAGTCAGCGGCCTTCGCAAAGGCCGGCCCGGCAAGCTGGCACAGCGGCGTGAGGTCGAAGCCCGCGATCCGGGCGGCCTATCCCATGCGGGCGGTGAAGTGCTCGGCGTCCCGATGGCCGTACCGACGTACAGGACGCGCGGTCTGCGGCCGTGGGCACCGGACAGGTCGACGGCGTGATGCACGAGGGCGTCGAACGCCACTGTGGTCCGGTCGAACGCCACCGTGGTCCGGCAGCCGGCGTGATGTCCGCCGGAGGTCGCGGCGCGCCTCGGCCAGGTCCGAGCGGGTGTCGAGGGACCAGGTGCCGAGAGCCGAGGGCCCGTGCCGCGTCCTCGGCGTCCTCTGCGGCGGCCACGAGGAGCGCGGGAGGATGGTCGGTTCGGAAGCGACCAGGCGGATGATCTTATCGATCGACGACGGGCTCCCGTCGATCGGCAACGGACTCGGCGACAACCGGCTCGGCCCGGTCGACGACAGGATCAGCCGAGAAACCGCCGCCCACCTGCGAAGATCCCTCTCCGGCCGGCCCGGTCGACGACCCGTCCGCCTTCAGTGCCTGCGCCTCACTCTTGAGGATGCGCATCGAGCGCCCCAGCGCGCGTGCCGTGTCCGGCAGCTTCTTCGAGCCGAACATCACGATGACCACGATGGCCACGACCAGCAGGTGCCAGGGTTCCAGTCCGTTCCGGAGCACAACCTCACCGCCCTTTCCTTCGTCTCACACAACAGTTGCCACTTTGCGCAACTGTACAACCAGGGTGAGACGTGAGAAGGGCGCCGATGACCACCAGCACGAGCAGGCAGGCCGTACCCCAGAGACACCGGTCCGCCGCGGGCGCCCGGCGGCGGAAGCCGGGTCGGCGTGGGCGGCTGGCACTGGCGATCTGCCTCTCGCTCCTGCTGCTCCTCGCGGCCGGCGCCGGCTGGGTCTATCTGAAGCTGGACCGTGACATCAAGACCTTCGACGCGGGCGGCATCTCGGACAACCGGCCCGCCGCGGGTTCGTCCAAGGGCGAGAACGTCCTGGTCATCGGCTCGGACGCGCGCAACGACGGCAACGCGGCACTCGGCGGCGGCGACGTGAACGACATCGGCCGCTCCGACACCGCGTTCCTGCTGCACGTCTACGCCGACCACAAGAACGCCGTGGCCGTCTCCATACCCCGCGACAGCCTGGTCACCATCCCGCCCTGCAAGCTGCCCGACGGCAAGTGGACGACCGCCCGGCAGGGCGTCAAGTTCAACGAGGCCTACTCGGTCGGCGAGACCGCCAAGGGCAACCCCGCGTGCACCCAGAACACGGTCGAGAGCATCACGGGTCTGCGCGTCGACCACACCGTCGTCGTCGACTTCAAGGGCTTCGCCGCGCTGACCGAGGTGGTGGGCGGGGTGAAGGTGTGCCTCCCCCAGAACGTGTACCAGCGTGATCTCAACCCCAACCGCACCACGCGCGGCAAACTCCTCTTCGACAAGGGCGAGCAGACGGTCTCGGGTCAGAAGGCGCTGGACTACGTCCGGATCCGGCACGGCATCGGCGACGGCTCCGACATCGGCCGTATCAAGCGCCAGCAGGCCTTCGTGGCAAGTCTGTTGAAGGAGGTGAAGAGCAATGGTCTGAGCCCGGCCAAGCTGCTCCCGCTCGCCGACGCGGCCACCAAGTCCTTGACCGTGGACCCTGGTCTCGGCTCCGCCCAGAAGCTGATCTCCTTCGCGATGTCGCTGAAGGACATCGACCTGCACAACACGAAGTTCGTCACCATCCCCTGGCGGTACCAGGGCGCGCGCGTCGCGATCGTCGAACCGGACGCGAGTGACCTCTGGGCCGCCCTCAAGGCGGACCGCACCCTGGACGGCAAGGACGCGAGCGGCAAGAAGAAGGCCTCGCCGAGCGCCAGTCCCACGGCCGCCACGACTCCCGTGTCCGGCAGGGGAATCACCGTCACCGTCTACAACGGCACCACCATCACGGGCCTGGCCGCGAAGGCCGCCGCCGAGCTGACCTCCGACGGTTTCACGGTCACCGGCACGGCGACCGCGAGCAGCCAGAACCACGCGACGACGGTCATCGAGTACGGCCCCGGGCACAAGTCCGACGCCCAGACGGCGGCCCGCGTCTTCCCCGGCGCGGCCATCCAGCCGGTGACGGCGCCGGGCGTCAACGTGGTCGTCGGCCAGTCGTACAAGGGCGGCTCCACGGCCACCCCGCAGCCCACCGCCATCCCGAAGGACGTCACCGAGGGAGCCCGCTCGGCGGACGACAACATCTGCTCGAACCTCAGCTACGGCTGACCCGGGCGGCCCGCGCCGGGAACCGCCGGCGCCGGGCGACGGCGAGGACACCCCCGTACAGCCCCAGCACGGCCGCCACAAGCGCGTAGTACGGCCCAGGCAGCCCCGTCAGCCCCAGCAGCGGGCCGAGCGGGGAGAGCGGCAGCAGGAGCCCCACAGCGGCGAGCCCGGCCGCCGCCCGCCCGACGGCTCCCGTGACCCGGCCCCCGCCGCCACGGAGCAGCAGCATCACCACGGCCTGGGTGAGGAGGTTCTCGGTGAACCAGGCCGAGTGGAAGACGGCCCGGTCGTCCAGGGCGTCGGGCCCGTGCAGCGCCAGGGCGAGCACGGCGAAGGTCGCGAGGTCGGCGACGGCGTTGAGCGCGCCGAAGCCGCCGAGGAAGCGGAGGAGGTCACGGGGGCGCAGAACGGTCGGCCGGGCCAGGGCACCGGGCGCGGGACGGTCGTAGGCGTAGGCGAGTTGGGCGGTGTCGAAGCACAGGTTCTGGGCGAGGACCTGGGCCGGGAGCATCGGCAGGAAGGGCAGCAGGAGTCCGGCGGCGAGCATCGCGACGACGTTGCCGAGGTTCGAGGACAGCGTGACGCGCAGATACGTGGCGATGTTGCCGCTGCTGTGCCGGCCGGCCGTGACGGCGTGGGCGACGGCGGCGAGGTCCTTCTCCCCGAGGACGACGTCGGCGCTCTCACGGGCCACGTCGACGGCGGCGCGGGGCGCGATCCCGACGTCGGCGGCGAGCAGCGCGGGCACGTCGTTCGCCCCGTCCCCGAGGAAGCCGACGGTGTGTCCGGCGGCCCGCAGCGCGGCGACGATGCGGGCCTTGTGGGCGGGTGCGCAGCGCGCGAAGACGGTCGTACGCCGGACCAGGTCCGCCAGTTCGGCGTCACCGAGGCCGACCAGCGCGTCCCCGTCCACGACCTCCCCCGGATCGAGGCCCAGGTCGTGGCAGGCGCGGGCGGCCGTGCCCGGATGGTCGCCGGTGAGAATCTTCACGCCGACGCCGAGCGCGGTGAGGTCGCGCAGGGCCTCGGCGGCGGCGGGCGCGAGGTCGTCCCGCAGGGCGACGAATCCCCGGAAGGTCAGGCCGCGTACGTCGGCGGGGGTCCACGCGCGGGTGCGCGCGTGCCGCTCGGCGGTGGCGACGGCGAGCAGACGCAGCCCGGTCGCCGCCTGTTCGTCGGCGCGGGCGAGCAGCCGAGCCCGCTCGGCGGGGTCCAGCACGCACCGTTCGACGACGTCCGCGACCGCGCCCTTGACGACGAGGACGTGGGTCCCCGGCCGACCCCGTACTCGAACACGAACCACCGCCGTGGCCAGTCGCCGCACCGGGTCGAAGGGCAGCGCCGCCACTCCGTCGTACCGCTCGTCGAGCGGTCCCGCCGCCGTCAGCAGTGCCTCGTCGAGGGCGTCCGGGGTGGGCGGTTCGGCGAGCTGGAGGGTCCACCAGGCGGCCGTGGCGGCCAGGGCGAGCACTTCGGGATCGTCCCTGCCCGCGGCGTCCACGGACCGTTCGACGACGGGCCGGTCCCGGGTGAGCGTGCCGGTCTTGTCGAGGCACAGGACGTCGACCGCGCCCAGGTCGTGCAGCGCGGGCAGCCGCTTCACCACGACCCCGTGCGCCCGGGCGAGCCCCGAGGCCCCGCGCGCCAGACAGGTGCTGACGACGACCGGGAGCATCTCGGGCGTCAGCCCGACGGCCACCGCTACGGCGAACGGGAGCGTGTCGGGCCCCTGTCCGCGCAGCGCCCCGCTCGCCATCAGCACGAGCGGCGGGGCGAGCAGCATGAACCGGATCAGCACCCAGGAGATCCCGTGCAGCGACCGGTCGAAGGCGCTCCTGTCCCGTAGTACGACCGCACCGTGCGCGCTCGCGAAACGCGTACGCGCGCCCGTGGCCACCACCACGGCGGTGGCGCTCCCGGAGGCGACGGCACTGCCCTGGAAGCACAGCTCGGGCCGCGCGAACACGCCCCGGTCCGCCGTACCCGGCCGTACGTCCTTCGCGACCGGCGCCGACTCGCCCGTCAGCGGCGCCTGGTGCACGGTCAGCCCGGTCGCGCGCAGCAGCCGTACGTCCGCCGGGACCAGGTCACCGGGCCCGAGCCGGATCACATCGCCCGGGACGAGTTCGGCGACCGGGATCTCCCGGGCGATCGGCGGCCCGCCCCCCGCCGGGCGGCGCAGGACCGTCGCGGTACCGGCGACCAGCTCGCGCAGCCCGCCGAGGAAACGTTCCGCCTGATGCTCGCCGGAGGCGCGCAGCACACAGCTGACCGCGACCAGGGACAGGATCACGGCGGCCGTCCCCCAGGCCGTGACGGCCGCCGAGACGAGCCCGAGACAGAGCAGTACGGCGGTGAAGGGGTCGCGCAGACTCCGTACGAACCGGACGGTCCGGCGGATCGGACGGGCGGCCGGAACGACGTTCTCCCCGGCCTCCGCCAGCCGCCGCTCGGCCTCGCCGTCGGTCAGAGCGCGCGGGAAGTTGTCGAGGCGCCGCGGTGTCCGCAGATCAGACTCCACGGAGGTGCCGTACGGGGGTGCCGTCGGCCCGGTCGGTCAGCCGCCCGACCAGCAGTCGTACGACGGTGACGATGTCCGGATCGTCGACGAGGTACACCTGCCGGCGGCCTTCGCGTCGCGACCGTACGAGGCCGGCGAGTCTCAGTTTGGTGAGGTGCTGGCTCACGGCGGGCAGCGCGCCGCCGACCCGCTCGGCGAGCCCGGTCACATCGCTCTCGCCCTGTGCCAGCGCCCACACGATGTGCAGCCGGGCCGGCGAGGCGAGCAGCCCGAAGGCCCCGGCGGCCTCCGCCAGCACCTCGGCGGACGGATCGTCGAAACCGGCGTTACCCGTAGTACCTGTCACCACCGCGCCAGTTTATGCCGGTGCGGGACCCGTGCTGCGTCGCACGATGAGGTGGGCGGGGATGACGGAGACCACGGCGCCCAAGTCCGCGCCCGTCTCCTCCCGGCCGTCGATCCGCGCGAGGAGCAGCCGCAGGGAGCGGGTGCCGATCTCCTGGAAGTCGGTGCGGATCGTGGTGAGCGGGGGCAGCAGATGGGCGGCTTCCGGGATGTCGTCGTAGCCGACGACGCTGACGTCGTCCGGGACCCGGCGGCCGGCCTCGTGGAAGGCGCGCAGCGCGCCGAGCGCCATCTGGTCGTTGGAGGCGAACACGGCGGTGACGTCCGGATCGCGGGCCAGCCGCCGGCCCAGTTCGTACCCGGCGTCGGCGCTCCAGTCGCCGACGAGCGGCTCGGGCACCTCGGCCCCGGCCTTCTCCAGGGTCTCGCGCCAGCTCGCGGCCCGGCGTTCGGCGGACGTCCAGCCGGTCGGTCCGGCGATGTGCCGGACCGTACGGTGGCCCAGGCCCAGAAGGTGTTCGGTGGCCAGGCGCGCCCCGCCCCGGGAGTCGGCGGTGACCATGGGGGTGTCGTCGCCGAGGGCGTTGTCCATCACGACGAGGGGAATGTCGAGGTGGGCCTCGGCGAGCGCCCTGCCGACGCGCCGTTGCGGGGCGATGGCGATGACCCCGTCGGCGCCCTCCGCCGACAGCCGGTCCACGGCCCGGACGACGGTGTTCCGGTCGGCGGTGTCGAGGGCGATGGAACTGACCAGGTAACCCGCGTCCTGGGCGGCGGTGTTGATCGCGGTGAGCGTGGAGGCGGGCCCGTAGCGGGCCGCGTCGAAGGAGATCACCCCGAGCATCCGGGTCCGTCCGCTGGCCAGCGAACGCGCGCTGCGGCTCGGCCGGTACCCGAGCGACCGCATGGCCTCCAGCACCGACTCACGGGTCTCGGCCCGCACGGCCGGATTGTCGTTGAGCACCCGCGACACGGTCTGCTTGGAGACACCGGCCAGCTGTGCCACGTCGTCCATGACCGGCCGTGCGCCCGCGAAGTTGCGCCGGCTGCGTCCCTTGGGAGCAGCGCCGCCACCGGCACTTCGGGTCATGGGGGTCGCATCCTTCGGCTTCGTCATGTGGCGGTGGTGCCCCGCCCGGCTGGCCCACAGGATAGGCCGCCGGACGGACGTCACCACCGACAGGCTCTACCCTCCGAACACGTGAGTCCGGACCGTTACCCACTCGACCCGCGTGATCCCGGCCTCCCCCACCGGCACGGTCACCGGCAGGTGCACGGGTGCGTCGGCGGCGAACGGCAGCACCCTCACCCGCAGCCCGCCGCCGGCCCGGAGTGCGTCGTCCGGCAGCCGGTCGAGGCCCAACTCCCAGACCCGCCCCGCGAAGAACTGGTCGGCGACCAGCGTGTCCCCGACCTGGGCGCGGGCCACGTCTCCGGTCCAGTGGATACGCAACAGCGTTCCGGTGCGCGGGAGTTCGTCCGGTACGTCGATGAGGTACTCGGCGGCGGACGTGTCGAAGTACGTGTCCGCGGGGGCACTGGCCCGGCCCAGTACGCCGGTGACGGTGTCGGGGGCGGGCCCGGCGGCCCGGACGAGGGACACGTCGAGGGTGCCGCGGTGGCTGCCCGTGGGGAGCGTGTAGCGGGTGAACACCCCGTCGGAGGACACCGCCAGGTTCTCGCCGGGAGGCCTCTCGGGCGAGGGCAGCACGGCGAACGATGTCTTCGCCGCCGCACTGTGCACCCGTACCTCGCCGGCCGGTTCGTCGAAGACGACTCCGTCCCCGGCGCCGCACAGGATGAGCCGCTCGGCGCCCCAGGCCACGCCCCGGTAGGCGGTACGGGCGGTCGCCGCGTCCAGCACCAGCAGTCCGACCTGGCCGCCGTCCACCGTCCCGACCTCGACGAGGGCGTCCGTGCCGGGCCGCAGTCCGGTGACGAGGAAGCGGCCGTCGGCGGACACGACCTGCCCCATGGGGGTGTGCACGTACCTCAACGTCCCGATGTCCAGGGCGAGTTCGACGGGGATCCCGTCCGTGGCGGCCAGCACCAGGACGGTACGTCCGCCGACGTCGACCGTGCACACCGGCTGGGCGGTGGCCCAGTCGAGCCGGAGTCCGGCGACGTCGAGACGTAATGGCCAGCAGAAGTAGGCGCCCTGAGGGATCGTCACCGGCACGCTGGGCAGCGTCAGTTCGGGAGCGTCCGGGAACTCCACGGTGAACGACGTGTCCGGGTGGTCCGGCAACGGCTCGTGCGGCTGATGGTTGTTCACGAAGAGGAAACCGGAGTCACCGTCGCCCCGCACGGCCCACCGCAGCGTCTCCCGGTCGTCCTGTCCGGTCGGCTGTCGCGCGGGCAGCGCGGACTCCATGGGTGCGATGCCCTCGCCGAAGTCCGCCAACAGCAGGTGCTGGAGGCGCAGTTCGTCGTAGGAGGGCCGGTACTGCCCGTACTCGCCGAGCGGCGCCTGGAAGTCGTACGTCAGGACGGGGAGGTCGTTCGGGTAGCCGGTGGCGTGGGACTCCTGGAGGGTGGTCAGCTCGCCCGCCGGGTTGGTGCCGCCGTGGAACATGTAGTAGCCCTGCCAGACCGAGCCGCACCCGATCTTCGTGAGCCCGAGGGCACCGATGTCGGCGCCGTCGACGCGTGGCCGGCGGTGGTAGGCCACGGCCATCCCGCCGCCCAACTCACAGGTGGCCCAGGGAAATCGGTCGGTCGACGCCGGTTCGCCGCCCCGCACGTGCGTCGGCCGCAGGTCGGCTCCGATGCCCTCGTCGTCGCGCTGGTGGGTGAAGAAGAAGTGCTTGCGGCAGGTGTCGGACCAGCCGCCGTCCCACTCCGTCCAGAAGGTCTCGGTGTAGCCGCCGTACAGCGGAAGCAGTTCGTCGGGCGGGAGTTGGACCCCTCCCCAGGCCGTCGAGGTCCAGAGCGGGGCGCTCAGCCCGGCCTCCTCGGCCATCCGCTTCAGGGTAAGGAGGTGCCCGGGTCGGTCGTACAGCTCGTTCTCGATCTGGATGGCGACGATCGGGCCGCCGTGCGCCCGGTCCAGCCCCTTCAGCTGCTCGGCGATCGCGGTGAACCAGCCGCGTACGGGTTCCAGGTAGGCGGGGTCGTCGGTGCGGGGTGCGCCGGTGCGGGCGAGCAGCCAGTCGGGCAGGCCTCCGCCCCGCACCTCGGCGTGGCTCCAGGGGCCGATGCGCGGGATGAAGTCCAGGCCGTGGCGGGCGCAGAGTTCGGCGAAGCGGCGCAGGTCGCGGTCGCCGTCGAAGCGGACCCGGCCCTCGATCTCCTCGTGGTGGATCCAGATGAGGTAACTGGCGACAGCCGTCACCCCGGCCGCCTTCATCTTCAGCAGCTCCTCCTCCCACTCCCCCGCCGGGTAGCGGGTGTAGTGGAACTCGCCGGAGACGGGAAACCAGGGGCGTCCGCCACGGGTGAAAAAGCGGTTGGTCACCTCGATCCGATCGGCGGCTCCCGGCGCGTCGGAGAAGGGGAGGTGGCCGGTGAGCGGGGGTTCGGTGGCCGTAGGGACCCGGAGGAAGTGGCGGGTCATGGCTTCACCGGGCCGAGGTCGGGCGTGTCGGTGAGCAGGGCCTGCGCGGAGGTGGTGGCGTTGAGCTCGAGGAGCAGCAGGTCGTTGGCGCCGGGGCGCAGTACGGGCGCGGGCACATAGAGGGTGCGCTGCGGTCCGCGGTTCCAGTAGCGGCCGAGGTGGAAGCCGTTGATCCAGGCCTGGCCCTTGGTCCAGCCGGGCAGCGACAGGAAGGTGTCGGCGGGGGTGACGACCTCGAAGGTGCCCCGGTGGAAGGCGGGTTGGGCGGCCGGGGTCGCGCCCGAGGGGGCGAAGGTCAGCGCACTGAGGTCGTCGAGGGTGAGGGGGTGGCTGTCCCAGCCGTGCAGCGCGGTGCCGTTGAAGGTGACCGCTCCGAGGAGTCCCTTGGGTGAGCCGATGCGCGGCCCGTAGTTGACCCCGCCCATGTTCTCCACGAGCACCTCGACCGCCGCTCCGGCAGCGGGGATCCGGACCGGCAGGGACTCGTCGTGCCGCTCGCGTTCGAGTACGCCGACGGGGGCACCGTCGACGAACACCTGCGCCCGGTCGCCCACCCCGCCCGCGAAGTGCAGCAGCCCGTCGCCCGCGAGGGGAGCTGTGGTGCGGTAGAGCACGTATCCGGCGCGCAGCCCCAGTTCGTCCATGGTCACCGGGTCCTGGGTGCGCACGGGCTTCGCGAGGAGCCCCGCGTTGGGCAGCAGGGGCGCCTGCAGTCCCAACTCGACGACGGTGGGCGGCAGTTTGACGCTCGGCGCGGGAACCGGCTCGTCGGGGACGGGCGCGTGCCGGGCGATCACGTCACGGAAGGCGTGGTACTTCGGGCCGGGGTCGCCGTTCTCGGTGAGGGCGGCGTCGTAGTCGTAGGACGTGACCATGGGCTGGTAGGCGTGGTCGTGGTTGGCGCCGTTGGTGAAGGCGAAGTTGGTGCCGCCGTGGAACATGTAGATGTTGACGGACGCGCCCGCCGAGAGCAGCCGGTCCAGGTCCGCGGCGGCGTCGGCCGCGTCCCGGGTGTGGTGCTCCTCGCCCCAGTGGTCGAACCAGCCGATCCAGAACTCGGCGCACATCAGGGGCCCTTCGGGCTGATGTGCCCTCAACTCGGCCAGGGAGCGGTCGACTTTACTGCCGAAGGTGCCCGTGGTGAGCACACCGGGGAGGCTGCCCGCCGTGAGGTGCTCGGGGTTGGCCTGGTCGCAGGTGAAGAGCAACTCCCTGATCCCGCGCGAGCGCAGGGCCTCCGCGAGGTGTTCGAGATACGCGGTGTCGTCGCCGTACGCCCCGTACTCGTTCTCCACCTGGACGGCGATGACGGGACCGCCCGACTCGGCGAGGTACGGCAGCAGGGGCGGCAGCAGCAGGTCGAGGTAGCGGTCGATGGCGCCCGTGAAGCGGGGGTCGCTGGAACGCAGCCGGATGTCCGGGTCGGTGGTGAGCCAGGAAGGGAGCC
Organism: Streptomyces sp. SID12501; assembly: GCF_010550245.1. Lineage (GTDB taxonomy): Bacteria > Actinomycetota > Actinomycetes > Streptomycetales > Streptomycetaceae > Streptomyces. The sequence goes on from NZ_JAAGLU010000028.1 coordinate 145,901, forward strand.
CGCCGCCGTCCCACTCCGCGCAGATGAAGGGGCCGGGCCGCAGCAGGACGTGCAGCCCCTCCGCCTTGGCCAGTCGCAGATAACGCGGCAGATCGAGGATCCCGTCGAGGGCGAGGGTGCCCGGCTCGGGCTGGTGGAGGTTCCAGGGGACGTACGTCTCCACGGTGTTGAGGCCCATCAGGCGGGCCTTGCGCAGCCGGTCGGCCCACTGGTCGGGGTGGACGCGGAAGTAGTGCATCGCGCCGGAGATGATCCGGAACGGTTCGTCGTGCAGCAGGAAACCGTCGGACGTCGTTGTCAGGGCGGGCATGCTGGGGTTTCCCTTCGGTTCGCGGGTTCCAGCCGGTTCGCTGGAGGTGAGGTGCGGTGATCGGCAGCGGTCGTTCAGTGGGGGGTGTTCGACGGAAGGCGTTCAACGGGAGCCGTTCAATGGGTCCGGGTCGCGCGGATCAGCCAGAGCGTGGCCGCCAGGCACAGCGCCGAGACCCCGCACAGCAGCAGCGGCACGGCCCGTACGCCGGACCACTCGATGGCCTTGCCGAGCGCCGGTCCCGCGGCCACTCCCCCGGCCATCGACGCGGCGATGACCACGGCACCGGCTCTCCGCGCCCGCGGGGCGGCCCGGTTCAGCCAGGGCAGCCCGGTGGGGAAGATCGGCGCGATGAAGAGGCCGACGCCCGCGTAGGCGTAGGGGGCGAGGACGGGTACGGCGGCCAGCAGCAGGCAGACGGTCATCCCGGCGCAGGACACCGCGATGATCGACTGCGGCGAGAAGCGCAAGGCGAGCGGGGCGGCCAGGAAACGGCCCGCGGTCATCATCAGCCAGTACACGGAGGTGGCCGTGGCGGCGCCCGCAGCCCCGTATCCGACCGTCTCCAGGTGCGTCGGCTCCCAGCCGCCGACGCCCGCCTCGATGCCCACGTGCAGGACATAGAGGGTGACGAAGACGCCGAGTACGGAGCCCAGGCTGCGGGCGAGCACCTGCCCGCCGGGGCTGCCGGACTCGGGTGCCGGGGCCGCCGGCTGCGGTACGTGTTCCCGTACACCTCGAAGGCACAGCAGCAGGGGCAGGTTGGCGAGGGAGAAGGCGAGGAAGACGGCCGGATAGTGCTCGGCACCGACCACGCCGATCAGGGCCGGGCCGAGAATCGCGCCGACGCCGAAGTGGGCGTTGAGGATGTTCAGCATCGCCGTCGAACGGTTGCCGAAGCCGACCGCGAACAGCTGGTTGAGGCCGTAGTCGATACCGCCGAAGCCGAGCCCCGCGACCAGGGCGGCGGCCAGCGCCACGGGCCAGTTCGGCGCCAGCGCGAAGCCCGCGGCGCCGGCTGCCATCAGGAGGTACGAGCTGCCGAGGATGCGCCGGTTGCCGAGTCGCGCGTACAGCCGGTCGAAGAGGAGCACCCCGACGACCCCGCCGGCGAAGTGGGCGCTCAGCCCGAGACCGGCGGCCGACGGGGAGAGCCCGAACTCGTCACGGAAGGCCGGGATCGACGGACCGTACAGGGCCTGGATGACCCCGATCAGCACGAAGCCGATGCAGGAGGCGACCACGGCGACGGGGCTGAAGACCGGAACGGTCGGGGTCGTAGGCGGCGTCGAGAGGACTCGCTGCTCGGTGACCGCCGGTCGTCCGGTGGGTTGGCCGGTCACGTGGACTCCCGTCGCCTGTGGTCGAGAACGCGGCTGACTCGCCCTCGCTCCAGTGCGGGGACGGCACAAATGTTACCGGTAACATTTGTGCCGTCAAGATCCCCCGAGGCCTTTCGCCTCAGGGGATTCGCAAGGGAGTCGGCGGGATCAGCCGCCCGCGCCGGGCGACCGGCTCGGAACACTGCCGGCCGGCCTGCGGGCGAGGACGTACAGCGGTATCGGCGGGGTGTACGGGGAGTCGCCCTCGGGGCTGTGGATCAGCCGGGGCCGGGCGGACGGGGAGGCCGGCCGGGTGCGCGTCCAGGACGGGTCGGCCGACTGGGCACCGGCGACGCAACGCGTGCCCGGCCGCCGGGTGACACCTGGGTGGGAACCGGACGGGACGATCCGCCACCTGTGCTGGTCGTCGGCGAAGACACAGCCGACGCGGGGCAGTGAGTCCATGATCCGCCGCTCGTGCTGCCTGTGCTGCCTGTGCTGCCCGTGCGTCCTCACGGCGTCGCAGCCGGGGCCGGCGGCCGGCCGGGCAGGGAGGACGAGGCGGCCGGGGCGACCCGAGTGGCCGGGGCACTCACGTGGAGGCTTGGTCGAGGGGGGTGCGTGGAGCGGCGGCGGCGTGAAGCGGAGGGCGGACCGGAGGGGGTGAGGTACATGGGGAGTGAGGGATGGGTGAGACGGGTGGGGCGTGTGGGACAGGTACGTGAGCGGGCCTCGCGGGCTGTTCGGGCGCGGGTCAGGAGCGGGAGTACGGAGGGTGCGGTGCTGGCGTTCCATACGGTCCATGTGAGGCGATTCCTTCGGCCGAGTGGGGGACGGGCCGGATGCGGTGCGGGGCCGACGGGTGCCAGGAGGCGGGTACGGCGGCCTGTACAGCGTGGGGGGCGGATGGAGTCGGGGGGAGAACGGATGCGGGCGCGCGGGTGAGGGCGGCGGCGCGCACCGAGGAAGGGGCCGGTGCGGGTGCGGGAGTGAGCGCGGCGGCGCGCGACGGCGGAGGGGCGGACGCGAGTGCACCGATGAGCGCGGCGGCAGGCGTCGGCGGCATAGAGGGTGCGA
>NZ_JAAGLU010000290.1 GCF_010550245.1 Streptomyces sp. SID12501
CGCCTCAACGACTCGACGTACTCGACCATCGCGAACCGCGAGTTCAACATGATCACCGCCGAGAACGAGATGAAGATGGACGCCACGGAGCCGAACCGGGGCCAGTTCAGCTACACCAACGGCGACCGGATCGTGAACTACGCGCTCGGCAAGGGCAAGAAGGTGCGCGGGCACACGCTCGCGTGGCACGCGCAGCAGCCCGGCTGGATGCAGGGCATGGAGGGCAGCGCGCTGCGCCAGGCGATGCTCAACCACGTCACGCAGGTCGCGACGCACTACCGCGGCAAGATCTACGCCTGGGACGTCGTGAACGAGGCCTTCGCCGACGACGGTCGCGGCTCGCGCCGCGACTCGAACCTGCAGCGCACCGGCAACGACTGGATCGAGGCCGCGTTCCGCGCCGCACGCGCTGCCGACCCGGGCGCCAAGCTCTGCTACAACGACTACAACACCGACGACTGGACGCACGCCAAGACGCAGGCCGTCTACACCATGGTCCGCGACTTCAAGGCCCGCGGCGTCCCGATCGACTGCGTGGGCTTCCAGTCGCACTTCAACCCGCAGAGCCCCGTGCCGAACAACTACCAGAC
>NZ_JAAGLU010000291.1 GCF_010550245.1 Streptomyces sp. SID12501
GTCGAGGACCAGCCCGGGTTGGACGACCGCCGTCCGGGCCGCGGGGTCGAGGGAGACGAGGGCGTTCATGTGCCGGGTGAGGTCGAGGACCACGCCGGTGCCGGTCGCCTGCCCGGCGATGGAGGTGCCACCGCCGCGCGGCACGACGGGGACCCCGGCGTCGGCGCAGATCCGCAGGGCGGTGGCCACGTCCTCGGCGTCGCGCGGGGTGACCACGCCGACCGGGACGCGGCGGTAGTTGGAGGCGTCCATGGTCACCAGCGCGCGGGCGGCGGCCCCGAAGTCGACCCCGCCGCGCAGGTTCGCTCGCAATGTCCGTTCCAGTTCCCCGGGTGTCGTCACGGCGCCCACCCTGCCACCGCGCCGGCGTGTCTCATTCGCTGGACGCGTTTCCGGTGCGCGGACCCGGACCCGATACGCTCCGCTCGTGGCTGAGATCCAGATTCCCGCTGACATCAAGCCCGCCGACGGACGCTTCGGCGCGGGCCCCTCCAAGGTGCGGACCGAGGCGCTGGACGCCCTCGCCGCCACCGGTACCTCCCTGCTCGGAACCTCTCACCGCCAGGCCCCGGTCAAGAACCTGGTCGG
>NZ_JAAGLU010000292.1 GCF_010550245.1 Streptomyces sp. SID12501
GTCGGTGCGCCGACCGGTGCGGCGTGCGCCGCGTGGAGGAGGTGACCCGGGCGGACCCGGGGCGCACAGGTTGCAACGGATTGCGATGAGCCTGCAATCTTGCTGAAACGGGAGACTACGGAGGGTCGATCGGCCCGTCAACCCGTGCCACGCCGCCGGTCACGCGTGCCGTCACCGGCCGGGGACGCAGGACGGCCCGGTCACGTCCAGGACGCGACCGGGCCGTCGGGACGGGTCAGAGCAGCGTCCAGCCGTACTTCGCGAAGATCACGGCGCCGAACAGCACGAGCACGGCCGCGGTGATGAACCAGTCGTTGCCCGACGCGACGAAGCGCCGACCCCACGGACCCGCGCGACCCGGCAACGACATGTGCCCGTCCCGGACGTTGATGCGGGTCAACCCCGCCCAGACGAGCGTCGTCGTCACGGTGATCAGCAGGCACCACGGGCACAGCGCGCCGATCTCGAAGAACGACTGCTGGAACAGCCACCACGCGAACACCAGGCCGGCGGTGTAGATCGCCTGCGCGCTGAGCATGAACCAGCGCGGGAACACCACGCCCCCGATCAGCGCGACCGCCAGGGTGA
>NZ_JAAGLU010000293.1 GCF_010550245.1 Streptomyces sp. SID12501
GTGCTCGCGACGATCTCCACGCGCATCACCAACGAGGTGCCCGAGGTCAACCGCGTCGTGCTCGACGTCACGAGCAAGCCGCCGGGCACGATCGAGTGGGAGTGACCGGCGACGACGAGAGGACCAGCGTGAGCACCGAGGCGAACGGCCCCGTCCCGACCACCGCCGCGGCGCCCGCGCCCGAGGTGGCCGCGTGGGCCCGCAAGGCCCGCGGCTCGCTGCGGCGCTACCGCGTCATGGCGTGGGTCACGGGCGTGATGCTGCTGCTGCTGTGCGTCGAGATGGTCCTCAAGTACGTCCTGCAGGTCCCCGGGTTCAACGTCGAGGGCGACCCGCGGTCCGAGGCCGCGCGGATCATCGCGATGGTGCACGGCTGGGTGTACGTCGTGTACCTCGTCACGGTCTTCGACCTGTGGTCGACGCTGCGCTGGCGGCTCGGGCGGCTCGTGACGATGGCGCTCGCGGGCGTCGTGCCGGTCATGTCGTTCGTGCTCGAGCGCCGCGTGCACCGCGACGCGGCGGCGCGCATCGACGCCGTCGTCCCCGCGGAGGCCTGACCGGCGTGCGGGTCGTCCACGTCTCGGACT
>NZ_JAAGLU010000294.1 GCF_010550245.1 Streptomyces sp. SID12501
CGAAGCCGACGTGCGCGAGCTGGAGGGTCGGGACGAGGTCACCGACGGCGGAGATGGTCGGCACGTTGGTCTGCATGTACTCGTCGACCAGGACGTAGCCGCGGTCCATCGCGACGCCCTGCTCCTCGTAGCCCAGGCCCTGCGAGACCGGACCGCGACCGATGGCGACCAGCAGCACCTCGGCCTCGAAGGTCTTGCCGTCGGCGAGCGTCACGCGGACGCCCGACTCGGTGTACTCGGCCTTCTCGAAGAAGGTGCCGAGGTTGAACTTGATGCCGCGCTTGCGGAAGGCACGCTCAAGGATCTTCGAGCTGTTCTCGTCCTCGACCGGGACGAGGTGCTTGAGGCCCTCGATGACGGTGACGTCGGTGCCGAAGGACTTCCACGCCGAGGCGAACTCGACGCCGATGACGCCGCCGCCCAGGATGATCGCGGACTCGGGCACGCGGTCCAGGACCAGCGCGTGGTCCGAGGAGATGACGCGGTTGCCGTCGATGTCGAGACCCGGCAGGGACTTCGGCACGGAGCCGGTCGCCAGGAGCACGTGGCGGCCCTGGATCCGCTGCCCGTTGACGTCGACGGAAGTC
>NZ_JAAGLU010000295.1 GCF_010550245.1 Streptomyces sp. SID12501
CGGGCCGCTGGAGCACCGCGTACCCCCTCTCCAGTGTGGCGGCGGGCGACAGGGAGACGACCCGGGCCCGGGTGTGCACGAGCTCCGAATCGGCCCGGTCCAGCAGATGGCCCAGCACCCGGCGGCTCCGCCCGACGAGCGCGTCGATCTCCGCCGCCCGCTCGTCCACCAGCCGCTGGGGGTGCTCCATGGCGGGCCGGCCCAGCGCGTGCGCGAGCCCCCGCTCCTCGCGGTCCAGGATCCCCCGTACGGTCCGCAGCGCCCGGTCCCGGAGCTGCTGCACCCGCTCCAGCTCCTCGCCCACGTCCGGTACGACCTTCTTGGCCGCGTCCGTGGGCGTGGAGGCGCGCAGGTCGGCCACCAGGTCCAGCAGCGGGGAGTCGGGTTCATGGCCGATCGCCGAGACCACCGGCGTACGGCAGGAGGCCACGGCCCGGATCAGCTGCTCGTCGGAGAACGGCAGCAGGTCCTCCACGCTGCCGCCGCCCCGGGCCACGACGATCACATCCACCTCGGGCAGCGCGTCCAGCTCCTCGACCGCCCGGACCACCTGACTGACCGCGTTCACCCCCTGCACGGCGGTGTTG
>NZ_JAAGLU010000296.1 GCF_010550245.1 Streptomyces sp. SID12501
TTGAAGGTGAGCGGCGAGACGCCGACGTGGCCGCACAGCTCGGGCCGGAACACGTCCGACCAGTCGGTGGGCGGGTCGGTGACGAGGTCGGTGCGGTAGGCCAGGCCGGTCGACCCGACGGTGAGCGGCAGCCCGTACTGCACGTCGCCGACGTTGCTCTGCGCGACGAGCGTCGTGTTGAGGTCGGCCCAGTCGGCGACGCGGTCGGTGTCGAGGGGCTGCACGACGCGCGCGGCGACGGCGCTCGGGATGACGTTCGGCGTGAACGCGACGAGGTCGTAGGCGGGCTCGCCGCCGGACGACGACCGCAGCGCGGTGAGCCACTCGGCGGGACCGCCGGGGACCAGCTCGACGGTCGCGCCGGTGGCCTCCTCGAACGGCTCGACGAACGCCTTGGTGAACGCCTCGCCCCACGAGCCGGCGTACGCGGCGACGGTGAGGGTCTGGCCGGACAGGTCGCCGTCGGCGGTCGCGTCGCCGGACGTGCCGGTGCCGCCGTCGGTCGAGGCGCCGCAGGCGGTGAGGGTGAGGGCGGCGACGGACAGCACGGCGCCGGTGCGCAGCGCGGTGCGGGCGGAGCCGTGGGC
>NZ_JAAGLU010000297.1 GCF_010550245.1 Streptomyces sp. SID12501
CATCCAGGCAGGCACCGGCACCGGCAAGTCCCTCGGCTACCTGGTGCCGGCCCTCGCGCACGGCGAGCGCGTGGTCGTGGCCACGGCGACGCTGGCCCTCCAGCGCCAGCTCGTCGAGCGCGACCTGCCCCGGACGGTGGAGGCGCTGCATCCGCAGCTCCGCCGCCGCCCGCAGTTCGCCATGCTCAAGGGCCGGTCCAACTACCTCTGCCTGCACCGCCTCCACGAGGGCGCCCCGCAGGACGAGGAGGAGGGACTCTTCGACCAGTTCGAGGCGGCCGCCCCCACCAGCAAGCTCGGCCAGGACCTGATCCGGCTGCGTGACTGGGCGGACGAGACCGAGACCGGCGACCGCGACGACCTCACCCCCGGCGTCTCCGACAAGGCCTGGAGCCAGATCTCGGTCTCCTCGCGGGAATGCCTGGGCGCGACGAAGTGCGCGTACGGGGCCGAATGCTTCGCGGAGGCCGCCCGTGAGCGGGCCAAGCTCGCGGACGTGGTCGTCACCAACCACGCGCTGCTCGCCATCGACGCCATCGAAGGGGCGCCCGTGCTCCCGCAGCACGAGGTCCTGATCGTCGACGAG
>NZ_JAAGLU010000298.1 GCF_010550245.1 Streptomyces sp. SID12501
GATGGTCTTGATGCCCTTCTTCCACGCGTAGATCTGCGCGCGGTTGAGGTCACGCGTCGTCGCGGTGTCCTTGAAGAAGAGCGTGAGCGACAGGCCCTGGTCGACGTGCTGCGTCGCCTCGGCGTACGTGTCGATGATCTTCTCGAAGCCGATCTCGTACGCGTCCTGGTAGTACTCCAGGTTGTCGTTCGTCATGAAGGGCGCCGGGTAGTAGACGCGCCCGATCTTGCCCTCCTTGCGGATCTCGATCTTCGACGCGATCGGGTGGATCGAGCTCGTCGAGTGGTTGATGTACGAGATCGAGCCGGTCGGCGGGACCGCCTGCAGGTTCTGGTTGTACAGGCCGTGCTCGGCCACCAGGGCGGCCAGCTCGCGCCAGTCGTCCTGCGTGGGGATGTGCACGCCCGCGTCCGCGAACAGCGCGGCGACGCGCTCGGTGCGCGGCTTCCACTCCTTCTCGACGTACTTCGTGAAGTACTCGCCCGTCGCGTAGGTCGAGCGCTCGAAGCCGTAGAACGACGCCTTGCGCTCCTGCGCGAGCAGGTTCGACGCACGGATCGCGTGGTACGCGACCGTGTAGAAGTAC
>NZ_JAAGLU010000299.1 GCF_010550245.1 Streptomyces sp. SID12501
GACCCCGGTCAGACGCTGACGCGCGACCCCGTCGAGGCCGACAACCTGGTCCTGATGGGCACCTCGGTCACCTCCGGCACCGCCACAGGGGTCGTCGTCGCCACCGGCGCCGACACCTGGTTCGGTTCGATGGCCGGCTCCCTCGTCGGCGAACGCCCGCAGACCAACTTCGACACCGGGGTGCGCAAGGTCAGCTTCCTGCTGATCCGCTTCATGCTGGTCATGGTCCCCGTGGTCTTCATGATCAACGGCTTCACCAAGGGCGACTGGGACGAGGCGTTCCTCTTCGGCATCGCCGTCGCGGTGGGCCTGACCCCCGAGATGCTGCCGATGGTCGTCTCCGCCAACCTGGCGCGCGGCGCGGTCGCCATGTCCCGGCGCAAGGTGGTCGTCAAGCGGCTCAACGCGATCCAGAACCTGGGCGCGATGGACGTGCTGTGCACGGACAAGACCGGCACCCTCACCGAGGACCGGATCGTCCTGGACCGCTACCTCGACGTGCACGGCGACGAGGACGGCGAGGTCCTGGAGTACGGCTACCTCAACGCGCACTTCCAGACGGGCCTGAGGAACCTCATGGACCGG
>NZ_JAAGLU010000029.1 GCF_010550245.1 Streptomyces sp. SID12501
CAGGCCCTGATCGCCCTCGCCCGCCGACGGGTGAACGTCCTCTGGGCAATGCTGCGTGACGGACAGTGCTACCACGGGTCACTTCCCGTCACGGCAGCAGCTTGACTTCAGCATTGGGATGTTCCTTGGGCTTTACGGATTACTGGGTGCCGTACAGAAGTTGGGGGCTGGGGCTGGGGCCGGGGCGGAGGCTGGGGCCGGGGCGGAGGCTGGGGCCGGGGCGCGGCGCCGGGCGGTCCGGCGCCGCACCGCGCCCCCCCGCCGGGCTCAGCGGCGCCGGCCGCGCCGGACCTTGAGCTCCTGGAAGCGCGGGCCGTCGCCTTCGCGGACCCGCTGCCAGGCCCTGCGGTAGAGATCGGCGACGGGTTCGGTCGGCACGATCACCCCGAGCGCGGGGTGGTCGCCGCTGACCAGGTCGTACAGCGGCAGCTTCCACTGCTCCAGCGGAAGGCGCGGGGACTTGGGGTCCACCCAGCCGCCGGGCAGGAAGAGCGAACGCCCGGCCCGGGCGCGGCCGGCCTCGACGACCAGGCCGGAGGCGGCCAGTTCGGCGCGGGCGGCCTTGAGCCGGGCAGCCCCGCCTCGATGCTGCTGCCACCCCGTCCAGCGCGCGGTGTTGCGGTCGGTCGGGTCGGGCATCGCCAGCAGCATCAGGTAGAGCACGGCGGCGTCCTCCCCGACGCCGTACTCCTTCGCCGCCTCGCCGACCAGGTCCGGCACCGACCGGGCGGGGTCCTGCGGCCACCAGGTGCCGTCCTTGTCCCGCGCCCCCGCCTCCGGGTCACCGGGATCGGCCAGAAGGGCGGTGAAACGCGGGTCACCGGCGATGCGCAGCGCCACCTCGGCCGGGAAGGGCCGCTGGTCGCCGGTGCGCAGGACGGACAGGAACGGGTCGGTCCCGGCCTCGTCCAGCAGCGCCGTACGGATTCCGGGCGCGGGCTGGTCGTCCGCCGTGGCCATGATGACGGCGCCGTAGCGCTCGTAGCCCTCGCCGGTCTCGGTGGGGGCGCCGGCCACCTTGCGGAAGTCGGACAGGCTGACGTACTGGTCGAGGTCGAGCATCAGCCCGGGGTTGGCCAGCCGGTCCCGTACGGCGGTCAGCGCGGCCGGGAGGGCGGCCCTGATCGGGTCGCCCGCCGGGAGCCGGTGGGCCAGCCAGGCGGCCAGGGTGACGGTGCTTGTCAAAGTGCCGGAGGTGAAACCGGTGGCGTCCTTGTCGACCGGGTGGACCCGGTCCCCGCTGACGTGCCAGGTCAGATCGCGGCTCAACTGCGGTTCGGCGGCCGGGTCGAGGAGCGCGGGCAGCGCCCGGCTCGGCTCCCACGATGTCCGCACGGCGCGGACGGCCTCCGAGAGCAGCGCCTCGGGGACCGCGGCCCGTCGGCCCAGCCTGGCGTTCCAGACCTGCGCGGCGGCGGCCACGTCGGGGCCCTCCGTCCACAGCCGTGCGGGTTCGGCGGGCAGCAGCGCCCGGACGACGGCCCGCCGGAAGCCCGCGTCCAGGCCGCGCAACTCGTCCTTGGCCAGGGCGGCGTCGGCCACCTTCACCCCGAGCGTCGTACGGGCTCCGGCGGTCAGGAAGTTCCGCTCGTACCTGTCCACCTGCGGCAGTCCGGCCACGATCAGCCTGGCCGTGGTCGGAGTGACCCCGGTCAGGCGGGTGAACTCCTCGGCGGCCTCGGGGAACCAGGGCGCCGCACCGCGCCCGGCCAGCTCGGTCAGGAACGCCCCGAGCCACCCGGCCTCCCGGGTCTCGCCCACCGGGGACGAGGACGCCACCGTGTAGGGCGCGGGGACCTCGAACAGTCCGGCCGGGTCGTGGAAGAGCGCCGTGAACTCGCAGCTGCCGGTGTCCGGGCGCTCCACGTCGACGAACGCCAGGAACGCGCCGCCGCCCAACCGGAGCAGACCTCGCCAGGACCCGGACCGGAAAGTGCCGTCGGCCTTGGTGAACAGGCTGCTGTCGAGACGCAGTTCGAAACGGCGCCACCGGTCCGGGTCGACCACCGCCAGGCCCTGGGCGTCCACTTCGCGCAGGAGTTCCCCCAGCGCCTCCCGGTGCTCCGGCTCGGTGGTCGCGGCAGCGGCCCGGAAAGCCGCGGCGAAGGGCAGGTCGGGAAGGGACTCCCAGTCCAGCCGTGCCGACGGCAGTTCAGGACCGTCGAGGTGCAGGCGGACCGCCGGAGCCGGCTCGGGAGCGTCCCGCAACGCCTCGCCGACGAACCGCACTTGGCGGCAGACCTGGTCGGTGTCGTCGGAGCCGTACCAGGAGTGGACGAGGCCGAGGCCGCTGAGCGCGGCGTCGAGCAACCGGTCGGCCGGACCGGCGGGCCCCTCCTCCGGCTGCCCGCCCGCGAGTTCCAGGGCGAGCCGGGCAGCCGCCGCGTCCAGCGCGGCCTGCTGGGTGGCCGCGAACCGCACCACGGCGGCGATGCCCGTCACCAGCGCGTCATGACCGACCTGCGGCAGCAGCGTACGGATCAGCGCGGGCAGCTCGTCCGGGTCCGCGGCCTCGCGCTCCCGGGCGGCGTCGGTCAGCAGCGCCGCCGCCGTGTCGCGGTCGACGCGGCGCAGCGCCTCGGAGCCCTGCGGGTCGCGGGGCCGGAGGAAGTGCCAGAAGCGCAGCGGGGGCAGCACCAGGGTGCCGGCCGCGAACGTGCCGGGCTTGTTGTCCGTCTTGGCCGTGGCCGTGACGACGCCGTCCTGGTCGATCAGCCTGAGGCTGTACGAGCCCGTGACGACGGCCACCGGCCGGTCGGCGCCGGGGAAGAGCACCGCCCGCACCGGCCGTCCGGCGTCGGCGGGCAGGACTACGGCGTTCCCGGCCGGGTCCTCGCCGCGCAGCGAGCCGTCGGGCAGCTTCACCACGCGCCAGCCCAGCAGCCCGCCGTCCGGAGCGGGCAGCACCCAGCCGGACTCGAAGGTGGTTCCCGCCGGGGCGGTGCGGGTGGCGTCGGCGAGGAAGCCGGGCAGGCTCTGCCGTCCGCGCTCACCGGTGGCCGGGTCGTACTCGTACCACCCGGCGGTCTCGCGGTCCTGGCCGTCCCAGTCCCACACCCAGTTCGAGGTGCCGTCGCTGATCACCGACCGTTCCTCGGGCACAGCGGTGTCGCCCCGGTGCACGACACCGGTGCCCGTGGTCCGGCCCCCGCCGGGCAGCGGGAGGGTGACGGCGCCGAGGTTGCCCAGATAGTTCACCTGGGTGCCCCGGGGGCCAGCGCCCTGCACGGGCTGCCGGCGGTCGGCGGAGTGGTGCCAGTAGCCGCGCAGTTCGCCGTTGGCCTCGCGGGACCGCCAGTAGACGAGCAGTTCACCGTCCACGTAGTGGCAGCCCGGATCGCCGTAGCAGTCCTTGTCCGGTATCCGCAGGTCGTGGGTGAGTACGGCACCCTCGGCGCCGAGCACCCGGACCTGCGAGGAGCCGGAGGCGATCAGATGCGGCCAGGCGTCCGCGACGACCAGGTCGTCGATGTCCTTGGCGGGTACGAGGGCGGCAGCGGCCTCCTCCCAGGCGGGCCAGCCCAGCTCGTCGAGGAGCCCGGCCCGCAGGGTCCGTACGAGGACCGGGGCGAGGTCGGTGCCGACCGCGGCGCGCACCTCGTCCTCGGCGAGGGCCAGGGTCTCACCCGGCAGCCACGTCAACCGGCCCAGGGCGTCGGGCAGTTCCGGCAGACCGACGGCGGCGAACCGCCCGGCGACCGCGCGCACCCACTCCGTCAGCATCGGCCGCCCGCCGGGGGACCGGGCCAGTACCCGCAGGGCCCGCAGACCGTCCTTGTCGTTGCCGAACCGGTCGGCCCCGCGCCGGAACGCGGGCCGGAAGCGGGCATCGGCCTCCAGCGCCACCAGATCGCGCCGGTCCTCACCCGCCGCCCACTGCTCCAGGCTCAGCCCGGCGCGCTCCTCGGGGTCGGCGACCGGCACCTCCAGCGACAGCAGCAGGTCCAGCAGATCCACGTCATCGGCCGTGACCGGCAACGTCCCACCGGAACCGGCGAGTTCGGCACGCAGCCGGTCGGCCATCCGCTCCACCAGCGGGTACAGCCCCGGCAACCGGCCGCGCCGCCGCCACCCGGAGTCACGGAACGACAGGAACCGCCCGAGCCAGCCGGCGGCCCCGTCCGCCGGGCGCTCGGCCTGCGGCATCGAGTCGTCGCACAGCCCCGCCGTGGCGCCGGACTCCTCCAGCAACTCCAGCCACAGTCCCGGCAGTTCATTGTCGTTGCTCGAAGGCATCAGCTCCAGCAGCGTCCCGCGCACCTCCGGCTCCCGCCGGGCCAGTGCCGCCAGCGCCGGACGGTGGGCCTTCCACCAGCCCGCCGCCGCCCGCAACGTGGCGGGCAGCGCCAGCAGTTCGGCCAGATACGCACCCTCCTCCGCCACCGGGTCCAGTCCCGCCGCCTTGGCCAGCTTGCGCAGATCGCCCGCCATCTGCGCGGACGGGGCCAGCCCGCCCGCCGTACGCCGCACGCACAGCCGGCGGAACCGGTGGAACGCCTCCTGCGCCGGGACCCGCGCGACCAGCTCCTTCGCGTACCCCGACAGCACCTTCACCGGCAGCGCCCCGGCGAGCGCGAACTCCAGGAACACCGCGTCCAGGCGCTCCTCGTCGACCGTCAGACCGTGCTCGGCCTCGGACCTGCGGGCGCGGGTGAACATCTGCGCCGCGTACGTGGCGTTCTCGACGCCCAGGAAGACCCGGCCGGCCTGCTCGTAGAAGGTCGGCAGGAAGTGCGGTACGGCGGCGGCCAGTTGACCGGCGAGCACCTGGTACGCGTCCAGTGCCGCCTTCGGCTTGGTCCTGGCCTGCCGTGCCACCCGGTCCAGCTCCGGTACGACGCCCAGCGCGTGGTGGCCGTCCGCCGGGTGGTGCACCAGCACCCACTCCGGGAAGCCCAGCGACTGCCGCAGGCCGAGACCGACCTCGGACGGTTCGCCGTCCGGCTCCAGGCCGAGGAAACCGGCGGCCAGGTCCTCCGCCGCACCCAGCTCGGCCGCGACCAGCCGCACCACCACCCGGCCGTCAAGCCCCGGATGCCGGTACGCACGCGCGGTCAGCGGTACCCCCCGCTCGCCGGCCCCCTCCGTACCCGGCGGCAGCACCGCCCCGGCCGTCAGCAGTTCGGCGGCCTCCGTCTGCCCGACGGTCCCCGCGTGCCCGATGGTCCCCGTGCTCATGCGTCCTTGCCCTTCTCGATCTTGCGGCCGGCGTACAGCGCCGCCGCCATGCGCATCCCCTCGGACCAGGCGACCGGGCCGACCCGGGACGGCCGCACCGTGCGGCCCTCCTCGTCACTCCAGGTCAGGCCGCCGGTCTCGGTGTCCCCGTCCCAGTACGGCTCCCCGATCCACACCGACGCCTCGACGCCGCGTCCGGCGTCCCGCACCCGGCAGGTCGCGTAGCCGCCGGACACCCGGTAGCCCAGCGAGGTGGCCCGCGCGGCCAGCCCGAACCGCGAGTCGTACGTCCCGCCCGCGAACTCCCGTATCTCGGTGACCGTTTCCGCGAGGCCCTCCGGCCTGAGCCAGGTGGCCCGGTGGATCTGCTCCACCCGCTGCGTCACGCCCAGCTCCGCCGCGAACTCCCGCAGGTCCTCCAGGTCGGGCAGCAGCACCGGGTGCGGCAGCGTCACCGTACGGGGCGACAGCCGGACCGTCTCGCCGTCCAGGTTCACCACCCGCAGCTCACCGGCGTCCGTCGCGTCCCGCAGGAAGCCCACCTCGTCCGGGTCGTCCCCGACGACCGCGAGGTCACGCAGCGCCGACTGCCACGCCTCGTCCGGCCACAGCCGGGCCAGCAGCCCGGTGGGCACCGGCAGCGACGACACCATCCAGGTGTCCACCTGCGCCACGCACGCCACCGCGTGCCGGTCCAGCCACTCGCCGAACCGCCGCAGCCGCTCCGTCTCCGGATGCTCCCGCACCGCCTTCGGCAGCGACTTCAGCTGCCGCCCCGCCGCCCGTCCGGACGTGGCCCGCGCGGCCACCCGGCCCTCCACCAGGGCGACTTCGTACCCGTCGCCCGCCGACAACCAACCCATCGGTCTCCACCCCTGACACCGTCCGGAAAACAGCACGCTTGAGCCGGTGCGTCCCGGTCTTGCTGTGACGATGCGGCGAACGCTATCGGCACCCACTGACAACCCGTCCGGCGGAGCCTCCGGCGCGCAGCGGCGAGAACTCCTCCGGCTTCCGCGAGCCGCCGGCAGATGCGCCGTTATTTGATGGCGCCGCGGCCCCGGGTACCTCTAGGGTCGGGGATGTTCGAGCGGCAATCTGCGTTTGCCGCGGGTGATCTGTGCCTGGGAGGTGTGACCGATGGCTGTCGTTGAGATGGGCGCTGCCCGCATCCGGAAGTTCATCAAGTCCACTTCTGTGGCCTCCGGCTGACCACTCTTCTCCCGCGCCGGTGAGCGCGGTGCCGGGGCCACCCTTGTGAAGGGTCACCCCTTGTCTTTCTCCTCTCTCCTGGGTTCGTCCTCGGCTTCCTCCTCCATGCATCCGCTCGTGCCGTACGGCTGGGATGCGGACTGGGAAGCCGAGTTCGCCCCGTTTGCCGAGCAGGGTCTCCTGCCCGGTCGTGTCGTACGGGTCGACCGTGGCCTGTGCGATGTCGTCACCCCGGTCGGCACTGTCCGTGCCGACACCGAGTTCGTCGTTCCCCGTGACCCGATGAAGGTGGTGTGCACGGGCGACTGGGTCGCCGTCGACCCCGAGAGCAGTGATCCGCGGTATGTGCGGACGCTGCTGCCGCGTCGCACCGCGTTCGTGCGTTCGACGTCGTCGAAGCGTTCCGAGGGCCAGGTGCTGGCCACCAACATCGATCACGTCGTCATCTGTGTGTCGCTCGCGGTCGAATTCGACCTCGGGCGGATCGAGCGGTTCCTGGCACTCGCCATGTCCAGTTCGAGTGGGGAGGCCCTGCTGCAGACGTCGGCACTCTCCCGGGAATCGGCTGCGCAGCCCGTGGTGGTACTCACCAAGGCCGACCTCGTACCGGACGCGACGACCCTCTCGTATCTCGTCCAGGACGTGGAGGCCGCCGCCCCCGGGGTGCCGGTCCTCACCGTCAGCTCCACCGACGGGGACGGCATCGACGTCCTCGCGGCGGTGGTCGCCGACGGTACGGCCGTGCTGCTCGGGCAGTCCGGCGCGGGCAAGTCGACGCTCGCGAACGCGCTGCTCGGCGTGGACGTCATGGAGGTCCAGGCCACGCGTGACGCCGACGGCAAGGGCCGGCACACCACGACCACCCGCAATCTGCTCGCCATGCCCGGCGGGGGCGTCCTCATCGACACACCGGGGCTGCGCGGCGTCGGCCTCTGGGACGCCGGTACCGGCGTCGGGCAGGTCTTCGCCGAGATCGAGGAACTCGCCGCCGGGTGCCGCTTCCAGGACTGCGCCCACACGGCGGAGCCCGGGTGCGCGGTGCTGGAGGCGCTCGACTCGGGGGTGCTGGCTCAGCGGCGGCTCGAAAGCTACCGCAAGCTGCAGCGGGAGAACCAGTACATCGTCGCCAAGACCGATGCGCGGTTGCGGGCGGAGATCCGGAAGGACTGGAAGAAGAAGGGGGCGGAGGGCAAGGCGGCGATGGAGGCGAAGCGAGGTCGCCAGCGCTAACGCTGCCGGGGTGCGCGGGGGTTGTCTCGCCCCCGCCGCCTCCTGGGGGCTGTGCCCCCAGACCACCTTCGCGCTGAACGCGCTCGTCCTGAAGCTCCCCAGAGGGGGGACCCCCAGACGGGCTGGAGATGCCGGCCGGCGTCTGAGGGGCACCGCCAGCGGTTCGAGGGTGCCCGGCAAGCCGACTGAGACGGTGGGTGGGTGGGAGATGCCGTGTCCGATAGCCGCCAGCGGCAGCCTCTCCCCGTACCGCAGACTGGACAGCGTGACCGACCAAGACACCAGGTACGCCGCCGTGCGCAGCAGGGACTCCCGTTTCGACGGCGAGTTCTTCTTCGCCGTCGAGACCACCGGTATCTACTGCCGCCCCAGCTGCCCGGCCGTCACTCCGAAGCGGCACAACGTCCGGTTCTATCCGACGGCCGCCGCCGCGCACGGCGCCGGCTTCCGGGCCTGCCGTCGCTGCCGCCCGGACGCGGTCCCCGGCTCCGCCGAGTGGAACGTCCGCGCTGACGTCGTGGGGAGGGCGATGCGCCTGATCGGCGACGGAGTCGTGGACCGGGAGGGCGTCGCCGGGCTCGCCGTACGGCTCGGATACAGCGCACGGCAGGTGCAGCGCCAGCTCACCGCCGAACTCGGGGCGGGCCCCGTCGCCCTGGCCCGGGCCCAGCGGGCGCACACCGCACGCGTGCTCCTGCAGACCACCGAGCTGCCGGTCACGGAGATCGCGTTCGCCTCCGGGTTCGCCAGCGTGCGCCAGTTCAACGACACGATCCGAACCGTGTACGCGGCGACCCCGAGCGCCCTCCGGGCGACGGCACCCCGAGTCACCGCCGCACCGACGTCCACCCCGCCCGGCATCCCCCTGCGCCTCTCCCACCGCGGTACCTACCACTCCGCCGCCGTCTTCGACCTCCTCGCCCGGGAGGCCGTCCCCGGCGTCGAGGAGGTGAGCGGCAGCCCGGGCGGCCGTACGTACCGGCGGACGCTGCGCCTCCCGTACGGCGCCGGAGTCGCCGCCGTCGAGGAGCGCGGGGCCAGGCCCCGGGGCCGTTGGCTGGACGCCCGGCTGCACCTCACCGACCTGCGGGACCTGACGACCGCCGTGCAGCGGCTGCGTCGCCTGTTCGACCTCGACTCGGACCCGTACGCCGTCGACGAGCACCTCGGCACGGACCCCCGCCTCTCCCACCTGGTCGCGCTCCGGCCCGGCCTGCGTGTCCCCGGCGCCGCCGATCCGGCCGAGCTGGCCGTGCGGGCGCTGGTGGGCAGGGCGGCGGCGGAGCGGCTCGTGACGCGGTACGGCAAGCTGCTCGACGCCCCCTCGGGCACCCTCACGCATCTCTTCCCCGAGCCGGCGGCACTGGCCCAGGCGGCCAGGGCGGACGACAGTCCCCTCGGCGCCCTCAGCGCGGCCCTCGCCGACGGCACCCTGCGGCTCGACCCCGGCGCCGACCGCGACGAAGCCCGCCGCGCCCTGCATGCCCTGCCGGGACTCGACGCCCGTACCGTCGCCGTCATCAGGGCCCGCGCCCTCGGCGATCCCGACGTCGCGCCGCCCGGCGTGGACGTGCCCGACACCTGGCGCCCCTGGCGCTCGTACGCCCTCCATCACCTCATCGCCGCAGGCGAGTGGGAGCCCACATCATGACGACACACCCCGCTGTTTCCGCGACCGTGTCCGGGCCTGGTTCCGTGACCGTCCACTGGACCGTCATCGACAGCCCCCTCGGTCGACTTCTCCTCACCGCCGGCGAGTCGGGCGCGCTGACCTCCCTCTCCGTACCCGGCCAGAAGGGCGGCCGGAGCGTGCGGGGTCCCGAGGAGGGACGGCGGCAGGACCCCGGGCCCTTCCGGGCGGCGGAGGAACAGCTCGCCGCCTACTTCGCCGGTGAACTCACCGAGTTCCGGCTGGAGTTGCGAAGCACCGGGACGGAATTCCGGCAGCGGGTCTGGGACGCCCTCGACTCGGTGCCGTACGGGGAGACCACCACGTACGGGCAGATCGCCGCGCGGATCGGGGCCCCAAGGGCCGCCGTACGGGCCGTCGGTGGAGCGATCGGCGCCAATCCGCTGCTCGTCCTGAGGCCCTGCCACCGGGTGATCGGCGCGGACGGCTCCCTCACCGGATACGCGGGTGGCCTCGAGCGCAAGCGCCACCTGCTCGGTCTGGAAGGCATCCCGCCGACCCCGTGACGGCGGCTGTCCCTCAGTCCTCCTCCAGGCCCCAGCTGTGGATACGCCTCGGATGGACGCGGATCACTTCCTCGCTGAAGTGGGGGCCCAACTCGTGCGGGCCCGTGAGGAGTTCGGCCTCGCCCCGGATGTCGACGCCGCGCACCTTCCAGGGGCTCAGGCTCACCACGTCGTCGACGACCAGCGCCACTTTCGGGTTCTTCTCGAGGTTGCGCCACTTCTTGGTGGTGCCCATCGCGTAGCCGCCGATGAGGATAGTCCCGTCGTCCTGCGGGAAGAAGCCGACGGGGTTCGCCTGCGGCTGCCCTCGGGGGTCGACAGTGGCCAGCCGTCCCAGCCGCTGGGTCTGGAGATAAGCACGCTCGGCCGCACTGAATTCGGTCATGCCCGAAGCCAAACACGGCGGCCCCGGCAGGCGCAGCGGAACACGGGTGTACGTGCGAACATACGTGCGTGCCGCCATGGGTGTGACATTGCGTTGGCGCGGCTGACCGCTCGGGGAACCATGCGCACATGACCCGCGCGATCATGGTTCGGCACACCCTCGCGGCCCTGGTGACCGCCCTGGCGCTCGCCCCGCCCGCAGCGAGAGCCAACACGGGGAGCACCCCCGCACCGCCCCCGCTTCCCTCCCTCACCCTCTCCCCGTCGCCCGTCCGGGAAACCCCCGTTCCCCGCGTCTGGACCGGGACCTGGGAGGCCGCCGCCTCCGGAACCGTCGCCGCCAGGCCCGGCGCCTCCTACCGCAACGTCCTGCACGTCAGCGTCGGCGGCAGCGAGCTGCGCGTCCGCCTGACCAACCGGCTCGGCACCCAGCCCCTCCGCCTCGGCGCCGTCACCGTCGCCCTCCAGGAACCCGGCGAACCGAAGAGCCCGGACGCGGTGCCCGGCTCGATGCGTACGGCCACCTTCGCGGGCTCCTCCACGGTGACGATCCCGGCGGGCGAGGACCGGGTCACCGACGCCGTGAAGCTCGCCGTACCGGCCGACACCAATCTGCTCGTCACGGTCCACACGCCGGGGGACTCCGGCCCGGCGACCTACCACCGTACGGCCAAGCAGACCAACTTCCTTGCCCCGAGCGGTGATCGGGCCGCAGAGGAGGATGGCGACGCCTACACCAAGACCCTCAGCTCCTGGTACTACGTCAGCGGCGTGGACGTCCTCGACGCACCCGCCGTCGGCAGCGTGGTCGCCCTCGGCGACTCCCTCACCGACGGCGGCGGCACGACCACCGACGCCAACCGTCGCTGGCCCGACCGCCTGGCCGACCGGCTCGCCGCACTGCCCCCGACCCGCCGTCTCGGCGTCCTCAACGCGGGTATCTCCGGCAACCGCGTCCTCCTCGAAGGCGTCGGCCCGCGCGCCCTGACCCGCTTCGACGCCGACGTCCTCTCCCGGACCGGGGTGCGCGCGCTGATCGTGTTCGAGGGCATCAACGACATCAACGGCACCCCCGAGCAGACCGTCCCGCGCGCCTTCGTGGAGGCCTACAAGTCGCTCGTGAGCCGCGCCCACGCCCGCGGCATCCGCGTCATCGGCGCCACCATCACGCCGTACGGCGGCCACGGCCGGTGGAGCGAGGGCCGCGAGTCCGTACGCCGGGAGGTGAACACCTTCATCCGCACCGGCGGCATCTTCGACGCGGTCGTCGACTTCGACGCCGCCGTCCGCGACCCGGCGTTCCCGCACCGTATGCGCGCCGCCTACGACCCCGGCGACCACCTCCACTTCAACGACGCCGGTATGCGGGCCATGGCCGACCTGATCAACCTGGCGGACCTCAGGAGCCTGTGAGGCGTCAGGGGGCAGGCGCCAGGTGTCTGCGAGCAACGGCATGGCCCGGCGCCGGGCCCGCGCTTTCGGCCGGACCGGCGCGGTCGTCAGGTCCGGCCGGTCGCCCCGGGCCGTGACGATCGCCGACTCGCCCTTCCGCGGGGCGAGTTCGGCCGTTCCCTCGCCGAGGTCCCGGTACCGGGTGCGAGAGAGAACCGATGCGTCAGCCCCAGAGTGTGGCGCCCAGCCACGCACCCGCGATCAGCAGACAGGTGAAGAGTTCGATGAAGACGCTGGTGCCGCCTGCCCGCATCACCCGTCGTACGGCCACCACCGCCTCGCCGTGCCGACCGAGCCGCAGCCGCTCGTGGAGATAGGCGCCGCCCACGAACCCGGGGAACGTCCCGAGCACGGGCAGCAGGAAGAAGCCGAGAAGGGCGCCGACCCCGGCGTACACCGCCATTCGGGGGGTGGCGCCACCCGCGCGCAGTCGGCGTGGGGGCAGCTGCCAGCGGACCACCTGGGACAGGAACAGGACGCCGGTCGCGCTCACCAGCACCCACCAGGAGACCGCCTGTGGATCCTTCAGCGCCCACCACAGAACCGCGGCCCACACGAGCCACGACCCCGGCACCCCGGGCAACAGAACTCCGCACAGCCCGAACAGCATGACCAGGCCGATCAGCGTGAGATCCCACGCTCCCATCTGCCCAGGGTGCCGGAGAACGCGGGAAACCGCAGGTCAGGGGGAGAGGGGGGAACGGGCTGCGGCCGGGTCGCCGGATCCCCGGGGTCGGGCTGGTCCGGCGTACCCGAGTGAGCTCATCGGTCCCGCCCCGTTGCCGAGGTGTCGCCATCGGGAACCACAGCAGAACCCCAGGAAGACCCGTCACACTCGGTCGCAGCGGACCGGCACAGGTCACCCCGGCGTCGCCGGGCGGCTCTCCCGTGGGGGGTGGGGCTGCCCGGCGACTTGTTTCGTACGTTTGTTCGGCATGTCATCCGACACGCCGTCGAACACGCCGTTCATGACGGAACACCCCGCCGGATTTTCCGGATGCCCCGTTTTCAACCGGCCCATCCGGTGGACAATTGAGGTCATGAGCCAGCAGGGGGAGAGGTCCACCGGTCACGAGGACGACTGGTGGGGGCAGCTGTACGACGACTCCACCGAGGACACCGGGCCCACGGCCGCGGGCGACTCCCTGGACGACCGGTTCGCCTCGGCGTCGGGCACCGTCGACGCCACGAAGGCCGACGCGATTCCGGTGCGGGACGGCGGAGGCGGGGTGTTCGGGCGAGAGCCCGTGCCAGGGGATGCCTTGGGTGCCTCCGGGGGCTCCGGGGCCTTTGGCGAGTGGGACGAGCCGGTAGCGGGGGCTCCGCCACAGTTGCCGCCACCGCCCTCGCGGCCCGTGCCGCCTCCGGCACCCGCATCCCCTCCGGTTTCCTCACTTCCGCCGCAGCGCGGCGGTGTCTCCTACGGGGCGCGGGACGGGGCGCAGGACGTGGCGCGGAGCAGTGGGACCGGGCAGCCCCGCGCCCCCTGGGAGCCGCCGCCCGCCATGCCTCCGGGCCCCGCGTCCTTCCCGCCCGGCCCGAAGCCGCCGGGCTTCCAGGACCGTAGGCAGCCGCCCGCGCCCGACGCCGCGTTCGTGGACGGCGACGGGGGCGGGGGCGGCGGGACGGCCCGCGAGAGCGCCCAGGGGACAGGCGCCGACATCACGGGGGCCACGGACGCCGTGTGGGACGCACCGCCGCGCTCCGCCCCGCGCGACGCCGATCCCGCCCAGGACGGCTCCCCGGCCGACTCCTCCTTCCTCCGGGCCCCGGTCCGCCGTACCCCCACCCGCCGGGACGTCTCCGCGCTGCGGCCCGAGACGGCGGAGCCGGCGGAGAGCCCCGAGCTCCCCTCCTCCGCCCTCTCCTTCGACGAGCCTCCCGCCACCGTCGGTCACGTCGGCTCAGGTCCCCCCACCTACGCCCCCGAACCCACCGCGCTGCCGCCCGCCGACCCCGACGATCTGGGAGACCTCGTCGCGGACACCGTGCTCGACGGGGCGCAGTACGGCTCCTGCACGCTCCGGGCCGTGTCGCTGCGCGGGGACTCCGCGCGGTTCCGGGGTGAGCCCCGCCGCGACTCGCTCCTCACCGCCCGCTTCGGATCGGGCGACCACGCGCTCGTCCTCATCGCGATGGCGACCGGCGCCCGTGCCACGCCCGGCGCGCACCGGGCCGCCGCCGAGGCGTGCCAGTGGATCGGCCGCGCGGTGGGACGCAGCCATGTACGGCTCGCCGAGGATCTCCGCGCCGCCCGGCGCGGCGACCTCAAGTCGGGGCTGCACCGGCTCACCGACCGCAGCCTGGGCAAGCTCCGGGCGAGCGCCGCCGAGCAGGGCATCGAACCCGAGGAGTACACCGCGGGCCTGCGGTGCCTGCTGCTTCCCGCCGACCCCGACTGCCGTACGCGCGTCTTCTTCGGCGTCGGCGCGGGCGGACTGTTCCGGCTCCGGGACGGCGAGTGGCAGGACATCGAACCGCGGGTCTCCGAGCTCCCGGCCGGTGAGCCCGTCGTCGGATTCGGTTCGCTGCCCCACGAGACCCCGGACGGGGACCGGCTCACCATGGACCTCGGGATCACCACACCTCCGAGCCCGTACGAGCCCGCCCCCGAACCGCCCCGCGAACCCTTCCGTTTCCGTGCCTCCGTCAGCCGCCCGGGTGACACGCTCCTGCTGTGCACCGGCGGTCTCGCCGAGCCGTTGCGCGGTGAGCCCGAGCTGTGCGAACACCTCACGCGGCGATGGTCGGGCGGCACCCCGCCCGGCCTCGCCGCGTTCCTCGCGGACACCCAGGTACGGGTCAAGGGATACGCGGACGACCGTACGGCCGCCGCCGTCTGGGAGGCGTAGCGGGGAGTCGCTCAGTCGGTGCGCGGGACCCACTCGCGCATCGAGTACCAGTAGCGGGGCAGCCCCTTGATGCCGCTGGTCCTGAACGGGCGGCCGGCGTCGTCGATGCGGACGGTGCCGGTGCGGCCCTGGGAGGACCAGTCGAGCTCCAGGTACCAGCGGCAGTCGCAGGTCACGGTCCGGGCGGTGACCAGCAGCACCTCCGGGTCCTCGGCGGACACGCGGTAGGGGAAGCGCACTGCCGGGATCGGCGTGCCCACGTCGTTCCCGGGCGCCGAGCGGGCGATGGGCCGGTCCTTGTCGAGGTCGACGGAGAAGGACCGGGGAGTGATCGAGCCGCCGCAGCCCTGGTCCATGGAGTACGCGGTGCCCCCGGCGGGCGCGCTCCGCCCGACCACCCGGACCCGGAGCGCCTCCAGGACCACGGCCGTCGAGGTCCGCCCCTGCACCGAGATCTCGACGTTGGTGTCGCCTCCGTGCACCGCGTGCTGGGTCGCCGCCCAGGGACCGGCGTCCTGCGCGGCCGGTGGCGGCGGGACCTCCTCCGGTGACTTGCCGATGACGTAGTCGTGGCTGCAGCCGAGCAACCAGGCCTGGGAGTTCGCGGTCCAGGTGATCGGCGCGGGGGAGACCTCGGCCGGGACCGGGGCAGAGGCCGGCGTCGAGGAGGGGGTCGGGGACGCCTTGGGCGGGGAGCGGTCGGCGGACAGGGCCGACAGGGCGCCCAGTGTGCCCAGTGTGGCGAGGAGTGTCCCGGCCACGGCCGTGGTGACCGCGATCCGCCGGTGGCGGTACCAGGGGCGCAGGGCAGCGGGACGGCCGACGGGAGCGGACACGTCCGGGGCGGCGGGCTCCGCGGGGGCGCCGTCCTCCGCATCGGAGGACGTACCCGCATCGGCGAACGTGTCCGGTTTCGCGGGCGTACGCGGTTCCATGGGAGCGGGCGGTTGCGCGGATGCATCCGGCTCCGCGGGCGTACGTGCCCGTTGTCGTGCCGCCACCGCCTGGATCCACCGGCGGTGCAGTTCCACGCGTTCCTCCGGCGACGCCCCGCACAGCGCGGCGAACCGCTCCACCGGGGCGAAGTCCAGCGGGACCGTGTCGCCGGAGCAGTAGCGGTGCAGGGTGGAGGTGTTCATGCCCAGGCGCCGGGCCAGTGAGCCGTAACTGCGGTCCGTACGCCCCTTCAGCCGCGTCAGCAGCGCCGCGAACTCCGCCACGTCGTCGTACGTCGACACACCCTTCCCCCGTCCTCAACTGATCCTCGTGTCCCGGAACGGCGTCCCAGGCACTCCATATACCTGCACGTCAGAGGGGATGGGATGGTTCCACCGTCGAGGATCGCGTGTCGGCGGTTGCGGTTGCCCCGGGTGGCGGCCGATGCTTTGGACGTCGCACCGACCGCCGCCGGACCGACCACCCGGCGCGGCGACATCCGACATCACCCAGCCATGCAGACCCGTGCACAGTCGTGCACCCAGACACGGGGGACACCCATGCCCACTCGCGATGTACACGCCACCACCGCCACCACCACCGTCACCCGGGCCACCAGGGCCGGCCTGCTCACGGCGCTGTCCGTACTCACGGCCCTGGCCGCGGCCGGACTCGCCCTCGCGGCCCCGGCCGGTGCCACGGCGAAGGCGAGCGCCCCGACCCCGCCGAAGTTCCTCTCGGCAGCCGAACTGCCGCCGCACCCCAGCTCCGCCTGGACTGCGGACCGGGTCAAGGACGGGGTGCCGGACGAGCTGAGGTTCTGCCTCGACGCGGCGCTGCCCGGCTACGACTCCCGCTACCGCGCGTTCCGTACCGACCTGGACACCAGCGCCCGCCAGCTCACGATCGTCGTCAACGACGACGCCAAGGCGAAGGCCCTGGCCACACGGCTCAACAAGGAGATCCGCTCGTGCGCGACGCGGATCGAGCAGTCCGACCCCGAGGTCGAGGCCGAGTTCAAGGACTACGGCACGCTCGCCGTCGAGGAGGGCGCGCACGTCTA
The DNA here is from genome assembly GCF_010550245.1 of Streptomyces sp. SID12501. Lineage (GTDB taxonomy): Bacteria > Actinomycetota > Actinomycetes > Streptomycetales > Streptomycetaceae > Streptomyces. Next base: position 16,504 of record NZ_JAAGLU010000029.1, read on the forward strand.
CGGACTGCACACCACGACCTCCTTCGGCGCCACCGACATCCGTCTGCTGTCGGTCGGCCGGGACGGCCACGCGGTCACGGTCGTGGACTGGAGCCAGCTGGGCGACTTCGGGGACGCCCCGGTGCCGGCCTTCAAGAAGACGACGACCACGGCCGTCAAGAAGCTCTACTGACCGGCCGTACCGAGCCGGCTCCACCGGCCAACAGCTCAACAGCTCACCTGACCAACAGCTCAACTGATCGTCGACTGATCACTTACGGGGAGAACACCGATATGAACCGCCGCACCATCTCGTCGCGCAAGCCCGCCCGGCGTGCCGTCGCCCTCGCCCTCGGCATCGCGGCCGTCACCGCCCTTCCGCTGGGGCTGACCGCCTCGGCCGAGGCGACTCCGGCCAAGCCCGCCGCCTCGGCGCCCCGGACGGTGACCGGCAGCCCGTCGGACAACGTGACGCGTATCGCCGACTTCTACGGCGCCTACATCGACGCCCAGAGCGGTCCCGCCGACGGCGGAAAGCTCGCGGCGGAACTCCGCAAGTACTACATCCACCCCGCCTACCTGAAGAAGCTGGTCGCCTGGGAGGCGAAGAACCACGCGGACGGTGTCCTGCGCGCCCAGAACGTCCCCGTCCGCTGGACGGTCACCGACAACGGCACCGCCGACTACACGGAGGTCGGCATCACACTCACCTGGGGCTCGGGAAGCACCGCCACTACCACCAAGCTGGTCGTCGACATGACCCGCGACCACCGGATCATCAACATCGGCACGAAGGGCATCGGCGGGAAGTGACCTACGGCGGGATCGGCAGCCCGCACTGGACAGTTCGGCCGAGTCACCGCCCTCACGCGCCCGTCCACGACTGGACGGGCGCGTGAACTGCCGCAGCGCCCGCTCCAAACGCCCCTCCAGCAGCGTCCGTCGGGTGCGACCGACGTCCTGATCCGGCCAGAAATGGTCCAACCAGCCCCGTACAACCGGTCGTTGAGAATTCGACATGACTGCCGTGTTCAGGTCGGGGGCATGGATCCCGTGAACGCGTTCGATCAGGAGGGGACAGCGAACCGGAGTGCGGGCGGGGGTCATGAAGAGGCAGGCGCGAGGAGGCGGTCCCGTGGTCATCGGGGCCTTCTCGGCGAAAACAGCGGAGGAAACGACCGAGAACGACCACAACTACGGCAACAACGACTACGACGACGGCAACAACGACGGCAACGCCATCGGCGATGACGACGGCGTGCACCGGGGGGAGGCGCCGCAAATGAGGCGCAGGCTGGGCTGTTCGGATCTACGGGAGGTACCGGAGGCCCGCAGGGCACTGCGTGAGCTGTTGCGGCACTGGGGGAGGCCCGGCAGCTCGGAGATTGCGGAACTGCTCACGAGCGAGCTGGTCACCAACGCGCTGGTCCACACCGACCGCGACGCGGTGCTGACGGCCACGGTCTCGCCGCGCGGACTACGCGTGGAGGTACGGGACTTCGTGGGCCGCAGGCCGAGGCTGCGCGCACCGGAGACCAACAACAGCACGCATGGCAGAGGCCTGGTGCTGGTGGAGTCCCTCGCCGACGCGTGGGGAGTGCGGGCGCACGGCGTGGGCAAGGCGGTCTGGTTCGAACTGAACGGGGGCGCGGCCTGAACAGGCCACGCCCCCATGTCGGTAGCGCTCGGTTCGCGCTCAACCCGTGTTCAGCGGTGTTGCTCAGCCGTACTGCTGCTCGAGGTCCCGGAGCTTGCGCTCCAGGGAGTCCAGGCGGGGCAGGGCCATCGTGTCGTCCTCCGCCGTGAGGTCGACAGTGATCGAGTCGGTGCTGCCACGAACGGGCTGGAGGGAAGGACGGGCGCGCAGAGGCAACTGCTCCGCGGAAGCGGATATGGCAGGCTCCGAGGTGACCTGGGCGGGCGCCCGCTCCACCTCGACCTGCTGACCGCCACCGCCGCCACCGCCGCCGAACGGGCCGCGGTGGCCCCGGCTGATCGCCTTGAGGTGCGCGCGCTCGGCTCGCTCCTGCTCACGCCGGCGAAGACGCGTCTGCTCCTTCTGGCGCTTGTCCTCGCGCACCTCGTCGACCGCTTCGTCCAGGCTGCGTACACCCTCCAGGAGCATCAGCGACCAGGCCTTGTACGTCTCACGGGGCGCCCGCGCCCAGCGGACCATACGGATCTGCGGCAGCGGACGCGGCACCAGACCCTGCTCGCGCAGGGCGGCCCGGCGGGTCTGCTTCAGCGCGCGGTCGAAGAGCACCGCGGCGGACAGGGACATGCCGGCGAAGAACTGCGGAGCGCCCGCGTTGGCGAGGCCCCGAGGCGCGTGCACCCAGTTGAACCAGGCGGCCGCAGCCGCGAACATCCACACCAGTATCCGGGAGCCGAGGGCCGCGTCACCGTGGCTGGCCTCGCGCACCGCGAGCACGGAGCAGAACATCGCCGCTCCGTCCAGACCGAACGGGACGAGGTACTGCCAGCCGTCGGTGAGGTTCAGGTTCTCCTCACCGAAGCCGACGAGGCCGCGGAACGAGAGCGCTGCGGCGACCGCCGCACTGCAGAAGAGGAGCAGGTAGGACGCGGAGGCGAAGATGGCTTCCTTGCGCCTGCGGCGCTCTTCGGTGCGCTCCCACGAGTCGTCCTGGCTCGCTTTCGTCCCCGAGGAGCGCTTGCCGCGCGCCAGCACCGCCACCGCCGCCAGCACGCCCAGGAGCAGTACGGCGCCCGGAAGCAGCCAGTTAAGCGATATGTCGGTCAGTCTCATCTGGGGTCCCTTGCATTGGGATAGGGCGTAACGCCCGCCATAGTGGCCCAATCCCCTCAGCCCTCAGGGGGTTTCGGGGCAAGAGGCCGCCTAAGGAGGTGCAAGGGGATGCTCAGGGCGACATTCTGCTCGAACTGCCGCTTGAGGGGCGGGAGTTGAGTTCGAATAAGACTACCCGTACGGGTGGTTCCACGGAAAGTTCCTGCGACAAGTGAGGAACTTGTGAAGTGACCGTAACGTTGGGGAGCCCCAGTCGAACGTGATCTTACGGCGGCGATCCTACGGCACGCCGTGCCCGCCGTCCGGGGAGGGGGTCGATTGCTGAGGATGCCTCAACTCGCGGCGGTGGCCGTCAGCTTGGCCACGCGGGTGTTGTCGCAGGTCCGCGGGCAGTTGTCGCACATCTCGGCCGGGCGGATCGTGTAGAAGAAGCAGCAGCTCGCCCGGTCGCGGGTGGGCAGGTCCGTGCCGTCCGGCCCGGTCGTGTCCCGGAAGCCCGCCGACCCGACGAACGGCCGGGTGGAGCCGGAGCCCGGCAGCAGCAGCTCCAGCTCTCGCCGCGCGCGGTCCGCTTCGCCGACGACCTGCCCTATGTAGTGCAGGCCCTCCACGACGTCGTCGGTCACCACGCCCCACAGGGCCCGGCCGCGCCGTCGCATCCGCGGTCCGAAACCGCCGAGCAGGGGCTCCAGGTGCTCGGTGAGCGCCGCCCGCACCTCCCCGCGCAGTTCCTCCTCGTCACCGACGACCCGGGCGCCGGGCAGGGCCGCCGCCGGGTCGTCGGGCAGACAGGCGAACGTGCCGGTGCGGATGCCGAAACGCCCGTCGACGCGGTGGTAGGAGACGTCCTCGACGGGCAGTCGGGGCACCCGGCGCTGCAGGAACCAGGGCACCGTGATCAGCAGGCAGGCGGTCCAGGCGTACCGGTGCAGCCCGAAACTCGCGACGACGTCCGGGCGGCCCCGCTCCCCGTAGTCCCGCAGCACCTGCTCGTCGTCCCAGGCGAGGAAGGTGTCGAGGTCGCCGTCGCCGGCCGCGAGTCCGGCTGCCCGGACCCAGCCGGCATCGCGCGGATGCGCCTGTCCGGGGCCCAGCTCGATGACGGTGGCGTGCGGGTAGGCCTCGGCGAGCCGGTCGTACGAGTCCGCGACGGCGGACCGGGTCTGTACGGGAGCGGACATGTCGGGACCACCGCATCTCGATAGATCACTCAGAAGATAAAAGGTAAGGCTTACCTTACCCATGATGCCCGTGATGTGACCGGGATTTAACACCGGATCCGGCTGAGATTCGGCCTGGATCCGGCCGGGAACCGAACCTGGACTCGAATCGGGATTTGAACTGACGGAATGTGCGCCTATGGTGCTTGACGGGCGAGTAACAACCCGCCTCTATGACCCCATGTGCCGTCAAGGTGCCATCTAGCCCGAAGGAGGCCCCCGTGCAGCACGCCGGCCCACAGGGCGCGCACGGCTCGCCCGAGACGAGGGCCCCGGCTTCACACCCGGGTGCCGTACGCGTTCCACCGCAGGCCACGGCCGCGGACGTGGACCGTGGGTGGGGCCCAGGGGGGAGCGGCCCGACGGCTCGCGGGACCGCGGGTACGGGTGCGCCGGTCGACGGTGCCCGGGGTGAGCACACGCACAGTGAGCAGCCGATCCCGGTGCCTCATGCTGCACAGTCCCGCCCGGCACAGGCGCGTCCCGTCGTCCAGCGATCCTCCGTACGCGGCCAGATCCTCGACGCGCTGCGCGCCGCGCTCGTCGGGGGCGAGCTGGCACCCGGCGAGGTGTACTCGGCCCCCGCGCTGGGCGACCGCTTCGGGGTGTCCGCGACGCCCGTCCGCGAGGCCATGCAGCAGCTCGCGATGGAGGGCGCCGTCGAGGTCGTCCCCAACCGGGGCTTCCGCGTCGTGGAACGCGGCGCCCGTGAACTGGCCGAGCTGGCCGAGATCCGCGCCCTGATCGAACTTCCGGTACTGGTCCGCCTGGCCCGCACGGTGCCCGCCGAACGCCTGACAGAACTGCGCCCCCTCGCCGACGCGACGGCCCACGCGGCGTCCACCGGCTGCCGGGCCACCTATGCGGAGACCGACCGGGCCTTCCACCGGGCGGTCCTGTCCCTCGCCGGCAACGCCCAACTGGTCCGGATCGCCGACGACCTGCACCGCCGCGCCCAGTGGCCCCTGGTGGACGCGAAGGCCGACACGAGCCGATCGGCCCTCATGGCGGACGCGGCAGACCACGGCACTCTGCTGGACGCCCTGATCGCAAGAGACGTACAGCTGGTCCAATCACTGACACGGGACCATGTGACAGGCGCTCACTGACCCGACCTCAGGGGCGCGGGGCTGTATCTGATGTGCGGCTCCGCGGCGTGGGTGCGACAAGCCGCAGCGCACCCGCACTCGCCACACAACCGAACCACCCCACCCGGATGGCGCCACGCACCTACGCCGAAGCCGCCGGCCGAGCCAACTGCCGCGCCAGCCAGGTCGGTACGCCCCCGAGCAACCGGAACAGCCGCCCCGCCTCCGCTCGCAGCCGGGTGGCCTCCGGCTCGGACTCCGCATCGGCGAGCGACGCCAACGCGGGCGCCGTCCCGACCAGATACCCCAACTCCTCCCGAATCCGCAGCGATTCACTGAACCCGTGCCGCGCCTCCGCCAACTCCCCCTCACGGAGGGCGAGTCCGGCCAGATGACGCCACGTGAAGGACAGCAGCAGCGGATCGGCGTGCGCGGTGGCCCCCGCGTGTGCCCGCCGGTACGCGGCCCGCGCCGCCTGCGGAGAACGCGCCAGGTTCTCGGCCAGCAGCCCCCGCCGGAAGTCCAGCACCGCCCGCCCCGAAGCCCCCGGCGGAATCAGCGCCGCCGCCCGCCCCAGCGCGGCCCGCGCCTCGTCGGCCCGGTCCCGTACCCCGAGCAGGGTCGCCGCGTACGCCAGTTGGCCGCGCTCACACGCCGCCGCGCCCCGCTCGTCGTCGCTCTGGGCCACCGCCTCCGCCGTACGGAGCGCGTCCTCGGCCTCTCCCCACCCCTGCTCGGTGTAGAGGCACCGCTCCACGAGCAGCGCGGCCCGCTGGAGCGAGGCGTCGGCCGTGCTGGGGTCGAGCAGCGCCGCCGCGTCCGCCCAGCAGGCGCGTGAGCGCAGCCGCCATACCGCGGTCTGGAGCGGATCGTCCCCAGAGGTCGTTCCGGAACCAGCCATGGCGGTGTACGCCACGTTGCCCTCCCCAAGGTCCTGTCCTTCGGATCAGCTCGGGGTCGCGGGGCTTGGCACGCACATCTGCGGCGTTGTCGTCAGTCGCCGACGCTCCGCGTCGACTCCCTCCTCCGCCTTGCAGCTGCACGCACCAAGCCCCGCTCACCGGTGACGCAAGGCACCGCGCCTTTACACCGACCTGCTCCGAAGAACAGGCCCAGCACGCCATCGAGCTGTTGAGTGGTGGCGGCATCTCAGCACGAATCCTGGTGCCGGGCCAAGAGGGTAGGTGAAAGAATTCACAAAGTCGGGGAAGAACGCGTGTCCGGGTTGCCGCGCGACCGGTCCCACCCGGCGTGCGCCGAGGCCGCACGCCCCGGACGTCTGGCACCGCACATCTCCCTGGCCTCAGCTCATCCGCAAGGCCAGGAAGAAGTCCAGCTTGTCCTCCAGCCGCGACAGATCACGGCCCGTCAACTGCTCGATCCGCCCCACCCGGTACCGCAACGTGTTGACATGCAGGTGGAGCCGCGCGGCGCACCGCGTCCACGAGCCGTCGGACTCCAGGAACGCCTCCAGCGTCGGGATCAGCTCGGCCCGGTGCCGCCGGTCGTAGTCCCGCAGCGGGTCGAGGAGACGGGCCGTGAAGGCGCGGCGGACGTCGTCCGGGACGAACGGGAGCAGGAGCACGTGCGAGGCCAGTTCGTGGTGGCCCGCCGCGCACACCCGGCCGGGCCGCGCCCCGGCCACCCGGCGGGCGTGCCGTGCCTCCTCCAGCGCCCCACGCAGCCCCTCCGCCGAGTGCACGGCCGCGCTGACGCCGATGGTGAGCCGCCCGTCGTCGTCCAGACCCGCCGACAGCGGGTCCCGTACGGCGCTGAGCAGTTCCTCGGCCAGGATCCCCGCCTCCGAACCGTCGTGCTCCGACGACACCGCCGGCAGCGGTACGAGGGCGATCGCCTCGTCCCCCGTATGGGCCACGGCGATCCGGTCGGAGTGCTCCGGACCCGTCAGGAGCGGGTCGACGAGAATTTCCTCCAGCAACGCCTGGGCCACCGGGCCGCCCTCGATCTCGCCGCCGGCCCAGTCCACGCGGGCCACGACGACCTGCCAGTGCGGGGCCGCGCCGAGACCGGGCAGCAGGACCGGCGCGGCGACCCGCAGCCTGGCCGCGATCTCGGCGGGCACGGCGCCCGTCTGGACCAGTTCCAGGACCTCCTGGGCGAGCCGCCGCCGCACCACGCGTGCCGCGTCTCGCCGGTCGCGCTCGACCGCGATCAGCTGCGTGACGCCCTGGAGCAGATCGAGCCGCTCCGCCGGCCAGTCCCCGGCGTCCGCCTCGACGGCGAGCAGCCAGTCGGACAGCAGGGTCTCGCGTACGTCCCGCGAGCCGCCCGGCGCGGCGGTACGGCTGTTGCCGCGCACGGGGAAGAGGGAGTACGTCGTGCCGCCCACCGCCACCCGGTGGGGGCTGAGCACATGTCGGCTCCCGGTGCGGACCGCCGTCAGATGCTCGGCGGCCAGCGCCGCGCACACGTCGGGGGCCGGGGCGGGGCCGGAGACCTTCGAGCCCGCGATGAGCCGTCCGGCGGGGGAGAGGACCCAGGCGCCCAGGTCGAGGTCCGAGCCGAGCAGGTCCAGGACCACGTCGGGGCCGCCGCCCGCCGGACCCGAGGTCATCATCCGCCGGTGCCGCTCCACGACCGCCGCCAGATCTCCGGCGCGCTCACCGGACACCTGCCGGACGACGTGCTCGGTGATCGTTGCGAACGCGACCGACTCGTGCACCGCGAACAGCGGCAGCCGGTGCCGGGCACAGGCCGTGACCAGGTCGTCCGGAACGGCCCCCAGTTCGGCCTCGCCGGCGGCCAGGGCCGCGACCCCGGCCCCCGCCACGAGCCGTACGAACGCCTCGGAGTCCGCCGGGTCCCGGCGCCAGGCCAGGCCCGTGAGCACCAGCTCGCCGCCCGAGAGGTAACGGCTGGGGTCCCTGAGGTCGGTGGTCATCACCCCGCGTACGGTGCGGTCCAGCTCGTCCTCGCCGCCGAGCAGCGTGAGGCCCAGCGCGTCGGTGTCCAGCAGTGCGCGCAGCCGCATTCTCGTCGCCGCCGTTCTGTCTGCGAGCCGCGCTTTTCCGCCTGCGCGGCGATCACTGTTTCCAGGGAAAATCAGAGAGGTTACTGATGGCCTCTGTTCATACGAATCTACAAGACGATCGCCCTGGCCAGCCAACTCCTTCATGGTTTCCGTGACTGACCCAGGCGGAGTACAGCCCTGTGTACTGGCTACACCGCACGTGAACAGCACATGAACGAGCCATTCGCACGACCCGCGGGGACGATCCACGGGTACTGCCCACTGGTACTGCCTGCCCACGGGTAGGACTCACGCGACGAAGAGGAAAAGAGCCGGTCATGGACTTCCTTCGCCCCGCCAGCTGGGGGGAGGCGCTCGCCGCGAAGGCCGAGCACCCCACCGCTGTGCCGATCGCGGGCGGCACCGACGTGATGGTCGAGATCAACTTCGACCACCGCCGGCCCGAGTACCTGCTCGACCTGACCCGTATCGGAGATCTCTACGAGTGGGAGACCGGCGAGCGGAGCGTGCGGCTCGGCGCCTCGGTCCCGTACACCCGGATCATGGAGAACCTGCGCGGCGAGCTGCCGGGCCTGGCCCTCGCCTCGCACACGGTCGCCTCCCCGCAGATCCGTAACCGGGGCGGCGTAGGCGGCAACCTCGGCACCGCCTCCCCGGCCGGTGACGCCCACCCGGCGCTCCTCGCCGCGGGCGCGGAGGTCGAGGCCGAGTCGGTACGCGGGACCCGGCTCATCCCGATCGACGACTTCTACACCGGCGTGAAGCGCAACGCGCTCGCCCCCGACGAGCTGATCCGCGCCGTCCACATCAACAAGGCGGACGGGCCCCAGCAGTACTCCAAGGTCGGCACCCGCAACGCCATGGTCATCGCGGTCTGCGCCTTCGGGCTCGCGCTGCACCCCGAGACGCGGACCGTGCGTACGGGGATCGGTTCGGCGGCGCCGACACCCGTCCGGGCCAAGGCCGCCGAGGAGTTCCTTGCCGCGGCTCTCGAAGAGGGCGGCTTCTGGGACAACGGGAAGATCATCACGCCGTCGGTCGCCAAGCAGTTCGCCGCCCTGTGCACGGGCGCCTGCAACCCCATCGACGACGTCCGGGGCACCGCCAGCTACCGCCGCCACGCGGTGGGTGTGATGGCCCGGCGCACGCTGACGTGGACCTGGGAGTCGTACCGCGGCACGGACGGCCGGACCCACCAGAAGGGGAGTGTCGCCTGATGCGCGTCAATTTCACGGTCAACGGCCGTCCGCAGGAAGCGGACGACGTGTGGGAGGGCGAGTCCCTGCTGTACGTCCTGAGGGAGCGGCTCGGGCTGCCGGGCTCGAAGAACGCCTGTGAACAGGGCGAGTGCGGGTCCTGCACCGTCCGCCTCGACGGTGTGCCGGTGTGCTCCTGTCTCGTCGCGGCGGGCCAGGCGGAAGGGCGCGAGGTCGTCACGGTCGAAGGGCTCGCCGACTACGTCAAACAGCGTACGGAACACGCCAGTTGTGCAACAGGCGCCTGCGGTACGTCACTTGACGCGGCCAAACAGTGGCAGCCCAAGGGTTCCACCGACTCCCAGACCGGTGAGGGCACCGAACTGGCCCCCATCCAGCAGGCGTTCATCGACGCCGGCGCCGTCCAGTGCGGGTTCTGTACGCCCGGTCTGCTGGTCGCCGCCGACGAGATGCTGGAGCAGAACCCCAACCCGACCGACGCGGACATCCGCGAGGCACTGTCGGGCAACCTGTGCCGCTGCACGGGCTACGAGAAGATCATGGACGCGGTCCGGCTGGCTGCGGCCCGACAGGGAGAGGCGGTCTGACATGCCCGGCAGGAACACTCCCCTCGGGACCCCCACCAAGGTCACCCAGGGCTCGAAGACCAAGGGCGGCATCGGCGAGTCCACGCTCCGCCCCGACGGCACCCTCAAGGTCACCGGCGAGTTCGCGTACTCGTCCGACATGTGGCACGAGGACATGCTCTGGGGCCAGATCCTGCGCTCCCCGGTCGCCCACGCCGAGATCGTCTCCATCGACACGGCCGAGGCCCTCGCGCTGCCCGGCGTCCACGCCGTCATGACGTACGACGACCTCCCGACCGACGTGAGGAACTACGGCCTGGAGATCCAGGACACCCCCGTCCTCGCCCACGGCAAGGTCCGCCACCACGGCGAACCGGTGGCCATCGTCGCCGCCGACCACCCGGAGACCGCGCGCCGCGCGGCAGCGAAGATCAAGGTCGAGTACCGCGAACTGCCGGTCGTCACCGACGAGGCCTCCGCGACCGCGCCGGACGCGATCCTCCTCCACGAGAACCGCACCGACCACCACGTCGGTCACGTCGACCACCCGAACATCGTCCACCGCCAGCCGATCGTCCGGGGCGACGTCGAGGCCGCCCGTGCACGCGCCGACTTCATCGTCACCGGCGAATACACCTTCGGCATGCAGGACCAGGCGTTCCTGGGCCCGGAGTCGGGGTTGGCCGTCCCCGCCGAGGACGGCGGGGTCGACCTCTACATCGCCACCCAATGGCTGCACTCCGACCTGCGCCAGATCGCACCCGTGCTCGGCCTGCCCGAGGACAAGATCCGGATGACGCTGTCCGGTGTCGGCGGTGCGTTCGGCGGGCGCGAGGACCTGTCCATGCAGATCCACTCCTGTCTCCTCGCCCTGCGCACCGGCAAACCGGTGAAGATCGTCTACAACCGTTTCGAGTCCTTCTTCGGCCACGTCCACCGGCACCCCGCGAAGCTCACCTACGAGCACGGGGCCACCAAGGACGGCAAGCTGACCCACCTGAAGGCGCGGATCGTCCTCGACGGCGGCGCGTACGCCTCCGCCTCCCCGGCGGTCGTCGGCAACGCGGCCTCGCTCGGCGCCGGCCCGTACGTCATCGACGACGTCGACATCGACTGCATCGCCCTCTACACCAACAACCCGCCCTGCGGCGCGATGCGCGGCTTCGGCGCGGTCCAGGCCTGCTTCGCCTACGAGGCGCAGATGGACAAGCTCGCCGACGCCGTGGGCATGGACCGGGTCGAGTTCCGCCGCCTCAACGCCATGGAACAGGGCTCGCTGCTGCCGACCGGACAGGCCGTCGACTCCCCGGCCCCGGTCGCCGAACTCCTGCGCCGCGTCAAGGCGATGCCCCTCCCGCCGGAGCAGCAGTGGCTGGCGGCGGGCGAGGCGGCGGACGTACGCCAGCTGCCCGGCGGCCTCTCCAACACCACCCACGGCGAGGGTGTGGTCCGCGGTATCGGCTACGCGGTCGGCATCAAGAACGTCGGCTTCTCCGAGGGCTTCGACGACTACTCGACTGCCCGGGTACGTATGGAGGTTGTCGGCGGCGAGCCGGTGGCCACGGTCCACACGGCCATGGCGGAAGTGGGCCAGGGCGGGGTCACCGTCCACGCCCAGATCGCCCGCACCGAGCTGGGCGTCACCCAGGTGACGATCCACCCGGCCGACACCCAGGTGGGCTCGGCCGGTTCGACCTCGGCCTCCCGGCAGACGTACGTCACCGGCGGCGCCGTCAAGAACTCGTGCGAGCTGGTCCGGGAGAAGGTCCTGGAGGTGGGGCGCCGCAAGTTCGGTTCCTACCACCCCGCCTGGGCCACGGCCGAGCTGCTGCTGGAGGGCGGCAAGGTCGTCACGGACGCCGGCGAGGTCCTCGCCGACCTGGTGGACGTCCTGGGCGAGGAGTCCGTCGAGGTCGAGGCGGAGTGGCGGCACCGGCCGACCGAACCCTTCGACCTCCGCACCGGCCAGGGTTTCGGACACGTCCAGTACTCGTTCGCCGCGCACCGGGCGGTCGTCGAGGTCGACACCGAACTGGGCCTGGTCAAGGTCATCGAACTGGCCTGCGCGCAGGACGTCGGCAAGGCGCTCAACCCGCTGTCGGTCGTCGGCCAGATCCAGGGCGGCACGACCCAGGGCCTGGGCATCGCGGTGATGGAGGAGATCATCGTCGACCCCAAGACGGCCAAGGTGAGGAACCCGTCCTTCACGGACTACCTGATCCCCACCATCCTCGACACCCCGACCATCCCGGTCGACGTCCTCGAACTCGCCGACGAGCACGCCCCGTACGGGCTCCGAGGCGTCGGCGAGGCCCCCACCCTGTCGTCGACTCCGGCCGTTCTGGCGGCGATCCGGAACGCGACGGGCCTGGAGCTGACGAAGACTCCGGTACGGCCGGAGCACCTGACGGGTACGGCGTAGTCGGTTCGGTGCGTTGTCGGGTGCGGGTCCGGTGGGGCTTCTCGCGCAGTTCCCCGCGCCCCTGAAAAGCAGGGGCCGCGCCCCGTGCTTTCAGGCCCGCAGGGCCGGGTCTGTGTCTTTAGGGGCGCGGGGAACTGCGCGACCAGCCCCCACCGGGCCCGCACCCGACAACGAACCCCCACAAGTACCCCCCCGTTCGCCTCGGGCCGTCCCCCGGGTCGTGCACCTTCCCAACCCCCTATGAACCTTGGGAGACGGCACCATGACCCAGCAGTCGGTACAGCCCAGGACCACCGAGGCGGACAAGGACGTCCGGTCCACCCGCTCCGCACTCGACCGCTACTTCCACATCACCCACCGCGACTCCACCCTCGCCCGGGAGATCCGCGGCGGCGTCACCACCTTCATGGCGATGGCGTACATCCTGCTCCTCAACCCGCTGATCCTCTCGGGCAAGGACGCGGCCGGAAACACGCTCGGCCAGCACGCGCTGATCACCGCCACCGCCCTCGCCGCAGCCGTCACCACGCTCCTCATGGGCTTCCTGGGCAAGGTCCCCCTCGCCCTCGCGGCCGGCCTGTCCGTGTCGGGCGTCCTGTCCTCGCAGGTGGCGCCCGTCATGACCTGGCCGCAGGCGATGGGTATGTGCGTGCTGTACGGGGTGGTCATCATGCTGCTGGTCGTCACCGGCCTACGCGAGATGATCATGAACGCGATCCCGCTGGCACTGAAGCACGCGATCACCATGGGCATCGGCCTGTTCGTCGCACTGATCGGCCTGGTGAAGGCCGGCTTCGTCCACCAAGGCGCGGCAACTCCCCTCTCTCTGGGCCCGAACGGCGAACTCGCGGGCTGGCCCGTGCTGTTGTTCGCCGCGACCCTCCTCCTGATCGTCATGCTCCAGGCACGCGGCACCCCCGGCGCGATCCTCATCGGCATCGTCAGCGGTACCGTCCTTGCCGTCGTGCTCAACGCGGCGGGTGTGATCGACCCGAAGCAATGGGCGAGCGGAGCACCGGAGTTGCATGGCAGCGCGGTGTCGATGCCGGACTTCTCGCTCCTCGGGGACGTCGAGTTCGGCGGCTGGGGGGAGGTCGGCGCGATGACGGTCGGCATGATCGTGTTCACCCTCGTCCTCGTCGGCTTCTTCGACGCGATGGCGACGATCATCGGCGTCGGTACGGAGGCCGGGCTCGCCGACGACAAGGGCCGGATGCCGGGCCTGTCCAAGGCGCTGTTCATCGACGGCGCGGGCGGGGCGATCGGCGGTGTCGCCGGCGCGTCCGGCCAGACGGTGTTCGTGGAGTCGGCGACGGGTGTGGGGGAGGGCGCCCGTACGGGCCTGTCCTCCGTCGTCACCGGCCTGTTCTTCGCGGCCTGTCTGTTCTTCACCCCGCTGACGGCGATCGTGCCCGGAGAGGTCGCGGCGGCTGCCCTGGTGGTGATCGGCGCGATGATGATGTCGAACGCCCGGCACGTCGACTGGGCCGACCGCGCCACCGCCGTCCCCGTCTTCCTGACCGTCGTGATCATGCCGTTCACGTACTCGATCACGGCGGGCGTCGCGGCCGGCGTGATCTCGTACGTCGCCATCAAGGCCGCGCAGGGCAGGGCGCAGGAGATCGGCGCATTTATGTGGGCTCTGACAGGCATCTTCTTCGTCTATTTCGCCCTCCATCCCCTTGAGGGCTGGCTGGGCGTGCACTAGCCGAGCAGCCGAGCCCCGCAAGCCTTTCCGTACAACCGTTGTTGAGGAGACCGAGATGCTGGACATCGCCGAAGAACTGCACCGGTGGGTCGAGCAGGGCCGTGACTTCGCCGTGGCCACCGTGGTGGACGTGAGCGGCAGTGGCCCCCGCCAGCCCGGTGCCGCCCTCGCGGTGGACACCGACGGCACGGCGATCGGCTCGGTCTCCGGCGGCTGTGTGGAGGGCGCGGTGTACGAGCTGTGCCAACAGGCCCTGGCGGACGGCGAGTCGGTCCTCGAACGCTTCGGCTTCAGCGACGACGACGCCTTCGCCGTGGGCCTGACCTGCGGCGGCGTCATCGACATCCTGGTGACGCCGGTACGGGTGTCGGATCCCGTCCGTGAGGTGTTCGCCTCGGCTCTGGCCGCCGCCGCGAGCGGGGAGGCCGCGGCCGTGGCGCGGATCGTCTCCGGCCCGGGAGAGCTGCTGGGCCGCGCCCTGCTCGTCGGCCCGGACGGCTCGTACGAGGGCGGCTTCGGCGCCCACCCGGAGCTGGACCGCACGGTGGCCGCCGAGGCGCGCGCCTGTCTCGACGCGGGCCGCACCGGCACCCTGGAGATCGGAGAGCGGGGCTCTCGTTGCGGAGCGCCGATCTCGGTCCTGGTCGAGTCATCGGTACCGCCGCCCCGCATGATCGTGTTCGGCGCGATCGACTTCGCGTCGGCGCTGGTGCGCATGGGCAAGTTCCTCGGCTACCACGTGACGGTGTGCGACGCCCGCCCGGTCTTCACGACACCCGCCCGATTCCCCGAGGCCGACGAGATCGTCGTCGACTGGCCGCACCGGTACCTGGAGCGGACGGCCGTGGACGCCCGTACGGTCCTCTGCGTCCTCACCCACGACGCCAAGTTCGACGTACCCCTGCTCCGGCTCGCGCTGCGGCTGCCGGTGGCGTACGTCGGCGCGATGGGCTCCCGCCGGACCCACCTCGACCGCAACGAGCGGTTGCGTGAAGTCGGCGTCACCGAGCTGGAGTTGGCGCGGCTCAGGTCACCGATCGGGCTGGACCTCGGGGCTCGTACTCCCGAGGAGACCGCGTTGTCCATCGCGTCGGAGATCGTCGCCAACAGGCGTGGCGGGAGCGGGGTTTCGCTGACCGGGGCGCACACGCCGATCCATCACCACGTCACCTCAGCGTCCGAACCGGCGGGGCGGATCGGGTCGGTGGCCTGAGGTGGCCCAGAGGCCGGTTGGGACAAAAGGAACGATGTGGAGCGGACTTCGCCCAACAGATCGCCCAAAGCGTTCACGAGGCCCTGGAGCCCTTGATTCGCAGGGTGCTGTGGAAGCATCATGCTCAAAGTCGCCAACGGTCTCAGAAAGTTCCGCACATCGTTCGCCTTGTCCGCCACCGCGCGCAGCAACCGGAGGATTTCGTCCACTCCGCTCCGGGTGGTCTCGGTCGGCCGTAGCCTTCCGAGAGCTGTTCTGAACCCGAGAGCTCGCGCCCTGATGGACTGCATCTGCTCAGGCTTGACCTCGAGTGCACCTGCTGGTGCCAGTTGCTCCAGGGGGCGTTCGAACGTGTACCAGATCTCGTCCAGCAGATGCAGGAGCGGGTCGCCGTCGGCTGTCTCCGGTGTCTCGGACGTGGTGCTCGGTTGGTGAGGGACGGTCGTCCGGTGAGAAGGTGCAGCGGTTGCCGCAGCATTCACCGGCTCGTTCGAGTGAGCCGCTGGCACAGCCGCGGCTGTGCCAGCAGGCCGCGGCGTCAGAAGCGGCGCGTGGCTGGGCCGGGCGATCTTCATCGCGTCCAGGTAGGCTCCACATGCCTCCGCCGCAAGACAAAAGAACCACCAGCGGTCACGGTCCGAGTAGTGCTCGCGCGCGGTGAACATCAACGCGCAGGCCTGGAGGCTCAGATACCGCTGGCGCCCCCAGTCTCGATTGATGTGACGGCTCGCGCCCCAGCCGACCATCGCCTGGCTCACGGCGCCCGCCGCGTCGGCCAGCCCTTGGGGAATGAGCGGGCCGTCGCAGTCGGATCCGATCAGCCCGGTGAGCAGTTCAGCCCGGGCAAAGTCTGACATGTGGGGCAGATAGGTGTCGGCGGCCAGGCACAGCAGGAGATGAACGGGGTCGCGAGCCAGCAGCGCGCGCTCATGGAACCGGGACAGGTCGATGAGTGTGAAGTCCTCGGCCGGAGCGTTCTCCCGGACCGGGATCATGATGTTGCCCGGGTGCAGGTCGCCGTGGGCACGGCCGTACGCGGCGTTGACCGAGCATTCGCTCAGCGGGCAACTGGCTGTGAGGGAAAGGGGATTGGGTAGAGGGCGATTGTGGTCTGCTGTTCTGAACCACTGGAGTCTCTCCGCCTCGGGCCCGAGGCGCTCGCGGACCCACTCGTACAGCGGGGCATCGGTGTCGAGACGTCTACCGAGGAGATCCCTGACGAACTTCGCCGCCGGTATCGCGCTCATCGCCGGATCATCCGGATTCCATCCGCCGAGTACTCCCTTGACGATCTCACCCGCGAGCCCGGGCAGCCGCCGCGGGAGGCCCGCTCCGGCGAGTGTCTCCATCTCCTCCTTCCCGTCCCCGGCGGGGAGTTGGAACATCAGCCAGGAGTCACCCAGACGCCATGGTTTCTCAGCCAGCCCCACCAGATGCCGGTCAATGAACTCGCTGTTGGCCGGGACGCGGCTCAGCAGCGCCGACTTGTGATTGCGTGGCTCAGGGTCAGCCTCGCGCGACGGCGAGACCAGTTTGATGATCCTCCAGCCTCCGGCCCGCTCGGCGTCCGGGTAACGCACGAAGGCCGATACGAGTTTCCCCCCGCTGCCGCCGGTGTCCAGGGGCTCCGGCACGGACAGTTCCATGTGGTTCGTGTCGAGCCACTCGGCGA
This sequence comes from Streptomyces sp. SID12501, assembly GCF_010550245.1. GTDB lineage: Bacteria > Actinomycetota > Actinomycetes > Streptomycetales > Streptomycetaceae > Streptomyces. The sequence continues at coordinate 33,348 of NZ_JAAGLU010000029.1, forward strand.
GCGCCGCATCCACGGTCTCGTCGCCGAACACGACGGGGAAATCGGCAGGGGAATGCTCCATGAGGTCAGTATGTACGGATGCCACCGCAACCGATTGCCAGAGCGAGGCGCGGTCCGAGCGCGGCATGCAGGGCAGGAACGAGAGGGGATCATCATGGTTCGCCGCAGCGGGAGTTGGCGTGCACGACGCGGCACCGGACTCTCCGGCACGGTCGACGCGGCTGCACTGCGCGCTGCGATCACCGCCCCCGAGCCCGGCACGGGGTCCGCAATCCGTTACGAGGGACTCTGTGTCACGGGCGTCCTCGACCTGAGTCACTGTCGGCTCGACGGTGCTGTCGCGCTCGTCGACTGTGTCTTCGAGGAACACGTCGAACTGACGCGACTCGTGGTACCCGCTCTGGACCTGTCTGGTTCGACGTTGCCGTCCCTGGGCGCCGACAGCATCGTGCTGGACGGTGAACTCCGGCTGTCCGGTGCACGGTTGGGGGCCGGAGGTGACGAGCGCCAGCCGCTGTTCGGCCCCGGGGAGACCGGCGGCGCACGTGCCCCGCGCCGTATCCAGGAGGGTTCAACCGCAGGCGTCGTGCAGCTGGCCGACGCGCAGATAGGGGGGAACCTCGTCGTCGAGCAGTTGACGGTGGCCGACGGCGGAGCGTGGTCCCTCCTCGCGCCCCGCCTGAGTGTGGGTGGCTCGGTGCACGCCCGCGGTCTGAAGGCGTCCGGGTCCCTCTATCTGAGGGACGCACGTGTCACGTATGCCGTCAATCTCCATGCCGCCGAGGTGGGGGGCATAGATGCAACCGGACTCGTCTGCAGCGGAGGCTTCTACGCGGACTGGGGCTTCCGCAGCACCGGCCAGGTGCTGCTGCGGGCAGCCGACATCGGAGGTGTGGTGACCTTTCACGACAGTGTCCTGACCGGGCCCGCGGGCTCGCTGCTGCTGAGCCGGTTGCGCGTGCCGCGACTCAGACTCGACCTGCGTGAACCGCCGGCCGGGCCGGTGGTGCTGCAGGACGCCACGGTCGACGTCCTCGTCGACTCCGCGGAGACTTGGCCGGCCGCCGGTGAACTCTTCCTGGAGGGCTTCACCTACAAGCGCCTCGAGTCCGCCCAGCAGGTCGACGTGCGCTCGCGCATCGGCTGGATCACCCGCGACGCACATATCGGGGCCAGCTCGTTCGAGCAACTGGCGAAAGCGTACGAATCCGGCGGTGACGAACGCGCGGCACGCACCGTGCGCCACGCCCGCGAACGGCAGCTGCGCCGCCACGACCGTCTCACCGGCCGTGCGTGGGGCGTGGTCCAGGACATGCTGTTCGGCTACGGATATGCGCCGCGCCGGGCCCTGGTGTGGCTGCTGTCCCTCGCGGCCGCGGGGTCCCTGTGGTTCGCCCACCACCAGCCGCGCCCGGTCGGCGGAAACGGCCAACGGGCCTGGGATCCCGTGCTGTACAGCCTGGATCTCCTGATCCCCGTCGCGAGTCTGGGATATCGGGGGAACTGGGATCCCGTGGGCGTCGACAAGGCGGTAGCGGTCGTGCTCGTGGTGTCCGGCTGGGTGCTGGCCACCGCGGTGATCGCCGGGGCCCGGCGTGTTCTGGGACGCGGGTGAGGAGGCGTCCGTGACTGTACGCTGCCTCAGGGCCGCCGGGAGTGACAGGCAGGGATGCCGTGCGGCGCCGGGAAGCGACGGACCAGAGGGAGTCGATGGGGCGCGAGGAATACTGGGTGGCCATCGCCCGGGACGGCCTTCTGCGTGGCGCCGGGTTCTTCGTCACGCGGCACTTCGTGGTGACCCTGGTCGGCTGCGTGCGGGAACTGGCCCTGGGCGGCGAGGTGGAGCTGACGACCGCGGGAGGCCTTGGGCTCGGCGGCGTCGTGGACGAGATCGTCGAGGACGTGGGGCTCGCACTGATCCACGTGATCGCGCCGGCGCGTGCCGACTATCCGACGCCACAGGCCGACCGTGCCGTCAAAGGGGACTCCTGGTGGGCCCCCTACCGGCCCGGCCCCCACCACCCGCCGCTCAGGGGCACGGTGGACGGCGTTCTGCCCGACTGCCGCCGCGCCGGCGCGGACCGCGCGCTGTCGGTCCTCGAACTCACCGTGGGCCCCCTTCAGATGATCGGGGCCGACTTCTACGCGGGTGGGCCCGTCGAGCGACGTGGATCCGGCATGGAGGACGCGGTGCTGGGCGTCCTCCTGGAAACCGAGTGCGCGCGAGGTCTGCGGGGCGACCGGCGAGACTCGCTCGCGGCCGGGGACATCGGCGGCGTCATCGACGCCTTCGACGCGCTCAACCCGCACCGCATGCTGGGGTTGCTCAGGGAGGGAGTGCCCGAAGGACCCGCGCAGGAGCCGTGCCTACGGCTCCTGCAGCCCCTGCCATCCGGGCTGCCCGTGCCGGTCGGCCAGTGCGAACTGCCTGAGTCGGTCGATCCGGCCCAGCTGCACGGGGTGCCGACGTCGACCGGTCCGGCGCGACGGCCCGGCCCGATCGAATCGGCCGAACCGCCGGGTCCTACAGGGGCGCCCGAGCCACCGGACGTGTCACAGCGGCCCTGGCCGCCCGACGCGCCGACCAGCGGATCCCGGCGGGCCAAAGTGGAAGCGGTGGCCGACGTCGTGGAGTTCGGGCTGCGCAAGCTCCAGGACTGGGCGGCGGCCGGCATCGTCGACCCGCGGGACCTGCCGCCCCATCAGATCGCCTTGCTCGACGAAGTGGTGCGAGCAGCCAAGGGGGAGGAAATGCATGGTTGACTCCCTGGACGAGGCCGTCCGATGTGCCGAGGACGCCCTGCGCGACCTCGATGGCACACGGTTCGAACGCGTGGCCAACCTGATGCGGTTTCTCGACGTGAGCGTGGAGGGCTGCCTGGCCGACGAGAGGTGGGGCCCGGGAGCGGGCGCGGCGGGAGTGCGTCTTGGCCGACTGCTGCTCGAACTGGGCCTGCGCCAGGAAGCGGAGCGGATGTTCCGGCTCCTGTCCGAGCGACTCCTCGCCCGCGGCGTACCCGAACCCGACTGGGGCGAACAGGGCGAGCCGTTCGTCAACTGCCTTGGTGTCCTGGGCATCTCCCTCGGACAACAGGCGGACGCCCGCGTGGTGCTCGACTGCGTGCAGTTGTACTGCGCTCCCCGCCTCTCGCCCGCTGCGGCGACCACACACGTCAACCTGGCCGCCGTCGAACTGGGGCTGGGCGACGTCGAATCCGCCGTCGATCACGCGCTTGCCGCACGCGCGCTGCTCGACCGGTTGCCCGAGCCTGACGCCCCGGCGCTGCAGACGCTGCACACCGTCCTGGACGCCGTCGAGCATCAACTTCTCGGCTTCGCGACGCAGTACGGTAACCACCCCGCTCGCGCCCTGTCCGCCCTCGCGGACCGCACGGGCCGCATGCTCGACAGCCTCGACTCCTCGGATCCGCGCGCGTTCCTGACCGTCGTGAGTTTCGCCATGGTGCGGGCCGCGGCGGCCGTCGAGGCCGGAGACACCGAATGCCTGGAGACCGTGGTGAAGGTCGTCGAGGTGGCCTCCCAGCGGCTTGCCACCCTGCTTGGCGCGGACCACCCCAAGGCGCTCGCCGTCCAGGCGGACCTGGCCGCCGTTCAGATCGAGGCCGCCCGCGCCGTGCGGTCGCCCGCTCGGATGGACCGAGCCGTGCGGCTGCTCGGTGCGACGGCGCAGCGCCTTGAGGTCCGACTGGGCCCAGCGCACCCGCGTACCGTGGGCACCCTGACCAACCTGGTCGCGGCCCAGGTGGAGGCCGTACGCGCGCTGCCCGAGCCCGGCAAGGCGCAGCGCACCGCCGACGACCTCGCCGAACGAGCCGAGCAGTTCAGCGAGTTACTGGGCGCGTGGCACCCCGTGACCCGCTTGGTGAGCGCCTCGGCCGCTACCTGCCGCCGGATGGCCATGGGCGACGAGAGCGGACGCGACTTCGGCGGTACGACACTGGTGCGGACGCTGGTGGACTCGCGGGCGGACTGGCGGGAGGACGGGGAGACATACCGATCGTTTCGGGACGCGGTGAGCGCGGTCGGCCAGCCGCCGACGCCGAGGGACGGGACGGCCTTGATCCAGTCGGGGACGTTCCACGGCCCTGTGGTGGAGGACGCGCCGAGAACCGAAGGCGTCGCCCTCGGCTCCCTCGTCCGATGCATCGTGTCCCGGGTCGACCAGCACGAGGTGGAGCTCGAGGTCGGCGACACCCACCAGGGCTTCGTCCCCGTCGGCGAACTGCCCATCGGCGTCATTGGGTACCTCGGCGAACTCGGGCGGGCCGGGTTCGTGGCGGAGGCTGTCGTCATCGGCCGCGAGCGGGGTGACGGGGGCCGGCTGCTTCTCTCCATGAGGGAACCACTGCTCGAGCAGGCCGCCCATCGCCGCGCCCTCGCGGAGTCCGCCGACCTGTCGTCGGACGGGGCGACGGTCTCCGGCCTGGTCGTCGGTGTCGTTGACGGAGGTCTCGCGGTAGAGGTCGCGGACGAGATCGCGTTCCTGCCGATGGCGGACATCGAGATGGAGCCGATCCAAGACCTCCACCAATACGTGGGACGGATCCTGGATGCCAAGGCGTGGATCCCTCCTTCCGGTTCCCTCGTCCTCTCCCGCCGGGCCTGGCTCGCGGAGGCGGATGTCCTGGGGCCCGAGGAGTGGCTGGCCCATGTGCAGGTGGGACATGTGCGCACGGGTATGGTGCTGCGCGTCCGGCCGGAGGACGTCGAGGTGGACCTGGGGAGCTTCCTGGGCTTCCTCGACCCCACCGACTTCGGGCCGGTCCTCCTCCAGGCCGGTGAAGTGGTGACTGTCCGGGTCGCTGCGGTCAACCGGAGGAGGGGCGTGGCGTTCGTCGTACTCCTCGACGACCGGGCGATGCCCTGGCACCGTTTCATGGAGACCCACAGTCCAGGGCGGATCGTACGGGGCAGTGTCATCAGGGTCGACCAGTCGGGGGTCTTCGTCCGGGTGGCGGCCGGCGTCGTAGGGCTGGTACGGATCGAGGAGTTGGCCGATGACCAGCTACTCGTAGGCGTGCCCACCGCCAGGCCTGACGAAGAGATCTTCGTCAGGATCGTTGCGATCGACGCAGACCGGTGCCGGGTCGAGCTCTCGTCCCGGCAGGCGGACGAGGCCCTCGGTGCCGACCCGCTAGCCGCCGATTTTGATCCGGAATTGTACGGCGGAGCAACCGAAGTTCAGTACGGCAGCCCAGGCGGCATCGCGCGCTCGCTCTTCGAACAGCACCAGCGGAGCGTCCTCCACCGGCGGCGACGCGCCCCAGACTGACTCACGCGCGAACCCGTGCCGACGTTGGTCAGGCCTGCCTCAGCAGCCGGTTCACCGCCCGCCCGAACACATACCGCGACGCCCCCGCCAGCGGGCGGTCGAACAGGGACGGCAGCGGACGTACGCGCAACTCCTCGCGCCAGATCACCCGCGAGCGGCCTCCCGGGCCCGGGCGCACCTCGATCTCCGCCCAGCCCAGCACAACCCGGCCGCGCTTCTCCAGGCGGCACAGCCCCGGGACATCGTCCGTCGGGGGCCGCCAGACGGTGACCTCCATACGGTCGTCGAAGGCGAGGGGGCCGAAACCCGAGCGGGCGACGAACACCGTGCCCTCCGAGGTCGGCGGGGCGGTGAGCACCGTGACGCGGGTCAGGGGGACCACGGAGGCGTGGCGGGGCCACTCCGTGAGCCGCCTCCAGGCCTCGTCGAGGGGGAGCGGCACCGTACGTTCGAGGAGGAAGTTGACCACGGCACGATCGTAGGGAACCCGACGGGCGACGCGGCACTTTCCGGGGTCCAGCGGCGCGTGTTCACAGTGGACTCACATACTGCGCCGTGGTGGAGCGGTGGGAGTGATGGACCCGAGGCGAGGATGCGCCCCGACGACCGCTTCCGCCACCGCACGGTGTACGGCACCATGGGCGCGACCCCATGACCCGTGACCCGTACCCCGGCCGGAGGGCACCGCGTGGACCGTCAACTGCACGACAGACTCGACGAGTTGCAGAGCGACCCCTATCCGCACTACGCCCGCGCCCGTGACGCCGAGGGGCTGACCTTCGTCGCCGAACTCGACGCCTGGCTGGTCGCCCGGGACGCCGACGTACGCGAAGTGCTGCGCCGCGCCGAGGACTTCTCGTCGGCCGGCGCGCTGCGTCCCGACGTCATGCCGGCGCCCGCCGCGCTCGCCGTGCTGGGCGGCGGCTTCGGCGGGCGGCCCGTCGTCGTCGGCGCGGACGGAACCCGGCACCAGGAACTGCGGGCCCCGATCGTCAAGGGCCTCTCGCCCGCCCGGGTCGCCGCCGTCGTGCCGTACGCCGCCGAGCGGGCCGCCGCCCTGGTCGACGCGTTCCTGGACGGTGACCCCGGTCAGGTCGGTGAACACAAGGGCGGGCACGTGGAGTTGATGTCGGCGTACGCCCGTCGTCTGCCCGGAGAGGTCATCGGCAGGATCGTCGGACTCGACCCCGCCGACATCCCGGCCGTCGTGCACGGCGGATACCGCGCCGAGGAACTCCTCTTCCGCCCCCTGCCGGAGGGCGAACAGGCAGCCGTCGCCCAGGACGTGGTGGCGACACAGCACATCCTCGACCGGTACGCCCTCGACCGGTACGCCGAACCCCGCGAGGACCTCTGCACGGACATCGTCACGTCAGTCACCGTCCCCGGCGCCGATGGCTGCGATGGCGGCGCTGGTGAAGGCAAATCCGAACTCACCCTCGATCAGCGCCACGAGGTCGTCTCCCACCTCCAGAACCTGCTGATCGCCGGACACCTCACCACCACCGCGCTCATCGGCACGACAGTCCTGCATCTGCTCCGGCACCCGGACCAGTGGGAGCTGCTGTGCGCGGAACCGGACCGCATCCCGGCCGCCGTGGAGGAGGCCGCCCGGTACGACACGGCGCTTCAGGGATTCCGCCGCGTCACCACCCGCCCGGTCACCCTCGCGGGCACCGAACTCCCCGCCGGGGCAACCCTGTTCGTCGCCTTCGGCGCCGCCAACCGGGACGGTGGGCGGTACCCGGGACCGGACGAGTTCGACATCACCCGCACCCCGGTCCGCCACCTCGCCTTCGGCTTCGGCGCCCACGCCTGCCCGGGCTCCCAGCTCGCCCGCGAACAACTCCGGCTCACGCTGCAGGAATTGACCAGCCGCCTGCCGGGCCTACGGCTGGCCGAGGACCACCCGGTCACCATGCGCCCGACGATGATCCACCGCTCTCCGCAGAGCCTGCGGCTGACCTGGTGACCTGGTGACCTGGTGACCTGGTGACCTGCTGATCGGTGAACGGGCCTGGTTCCGGCATCCCGGACCCACTCCTGGGTCGGCGGCCGAGGAGGGCGGAACTCCTTAGCCCGAGCGGCCTAGCCCGAGCCGCCCCGCCCCACCGAAGTGACGTATCTCTGGGAGGAGGACGCATGCCGGCCCGCTGAGGAGGCGCTGTGGCGAGTTCCCGAGTGACGATGTCGGCGGTGGCCGTGGGGTTCCTCCTGGGGGCGCTGGTGCCGACCGGAATCGCCACGGCCGTCGCCGCACCCACGCCCGAGGCCTGCACCGCCGGCACCGGCCCCTACCAGCAAGAGCTGGAGGAGCATCTGAAGCTGACCGCGGACGGCCGTCAGACGCCCGCCGACTGCGAGGCGATCCGCACCTTCCAGAGCCGTAACGGGGTGCGGCCCGCCGACGGCTACGCGGGTCTCACGACCTACCGCACGATGCTCGTCGTCGAGGCCCGCGCCAACCCGAACGCCGCCGGGAAGTGCCCGGTGCGCACCTACCGCGTCGCCTGTGTCGATCTGGCCCGGCAGCTGATGTGGGTGCAGACCGGGAGCCGGGTCGTGTACGCGCCCGTGCCCATCCGCTCGGGGCGCGACGGCAACGAGACCCGCACCGGCTGGTTCACCGTCTACTGGCGGGACCTCGACCACTACTCCGACCTGTACGACAACGCGCCCATGCCCTACTCCCAGTTCTTCAGCGAGGGCCAGGCCTTCCACGGCACCCCCGGCGACCTTTTCACCGGCGGCTCCCACGGCTGTGTCAACCTGCGCCTCGACGACGCCCAGCGGCTGTGGAACACCCTCGCCGAGGACGACGCCGTGTACGTCTGGGGCGTGAAGCCGGGTACGGAACGGAAGTTGAGGCCCCGGCCCGCGGAGTCCGTGGACGCGGTCACGCCAGCAGACGTGCCCCCAGGTCCTCGCCCGGAAGGGCACCCGGAAGGACGTACGCCACCGCCGAACCCCGGTGCTCGGTGAAGCGGCTCAGCTCGTCCGTCGCCGTCATCCGGTGCTGGACGCGCGCGAACAGCGCGGGATCCCGCATGAAGGCGAGGAACAGCAGGCCCCGGTCGTCCGGCCCGGCGTCGTAGCTGTAGCCCCGGCGCAGCATCCGGGCGCCCGCGTCCAGCCGAGGACTTGCCGCCCGTACGTGGGACCTCAGCGGGATCACGTACCGGCCCTGCGGTGTCTTCGCGAAGATGTCCACGTCGTCGTGCTCGTGCCGCCGTCCCAGGGGCGCCCCGCTCGCCCGGTGCCGCCCGATGATCCGCTCCTGCTGGTTCGTGCCGAGTTCCGCGAACCCGGCCACGTCGATGTGGACGCGCCGTACGACGAGGAACGTGGCGTCGTCGGACCACACCCAGCGCTCGCACTCCTCGGGTGTCGGGTTCTCCGTGCCGTCCTTGAAGCCGAGCAGGTTGCGCGGTGTCTGCCCGGCCGGGGTCGGCGGCAGGAAACCGGTCTGACGCCAGCGAGGGCGCAGCGTGTCGCCCGCCAGCCGGGTCAGCGCGCTCGCGGCGGCGGCCGTGACGCGCGGGTCGTCGGCGCAGAGCTGGAGCAGCAGATCGCCGCCGCCGTGCGCGGGGTCGAGCCGGTCGTCCGGGAACGGCGGCAGCTCACGCAGCGCGGGCGGCGCGGCGACGCACAGAACGCGGGGGAGCCGGGGACCGATCGCCACGGTCGCGGTGAGCCGGGACTTCCCGGCGCCCCCGATCTCCTTGATCTCCTTCGCCTGTACGGGACTTGGGGGCGGAAGTTCACCGTCCAGGGCTTCCGCCAGGGCCCGCGTCCAAAGCCCGAACACCTCCCGCAGAGCGCGTACGCCGCCCGCTCCCCGTACCGCCGGGGCGAGGTCGTACGCCGTGACGAGAGCGGCGGTCTGCTGGGGGGTCGTCACGCCGGCCTGGCGCGGGCCCCGGAATCGGAACGCCGGCGGGCCTGCGGCGGCGGGACGGGAGCGTGCGTCGCCGGAGCACGCGGAGGCGGACGCGGCAAGGGTGCCGAGGACTACGGCGCGGGTCAGGACATCACGGCGAGCGGGGGCCGACGCGCCGTCGGGCGTGGGAAAAGCGTCATGTGCTGTCATAAGAGTGAAAGGGACGATACATCTGCGATCGTGCCAAACATTCTCATTCTGCGAATCAGGCGATCCGTGTCCCGGCGAACCATCTCCCGGGGCCTGCTCGTCGCCGTCTGCCTCCTCACCGGCGCCACCGCCTGTACGGGTTCCTCGCCCCGGGGCTCCGGCGGGGCCGCGCCGGCCTCGGTCGTCCGGGTGCCGCAGGACACCAACTCCCTTCAGGACGCGGTCGACCGGGTCGGCGAGGGCGGTCTCGTACTGGTGTCACCAGGCGTCTACCGGGAGAGCGTGACCGTGTCGAAGGCACGGGTCGTGCTGCGCGGCCTCGACCGCTCCCGAGTGGTCGTCGACGGGGAGTTCGAGCGCGCCAACGGCATCACCGTGACCGGCGCCGGCTCCGTCGTGGAGAACCTGACCGTCCGCAACCACCTCGCCAACGGCGTCCTGTTCACCGGCGTGACCGACGAGTCCGCGCTGCGGGCGGGCCGCGCCGGCGGCTCGGCGTACGACCCGCTCGACACCGTCAAGTTCCCCCCGCTGAGGGGCTTTCGGGCCTCCTACGTCACCGCGTACAACAATGCGCTGTACGGCATCTACGCCTTCGACGCCCGCAGTGGGATCATCGAGCGCTCCTACGCCTCCGGACACGCCGACTCCGGGATCTACGTCGGCCAGTGCCGCCCCTGCGACACCGTCGTCAGGCACAACACCGTCGAGCACAACGCGGTGGGCCTGGAGGTCACCAACGCCTCCGAACGGCTCTATCTGCTGGGCAACCGGGCGAGCCGCAACCGGGTCGGCCTGACCCTCAACTCCAACGACCTGGAGGCGCTCGGCCCGCAGCACGGCGCGGTCGTCGCGGGCAACACGCTCACCGACAACAACGACGACGCCAGTCCCGAGCAGGCCGACGGCGGCTTCGGGATCGGCGTCGGGGCGGGCGGCGGTCGCGCCAACGTCCTGGAGCGCAACCTGATCAGCGGCAACAAGTCGGCCGGGGTGCTGCTGAGCGACGTACAGGGCTATCCGGCGCGTGCCAACACCGTGCGCGCCAACCGGGTCACCGGCAACGGCACCGACCTGGTCCTGGCCACCGGCACCCCGGCCGGCAACTGCTTCACCGGCAACGGTGAGTCACTCACGAGCCCGCCGCGACTCCCCCGGGACACACGCTGCGGAAAGGGCACACGGGGTGCCACACCGGCGGAGCCGGACACGGGGTTGGTACGTGATCCCCTGGGGCACCCGAGCCCGGTCCAGGCACCCCCGGGTGTCTCGTTCCAGGACGTGCCGGCGCCACCGAGCCAACAGCAGATGCCCGCGGCCACCACGACTCCGGCGCGAGCGGCGGTAGGCCTACCGGGCAAGGTAACCCCGGGGGAGTTCAAGTTGCCGGGTGCGAAGGGCGCCCCTTAAGGGGCGCGGGGAACTGCGCGACGAGCCACAGCGAACCCGCAGCCGCCGTACCGCGCTCAACGCTCCCCCCATGGCGCGCCTGGGAAAGTAACCCCCCGCACCCGAACCCCGCCCAGATCCAGAGTGACCGTCCGCCCCTCGCCGAGTTCCGCCCGAACGCGCCGCATACTCCCCTCCTCATCGATCCAGTACGACAGCGGGGACCGGTCCCCGCGAGGACCGGACGAGGACGCGGACGCGTTCGGACGGGGCCGCGGCCCCGAGAAGACGTCGTACCGCCGGCCGTCCACGCGCTCGTCGCGCAACCGCAACGGCCCCGACTGCGCGAGCAGCTGCGCGTTGTCGGGCCGGTCGGCGCCCAGCGACAGGGCCAGTTTCAGGGCGGTGTCGAGCGGCGCGGCGCCGAACGCGCGGTGCGTCCACGCGGTCGCCTTCAGCCGCCCCGCCGCGCGCAGCGCACCCTCGGCGGCAGCCGTGGGGGCCCCGTCGGCCACCGCCAGCCCGCTCTGGTCCCAGGCGAGCAGGCCGCCGTCCGGACGTCCGGTGCCCGTCACCTCGTACCACCCGACGGCCCGGTGCCGGCGGTGGTCGACGACGGCGCGCACCACGGCCGTGCCGTCGCCCGACGCCGCGTGGACGGTGATCTCCGAGGGGCTGATCCGGTACGTGCGGAAGCGGGCCAGGGCCAGGCGCTGGGCCTCGTCGGCGGACAGGGGCCGGGGGCCGGCATCGCCGCCGCCGGTGAGGAGAAGGCCGGCGCAGGCCGCCGCCGTGAGGACGCCCACCGCCCACCAGGTCCGCCGTACCCTTCGCGGCCTCGCCGTTCCTGGTGCCTTCTCGGTCGTGCCAATCCTGATGCGTCGCATGGGACGTCTCTACATGCGGACGGGCCGCGTACCGGTCGACACCGGTACGCGGCCCGCCCCGCGTCACCCTCCCGGGTGCGCGGCCGTCACCCCACTGGGCAGGGCGTCAGCACTTCTTGCCCTTGCAGGGCTCACCCCGCTTGTTGGCGATTTTCACGATCAGCCCTTCGGTGCCCGTGCCGTTCGCCAGGGTCAGCCGGTAGGGGCCGAAGACCGGGTTGTCCGGCAGGACGTAGCCCTCGGGGACGTCCTTCTCCACGAGGTAGTACGTGCCGATCCGGTTGTCGTCGAAGGAGCACTTGCCCGTCCGGCCGGTGACACAGTCGCCGACCATCCGGTCCTTGGTGGCGCCGGTCCGCTGGAGGCCGGACTTGCCGTTGCTGTCGATCCACAGCTGGAAGACCGCGCCACGCAGCGGCTTGCCGGTCTTCTTGTCGGTCTTGACGACCGTCAGCGCCAACTCCTTGACCAGGCCTGCGTCGAGGGTGAGGTCCTGGCGGTTGCCGGGGCCGAGGGTGACCACGGGGGAGCAGCCGCCGGTCGGGTCGACGACCGAGTCGTCACCGTTCGCGCCCGCGTTCTGCTTGGTCCACAGGTAGCCGCGCGGACCGCGGAAGCAGACCTTGTAGCGCCCGTCGGGCAGGTCCGCGAACAGGTACTTCCCGGCCGGGTCCGTCTTGGTGGTCTTGATCACGTCACCGGTGGCGGGGTCGATCAGCTCGACCGGAACATCCTTCGCACCGGGCTCACCCGGGTCCTGGATGCCGTTGCCGTCGGTGTCGTACCAGACGTAGTCGCCCAGTTTGTTGAGTTCGACGAGGCCTGCGTCGAGGGTGAGGTCCTGGCGGTTGCCGGGGCCGAGGGTGACGACGGGGGAGCAGCCGCCGGTCGGGTCGACGACCGAGTCGTCACCGTTCGCGCCCGCGTTCTGCTTGGTCCAGGCGTAGCCGGCGGGCTTCACGGAGCAGACCTTGTAGGTGCCGTCGGGCAGCTCGTCGAAGAGGTACTTGCCGCCTGCGTCGGTCTTGACGGTCTTCAGCGGGTCGCCGGTGCCGGTGCCGTTGTACAGGTTGACGGTGATGCCCGGCGCCGGCGGCTCGCCCCGGTCCTGGATGCCGTTGCCGTCGGTGTCGTACCAGACGAAGTCGCCCAGCTTGTTGACCGGACCGACCAGGCCCGCGTCGATCGTGTGGTTGACCTGTCCGGGATCGCCCACGGCCACCGTGGTCCGGCCCGCCGAGTCGACGTTCGAGTCGAGCGCGCGGTCGGAACCGGCGTCCTGCTGGGTCCACTTCAGCTGGGCGAGGGTCGGGGAGCCGGGCAGCGTCGACGGGTTGATCCCGCTGTAGTCGAAGGTGGTCTCGTACGACGTGTTCGGCGTCAGACCGTCCTTCGTGCCCAGGTAGTACTCGCCGTTCGCGTCCGTCGTGGCCGTCAGCTCACGGCCGTCCGTCGACGTCAGCTTGACGACGACGCCCGGTACGGGCGGCTCGGACGGGTCCTGGACGCCGTTGCCGTTCGAGTCGTACCAGACCCGGTTGCCGATCTGGACTGGCGCCTGGTCGCAGACGAGTTCCAGGTCGGCGAGACCGTTGGCCTTGCCGAAGAGGTTCTGGCGCAGAGAGGCTGTGCTGTTCCAGGTCGCCTCGACGAGGAGGTTGCCCTCCATCGTCCCGTTGTCCGTGGTCCAGCGGCGGACGCCCTGCTGATAGGCGTTGAACGGGTCGAAGGCCGTGCTCCACAGCTTGTTGCGGTACGGCTGGAGCACCGTGCCGCCCTCGGTGATCTGGTCGTGGACCGCGTCGAACACTGTGGAGCTGGGGCCCACACTGGTGGAGTCGTCGTAGAACTCGCCGCCGCCCGGGCCCTCGCCGTTGGTGGCCAGGGGCGGGTTGTTGGGCACCCCACCACAGGCACCGGCGCTTTCCAGCGTGTACGTCGTCCCCGACTTGCAGGCGCGCAGTACGTCACCGGCGGCGATGCCGGTGAGGAGCGGGGCCTCCGTGCTGTTGTAGGCGTACGTGGCGGAACCCGTCATGTCGCCGAAGCGGTCGCGGTAGCCGAGCACCAGGTCGCCGTTGTCGGCGATCTCGATGTTGGACAGCATCGGCTGCGGCGCCGAGATGAAGGAGTGCGACTCGCGGTTCGGGACGCGCTCGTTCCAGGCCTCCCACTCGGCGCTCATGACCTGGCCGACGGCGGAGGGCTTCTCGCAGCGGTAGGCCTCGGGCGGGTTGCCGGTGAACCGGTAGGCGCAGCCGCGCGGGTAGTTCAGCGCGTGCGTGAAGATCTCGCTGAACGTGCCGTCCTTGAACTCGTAGACGTGCGCGCTGAGTTGCGTCGGGTCGCCCCACGGGGCGGCCTCGGTGACGGTCTTCTCGGCGCCGCACACCCCGCCGACCAGCACGCGCTTGCCGCGCACACCGATGCCGTACGGGTGCCACTCGCCGACACAGGCCTGCGGCGTCGGGATGTCGTACGCCGTCTGCGTGCCGGGCCTGACGGAGTCGCCGGAGCCCGAGATGGCCACGCTGTACAGCTTGGAGTCGCTGAGGTTGACCGCGTACAGCGTCTTGCCGTCGCCGGAGACGTCGACGTCTCCGATGCCCTCGCGGCCGACCTTGCTGTAGACGGCGTTGTCGTGCAGCCAGTTGTCCGTGGTCTCGTGCGCGGTGAGCGTGCCGGGCAGCGTGACGAAGGTGTCGGCGGTGGTGCCGGTGCCGAACTGGCGGTAGATCGTGTTGGTGTTGCCCGCCGGGCCGTAGGCCGCGTGCCGCTTGACGAGCGTGCCCATGTACTTGTTGCCGGTGCGGTCCACACCGATACCGAACACGGCCTGCTGCTGCGTGTTGTCGGTCAGCTGGGTGACGGTCCCGCCGGGGGAGGTGTTCGTGAAGTCCCCGCCGAAGGACACCAGGCCCTTGTACGTGTTCGGGGCGTCGCCCTTGGTGAGGTTGCAGGTGACCAGGCTCGGGTTCTCCTGGCAGTAGACGCCGGGCTCCCAGAAACCGGTGGTGTACGTGACGTCCGTACTGCCGGAGACGTCGACGAAGCCGACGTTGCTGCGGATGACGTCGGCGCCCGAGCCCAGGCCCGCGACGGCGGGGGAGAGGGTGTCGGGGTCCGGGTTGGTGACCTGTACGCGGTACTTGCCGCCGGTGAGCTCGGCTGTGGCCGCGAAGGCGGCGGTGCCGTTGGTCCCGGTCGTCGCGGTCCTGACCTGGCCGGCGTCGTCCGTCAGGGTGACCTTGACGCCGCCGAGGCCCGGCTCCAGCACGCTGTCGTACGCGCCGTCCGCGTCCACCTCGGTGACGACCCGCACCGTCAGAGTGCCGTCGGTGGCGGCGGCCCGCGTGCTCGCGGCGAGCGGGCCGAGCCCGGTGGCCGCGAGCGCCGGTGAACCGGTCGCGACCAGCGCGAGACTCAGACCGGTCAGCCCGGCCAGCCGTCTCCGCCGTCCCGGCGGAGCGTCGTGCAGGCGCCGGCGCGAGGCGGCGGTACCTGATTCTGCTCTGAACACTGTGTCCTCGTCTCGTGGAGCGAACACCCCTATCAAGCTATGTATGGGATCTGTGAAGAAGATCGAATCGGCCCGTTCGGACGAACCGCACGATTATCGGACCGGCCGAGTGGGGTCATCCGGGGGACGGCGGACGTCCTCGTGGTGATCTCGCGGGTGCGTATGGGTTCCGTCAAGAGCGGGTGAGCGGCCGTATGGGAGCCGTCAACGGGGGCCGGATCCGGCGACGGAGGCGCTTTGCTCGGACTGTCCGAACCGATCCACACCTCACGTCTCGCTAGGAGCTCGCGATGGCCGATCTGGCCTTCGTCGTCATCACGATCGCGGTGTTCGCGCTGGTGGCTCTCGCCGCCAAGGGGGTGACGAAGCTGTGACCGCCGAGAACGTTGTCGGCCTCGTCGTGGCCGTCGCCCTGCTGGGCTATCTCGTCCTCGCCCTGATCTTCCCGGAGAGGTTCTGAGCCACGTCATGGGTCCCGTACTCGCCGGCGTGCTCCAGCTGCTCGCCCTCATAGCCGCACTGGCGCTCGCCTACGTCCCCCTCGGCAACTACATGGCCAGGGTCTACTCCTCCGACCGGCACTGGCGCGTCGAGAAGTGGATCTACAAGGGCATCGGCGCCAACCCGGACACGGAGATGCGCTGGCCCGCCTACCTGCGCGGTGTCCTTGCCTTCTCCGCCGTGGGTGTCCTGTTCCTCTACCTGCTCCAGCGGCTCCAGGGCGTCCTGCCCGGCTCGCTCGGCTTCTCCTCCATCGACCCGGACCAGGCGTTCAACACCGCCGTGTCCTTCGTGACCAACACCAACTGGCAGTCCTACTACGGCGAGCAGGCCATGGGCCACCTCGTGCAGACCGCCGGTCTTGCCGTCCAGAACTTCGTCTCCGCCGCCGTCGGCATCGCCGTCGCGGTGGCCCTCGTACGCGGGTTCGCGCGCTCGCGCACCGGTGAGCTGGGCAACTTCTGGTCCGACCTGGTGCGTGGTGTCGTACGCATCCTGCTGCCGTTCTCCGTCGTCGTCGCGGTCGTGCTGGTCGCGTGCGGCGTGATCCAGAACTTCTCCGGCATTCACGAGGTCGGCCAGTTCATGGGGGGCTCCCAGCAGTGGAACGGGGGCGCTGTCGCCTCGCAGGAGGCCATCAAGGAGATCGGCACCAACGGCGGCGGCTACTTCAACGCCAACTCCGCACACCCCTTCGAGAACCCGACGCCGTTCACCAACCTGCTGCAGATCTTCCTGCTGCTGGTCATCCCGTTCGCGCTGACCCGGACCTTCGGTGTCATGGTCGGCTCGGTCAGGCAGGGCTACGCGATCCTCGCGACCATGGCCACCATCTGGGTCGGCTTCGTCGCCCTGATGATGTGGAGCGAGTTCGCCCACCACGGGCCGGCGCTCCAGCTCGCCGGGGGTGCGATGGAGGGCAAGGAGACCCGGTTCGGGGTCGGAGCCTCGTCCATCTTCGCCGTGTCGACCACGCTGACGTCCACGGGGGCGGTGGACTCCTTCCACTCCTCGTTCACCGGGCTCGGCGGCGGCATCACCATGCTCGGCATGATGCTGGGCGAGATCGCGCCCGGCGGCACCGGCTCCGGCCTCTACGGCATGCTGATCATGGCGGTCATCGCGGTGTTCATCGCCGGGCTCATGGTCGGCCGCACGCCCGAGTACCTGGGCAAGAAGATCGGCACCCGCGAGATCAAGTTCGCGGCCTGCTACATCCTCATCACCCCGGCCCTGGTGCTCGTCTTCACCGCCGCCGCCATGGCGTTGCCGACGCCCGGCAACTCGATGACCAACAGCGGGGCGCACGGCTTCTCCGAGATCCTTTACGCCTACACCTCCGCGTCGAACAACAACGGCTCGGCCTTCGCCGGGCTGAACGCGGACACCCAGTGGTTCAACACCACGCTGGGGCTGGCCATGGTGCTGGGCCGCTTCCTGCCCATGGTGTTCGTCCTGGCGCTGGCCGGATCGCTGGCCGAGCAGCAGCCGGTGCCGGTCACCGCGGGCACCCTGCGGACCGAGAAGCCCCTGTTCACGGGTCTGCTGGTGGGCGCGATCCTCATCATCACCGGTCTGACCTACTTCCCGGCGCTGGCGCTCGGTCCGCTGGCCGAGGGGCTGGCGTCATGACAACCGGAACAACTGACCCAACCGGAACAACTGACCCGACCGAGCAAGAGGACGCGATGTCCACAGCCACTCCGACCCGGGCGCCGCACAGCGACGTACCCACCGGGCACAAGCTCGCCGAAAGCCGTGTCGGCGCGGGCCTCTTCGACCCCCGGCAGCTGCTGAGGTCGCTGCCGGACGCCTGCCGCAAGCTCGACCCGCGGGTGATGGTCAAGTCCCCCGTGATGTTCGTGGTGCTCGTCGGATCCGTGCTGACGACGGTCTTCTCCTTCAAGGACCCGGGCGACTGGTTCGGCTGGACCATCAGCGCCTGGCTCTGGCTGACCGTGATCTTCGCCAACCTGGCGGAGGCGGTCGCCGAGGGGCGCGGCAAGGCCCAGGCGGACACGCTGAGGAAGGCCAAGACCGACACGGTCGCGCGGCGCCTGACCGGAGACGGGAAGTCCGAGGAGCAGGTGCCCGGCACCGAGCTGCGCATCGGCGACCGTGTCGTCTGCGAGGCCGGTGACATCATTCCCGGCGACGGTGACGTCGTCGAGGGTGTGGCGTCCGTCGACGAGTCGGCCATCACCGGGGAGTCGGCGCCGGTCATCCGGGAGTCCGGCGGCGACCGGTCGGCCGTGACCGGCGGTACGAAGGTGCTGTCCGACCGGATCGTCATCAAGATCACGACGAAGCCCGGCGAGACCTTCATCGACCGCATGATCAGCCTGGTCGAGGGCGCCGCCCGGCAGAAGACGCCGAACGAGATCGCGCTGAACATCCTGCTCGCCTCGCTGACCATCGTCTTCCTGCTGGCCGTGGCGACCCTGCCGCCGCTCGCGGACTACGCGGGCACCCATCTGACGATGGTCGTGCTGGTGGCGCTGCTGGTCTGCCTCATCCCGACCACGATCGGCGCGCTGCTCTCCGCGATCGGCATCGCGGGCATGGACCGGCTGGTGCAGCGGAACGTGCTGGCGATGTCGGGCCGGGCAGTCGAGGCCGCCGGTGACGTCTCCACACTGCTGCTGGACAAGACGGGCACCATCACGCTCGGCAACCGGCAGGCCGCCGAGTTCGTCCCGGTGGCGGGGGCGACGGAGGCCGAGGTCGCGGACGCGGCCCAGCTGTCCTCGCTGGCCGACGAGACGCCCGAGGGGCGGTCCATCGTCGTCCTGGCGAAGGAGAAGTACGGGCTGCGCGAACGTCACCAGGGCGAGCTGGCCGGTGCCGAGTGGATCGTCTTCACCGCCCAGACCCGGATGTCGGGCGTGGACGTCGACGGCAGGAAGATCCGCAAGGGTGCCGCCGGTTCGGTCGTCGCCTGGGTGAAGGAGCAGGGGGGTGCGGTGTCCGAGGACGCCGGGGCGCTCACCGACCGGATCTCCGAGGCCGGAGGCACCCCGCTGCTCGTGGCCGTCGAGGACACCGACGGGGCACGGGTGTTGGGCGTCATCCACCTCAAGGACGTCGTCAAGGAGGGCATGCGGGAGCGGTTCGACGAGCTGCGCCGCATGGGCATCAGGACCGTCATGATCACGGGCGACAACCCGCTGACCGCCAAGGCGATCGCCGAGGAGGCGGGCGTCGACGACTTCCTCGCCGAGGCCACCCCCGAGGACAAGATGGCCCTCATCAAGCGGGAACAGGCGGGCGGCAAGCTGGTCGCGATGACCGGCGACGGGACGAACGACGCGCCCGCGCTCGCCCAGGCCGATGTCGGCGTGGCCATGAACACGGGCACGTCGGCGGCGAAGGAGGCCGGCAACATGGTCGACCTCGACTCGAACCCGACGAAGCTGATCGAGATCGTCGAGATCGGCAAGCAACTCCTCATCACCCGGGGCGCGTTGACGACGTTCTCCATCGCCAACGACGTCGCGAAGTACTTCGCGATCATCCCGGCGCTGTTCGCGGCCGTCTATCCGGGCCTCGACAAGCTCAACATCATGAACCTGTCCTCGCCCGACTCCGCGATCCTCTCCGCCGTCATCTTCAACGCGCTGATCATCATCGCGCTGGTGCCGCTCGCGCTGCGGGGTGTGCGGTACAAGCCGATGAGCGCCGACCGGATGCTCCGCCGCAACCTCGGGATCTACGGGATCGGCGGCCTGGTCGCCCCCTTCATCGGCATCAAGATCATCGACCTGCTGATCTCCCTCATCCCCGGCATTGGGTGACGTCATGAACAACTCGGTTACGAACACTGCCCGGTTGCTGGGAGCGGGCCTGCGCGCCCTGCTGGTGTTGACCGTGCTCACAGGTGTGATCTACCCGCTGGCCGTCACAGGTGTTGCCCAGGCGGTCTTCCCGGGCAAGGCGAACGGCTCGGAGATCAAGTCCGAGGGGAAGGTGGTGGGTTCCTCGCTGATCGGTCAACAGGGGTACAGCCTGGACTTCTTCCAGTCCCGCCCGGCCAACGGCCTGGGTGTGAACTCGGTCAACACGCGGTACAAGCTGATCCTGTCCGGCGCGACGAACCGCTCGGCCGACAACCCCGACCTGATCAAGTGGGTCAAGGAGGCCAAGGCCAAGGTCGTCAAGGACAACTCGACCGCCGACTACAAGGTCAGCCCGTCCGACGTACCCGCCGACGCGGTCACGTCCTCCGGCTCCGGCCTGGACCCGGACATCTCCCCGGCCTACGCCGACCTCCAGGTCCACCGGATCGCCGAGCGCGACGGTCTGTCCGTCGCCCGGGTGCGGAAACTGGTCGACGACCACACGGAGGGCCGTACCCTCGGGTTCATCGGTGAGCCCCGGGTCAACGTCCTCGAACTCAACATCGCGCTCAGGGAACTGATCAGGGGCCAGTGATTCCGTGATGACCCGGGTGCTGGTCGTGGAAGACGACCCCCAGCTCGTACGAGCACTCGTGATCAACATGCGGGCACGCCAGTACGGAGTGGACGCGGCGCCCGACGGCACCACGGCCCTCCGGCTGGCGGCGGCCCGTCGGCCGGACGTCGTGTTACTGGACCTGGGCCTGCCGGACATGGACGGCGTCGACGTCATCAGGGCACTGCGCGGCTGGACCCGGGTACCGATCCTGGTGCTGTCGGCGCGCCGGTCGTCCGACGAGAAGGCGGCGGCGCTGGACGCGGGCGCCGACGACTACCTCACCAAGCCGTTCGGCATGGACGAACTCCTGGCCAGGCTGCGGGCCGCCGTCCGCCGCACGGAGGAGGTTCCGCTCGCACCAGGGGCGACGGTCGTCATGACCGACGACTTCGTCATCGACCTGCGCGCCAAGAAGGCCACGCGGGCCGGCCGGGACATCCGTCTCACCCCCACCGAATGGCATCTGCTGGAGATCCTGGTGACCAACCCGGGGCGCCTCATCAGCCGGAATCACCTGCTCCAGGAGGTGTGGGGCGCCGCCCGGCACAGCGGGTCCAACCACCTGCGCGTCCACATGGCCCAACTCCGCCGAAAACTGGAGTCGGACCCGGCGCATCCGCGCTACCTGATCACCGAGCCGGGGACGGGGTACCGGTTCGAGGGATGACGGGTGTGGGCGGGTCTACGGGTGTGAGGGTGCGCGGGTGTGAACGGTACGGGCCTACGGACGTCGGGTCGCGGGCCGGGGCCCGCGACCCGCGGCCGATCACACCCGGACCCTCCACGCGACAGCCGTCTCCGCCCGGAGCGCCGCCTCGGGGTTCGCCACGTCGTCGAGCGTGACCTGCGGATCCAGGGCAGGCGCGCAGCGGCCGGTGGGCCCGGCCACGGACATTCGCGACGACCGCGGACGCGCCCGAGTTGGTGATGTGAACGGCTACCAACAGGGCGTGTTCGGCCCGCGGTTCGTGCCGCCGGGCGGGACGGCCCGCACACCCGCTGGTCGGCACGTGCTTCGACTCCGTCACTCAGCGGCTCGGCCGACACCGCCAACGCCCTTAGGTAACTGAGGTGTTGACGTGACGGACGGCGCTTTGCTTCAGCCCGTTCGTGCCGTTCGCCCCGGACATCAGCGTGCCCTCCACGACCCCGGGCGCGGCGCGTACGACGGGATCGAACACGCCTGTGGTGTCGGCGACGAGAGCCGCGGCCGGCCGGCCGTACTCGCGCGCGGGATCACCGGACCCACCGGTCGCCCGTGCCCACTCCGGCTCCCGGCCGTGGACGAAGCCGACCAGGTCGGCGTGCATCGCGGCGGCCAACTCCACGGGCGGGTACGGTCCGAGCGCCTGCGCGCTGCCCGGCGCGTCGAGCAGGTCGAAGAAGAACGGGATGTCGACGCAGTGCCCGGCGCCGCCGAGGACGGGGGAGGGCCACTCGAAGGAGTACAGCCAGGTACCGGCGCCGCCGTCGCGGCGCGCTGCCGCCACGCGTGGGCAGGCGGCCCGGAACAGGGTGTCCGTCACCCGGGTCCCCGCCGCGCGGGCGGCGGCGAGTTCGGCCGCGCTGTACGGGCTCGGATGCGGGTTCTCCGGCGCTGCACCGCAGTCGAACTCGTCACCCGTCGCCCCGAGCAGCAGAGGCACCTCCTGTCCGTGGCCGGAGAGTCCTTCGGCCACGGACACAGGCAGGACGTCGTCACCGATGACCGGCCCCAACGGGAGTATGTCGACGCCGAGTTGGCCCCGCAGGTCGATGACGGCCCGCTGGAGCTGCTCCACGGTACGACTGCCGAATCCGGCCCGCGCAGGCGGCACCCCGACCCGCTCCCCGAGCCGTTCGACGAACCGGCGGGCCGGCTCCCGCTCCCCTTCGACGAGGACGCCTGAGACGCTGACCGCGCGCTGGAAGAGGCCGTCGGCAGCCGGCGACGAGAGCAGCGCGAGCACCGCCGCGCCCCCGGCCGACTGACCGGCGAGGGTGACCCGGTCCGGATCACCGCCGAACGCGCCGATGTTCTCCCGGACCCAGTCGAGCGCGAGCAGAATGTCACGCAGCCCGAGGTTGGTGGGTACGTCGTCCAGCGAGGCGAATCCATCGACGCCGAGCCGGTAGCCGACGGTGACGCAGACGACGCCGCCCCGTGCGAAGGAACGGCCGTCGTACCACGGACTCGCCGGGCTGCCCGCCAGGAAGCCGCCGCCGTGGATCCACACCAGCACCGGGCAGGGCGCCGCGTGTCCGTCGGCCGGTGCGGGAGCGACGACGGAGAGGTTCAGGATGTCGTCGCCGGGCACCGACGGCTCCGGCACCGTGGTCGTGGCGAACAGGGGCACGCGTTGCGAGGTGGACCCGTGCCGGGACGCGTCGAACGGCCCCGGGAACCGGCCGCGTCGGACCGGCGCCGCGAACCGCCGTACACCGGTGGGTGGTTCGGCGTACGGGATGCCCAGGAAGCGCCGCACGGGGCCGATGCGCCGGCCGACGACCGGGCCGGCGGGGGCATGGACGGTGACAGGGATACCGGTGATGCCGTCGAGGTGGTCCATGGGGGTCACGCATTCCCGATCCGGAGATGCCCTGTACGAAAGATGCCCTGTACGAAGGAGTGCTGGAGAGAACCCCATGGGCGCGATGTCGCCGGTGAGGCTGGTGGCGAGAAAGCTACGAGCGGGGCATTTCGGCCGAGTGGCAGACCCGTCACGAATAATTTCGGAACTTGTAGCCAAATCGATTCGTCACGACTTACGTCATTTACGCATTGCGGCTCAGGGCTCAGGGCTCACGGCTGCGCTCGCGCCATAAATTGGGTGGCGGGTGAGGGGAGCGAGCGTTACCGTCTCGGACGATGACTACCGACTCCCTTCACAGATCGGGGGTCCCGTCCGTGCAAGGTGAGTGCTGATGCTCACTGAGAACGCGTACGGGGACACCCACCTCTCTTATTGGCCGCGCGTACGAGAGTTCGCCGTGCCGCCGTCCATGATCGCGACCGCGACGGCCCGCCGCCTGGCCGGGGACTGGGCGGGTGCGTGTGCCGCCGCAGGCATCGATGTCGATCTGAACCTACGGTCCGTGGCATGCGCCCACGGCCGGGAACTCGCGTCCCAACTCCGCGCCGATCTACGTCACTTGGTGCCCGACCTGCTGCGCTGGCACTTGCCGAGGATCGCCCCCGACGGGCTGCTGCGCCCGGGACTGACGATCGGCCTGGCCCGGTACGACGCCCCTGGACGGGCGGGCGCCCACCCGGTGCACCTCGTGGCCCGCACCGCACCGGCCTGGGCGGATGCCGGCCAGCGGATCAGCCTCACGCTGTGGGACGGCTCCCGCGCGGATGCGAGCGCTCACCGCTCCGCGCACCCTCACCCCAACCGACGGTTCCGCCTCGATCTGCACCGTCACCTGTGGGACGCCCGCAGAACCGATGAGCTGCGAGCCCGGTCCGGCGCGGACCGGCCGCCCGGCGGTGACTGTCCGGTCCCGTCGGCCCCGGATCTCCTGGCGCGGGTACTGCAGGGGCGTCGCTGTGCCGTGGATCGGTGGGCGGCCGAAGCACGGCTGCTGCTCGACGCCGACGGACGGCCGGTCGAAGCCGACGTGGGCACCGGAACCAAGACCGGCCCTGGCACCGGTACGGGCTCCGGCCCTGGCCTTGGCGCGGGCCCCGGCTCCGGCTCCGGCCTTGGCACGGGTTATGGCTTCGGTATGGGCTCCAGCCCTCCCCTCGGCTCCGGCGTCGGTACGGGCCCCGGCCCTGGTTGTGGCCCTGGCCCTGGCTCCGGCCCCGGCTTCGACGCAGGACCCGGCTCCGGCTCCGGTATTGGAACGGGCGCTGGAGCTGGAGCCGTCCCTGGCACGGGCATTGGGCCCGGCCCCGGAACCAGCACAGGCACCGTCGCCGTGCGGCTCGGGGCCCGGCAGCGGCTGCTCCTGGATCTCGTCGCGGCCCCGGACGGCAGCGGGCCGCCCACGCTGCGCATCTCGCAGGCGCCCAAGGGCGGCGACACCTCCGCACTGCCGGTCCTGCCCGACGCGGCGACCTGGGTGCTGCCCGACCTGGAACTCATCCGTGCGGGCGCGATCGGGGTGGACCGGCTGCACCCGCTGGTCGCCTCGGCACTCGCACCGGACCGTCCGCCGACCGGGCCACCCCGGAACCCGGACCGGGCAGGTGAGCCGCGCCTCGTGGAGTGCCGGGGCGCCCGGCACCGGATCGGCCTGGTCGGCGGGGTGCTCGCCCCGCTGGACCACGACCCGGCCGAGATCCGCCGGGAAGAACTCCTGGCCGAGCTGACCGGCACGCCACTGCCCTGTCTGCAAGCCATCGACGAGGCCCACCGTCACCCGGACTGCCTCACCGGCGTCCGTGAACGCCTGGACCACGGCGACATCGCCGGTGCGCTGGCCGTCGTAGAAGGTCTGCTCGGCCCCGACGCGGTGCTGCGCGGCGGCGCCTTGCGCGACGAGCTGGAAAGTGCCGCCCAGCGGCGGATCACCTACGGCCTGTTCAGGGCGGGCCTGACCGGACCCGGCCCCGGTCCGGGATTCGGTGGCTACCGCCCGGACCCCGTCCGTACTCGTGACCACCGTTCCCGCCCGCGCCAGGCGACCTTCCGCTGACCTGGGGACGTTCGCCCCCCCAAAAAAAAGCACCCACTCATGACCAACCCAAAGGTGATCAATCATGGCCCCAGGCATCTCCTTCGCCGTCCCCGAGACCTCCGCCCCCGAGACCTCCGCCCCCGAGACCCCCGCCCCGAAGACCCTCACGGCCCCACCCCACACGCCCCAACTCGACATCGCTGCCCAGCTGTTGACCCTGCTGCGCGACACCACCACCGAACCCCGCCCCGACACCCAACTGGAGGCCCTGACACTTGCCGTGGCCGCCGACCTGCCCGTGCTTCTGTGGGGTGAGCCGGGGATCGGCAAGACCGCGGCCCTGACACAGCTGGCCGCGGCCCTCGACCTTCCCCTCACCACGGTGATCGCGAGTGTCCACGAGCCGTCCGACTTCTCCGGGCTGCCCGTCATCGGCGACGATCCCACGACGCACGGCGTCCCGATGGCCCCGCCGGACTGGGCGGTACGACTCGTACGGGCCGGCCGGGGGCTGCTGTTCCTCGACGAACTGTCCACCGCGCCGCCGGCCGTTCAGGCCGCCCTGCTCCGACTGGTCCTGGAGCGGCGGATCGGCGCCCTCCAACTGCCGCCCGGGGTAAGGATCGTGGCCGCCGCCAACCCCCGGTCCTCGGCTGCCGACGGCTGGGAGCTGAGCCCGCCGCTCGCCAACCGGTTCGTCCATCTCCAGTGGACCCACGACCACGAGGTCGTCGTACGCGGCCTCGGTGGGACCTGGCCGCGGGCCACCCTGCCACGGCTCGCGCCCGAGAAGCTGACGGAGGCCGTGGCCTTCGCCCGCCGCGCGGTGTGCGGGCTGCTCGACGCCCGCCCCAAGCTCGTGCACCTACTGCCGAGCAACGAGACGCGCCGGGGCGGCGCCTGGCCGTCGCCCCGGAGCTGGGACATGACCCTGAGCCTGATCGCCTTCGCGACCGCCGCCGGCTCCTCCCGGGAGGTCCTCTCGCTGCTGGTGAGGGGCGCGGTCGGGGACGGTCCGGGGCTCGAACTGCTGGCGAGCCTGGACCGGATGGACCTCCCGGACCCCGAGTCGCTGCTCGCCGACCCGGCGAGTGCCGTCCTGCCCGAGCGGGGCGACCTGCGCCAGGCCGTGCTGGACGGCGTGGTGGCGGCGGTCCGCGGGCGCCCGGAGAGAGCCCGCTGGGACGCGGCGTGGGCACTGCTGGTCCGGGCGCTGGAGACCGGGGCCCCGGACCTGGTGGTCGTCCCGGCGACCACCCTGGCCTCGCTGCGCCAGGAGGACTGGGACGTGCCGGCGGAGATCGAGAAACTCGCCGGAGTCGTGTCGCTCTCCCGGCGGGCGGACCGGGCGGCGGGCCGCGTGGCCGCTCGGGCAGGGGCAGGGGCAGGGGCGGGAACGAGGGGCGGCCGATGAACGCCGACGCGCCAGGGACCCTGGACCTCGACAAACTCTTCGCCGCCCGGCTGCACGCCGTCCGGGCCCGCCCGTACCTGGCCACGGCACTGTTCGCCCTGCACCCCGTCGAGTCACGGCAGGTCCCGACGATGGCCGTCGACCGGCACTGGCGGTGCTACGTCTCACCGGCGTTCGTGGACCGGACCCCGGTCGAGGAGCTCGCCGGGGTGTGGGTGCACGAGGTGTCGCACCTGCTGCGCGACCACCACGGGCGCAGCGACCGCTTCGCCAGGGAACACGGGCTGACCGGCCCCGGGGAACGGCTGCGGATGAACATCGCCGCGGACTGCGAGATCAACGACGACGTGTTCGGCGACGGGCTCGTATGCCCCGAAGGCGCTGTCGAGCCCGAGGCGTTGGGACTTCCGACGGGGGAGCTCATGGAGGAGTACCTGCGCCGGTTCCGGCTCGGGCCCAACACACTGAGCCTGTCCTGGCTGGACTGCGGCAGCGGCGCCGACGGACTGGGACGGGCATGGGACCTGGGGCCGGACGGCGCGCACGGCCTGAGCGAGCAGGAACGGGACTCGGTCCGGTTCCGGGTCGCGCAGGGCATCGACGGCCGCCCCGGGAACGCCTCGAAGGGGTGGCGGCGATGGGCGGAGGAGGCGTTCCATCCGCCGCTGCCATGGCGGGAGTTGCTGGGAGCGGCGGTCCGCTCGGCGGCCTCCGGCAGCGGCGTGGGCGAGGACTACACCTACGGCCGGCCGGCGCGCCGCTCGGCCGCCCTCCCCGGTGTCGTCCTGCCGAGCCTGCGGCGCCGGCCACCGAGGGTCTGCGTGGTCATCGACACCTCCGGGTCGGTCAGCGACGCCGAACTGGGCAGCGCCCTCCTGGAGGTCGCGGCGATCTCCCGCGCGGTGGGCGGTCGACGGGACCTGGTCACCGTACTGCCGTGCGACGCGTCGGCCCACCTCGTGCACACGCTGTGCCGGGCCGAGGGGATTCCCCTGATGGGCGGCGGGGGTACGGACCTGCGCACCGGCTTCGCCAAGGCGCTGCGGGCGACCCCGCGCCCCGATGTCGTCGTGGTCCTGACCGACGGCCAGACACCCTGGCCGGACACCCGGCCACCGTGCCGGACCGTGGTGGGCCTGTTTCCCCGGCAGCACACGGGCCGGCGGCGCCCCTCGGTCCGTTCGTGGGACGGAGGCGATGACGATGACGACGATCAGTATGTGCCGGACTCGCCGCCCGCCTGGGCGCGAGTGGTCGACATCGGGTCGGCATCCACGAGCCAACAGCACTGAAAGAATGGGCCGATGCGCACCCCCTCATCGCTTCTGTCGGCCTTTCGGCCCCAAGTCCAAGAGCGGCTCTACGACTTCTACGAAGAGCTCCGGAGCGCCGACGACCTCTTCTGGGACCGCCGTACGGGCGCCTGGATCGCCACCGGGCACGCGGTGGTCAGCAGCGCGGCGAGTCACCCGGGACTGTCCTCGGTGCGCTACCCCGACATCGAGGCCGTCCCGGAGGAACTGCGGCCGCTGGCCCGGGTCCTGAGCCGGCAGATGCTCTACAACGACGTCCCCGACCACCCCCGGCTCCGCGCCCTGATCAGCAAGGCGTTCGCTCCGCGCGCGGTGGCGACACTCCGCGCCCGGATCGTCGAAGCCGTCGACCGGATCATCACCGGGGTGGCGCCGGCCGGCCGGATGGACATTGTCGCGGACCTCGCCCGCCCCCTGCCGCTCACCATCATCTGCGACCTCCTCGACGTGCCGGAGGCGGACCGCTCCGCCGTCGCCGCCTGGTCCGAGCCGGTAGCCGAGGCCATCGGCAACTCCCGGCTGGACGCGGACCGCAACCGCGAGGCCTCGCAGAGCATGGCGGACATGCTCGCCCACCTCCGCGAGCTCCTCACCCGCCAGGACACCCCGCCGGCCCCCGGCACCCTGCGTGCGACGGTGACCGCGCAGGCCGGCAACACCGGCCAGGACCTCGACGAACTCCTCGCCAACTGCGCCCTGTTGCTGATCGCCGGCCACGAGACGACCACCCACTTCATCGGCAACGCCACCCTCGCCCTGCTCCGCCACCCGGACGCGGCCGGTCAACTGCGCCGCAGGCCCGAGCTGATGCCCGCCGCGGTCGAGGAACTCCTGCGCTACGACGCTCCGGTACAGCTGATGCTGCGCCGGGCTCGGCACGACCTGGACCTGGCGGGCCGCAAGATCGCCGAAGGGCAGACGGTGCTGTTGGTGTGCGGCGCCGCCAACCGGGATCCGGCCGTGTTTCCCGATCCCCATGTGCTGGACTTCGAGCGGACCGGCTCCGGCGGACGGCACATGGCGTTCGGCCACGGTCCGCACTTCTGCCTCGGCGCGGCGCTGGCCCGGCTGGAGGGCGAGATCGTTCTGGAGGCGCTCCTCACCCGCCTCCCCGACCTGAGGCTCGACGGCACCGAGCCACCGCGATGGCAGCGCAGCCTCAACTTCCGTGGCCTCACCCGCCTGGACGTCGCCTTCACCCCGGCCTCTGACAGCCACACCGGCGCCACGCCCGCCGACGCTGCCGCCTCCGGCCTCGCCCCCGCGCCACACGTCGGCGGCTGCCCGGTCCGGTCTGGGGCCGGCGAAGTCGCGGGCGCGTGACCGCTCGGGAACGGCGTCCCGTGCCGGTTCCGCGCACGGTGAGGGGGGAGCCCGGTTCCTCGGTCGGCTTGATCGCGCCGCTGCGCCGTTGACCGGCGGAAACGTCTGTCACGTCTCGGGGGCTGTGGCCCCGCCCCACCGTCCGACCAGGAATCAGGGTGTGTGGAAGGGGCGGGGCGGGGGACTTGGTTGGTAGGTCAGGTTCGGCGTCCCATGGGGCTGAGCCTGCTCAGGTTCCTCTGGTTCGGACTTTGTGCCGGGGGAGCCGCCTGCCCGGGGTCACGGAAGCTCGCCCTGTTCGCAGACCCGCCGGGCGACCTCGTGGAGCTTGGTGTTGTTCTGCTGCGAGTAGCGGCGCAGCACGTCGAAGGCCTGCTCTTCGGTGATGTGGTGGCGGCCCATGAGGATACCCATCGCCTCGCCGATGACGTGGCGGGTGGCGACGGCCCGTTCCATCTGGGCATGGGTTCGGGCGCTGGAGAAGGCGACCGCCGCGTGGGAGGCCAGCAGCCACCCGGCCAGCTCGCTGGCCTCGGTGAAGGCGCCGGGTCTGCGGGAGTAGAAGTTCAGCGCGCCGAGATCCTCCTCGCTGGTGAACAGCAGGAAACCCATCATGCTGCCCACGCCGAGCGCCTGGGCCTGTGGGGCGTAGGCGGGCCAGCGCGACTGCTCGGCGGTGACGTCGGCGATGCGGAAGACCCGCTCTCCCCGGGAAGTGTGGGCGGTGTCGAAGCACGGCCCTTCACTCAACCGCTCCTGCAGTTGATCGCTGTCCACGACCAGCTGGTCGGTCGGGGCGAGGGTCTCCACCTTGTTGCCCCGCAGCACCAGGATGCCGGCCGCGTCGCAGCCCTCCACCAGTTCGGTGGCCGACTTGGTGATCCGCTGGAGTGTGGCATTGACCGACTCCTGCGCCAGAAGATCCCGCGCCATCGACGCCATCTGCTGTGCGAAGCGTCCCCAGTCCACTTCCTCCGCCTCTCGTCCGGCCCGGACCAGCCTCATACCCAGTTTTTCACGCGCGTCCCGGAGCCGGTCCCGCCGCTCGAAGACGACGTACGGACCCCGTGCCGTGCGGAGCGTGTCCGTTGGCTGGATCTGGCTGGATCCAGCTGGATCTGGTGGGGCGCACGCGGTGTTGTTCGGGCGGGTGGGAGGCGCGCGAACGGGAGTGCGGCATGCGCTCTGTTGGCACACGCCTGGATGGTCCTACAATCACATAACATTTGTTGATCTTCGCGGTGATCCTTCAGAGCGGATGCCGGAGCGGTCCGGGGGAGGGTCGCCGGTCCGCTCGACGGCAGCAGACGCGGAGCGGCGGTGCCGTTCCGGTGGGAGGGGTCCCTGATGCTCACCGATCGGTCGCACAGACGCCTGTGGCGGAAAGTTCGCACCCTTTCGGAGGGGCTCGAACTGCCGGAGCCCTTCGACGCCGAGACCTTCCTGGCCCTCCTGGCCGAACGGCGGGGCCGCCCGATCGAGGTCCTGCCCGTCGCGGTGGACGCGGGGGTCCCGTGCGGTCTGCTGGTGACGACCGACCGCGCCGACTACATCCTGTGCACCCCGGGGACCAGCGCACTGCACCGGCAGCACATCCTCGTGCACGAGGCGGCCCACCTGCTCTGCGGGCACGACCGGTCGCCCGCGCCCGAGGCACCGGGCGTACGCGCGCTGCTGCCCGGACTCTCCCCCGACCTGGTGCGCCGGGTCCTGGGCCGCACCGTGTACGCCGAGCCCGCCGAGCAGGAGGCGGAACTGCTCGCCTCTCTCATCCTGCACCGCGTGCTGAGGGAGGTGTCCGTGCCGGTACGGGATCACGGACGGGCCGGATCCCTCGTCGGGGCGCCCGCCCGCCGCCCCGAGCGGCCACGTGTCTGACCTGCTCGCGTACCTCCCGGCCGTCGCCGCGCTGTGGCTGGGCTGCTACGAACTGCGCCTGCTGCGCACCGGAAGCGACTCGCCCTTCGCGGTGCGCTGCCTGTGCCGCTTCGGATTCTGCATGGCCGCGGCGATGACCCTGCTGGCCGCTCCGACGGTCTACCTGGAGTGGCTGTGGCCGTGGTTCCCGCGGCTGACCCACCTCCTGGGCCGTGAGACGGAGATGGCCGCCCTCGCCTTCCTCCCGCTGACCGTCATCGAGATCGGCCTGCCCCGGCCCCGCCTGCTGACCGGACGGCTGCACATCGGCGTCACCCTGTCGGCCATCGCGCTGTACGCGGTGCTGTTCCTCTCCTCCGGCGTACGCACCCGGGACGGCTCGCTTCTCGCGGAGGGGACCGGAGCGGTGCTGCTCGCCTCCTGCGACGCGGTCTTCACCGCCTACAGCCTGTGGTGCCTGGCCGTGTTCCTGGTCCCGGTGCACCGGTTCACCCGCGGGCTGCGTCCGGGGGCTCTGCGCACGGGCCTGCGGCTGATCACGGCCAGTGTCGCGGTGGGCCTCGTCTGGGCCCTGTGGGGCGTGTCGTCGATCGTCACCATGGCCGTGGACCACCGGCAGGGCGCCGGGCTGGACCTGGTGGGCCGGGTGCTCGGTCTGTGCTGTCTGGTGCTGGGCGTCCTGGGCGGCACCGCCGCGAGCCGGCTCTCCGTCACGACCGCGGTCGGACGGCGGCTGCGGGCCTACCGGACCTACCGTGCCCTGGAGCCGCTGTGGTCGGCGTTGCGGGCCGTCTCCCCCGGGACGGCCCTGGACCTGGGCTGGCCGGCGGTGCGTCTGTTCCCCCTGCACCGCTCCGAGTTCGCCCTCTACCGCCGGGTGATCGAGATCCGGGACGGCTACCTGGAACTCCGCTCCTTCGTTCCCCCCGACGCTCGCGCACTGTCGGCCGCGGCGCTGGACCGGTTCCCCGTGCCCCCCGCGGGCCGCGCGGCGATGGCCGAGGCCGCCGTCATCGCCGCCGCGCTGGAGTCCGCCAGGATCGGCCCCGGCGGCCACGCTTCCCCGGGTGACCGGGACGTCGTGCTCGCCTACCCGGACGACTGCTCGGTCGAGGAGGAGGCGGCGTGGCTGGTCCAGGTGGCCGAGGCGTTCACCGTGGCCGGGCTGGTGGAGCACATGCGCGACCGGGTGGCGCGCTAGGACGGGATGAGCGTCGGCCCGGACAGGGAGGGGGCGGACGGAGGCAGGGCCGTGCGGCGGAACAGGGGCGGTTCCGGTGACGGGCGCAGGCCGGAGTGGTGCATCCAGCCCGCTATCTCCACTCGGGAGGAACAGCCCAGCTTCTTCATCGTGTCCCGGATGTGGTTGACCACGGTCCACTCCGAGATCGCCAGCCGGTGGGCGATCTGCCGGTTGCTCAGACCGGCCGTCACCAGGCGCGAGACCTCGGTCTGGCGTGGCGTCAGCGGCCCGATCCGGGTGCGGGTGTCCGGGGACAGAGGGCCGGCCGGTGTGGCGGCGGGAGGGGCGGGGGCCGGGACGAGGGAAGCCAGGAGCTCCGGGAGCGAGGCCCTGGAGCCCTCGACCAGGGCGCGGGTGAAGGCGGCCTCGCCCAGCAGCTCCCGCACCGGCTCCTCCAGCCGGGCCATGGCGAAGTCGGGCGTGCCCGCGTCCTCCGGGAACGCGCCGCGCCAGGTGTGGAAGGCCCCCAGGCCGCGCGCGGTGCCGGTGGCGCGGTCGACGATGTCGGGCAGGGCGGGGCTGCCCAGGGTGGTGGCGATGGCACCCAGGACGGCCGTCGGGCCCAGGGCGCGCAGGGCCGACACGCCCCGCTCGCAGTAGTGGGCCGTGGCCTGCGCGCGTCCCTCCGCGGCCGCGAAGACGGCCAGGTGGAGCAGGGCGGCACCGGCGACGAGCGTGTCGCGCTCCTGCTGGGCCGCGGCCAGCACCTCCAGTGCGGTGGTCGCCGCGGCCACCGTGTCGCCGAGACGGAATCCCGCGAGTGCGGCCTCCAGCGACACATAGCGGGCCTCGTGGCGGTCGCCGTCGGACCGGTGTCGCTCGGCAGCCCCGACGAGCAGGGCGGTGCCGCGACCGGGGTCGGCGGCCAGGACGCACAGGGCCCGCAGCCGCGTCACCCGCGCGGACAGCCCGGCGGCCTGGGCGGCATCCGCCGTGATCCGGTCCAGCAGGTCCGTGGCGGCCTCGGGCTGGCCCGCCAGGATGCCCGCCTCGGCGAGCAGCAGGTCGGTGCGGATCCGGTCGCGCCGGCCGGCCTGAGTCCACGACGGGTCGAGAAGAGGGAGCCCCTCGGCCCAGGTGCTCCAGCCGCCCGTGGCACGCCAGTGGACGCGGATGCCGTCGACGAGGTCGAGCGCCTCGCCGGTTCGCCCGTGGCGGAGCAGCGTCTCCAGTGCCGTACGGAGGTTGCGTTCCTCGCTCCAGAAGGCGATCAGGCCCGAGCGCTGGCGTCCCGAGACGATCCGCTCGGCGGCGGCGCGGACCAGGTCCCCGTAGTACCGGGCGTGCGCCAGCCGGGCCGCGGTGTCCTCGGGCGGCGGGAGACGGCGCACGGATCTGTCCGGCGGTAACCGCAGCCTGAACCGGGCTGTGCCGTCCAGGCGGCCGGACGGCAGGGTGGAGGCGGTGAGCAGATGGCCGCGCAGCAGGGTTTCCAGCGCCGACGAGAACTCCTCCGGCGCGACGGCCGCGATGTGGCGCAGCGCCTCGGGGCCGAAGCCGCCGCTGAACACCTGGCAGTGCGTCAGCAGCCGGATCGGCGCCCCGTCGGCGTCCCCGGGAGGGCCGCCGCGCCGATCGCCACCCGACACCGCGACGGGGTCGCCGTCCCCGGTGTGGATCGGGTGCGGGACGGTCCGGCCGCCCAGCGAGGCCCACGCCGCCTCGGGGCCCTCCAGCGCGGCGACCCGCGCGGTGCGGCAGAGCGCGCCGGGGTGACCGCCCACCTCCACGCAGCTGCGGGCGATGGCCTGCTGGTTGTGCGGCTGCAGGGAGAACGCGGGGTTGATCGTGCGCAGGCAGGCGAGGTACAGCCGCACCGAGGGAACGCGCGCCAGTGCGCCGAGATCCAGTGCCGAGCAGTCGAGCGGCACGGGCAGCGGGTCCACCGGGAAGGGGACGAGGCCGTGGGCCGCGGGGGGCTGGCGGGCTGTGCCGAGGACCACGACGGACGCGACCGCGCAGGCCCGCAGCAGCCGGGGGTGGTCCGAGCGGTCGAGGTCGTCGACGAGCAGGACCGGCCGGGCCTCTTCCGCGTCCCGGTCGGCGGTGAGGGCGGCGAGGAGTTCGAGCGCGCTGTCCGTGCTGTCCCCGGACTGCTCGGCCGCGGCCTCCACCCGCACGGTGGTGGCGCCGGTCGACGCGCTGTACGCGGCGGCAGCCTCGGCCGCGAGCCGCGTCTTGCCCACACCGGGGACACCGGTCAGCAGCACTCCGGGGGTCGACGGATCCGTCAGCAGCGCCGACAGCGCGGCGAGCTCGCTGTCCCGTCCGACCATGTCGGCGGGGAACTCGGTGGGCCGGCGCGGAGCGGTCGGGCGGGCGTTCTTCACAGGTGAGTGCGCGGGGATCGTCAAGGACGGCTCCGGGAGGTGGACCCAGGCGGGCGGGGGGCGGCCAGGCGGTTCAGCTGAGATGAACGACTGTTTCGCGGTTTTCATATCCGTTGACCGACTCAGCATGGCTGCCGACTCCGGGGGTGTCAACTACAGTGAAAATCAACGGACTTGCTTTCACCTGTGCGGACAGACGTACTGGAGGGCGGCGACAGAAAGGGGTAGGCGGTGGCCGAAACGGAACCCACGCCGTCGTCACTGAGCCGGAAGATCGACGGACTTCTCCGGCTCGCCCGCAGGCCCGACGGCCTGCCGTTCAGCAATGAGGAGGTCGCCGCCGCGTGCCGGGAGGCCACCGGGGTGTCCTTCTCGACCACGTACCTGTGGCAGTTGCGTACCGGGCGCAGGAACAACCCGACCAAGCGCCATCTGGAGGCCCTGGCCGACTACTTCGAGGTCCCGGTCGCCTACTTCTTCGACGACGAGCACGGTGCGAAGATCGCCGCGGAGATCGAACTCCTCGGCGCCCTGCGGGACGCCGGGGTGCGCAGTGTGGCACTGCGCGCGGTGGGGCTCTCCTCCGAGGCGCTAGGCACCGTCAGCGACCTCATCGACGTGATCGCCGTCCGTGAGGCCGCCGCCCGGCGCGCCCGGGGCGCCGGGGAGGAACCGCCCGCGGCGGAACCCGGCGACGACGACCGGGCCTGAGGGACGGACCGTACTGCGCGGACGGCCCGTCCCGGCGGCGGACGGGTGCCGCCGCGGCCCGGTCACTGCGGCAGCTCGGCCGGGCGGCGCAGGAAGAAACCCGCGACGGAGCCGCGGACCCGGTCCCCGGCGTGCGGCTCCACCTTCTTGATCATGTGCGGTACGCCCGACCGCAGGACGACCAGCCGGTTGGGGCGCGGGGCGACGTAGTGTCCGACCCGCGAGGTGAGGTGGGCGTTCTGGTCTTCCGGCCGGGCCCCGGGCGTTCCGCCGGAAATGAGCAGCTCGGCGCCCCAGGGCGCCTGCCACTCGGGGTGCGCGTACAGCACGAACGAGGCCGCCCGGTCGCCGGAGTCGTCGTGCCAGGCCAGCCCGGAGCCCTGCGGGTAGAGGAAGGCGCGGCAGGTGAAGGCGTGCCAGTCCGTTCCGAACCGCCCGGTCCACGGCTCGATACGGGTCGCCTCCTCGGCCAGTTGCTTCACCACGGCGTCGGTCGCCCCGCCGGACGGGTGCAGGGCGTGGTCGGCGAAGCGTCCCGTGAAGTGGCCTTCCGGGTCGTTCAGCGTGCCGGGCCCGCTGAGGGGACTGCC
Organism: Streptomyces sp. SID12501; assembly: GCF_010550245.1. Lineage (GTDB taxonomy): Bacteria > Actinomycetota > Actinomycetes > Streptomycetales > Streptomycetaceae > Streptomyces. The sequence goes on from NZ_JAAGLU010000029.1 coordinate 68,890, forward strand.
GTCCAGCAGCCCGTAGACCTTGTTCCACGACCCGTCCCGGCGGCCGTGCACGAAGTGGTAGTCCTCGGTGCGCAGTTGCTCCCACAGCGAGGCCGCGGCCCCAGGGGCGAGGAAGTCGTCGAAGACGGCGAAGTCGTCCGTGCTCCAGGTGAGTTCCATGGTGTCCTCCGTGGACGGGGAAGGTGGTACGACAGGGGAGGGGGCGGGGGTACGAAGGCGGGTACGGCCCGGTCAGACGGTGACGGTCCGGACGCCCCCGGTGGCCACCGGGACGGGTGGCCGCGCGCCCGCCTCCTGGAGCAGCCGCCGCGTCATGCCCGCCGCCCGGCTGTCGCCCGAACCCAGAACCAGCCGAAGCATCTCGGCTGCGGGCCCCGAACGCCCGTGCGCGAGGTGCACGGTGGCCACGTTGAGGGGGCGCAGCCAGTCCGGCTGCCGGGCCTCCTTCACCGCCCCTTCGTCGATGAAGGTCACTCCGGGGCAGTCGGACAGCCGGTCCGCGAGGTGGGCCGCCAACTCGCGGGGCGGCATCGGCTCGCAGTACACCAGGGGTGTCAGCAGGTCGGCCGCGGGGACGGTGCGGGCTTCGGCGGTTCCGGTCGTGGAGAGCGGCCCGGCCGCCCGGTACAGGTGCCGGGGGTCGAGAGGTGTGCGGGCCAGCGGGGTGTGCGGGTAGACTCGTAGCCCGCAGGAGTAGCCCACCGACACGCCCCGGTCGGCCAGTCGGCGGATGTGGTCGATCGCGTTCTTCAGGGTGCCGGCCGTCTCGCCGGGCTGGCCGAACAGCACCCCGATCTGTACGTCCATCCACTCCGGCCGACGGCGCAGCAGCAGACCGAAGGTGTCCTCGACGTCGGACATCCGGTAGTTCTTGCGATGACCGCGCAGCATCCGGTCGTCGAAGGCGTCCACCGAGAAACTCGGGCGCACACAGCGGGACCGGATCAGGGCGTCCATCAGCCGCTCGGAGAACGGCCTGACGTTGAAGTAGCCGTGCCAGCTGATCAGTTCGCCGTGACGGCTGCCGGCCAGTGCCTCGCACACCTCGGTCAGCGCGCCTTCGTAGGGCAGGTTGACCTCCGGGGCGGCCAGGTGGAAGTGGGTCAGCGCGTACCGCTCGACGTAGTGCTCCGCCTCGGCGGCGACGGCCTGGGCGGGGCGCGCGTCCACCCGGCCGACGTTCAGCGGATCGACGCAGTACGAGCAGCGCAGCGGGCAGCCCGCGTGGCTGCGCAGCGCGGTGGGGATGGACCGGGCCTTGGCGAACAGCACGTACTCCGGTGCGATCTGCGGCAGCGCGGTGGTGGGCCGGGACACCACGTCGGGCCGTGGCCGCAGGCCGGGTCCCAGGACTCCGTCGGCGGTGCGCACCAGCCCGCCGGGGAGCGTCGACAGCGTCTCGGCGACCGCCCGCCGCCCGCCCCGGGCACCGCCGGCGGCGACCATGCGCGCCAGCAGGGCGGTGAACGCGGCCTCACCGGGACCGGCGAGGCCTAGGTCCAGGCCGAGCCGGTCCATCACCTCCACCGGGCAGGAGGTGAACGCCGCACCGCCCGCCACCACCGGCAGTCCGGGGTCCCAGGCGCGCAGCGTCCCGGTCAGCTCGGCGATCGGCGCCAGGTAGTCCACCACGTCGATCCACCGCCCGTCCGCGCCGGGCACCGTGTCGCAGGCGACCACGGCGTTGTCGATGTTGCGGATCGACAGGGCGACGAGGTCGGGCCGCGTCCGGTCGAGCACCTCCGTCAACAGGCCGGTGTGGTCGAGCGATTCGAGGAACGGGTTGCACACGAACAGCTCGACCGGCAGTCCGGCTTCGGCGACCGCGGCCCGCAGGATCTCCAGGCCGTACGGGCCGACCGGCAGGACCTGGTGGGGGTTGGCGTAGAGGAGGAGGACGCGCACGGGCGGCTGCTTTCTCGAAAGTTCGCTCGCGGGGACAGGTCGTGCGGTGAGGCGGGGTGTGCGGTGGGGTGGCGCGTGTCGCTAGGCCTACGGGGCGCGCACCCCCAGGTCCTGTTTGGCCTTGATCGCCCGCCGCAGCGCGGTGAGCGCCCGCCCGGCCACCGGGAGGCCGGTACGACGGGCGAGGACGGCGCTGCAGAGCAGCGGTGTGATCACCGCGCCACTGCCGCGCACGGTGCCCAGATGACGGACCACGGCGTCCAGGTGCGTCGCGGCCGACTCCGGGTCGTCGGCCCTCAACGCCCGTACGGCTAGGGCCTGCAGGGCGACCGTGTGCTCCGCCCAGGCCTCGGCGGGTGGCACGGCCACCTCGTCGAGCGCCGACCCGCCCCGCGCGCCGCCGGACCGCCCTTCGCCGGACGCCTCCCGGGCCAGCTCGGCCTGCAGGCCGGACAGCGACGCCTGGCGGGCCATGCCGAGGGCGGCGCAGCGGTCGCCCTGGACGGTCCACCAGTCGGCCGCGGCGCCCCAGTCGCCGGACCGGGCCGCCAGGACGGCACGCCAGCCCGCGATGGTCGCGGCCCCGGTGCCCTGCCCCAGGTCGCGCAGTCCTCCCTCGGCCTCGTCCATCGCGGAGTCGGCCGCCGCCCGGTCGCCGGACATGTGGCGCACCAGCGCCAGCGCGACACCGGTGGCCGAGCCCAGCAGCCGGGAACCGGCGACCTCCTGGTGCAGCCGCTCGCAGTCGGCGAGTGCGGCGGGAACCGGGGTGTCGCCGTTGACCAGGGCCATCGCCAGGTTGGCGTAGACCTCGGTCAGGCCCAGGCAGGTCCCGGCGCCGTCGGCCGACCGCAGCGCGGAGCGCAGCGCCCGCTCGGCGGCGGGGTGGTCGCCCGCCCGCAGCGACTGGAGCCCGGCGTACAGGTGCGCCCCGACCCGGGCCTCGGGATCCGGGGAGGCGACCGCGGCGAGGTAGTGCGGATCGTCCGGTACGGCGGGCGCGTCGCCGGTCAGATAGGTGCGGGAGTACAGCGAGTTGAGGCGGGCGTGGATCCGGGCGGCCGGGGCGGCCCGGCCCGGGTCCGACAGCACGCGCTCCACGCGTTCGAGGGCGGCCCGCGGCATTCCCTGGCTGCCTAGGGCGTACGCCTCCAGGACGTCCAGGTCGGCGCCCTGCGCGCGGTCCGCCTCCGCCAGTGCGCGGGCACGGCCGGTGTGCGTCAGCACCAGTTCGGGCCGCCCACGGGAGAGGGCGAAGCGGGCGGCGACTCCGAACGCCGTCACGGCGGACTCGGCGGCCCGGGCCGTCCGGTCGGAGCCGGGCTCCACCCCGCGCAACGCGGTGTGCGCCGCCTCCCAGTGCCCGGCCAGCAACTCGGCGACAGCGGGGCGCCGTTCGGCCACCGGTTCCAGGGAGCGCGCGAGCCTCGCGTGCACGTCGGCGGTCTCGGAGCGTGTCAGCCGCCGCAGTGCGACCTCGGCCACCACCGGGAAGGCGGGGGCCAGCCGGCCCTTGTGGGCGTCGGCGGACTCCACCAGCCCGGCTTCGAGGAGGTCGGCCGCGGCCACGGCGACCCTGTCGGGGGCCATCAGGGTGCCCAGGTCCTCCAGGGACAGGTCCCGGCCGGCGGCGGCGAGCAGCACCAGGAGGTCCCGTGAGCCGGTGTCCAGCCGGTCCAGCCGGGCACCGAGCGCGGCGTGCGCACTGGGCGGCGCCCAGTCGTCGCCGGGCTGGGCGAAACGCCGCAGGACGACCATCTGCTCGATGTAGCGGGGGATGCCGCCGGCCCGCAGGGCGATCTCGTCGGCGGCGGAGTCGGGGGCGAGGGAGGCGGTAGGGGCGGGAGCGGTGGGAGGGGCCGGGTCGTGACCAGGGACCCCGGTGCCGGTGGGCCGGGACGGGGAGTGGTCGGCGGCGGACGTGTCGTGCTGCGCCGCGAGCAGCCGATGGGCCAGCCGCCGCGCGTCGGCCCGTCCGAGCGGCGGCACGGTGAGCCGGTGGTCCCCCCGGTCGGCCAGCGCCTCGGGCGCGGAGACCCCGACCAGGAGCACCACGACCGGCCGCCCCGGCGTAGTGGTCAGCTCGTCGAGCAGGTCCGCCAGTGCCCCGGGGGTCCACTCGCTGTGCTCGACCACCAGAAGCAGGGGCCCCGGACCCCGTAGGCGGTCCAGTGCCGCGGTGAGCGCGCGGCCCAGCTCGCCGCGGTCCTGGGCCGGGGCCTGCTCGGCGCGGGTGGAGGCGCCGGTCAGCTGCACCGTCACGTCCACCCTGTCGCGGCCCTGCCGCGCGGCGTTCTCGATCTCCTCCAGGAACAGGAAGCAGGCCAGCAGGCCGAGTCCGGTCCCGGCGGGTGGACAGCGCAGGACGGCTGTGGCCAGGCCGGTGCAGTGATCGAGAACCTCGGCGACCAACCGGGACTTGCCCACCCCGGAGGGGCCCCCGACCAGGATCAGGGTCGGGCCGGTGGCAGCGGCGGCCGTGCCGATACGGGCGGCCAGCTCGCCGACCAGGCCGGTCCGTCCGACGGTGCCCGTCCCGGGGGCCGGGGCGCCGGCCGGACCGACGATCCAGGCCGGGACGGACTGGGCGAAACCCTTGGCCGTGACCGGTTCGATCGCCCGCAGCGGGAAGTGGTCCTGCAGTTGGAGCCGGGTGGCCAGGTCCACGATCACCCCGTCGTCGGGGGCGTACTGCTGGAGCCGGGCGGCCCGGTTGAGCACCGAGCCGATGACGAAGCTCGACGTCCGGCCGCTGACCGCGACATGGCCGGAGGCGACCGCGGACCGCACCGGGAAGTCGCCGAGCAGCAGCTCGCCCAGGCCCCGCGCGTACTCGCCGGTGCGGTGCCCGATGGCGGTGGCGGCGGAGACGGCCGCGGCGGCGGCCGACTCACCGTGCCCCTCGACGCCGAACACGGCGACGACCGCGTCGCCGATGAACTTCTCCACCTTGCCGCCGTACTGCTCCACCAGCGAGCCGACCAGGGAGAAGTAGCCGTCCAGGACGGCCGCCCACCGGTCGGGTTCGAGCGAGGTGGCCAGTCCGGTGGAGCCGACCACATCGCAGAAGATGACGGAGACGAAACGCAGACCGCTGGCGGGAGTGACAGGTGGGCCGATCCCGGCCCCGCAGGCCATGCAGAAGCGGGCCACCGACGGGTTGTCGACACCGCAGCCGGTGCAGGGGCTCGCGGTGGTTACGATGGGACCGGTGGGCTTGCTCATGCTGTCCTCCCCGTTCACTGAGCGGCAACCGGGTGGTTCACGACGCTTGCTCCGTCGTGAACCACCCGGTCTGTGCTACGGCCCGGACGTCACCGGTCCGGTTGGGTGACCCGGTTCGGGACCGATCTCCGGACGAGGGCCGGCACTACCAGAGGTAGCCGCCGCTGGGGTCGGAGACCGAGTGGCCCTCGACGTCCGAACCCGCGGCCTCGACCCGGGACTTGACGCTCAGCAGGACATTGACCTCGTCCTCGGTGAGGGACTTGAGCACCGCCTGCTGGGCGTCGTTGGCGTCGGTCACGGAGAAACCGGCCTCGGCCAGCTTGTCGATCTTGTCTGCCATGGTGATCTCCTCGGTTGACGAGCCCGCGCGTCTCACACGCGAGGCTCTGGTTTCCCGGTGCGGCGCACCGGAGTTCAGGGGGGCGAGGCCGGACGTCGGCTCCTCGGCCCGGCCGGCACCGTCGTCGTCCGTACCTTCGTCCGCGCCGGACGGCGGTGCCGTGTGCGGTACGTCGCCGAGCCGGACGGCGACCACGACAGCGGTGAGCAGCAGGGCGGCACCCGCCATCAGCAGCAGGTTCCCGAGCCCGGTCCACGCGACCACGGCCGCCGCCAGCGCGGGGGCCAGTACGTTCAGCACGGCGGGCACGGAATTCATCAGTGCCCATACGCGGCCGGTCAGTTCGACCGGCGTCTCGGAATGCACGACGCTGGGGAAAGTGACAAGGATTCCGGCACTCGCTATTCCCAGAAGGAAAATAACACACAGCCATACGGCGGAGTCAATACGTATTTCCCGGACAATGGCGAATCCGATGACGACGATGATGCAGCCGATCACCAGGACCGACCCCGCCATGGTGAGGAAAGGCCGCAGTCGCGCCGCGAAACGCCCCATGAGCAGGGAACCGGCGACCCCGCCCAATCCGACGGCGGACACCATGTAGCCGATGTAGGACGTGCCCATTCCGAGTGCCGGCACGATCAGGGCGGCCATCGAATCATAAAGGAAGACGACGAACATCAGGCTGCACATGACGAACAACAGGGAACGCAGAAGGCGTGATCCGAAAACGTGCTGGAATCCTTCTCCCAGCTCTTTGAGATAGTGCAGGTCCGTATTCTTCGAAGGCGAAGAAGTGGTGCGCAGAGCGCGGGCGGTGATCACCCCGACGAGAAACGTGCACGCGTTGGCCGCGAACACGGCCCGGGGCGACATGAGGGCGACCAGCAGACCACCGAGCGCGGGCCCGAGGATCTTCACCGACTGCATAGCGGTCTGGAGCAGCACGGTGGCGGCCTGGACACCGTCGGGCGGCACCGAGACCCGTAACTGGATCTGGCCCGCGAGTCCGCCGACCGAGCCCAGCGCCGAACGGACCAGCACCAGCCCGGCCGCCCAGTACACCCCGGGGGCGACCACCAGGCCCAGGGTGAGCCCCGCCTGCACGAGGTCGGTGAGGATCAGCACCCGGCGCGACTGCCGGCGGTCCACCAGCACCGCCAGGAAGGGGGTCGCCAGCAGCGGCAGCATGCTCGCGGCCACCACCAGCGCCAGGTCGCCCGCGCCGCCGTGCCAGACCGTGGTGACCAGCACCAGCAGCGCCACCTGGTCCAGCCAGTCGCCCAGACCGGAGACCACCGTGCTGGTGTACAGCAGCCGGAAGTCGCGGCCCGCCAGCGGACCCGGAACCCGCGCGCCGCTCATCCGGCCAGAGCCACCGGGGAGCGGCGGCCGACCCGGCCGAGCACGTCCTCCATCACCTCGATCAGCCCCCTCAGGGAGTGCAGCGCGCTCACCCCGAGCAGTTCCTCCTGCGCCGGGTCGAGCGGCAGCCGGTCGATCAGCCGGTGCACGTCGTCGCGGTGCTGCACGTCCAGCTGGGCGTGCCGGGCGATGGTCCGGAACGACTCGTCCGGCAGGCCGGTCCTGGCCGCCAGGTCACCGGCCAGCCCGGGACCGGGCGGGTTGCCCTCCAGCACCGCGATGTGCCCCACGAGCGCCACCGGATGCACATGGCGCAGCCAGTAGTACTGCGAGCCGACCAGCGAGGCGATGGCCGCCCCCGGCAGCGTCGTGCGCAGCGCCTCGGGATCACCCCCGGCCACCACGTAGTCGTCGGCCACCCACTGGTCGTGCCCGTACTCCTCACGGACGTGCTTGGCCAGGTAGCGGCCCACCAGATCGGCCACCGGGTCGCCCTGACGGACCGTGCACTGCTCGACGGCCGCCAGCATCAGCGGCACCGTGGCCCGGATCGTCCCGTGCAGCGCCTTGAGCCACTCCAGATACACCTGGTCGCTGCGCGGATGGGTCCACATCTGCCGGGACGCGGCGTCCACCGCCGGCATCAGCAGCCCGATCTTGTGGCGCAGCGCCCGCGACCTCGTCTGCTCCTCCACCGTCATCCGCCTTCCCTCAGAGCCGCACCCAGTGCCGTCACGGAGTCCGCGGCCCGCCCCGGGCGGCCCGCGATGTCGTACGCCTTCCAGCAGCCGCCGCAGACGTTCTCGAAACGTTCCTCGCGCAGGGCCTCGAAACCGGGTAGGTCGGCCACCACCCCCGGGCCGAGCTGCCCCACCACCTTCAGCAGCGGGTCGTCCCGGAACCCGGTCAGCGCCCGCGCCACGCCCTCGGGCCGCCGGGTCGGGGCACGCAGCGCGGCCGGCCCGTGACCGGTGATCAGCCCCTCGTTGCAGCAGGGGATCACCACCCCGTCGTAGCGGACCGTGGGCGAGCCGAGCAGGGTGCACGCCGCGAGTGACCCCACGTCGTGCCGGCTCTGGAGGGCGAAGACCCCCGAGCCCCGCCCGTACCGCAGGGGGGTGATCAGCTTGGTCTCCGCCTCGTCGGCCCACCGCGGGCCGAGCGCCTCCAGCAGCAGCCCCTCGGCCACCTGCGCGCCGTCGCCCGTGTCCAGTTCCTGGACGACGATGCGGCAGCCCGCCCGGTGGGCCGCGCGCAGCGCGCCGACGAACCGGTGGTTCGACACACCGCCCTGGTGGAAGCCGTCCGTACTCAGGAAGAGCGTGGAGATCCGCGGCAGCAGCCGCCGCACCCAGCCGGGCGCGGAGCCGTTCTCGCGCGCCCAGTACCCGCTGGTGAAGACGATGGTGTCAAGACCGGCGTCGGCGAACGCCCCGATCGCGTAGGGCAGCGCCCGCTGCTCGGCGAAGGGCTCGCCGCCGGAGACCGCCACCGACCGCAGACCGGGCAGCGCGACGATGCCGGCGACGACGTCGTGGAACGCCTCCCAGTCGGCGACCCTGCCGCCGTCCGCGCGGGCGTCCACCGAGCAGTGGGCGCAGCCGACCGGGCACTGGTCGGTGATGTACAGCAGGACCGACTCACCGCGACGGCGGCGCATCGCCTCGGTGTCGGCAAGCGTGGGGCGGTCGCGCACCGCCTCGGTGTCAGCGTGCGTAGGACGGCTGTTCACGGCCCGCCTCCCAACCCAGGGACACCAGGCCCCCGTAGCGGCCGGAGCGGCGGTCCGAGAAGGCGGTCCCGTCCACCTGCTCGACCATGCGGCGGGCGGCGGCCTCCACCTGCCGCCCGGAGTCGGTGCGCAGATACTCCGTCACCCCGCGCTCGGCCTCGGCGTCGCCGGACAGCGCGACGCAGTTGCCGCACATGCCCTTGTCGCACGGTCCGTCCGAGAACCGGCTCGCCACAAAGCTCGGTCCGAGCACGCGCAGCGCCCGGAACAGCTCCCGGCGCAGGAACTCCTCGCGCAGCTCGGCCCACGACTGGCGGGACGCGTGACCGAGGATCAGGTGCTCCGGCATGCGCCGCTCCACCAGGTCCTGGTTGCAGCAGGCGTACACGGTGCCGTCGTAGGTGACCAGCGGCCAGGTGATCCGGTCGCACGGGTCGACGGGCGCGACCGGGACGCCGGAGGTGGGCGTGGCAGTCAGCCCGCCGAGCTGGCGGCCACGGCCGATCGGACTCAAGGTGCCCACCAGGATGGGCACTTGGTCGTCGAACTCACGGCGCACATCGTCGATCAGGCCCTGGAGGTAGGGATCGTCGTCCCCGCGCCCGGTGAGCTGGAAGCTGACCTGCGGCACCAGTTGGCGTATGCGGTGCATCGCCCGGAAGACGTCGGCCCGGCCCACCTCGCGTTCGTGGAACTCGTCGAGGCTGGCCGCGAAGTGGTCCACCTCGCGGATCGCCGCGGACACCGGGGCCGGTAGCCGCCGGTTCTCCCGGGCGAACCACATGCCCGACAGCACGTACGAACGGGAACCCACGGACCGGGCGGTGCGCGCCAGGTCGGCGACGAGCGCGGCCCGCAGCAGCGCCTCACCGCCGGACATCAGCAGAAGGTCCGGGCGGGTCTCGCGGTCGAAGGACTCCACGAGCCGGCGGAACGGTGTCTCGGGATGCTGTTCGCTGGTGCTGGAGGAGTCGGTGGAGCAGTGGGCGCACGACAACGGGCAGCGGCGGGTCAGGGCCAGATAGAGGCCGGCGGCGGGCTTGTTGCGGATGGCGCCGATTTCCAGCAGGTGCACGGGATCACCCCCTTCTCGATGACAGGGCGCTGGCGATCTCCTCGAGCGAGGCGAGCGTCCGCGCGGCGTTCGGGTCGTCGGTGCTGGCCAGGTCCGCGACCAGGGTGGTCAGCCGTTCGGCGGCTGCCGCATGCCGTCCGGCGGGGCCGGGCAGCGGGCCCGCCAGCGCCAGGGCCGCCGCGCACTGCCGCGCCAGCTCCGAGACCAGCTCCAGGCCGGCGGTCGTGCCGCGCGGGCCGAGCACCGGGTCGAGCACCTCCAGTACGCCGAAGACGGACCCGCCGGTGTCCAGCGGCGCGGCGATGATGGCCTTCGGTATCCGGCCGGTGGAGGCCGCGAAGTCCCGGTTGAACTGCGAGTGGTTGTCGAGGTCGTCGGCGATCACCGCCTCCCCGCTCTGGAAGACCCACCCGGCTATGCCGCTGTAGTCGGGGATGGTCCAGCCCACCAGGCTGTCCTCCCGGGCTTCGGAGATCGCCTCCAGGACGAGTGCCTCGCCCGCCGCGTCGTGCAGGAAGACCGACGAGGCGGGAGCGCTGAAGATCAGTCGGGCCAGCCGTACGGTCGAGCGCAACACCTCGTCGCGCCGCGACAACGGACGGCCGCTGAGGGGGGCGTCATACGCCGGGTTCGTCATGACCGGCTCCTTCGGCGGATGGGGCGGATGGGGCGGATGGGGTGGAGACGGAGGATGGAGCGGGTACGCCGGAAGCGGTGACAGGGATGACAGGGATGACAGGGGTGGGGGCTCGGGGTGGGCCGGACGTGTCGGTGAGGTTGTCCGAGAGGGCGGCGAGAACGTGCTTGACCTCGCTCACCGGAAGATGCGGATGCTTTCCGAGGATGCGGGCCACGAATCCGGTGACATGCGGGGTCGCGAAACTGTTCCCGGAGAGGATCGAACGGCCGCCGCCCACCCAGGGGACCTCGATTCCGACACCGGCCGCGAAGAATTCGACCGGGGGCTGCGGACTGACCTCGATGCGCTCCGCGTCGGCGATCTCGTGCGAGCCGACGGAAATCACCGAGGGAAAGACCCAGGGATAGCTGCGGACCGGGCTGTTGTGCGCCGAGGCCACGATCGCCACCCGGTTGAAGTACGCCTCGTCCGCGATGTCGTGCAGCGAGGCCTTGAAGTCGCCCTTGCGTGAGGACAGACTGAGGTTGACGACATGGAAGCGCTCCGCCACCGCCCAGCGCAGTGCCGCCAGCAGCGCGTTGCCGTCGCCCGCCAGGCGCGGCCCCAGGATCCGTACGCTGGTCAGGCTCACGTCCGGCGCGATCCGCCGGATGATCGCCGCGCACGCGGTGCCGTGACCGGCGGCGTCGCCCTCGTCGTCCGGGACGATCCGGTAGCTCGGCCGGCCGTCGCCCGCGGCGTCCTGCTCGACGCGTTCCACCGCGTACGACCCCTCCAGGGGACCGATCTCGGGATGATCCGGCGTGACTCCGCTGTCGATGACGCAGACCCGGACCCCCGCACCGCGCGACCCACCCCAGGCCCATTCCCGGTCCACCGCCGTGGAGGCCGCGACGAACGACCGGTCGACGAGTTCCCCGGCGTTCATGTGGGCGAACCGGATCGTTGCTCGACGAAACGCTGTAGTGGTCAATGGGGCCTTCCGGTCACTGGTGGCCTCTCGGATGGCGCGATGCCGAACCGTCGGACTGCCGGACCGTCCCGCTGTCGAACAGCTGAGCGGCGCCCGCGGACCGATTCTGTACGAGGTCCCCGGCCCCCGGACATCCCAGTTGTCTGCGGTGCTTTCCGGTCGGAACTGCCCCTCGCGACACGGAAACTGACAGTTCTCTGCGCTGTCGGCCGGATTGTGCGGGGAGAGGGGGCGGCCCGCCGTGGGAGGGAACTCGACCATCTCGCGGGAGAGTTCATGGACAGGGCGGGAGACTTCCGGGCCACCCCGGAACACCTCGGTCCCGGTCCCGTCGATCACCGTCGCGGTGGAGGGCCGCGCGCGATACCGGCGGCCGGTTCGGAGGGAGTGGGCGGCGGTGGATCGGTCCGCGGGGTGGCGGGTTGTGCGGGTGGCGCGGAGGGTGGCGTCAGGGCGCGGCGCCAGGCCGGCTTCCGTCCGTTCTTCGAGGCTTGGCGGGCACCTCGCTCGGACATCGCGGCGGACTCGCGTCCCGACGGTTGCCGAACATGCGTTCAGGTGCGGCTTGGTGGATCACGGAGCAGGACAGGCGGGTCGAATGGCACCCACCCCGCGTCCGGGCGAGCTCCCGGTCGGGGTCCGGCAGGAATTGCGGACCGAAACTGTCCGCAAGTGGAGCTAGCGTGCGGCACATGCAGAACACGGCGAAGCGGAACACGGCGACGACGACCTCGGAGAAGGTGACTTCGGCGACGACAACCCCGGCAACCGCCCCGGCGGCGAGCCCCGGGCCGGCCTCGACCACTGCCCGCGCGCGCACCGCGGCGGCCCCCGTCCTCGGCCCCCGCGCCCTCAACCGCGCCACTCTCGCCCGGCAGCTGCTCCTCACCCGGTCGCCGATGTCCGCCAAGGACGCCCTCGCTCACCTACTCGGTCTCCAGGCGCAGAACGTGAAGCCCCCGTACTACGCCCTCGCCGCCCGCCTCGACGGGTTCGACCCCGAGGAGCTGTCCCGGCTCATGGCCGACCGCGAGGCCGTTCGCATCGTCACCATGCGCTCGACGATCCACACCCACACCGCCGACGACTGCCTCACCCTGCGCCCGCTGGTCCAGCCCGCCCGGGACCGCGAACTCACCTACTTCCGCAAGGGACTTGTAGGAGTCGACCTCGACCGGCTCACCGACCTCGCGCGTGATCTCGTCGAGGCCGAGCCGCGCACGATGAAGCAGCTGCGCGAGGCGCTCCTCGTCGAGTGGCCGGACGCCGATCCGCAGTCCCTGTCCGTCGCGGCCCGCTGCCGGCTCCCGCTGGTCCAGGTCACCCCGCGCGGCCTGTGGGGCCGCAGTGGCCAGGTCGCGCTCACCACCGCCGGACACTGGCTCGGCCGACCGGCCCAGGAGGCGCCCGTGCACGAGACCTCGGCCCTGGACACGACCGTGCTCCGCTACCTCGCCGCGTTCGGCCCCGCCTCCGTGAAGGACATGCAGACCTGGGCCGGTCTGACCCGGCTGCGCGACGCCTTCGAACGCCTCCGCCCGCAACTGCTCACCTTCCGGGACGAGCACGGCACCGAGCTCTTCGACCTCCCCGACGCTCCCCGCCCCGACCCGGACACCCCGGCACCGCCGCGCTTCCTGCCCGAGTTCGACAACCTGCTCCTCTCGCACGCCGACCGCACCCGCGTCGTCCCCACCGACCTCAAGGGCCGTACCTGGACGGGTAATCAGGCGCACCGCGTCCTGCTCGTCGACGGTTTCCTCGCCGGACTGTGGCACGTCGAGGAGCGCACGCTCACTGTCGAACCGTTCGGCAGGCTCACGAAGGACCAGCGGGCGGCGGTGGTCGAAGAGGCCGAGCGGATGCTCGTGACGCTGCACGGGGGAGCGCCGTACGACATCCGGTTCGGTACCGTCGTACGCGAACGGTAACGGGAGCGGGAACGTGGATAGGGGGCGCTGCGGACCGCTCGTGGCCGGTCCGCAACGCCCCCTGGCATTCACCTGAGGGATACTCAGGAGACTGTGGTGGCAGGGCCCTTGCCGCCGCAGGGGCCCGTGGTGACTACCTGCCAGGTGTTACGACGCGACCTGCGTCGCCACCAGGCTCGAGAAGGTGGTCAGCCGGGTGTAGACCCCGGGGTAGCCGGCCTCGGCACAGCCCTCACCCCAGGAAGTAATACCTGCCAGGACGCCGCCTATCATCAGCGGGCCGCCGCTGTCGCCCTGGCAGGTGTCAACGCCACCGGATGTGTATCCGGCGCAGACCATGTCGCTCGCGATGTAGCTGGAGCCGTAGGCGGTGGTGCAGGTGGCGTTGGAGACGGTCGGGACCGTCGCCGTGCGCAGCTGGTTGGAGGAGCTGCCGCTCGAAGAGGTGGTGCCCCAGCCGATGATGCGGGCGGTGGTGCCGGCCGCGTACACACTGGTCTGGGACGAGGTGACGTACGACGCCGTGGTGTACGGCATCGAGGTCGCGAGGGTCAGCACGGCCACGTCGTCGCCGTTGGTGGCGTCGGTGTAGCTCGGGTGGATCCAGATCTTGGTGACCTTGCTGACGGTGCCGTTGGTGCCGTTGCGGTAGGTACGGCCGCCGACGACTCTGACGCTGCTCGTCGTCTCGCCGACCATACAGTGGGCCGCGGTCACGACCTTGGTGGCCGAGACGAGGGTGCCACCGCAGAACTGGTTCTGCGAGGCGTCCGTGATCTGCATGACGTACGGGTACGTTGCCGCGGTGGTCGTGGAACCTCCCACGATGGGCTGGGGCGCGGCGACCGCGGGGGCGGCGATGAGCGCGGTCGATGCGGCGGCAGCGGTGGCCACCAGGACAGCGGCGGCCTTCTTGGCACGGGCGAGCCCGAACATGGGTTCTCCTCTTGTGGGGATTGCCGGTGGGGGGACGCGCGGGTGTGGGGGGTTTCTGCACGGGGCGGTGGTGCTGCTCCGTGTGCCCGGCTAGCGGCACATCCACAAGGTAGGAGCCGGATAAGGCTCCGCCCAATGAGGGAACCCCCTAGGGGAGTCGGGGCAGGGAAAACCCTCGGTCGTACGGGGTCGACGGCACGGTACGGTGAGAGCGCAAGGATGGAATCCGCGCAGGCGCACGACCGTACGGCGGGCGTACGGGCGTTACTTGGGGTGGCGTCCCGCCGCCAGCCTCACGATGTCCACCCGAGACCGGATACCCAGTTTCCGGTACACCCGGGTGAGCGTCGCCTCGACCGTCTTGACGCTGATGAACAGGCGTCCGGCGATCTCGCGGTTGGTCGCGCCCTCCATGACGAGCGCCGCGACCTGACGTTCCATCGCGGCGAGCCCGTCGAGCGCGGCGACCGCCTGCGGCTGCTGAACGAGCGGCTGCGGCGCGGGATTCGGCACGGTGGCCGCGTCAACCCTGCGCAGCCAGGGCAGCGCGCGGGAACGTCTGAACAGGCGTGCCGCCTCGTCGTACGACGTAGGGGCGGGCGTGGGTCCCGGCCCCGGTGGTCCGGTACGCAGCTCGGCCAGCGCGAGGGCGGCCCGCGCCTCCTCAAGTCCGTAGCCCAGCTTGGCGAGTCGGTCCTGCGCGGACGTCAACTGGGCCAGAGCCGCATCGCGTTCACCGCGCGCGGCGCGCACCAGTGCCTCCGACCGGTCGAGCACCGCGAGCACACTCTCGCGCCCCAGCCGCAGCGCGTGGGCGCGCGACACGTCGATGACCTCCTGCGCCTCGTCCAGCTCGCCGACGCGGACCAGCGCCTCCGCGAGGTCGCCTTGCCAGCGTCCGCGCGCCGGGTCGTCGACGCCGAGATCGTGCTCCAACTCCCTTGCCCGGCGCAGCGACTGCACCGCGCCCGGCGCGTCCCCGGCCACCAAGCGGGCGTATCCCAGGGCCGCTTGGGCCCGGGACAGGTACATCAGGTCGCCGTTCTCCTCGGCGTGCTCGACCGACTCCCGGGCCAGCGCGAGCGCCCGGTCCACGTCACCGCCGGACGCCTCCGCCAGCGCGGCGAGCATCCCGGAGGCGACCTCGCCGATGCCGGTGTCCCGGGCCAGCCGCAGGCTCTCCCGGGCCAGGTCGAGCGCCCGGCCGCAGTGCCCGCAGCGCAGTTCGGTCTCGGCGAGGCAGCGCAGGAAGTGCACCTCGCTCTCGACCGATCCGCGTCGGCGCACCTCGCGCAGCAGGGTGGTGATGGTGGCCCGCGCCTCGGGCAGCTGGTCGCTCATGATCAGCCAGCGGAACCGGGCCGAGCCGATGCCGTTGTGATGGACGGTCACCTTCGGGTCCTGGGGCTCCTTCAGGGCGCGCTTGATCGTCGCGGGTGCGTCCGGGTGGCCCATCAGAGTCTCGGTCTGGGCCTGGAAGGAGAGCGCCATCAGCTCCGTGTGCCGGTCGCCGCCCCGCTCGGCGAGTTCGGCCGCCCGCGCCGCCTCCTCACGGCACTCGGCGAAGTCGCCCTCCACGAGCAGTGCCCGCCAGGCCAGTTGGTAGTGGATCAGGGCGAGCAGTTGTGGGTCGTCGCCCGCGTCGGCCAGCGCCTGCGGGAAGACGGCGTCGACCTCCGTCATGGCATGGCCCGCCGTGTCGATCACGATGATCCAGGCCCGCACCCGTTCCGCGGCCACCGTGCTCCGGGCGAGCACCTGGCGGGCGACGTCCCGCGCGAGGTCCAGCTCACCGGCGGTGATCGCGTCCTCGGCGGCCCGCAGCCGGTGCTCGTCGCGGTTCGGCACACTGTCGGCGGGGGCGTACCGGGCGGCGAGCAGCCCGAGCGAGGAGGCCACCGAAGGCGCTCCGCGGTCCCGGGCCAGCGCGGCGGCCTCGGCGAGCCGCACGGCCACCTCAGGATCCGTGCCCTCCGTCGCCAGGGCGAGATGCCGGGCCCGCTCGATGGGGTCGGACGCGGCCGTCGACAGCGCGGCGTGCGCGGCCCGGCGTTCCTGGGCGCTCGCCTCCGCGTACAGCGCGGCCGAGACGAGGGGATGCGCGAACCGTACGGCCGGACCCTCGGGCTCGGTCGCCAGCAGCCCGAGGGCGGCGGCCTGGGCGGTCTCCGCCTCCGCGTTCTCCCGGCCGGCCTCGTGCAGCAGGGCCAGGGTGGGACGGGCGCCGGCGCTCACCACGAGGAGGGTGCGGCGGGCGTCGTCCGACAGCATCTCCAGGCGGCTGAGGACCAGCGCGCGCAGCGAGGTCGGCACCGGCAGCGGCTCGCCCGGGCGCGGGGGAGCGGGGTTCTCGGCCAGGGCCCGGCCCAGTTCGAGGGCGTACAGCGGGTTGCCGGCGCTGATGCGGTGGATCTCCCGCACGGTCGAACGCGGGAGGTCGTAGCCCCGGTGCTCGAGGAGCGCCTCCACCTGGGGGCGGGTCAGCGGGTTGACCCGGACCGCCAGGGTGTCGGGTGTGGACGCGCGTAGATAGCGGTCGTACTCCTGTCCGTCCGTCCGCCCCGCGAACAGCATCCGGATGGGGTCGTCGCCCAGGCGTCGGGCGGCGAAACCGAGGAGTTCGGTGCTCGCGGTGTCCAGCCACTGGAGGTCGTCGGCGACGACGAGGACGGGGCCCTTGGCGGCCAGTGCGCGCAGCGCGGACAGCACGGCCAGCCGCAGCGCGAGTCCGTCACGCTGGAGCGTGGACTCGCCGCGGCCGGTGAGCGCCGCCTCCAGGGCGACACGCTGGGCGACGGGCAACTGTGCGGACACCTCGTCCAGCGCCAGGCCGAGAAGATCGGCGAGAGCGAGGAAGGGGAGATGGGATTCGGACTCGGTGGCGGAGCAACGCAACACGGTCCGTGCCGATTCGCCGTATTCCGCGGCCAATGTCCGCAGGACGGTGGACTTTCCTATTCCTGCCGTTCCGTGCAGTAGTACGCTGCCGCCGCGCGAAAGCTGCTCGCGCGCCGCGATGAGCGCCTCGTCCCGGCCTATGAGCAGGTCGGAGCGGCATCGGCCAGACTCCTGGAAGTCCCGTCGCACGGTCACCGCTCCCCTCCTGTGTCGTGTGTGGCCCAATATTAGGCAACAGATCTTTGAATTTCGGACCGGCGCCCGGGTGAGCCAAATAACAGGACGGTTGAGGCATCGGAAAATTCAAGTCACATGTGAGTGAATACGCCGTATACGTGTGCGGAGCGTGACGACGGAATCGGTCGGGGCCGACGGATTCTCAGGGCAGCAGCCCCGCCCGCCGCGCCGCTACGACCGCCTCCCCGCGCGAGTGGGCGCCCGGTCTGCGCATCGCCGAACGCAGATATCCCTTCACCGTCTCCGGGCGCAGCCCCAGCCGTTCCGCGGTGACCGCGTTGGACGCCCCCGAGGCGACACACGCCAGGACGTCCAGCTCACGCGGTGCGAGTGCGGCCTCGCCCTCGGGCCGCCCGGCGGCCAGCAGACCGCACGCACCGAGCAGCGCGCCCCGCAGCTCCGGATCCGTGATCCGCGGGGCCAGCGCACGCAACGCCGCGTGCGCCTCCCGCACCTGCTCCCACGCCCCGTCGCCAGGCACCCCGGCGCCGGGAGGCTCCGGACGCGCCGCCGCCAGCAGCTCCCGCGCCTGGTCACGTACGACGAGCGCCTGCTCCACGTCCCGGGCCGCCTCGACCGCCGCGCCGATCAGGCGGTCACCCAGGGGCTGGGCGGTGCGCAGGGCGCCGTACAGCACTCCGCGCACCCGGCGCCGTACGACGACCGGGACCGGAGCGTGCACCAGGCCACGTTAGCTCGATCGTGTGATGGTCCGGCTTTTGGGCTTGCGGGAGCGTGGGCCGTTTGGTCTACGGTGGCCACGCGATCTGGGACGCCGGGTACGGCGCCAGCGTGCGGGGCCCCCGCTCCACCGGAGTGATGGTTCGGGGCCTCCTCGTCGCCTCTGGCCGTACCCACCTGGCCAGGTCGTGAGGGAGTCGGCCTCCCGGGCTCGGACCACGCACAGGATGCGTGTCGCCGCCCCGGGGTCGAGTACGTCGGGGACCAGTGCGCCCAAGACCGTTCGGGGCGTGCGGCTGAGCGGGTTTGCCCCTGCTCAGTCTTCAGGAACGGTAGTGAGACCTGCGTCATGGATTACACAATGTTGGAGAACGCCTGGAGGTGAACGACCAGAAGTAGGGGAGAACAGACGGATGACGACAGCGACAGCGAGCTTCCGCAGTGCACGGGACTTCCTGCTGGCCCACCGCGAGGACTACGCCACCGCGTACGAGGGTTTCAGCTGGCCGCGCCCCGAGCGCTTCAACTGGGCCCTGGACTGGTTCGACGTCATCGCGGACGGGAACGACCGCACCGCCCTGCACATCGTCGAGGAGGACGGCTCCGAGGCCAGGGTGTCCTTCGCCGGGATGTCCGCCCGCTCCAACCGGGTCGCCAACTGGCTGCGCGGGCTCGGGATCCGCCCCGAGGACCGCGTCCTCGTCATGCTCGGCAACCAGACCGAGCTGTGGGAGACGGCCCTCGCCGCGATGAAGATCGGCGCCGTCGTCATCCCTGCCACTCCGCTGCTCGGCCCCGCCGACCTGCGCGACCGCGTGGAGCGCGGCCGGGTCGCCCACGTCCTGGTCCGCGCCGAGGACACCGGCAAGTTCGACGAGGTGCCCGGCCGCTACACCCGGATCGCGGTGGGCGGCGCCCCCGAGGGCTGGCAGCCGTACGAGGACGCGTACGCGGCGCCCGAGGAGTTCACGCCGGACGGGCCGACCCACTCCGACGACCCCCTGATGCTCTACTTCACCTCGGGCACGACCGCCCGCCCCAAACTCGTCGAGCACACCCACGCCTCGTACCCCATCGGACACTTGGCGACCATGTACTGGATCGGCCTCAAGCCCGGCGACGTGCACCTGAACATCTCCTCGCCCGGTTGGGCCAAGCACGCCTGGTCCAACCTCTTCGCGCCCTGGATCGCCGAGGCGACCGTCTTCATCCACAACTACACGCGCTTCGACCCCGCCCGGCTGATGGCGGAGATGGAGCGCGCGGGCGTCACCTCCTTCTGCGCCCCGCCGACGGTCTGGCGCATGCTCATCCAGGCCGACCTGACCCAGCTGCGCACCCCGCCGCGCGAGGTCGTGGCCGCCGGGGAGCCGCTCAATCCCGAGGTCATCGAACAGGTGCGCCGATTCTGGGGCGTCACGATCCGGGACGGCTTCGGCCAGACGGAGACCGCCGTCCAGGTCTCCAACAGCCCCGGCCAGCCGCTGAAGACGGGCTCCATGGGCCGGCCGAGCCCCGGCTACCGGGTCGTCCTCCTCGACCCGGTCTCGGGCGCACCGGGCGCGACCGAGGGCGAGATCGCGCTCGACCTCTCCACCCGCCCGGTCGGTGTGATGACCGGCTACCACGGCGACGCCGACCTCACGGCGGAGGCGATGGCCGGCGGCTTCTACCGCACCGGGGACATCGGTTCGCGCGACGCGGACGGCTACATCACGTACGTCGGCCGGTCCGACGACGTCTTCAAGGCCTCCGACTACAAGATCTCCCCGTTCGAGCTGGAGAGCGCGCTGCTGGAGCACGAGGCGGTGGCGGAGGCCGCCGTGGTCCCCGCGCCGGACGAACTGCGCCTGGCCGTACCGAAGGCGTACGTCGTGCTCGCGGCAGGCTGGGAGCCGGGACCCGGCACCGCGAAGGTGCTGTTCGAGCACAGCCGTGAGGTCCTCGCCCCCTACAAGCGCCTGCGCCGACTGGAGTTCGGCGATCTCCCCAAGACCGTGTCCGGCAAGATCCGCCGCATCGAACTGCGCGAGGCGACGGCGGCGGGCTCGGCGGACGAGTACCGCGAGGAGGACTTCCGGTGACCTCATACGCCCACGGGACCAGCGACACCCCGCTGCTGGGAGACACGATCGGCGCCGGCCTGGACCGGGCCGTCGCGAGATGGCCCGACCGTGAGGTGCTGGTCGACGTGCCCTCGGGGCGGCGCTGGACGTACGCCCAATTCACCGCGGAAGTCGACGAGTTGGCGTACGCGCTGATCGCGAGCGGGATCGCCGTGGGCGACCGGGTGGGCATCTGGGCGGTCAACTGCCCCGAATGGGTGCTGGTCCAGTACGCCACCGCGCGGATCGGCGCGGTCATGGTGAACATCAACCCGGCCTACCGCACCCATGAGGTCGAGTACGTCCTCAAGCAGGCCGGGATCTCGCTGCTCTTCGCCTCCCTCAGGCACAAGGCGAGCGACTACCGGGCGATGGTCGGGGAAGTGCGGGGCAAGTGCCCGCAATTGCGGGAGGCCGTGTTCATCGGGGACCCGAGCTGGGACGCGCTGACCGCGCGCGGCACCCCGGTGCCGTTCCCGGAGCTGTCCTGCGACGACCCGATCAACATCCAGTACACCTCGGGCACGACCGGCTTCCCGAAGGGGGCCACGCTCTCCCACCACAACATCCTCAACAACGGTTACTTCGTCGGTGAGTTGATCGCCTACACCGAGCAGGACCGGGTGTGCGTCCCGGTGCCCTTCTACCACTGCTTCGGCATGGTGATGGGCAACCTCGCGGCTACCTCGCACGGCGCGTGCGTCGTGATCCCGGCTCCGTCCTTCGAACCGGCGGCGACCCTGCGGGCGGTGGCCGAGGAGCGCTGCACCTCGCTGTACGGCGTACCGACCATGTTCATCGCGGAGTTGAACCTCCCCGACTTCGCGACGTACGACCTGTCGTCCCTGCGCACCGGCATCATGGCGGGCTCGCCCTGCCCGGTCGAGGTGATGAAACGGGTGGTCGGCGAGATGCACATGGCCGAGGTGTCCATCGCCTACGGCATGACGGAGACCTCCCCGGTGTCGCTCCAGACCCGCCGGGACGACGACCTGGAACACCGCACCGGCACGGTCGGCCGGGTCCTCCCGCACATCGAGGTCAAGGTCGTCGACCCGGCGACCGGAGTGACTCGACCACGAGGCAGCGCGGGGGAGTTGTGCACCCGCGGTTACAGCGTGATGCTCGGCTACTGGCAGCAGCCCGAGAAGACCGCCGAGTCGGTCGACGCGGGCCGCTGGATGCACACCGGCGACCTCGCCGTGATGCGCGAGGACGGCTACGTCGAGATCGTCGGCCGCATCAAGGACATGATCATCCGGGGTGGCGAGAACATCTACCCGCGCGAGATCGAGGAGTTCCTGTACGGCCATCCGAAGATCGCCGACGTCCAGGTGGTCGGTGTGCCGCACGAGCGGTACGGCGAGGAGGTCCTCGCGTGTGTCATCCCGCACGAGGACACCGAACCGCTCACCCTCGCCGAGCTGCGGGCCTTCTGCGAGGGGCGGTTGGCCCACTACAAGATCCCGAGCCGGTTGCAGGTGCTGGACGCCTTCCCGATGACGGTGTCGGGGAAGGTGCGGAAGGTGGAGCTGCGGGAGAGATACGCCGGGGAGCGGTGAGGGCGGCGGTTTCGACGGCCGGGGCCGAGGGCTTACGGAGGCAGGCGGGGCCGACGGTCGAGGCTGGTCTCGGTTTCTGTGGTGCGGATCCTTGGGCAGGGTCTGAGGGGGCCTGTCGGGGGCGCTGGGAGCGGCGGTTTCGGTGTCGGGGGTTGAGGTTCTGCGGTTGCGGAGGCGGGGCGGCCTGGCGTTCGAGTCTGCTCTCGGCCTCTGTGGTGCCGGTCCTTGGGCAGGGCCTGAGGGGGCTTGCCGAGGGCGCTGAGGGCGGGGGTTTCGGTGTCGGGGGTTCAGGGTCAGCGCGTGAAGGGGCGGGGCCTGGCGTTCGAGTCCGGTGCCGGATTCTGGGGTGCGGATTCTTCCGCAGGAGCTGAGAGAGCTCGTCGGGGGCGCTGGTAGCGGGGGTTCTGGCGTCCGGGGTTCAGGGCCTGCGCATGCAGACGCGGGGCCAGCGGTCGAGGCCGTGCTCGGCCTCCAATACGCGGATCTTCCGCAGCCCCGGGGTGAGTTCGGCGTCGTCGAGGGTGCGGAAGCCCAGACGGGCGTAATAGGGCGCGTTCCACGGGACCTCGGTGAACGTGGTCAGGGTGAGGTGGGTCAGGCCTTCGTCGCGGGCACGGTCGGCGGCGTACGTGAGGAGTGCCCGGCCGATGCGCCGGTGCGCGAAGTCGGGGTGGACGGAGACCTGTTCGATGTGGAGGGCGCCGTCCACCGGTTCGGCGATCAGATAGGCCAGGGGGTGGGCATCGTCGTCGGTGGCGACCCAGGCGCGGCCCGCTCGCCGGTAACTCTCCAGTACGTCCAGGGCAGGTGGCTCGTCGTCCGCGATCTCCGCCATCCCGAGCTCGCGGAAGGGATAGCCGGCGGCGCGTTCGACGGCGCGCAGGGCGGGGAGTTCGGCGGCGCGGGCCGGGCGGATGTGCATCTGCACAGTATCCGGCGGGGGCACGCTCCGGGCACGCGGTTATCCGGTCCGAGGCAGAGCTGCCGGGGCCTCAGGCCCCGGTGGCGTCGAGGTCGTCGGCCGGGCTGTTGACCGGCTGCGGGGTGCCGGTGAGGTCGAGGACGAACAGGGGGACGCCGAGGTTCTCGGCGCCGGCGCGGGCCTCGTCCTCGTACCCGGCGAGGGAGAAGTAGACGCAGGCCGAGGACTCCGTCATGGCCGTCAGCCACAGGCACTCGACGTCCCGCAGCGACGCCGGGCTCACCGTCGGGTCGACCTGCGCCAGGACTCCCCGGGCGGCCAGCCCCACACCGGACGGGGGCCGCTGGTCGGCGCGGCGGATGTCCTGGTATCCGAGCCAGCGCAGATAGAGGGCGGCGGCGGTGACCGCGTCGCGTGCGGTGCGGATGGTGACGGGCTGGAAGGCGCGCCGGGGGCGGGGGCGGGGGCGGGGGGCGCGGAGGGCGGCGGGGAGCTTCGCGGCACCGGGCGGGGACCGGTCGTCCTTCGTCCGTGGCCCGGTCGGCTGGGTGTCCGGGACCGGCCGTGTCACCGGGATACGCAGGACCGTGCCGCAGGGGCAGCCCAGTTCGGGGTGCGGCCACTGGTCCCTGCGGCCACAGGCCGCGCAGCGCACGGTGACCCACTGTTCGTCCCAGACGCGGTGGGTGACAGCCGTCGCGGTCGTCCGCGGATCGAGCGACGGTCTCACCGGCGCACCGCACGCGCACGGATAGGACGGCGCCGCGTACAGATGCTCGCGCAGGCAGGCCGGACACCGCACCGGCATGCTCTCGGCCATGGCCAACTCCACTACGTGACGTCGGGGTCAGAGCCCCATCGTGCTGCACGGAACCCCCGCTTGTCCGTCTCTTGACGGCCTTCGCGAGCCCACTTACATTATTTCCAGATAGCGGAACAAAAATTCCACAGTACGGAAAAATCACGGAAGCTTTCTCTCTCCGCGGGGCGCGACGGGAGTACGAATCCGAGGAGTTGCTCCATGGCACGTATGACCGCTGCCCGCGCGGCAGTCGAGATCCTCAAGCGGGAGGGCGTCACGCACGCGTTCGGTGTGCCCGGCGCGGCGATCAACCCCTTCTACGCGGCGCTCAACGCCGCCGGCGGGATCAGCCACACCCTCGCCCGCCATGTCGAGGGCGCCTCGCACATGGCCGAGGGCTACACACGCACCCACCCCGGCAACATCGGTGTCTGCGTGGGGACTTCGGGCCCGGCCGGCACCGACATGATCACGGGGCTGTACTCCGCGACCGGCGACTCGATCCCGATCCTCTGCATCACCGGTCAGGCGCCCACCGCGGTGATCCACAAGGAGGACTTCCAGGCCGTCGACATCGCCTCCATCGCCCGGCCGGTCACGAAGATGGCCACCACCGTGCTGGAGGCCGGCCAGGTCCCCGGCGTCCTCCAGCAGGCCTTCCACCTGATGCGGTCGGGCCGCCCCGGGCCGGTGCTGGTCGACCTGCCGGTCGACGTCCAGCAGACGGAGATCGAGTTCGACCCGGAGACCTACGCGCCGCTGCCCGTCCACAAGCCGGTCGCGACCCGCGCCCAGATCGAGAAGGCGCTCACGCTGCTGAACGCGTCGCACCGGCCGCTGATCGTGGCGGGCGGCGGCATCATCAACGCCGACGCGGCCGAACTCCTGGTCGAGTTCGCCGAGTTGACGGGTGTGCCGGTCATCCCCACCCTCATGGGCTGGGGGGTGCTGCCGGACGGCCACGACCTGAACGCCGGCATGGTCGGCCTCCAGACCTCGCACCGCTACGGCAACGCCACGTTCCTGGAATCCGACTTCGTCCTCGGCATCGGCAACCGCTGGGCCAACCGTCACACCGGCCGGCTCGACGTCTACACGGCCGGCCGTACCTTCGTCCACGTCGACATCGAGCCCACCCAGATCGGCCGCATCTTCGCTCCCGACTACGGCATCGCCTCGGACGCGAAGGCCGCGCTGGAGCTCTTCATTACGGTGGCAAGGGAGTTGAGGGACTCGGGCGGTCTCCCGGACCGCTCCGAGTGGGCGGCGGCGACCCAGGAACGCAGAGCCCGCCTCCAGCGGCGTACGCACTTCGACGACATCCCGATCAAGCCGCAGCGCGTGTACGAGGAGATGAACAAGGCCTTCGGCCCCGAGACACGGTACGTGACGACGATCGGCCTCTCCCAGATCGCCGGCGCCCAGCTGCTGCACGTCCACCGGCCCCGCCACTGGATCAACTGCGGCCAGGCGGGCCCCCTCGGCTGGACGATTCCGGCCGCGCTGGGTGTCGCCGTCGCCGACCCGGAGGCGTCCGTGGTGGCCCTCTCCGGTGACTACGACTTCCAGTTCATGATCGAGGAGCTGGCGGTCGGCGCCCAGCACCGCATCCCGTACGTCCACGTCCTGGTGAACAACTCCTACCTGGGCCTGATCCGGCAGGCGCAGCGGGCCTTCGACATCGACTTCCAGGTCAACCTGGAGTTCGAGAACCTCAACTCGCCCGAGCTGGGAGCCTACGGCGTCGACCACGTCAAGGTCGCCGAGGGCCTCGGCTGCAAGGCGATCCGCGTGACGGACCCGGCGGACCTGGCCACCGCCTTCGAGGAGGCCAAGAAGCTCGCGGCGCAGCACCGGGTCCCGGTGATCGTCGAGGCGATCCTGGAGCGCGTCACGAACATCTCGATGTCGACGACCAACGACATAGGAAACGTGGTGGAGTTCGAGGACATCGCGACTGAACCGAGCCATGCGCCGACGTCGATCAGGACGCTGAAGGTCTGACGCCGAGGCCCTGGCGGCATGGAAGGAGGGGGTGCCCATGGGCACCCCCTCCTTCCATGCCGTTGTTCCCCGTTGTCCCTCCGCGTGAGCTGGATGTGAGGTTTCCGGGCGGCGCCAACGCCTGGGCGCGACAGGACAGTTGTCAGCGGTGGCGCCGCCCGGAAGATCAGAGGAAGGAACGGGGAGAAGGCGTCAGACCTCGGCGCCCGACAGGCGTTCCACGGCCCGCAGCAGGGCCGAGTGGTCCAGACCCCCGTCACCCTGCGCCCGCAGGGACGCGACGAGTTGGGCGACCACCGCGCCGACCGGCAGCGCGG
Organism: Streptomyces sp. SID12501; assembly: GCF_010550245.1. Taxonomy (GTDB): domain Bacteria; phylum Actinomycetota; class Actinomycetes; order Streptomycetales; family Streptomycetaceae; genus Streptomyces. Next base: position 94,546 of record NZ_JAAGLU010000029.1, read on the forward strand.
CGCCGACCGTGCGGGCCGCGTCCGTCACGATGCCCATGTCCTTGTGGTGGAGGTCGATACGGAAGCCCGGTGCGAAGTCGCGGTTCAGGAAGTTGTCCTTCTTGCGCGTCAGCACGGTCGAGCCGGCCAGCCCACCGCCCAGCACCTCCAGCGCCGCCTTCAGGTCCACGCCCGACTTCTCCAGGAAGACCACGGCCTCGGCGCACGCCTGGATGTTCACGGCGACGATCAGCTGGTTGGCCGCCTTCACCGTCTGGCCGGAGCCGTGCGGACCGCACAGTACGACGGTCCTGCCGAGCGCCTCGAAGATGGGCCTGGCGCTGTCGAAGTCGGCCTGTTCACCGCCGACCATGATGGACAGCACGGCCTCGACCGCGCCCGCCTCACCACCCGAGACAGGCGCGTCCAGCACCCGGACGCCCCTGTCCGCAGCGGCCTTCGCCAGATCCACCGAAGTCTGCGGGGTGATCGACGACATGTCGACGAGCAGGGCACCGGGCCGCACGTTCGCCAGGATGCCCCCGGGGCCGTACGCGACCGCCTCGACCTGCGGTGACGCGGGCACCATCGTGATCACGACGTCGGCGTCGAGCACGGCGTCGGCGATCGAGGCGGCAGCCGTGCCGCCGGCGTCGACGAGGCGGTCGAGCTTGTCCTGTTCCAGGGTGAAGCCGGTGACGTCGTAACCCGCCTTGATCAGGTTCTCGGACATGGGGGAGCCCATGATGCCGAGGCCTATCCAGGCGACCTTGGGAAGATCGGTCATGACGGGGCGCCTCTCTGCTGCTGTGCTGCTCGGTGATGTCAGAGGTGATGTCAGGGGGATGGCAGGGGGGTGATGTCAGGGGGTTCGGCGTGCTTCGCGCGGCAGCCAGTCGAACGCCTCGGCGCTCGGCCGGTCGCCCGGTTTGTACTCCAGGCCCACCCAGCCCTCGTAACCGGCCTTGCGCAGCCGGTCGAGGTGGTCCGCGAGGGGGAGCGTGCCGGTGCCGGGGGCGCCGCGGCCGGGGTTGTCGGCGATCTGGACGTGCCCCGTCTTCGCGGCGAACCGGTCGATCACCGAGGTGAGGTCCTCGCCGTTCATGGACAGGTGGTAGAGGTCCATCAGGAAGCGCGCGTTGTCGAGGCCGGTCGCCGCGTTGACCCGGTCGACGACCTCCACGGCGGCCGGGGCGCTCACCAGCGGATACCGAGGCGACTCCGGTTCGTTGAGTGCCTCGACGAGGAGGATCGCCCCGATCCGGTTCGCGGCGTGGGCCGCGAGCACCAGGTTCTCCAGCGCCAGCGCGTCCTGCTCCGCCGGGTCCACGCCCTCGGTCCGGTTGCCGTACAGCGCGTTGAGCGCGCCGCAGCCGAGCGACTCGGCCAGACCCGCGGCCACCTCGATGTTGGCGCGGAACCGCTCCGACTCCTCCCCGGGCACCGACAGGGCGCCCCGGTCCGGGCCCGGCAGCTGTCCGGCGTAGAAGTTCAGCCCGGTGAGCCGGACGCCGGCGTTTTCGATCGCGGCCCGCAGCGAGTCCAGCTCGGACTGTGCCGGGGTGGGGGAGTCGAGCCAGGGCCACCACAGCTCGACCGCGGTGAATCCGGCGGCCCGGGCCGCCGCCGGGCGCTCCAGGAGCGGGAGTTCCGTGAAGAGGATCGACAGGTTGACGTTGAAGCGCTGCTCTGTGAATCCCATGGCCGTCGGCGACCCCTCTTAATTCCGTATGGTGGAAATAGCTTTCTGCTTTATGGAAGACTGCCGTCGAGTGTCGGAACTTGTCAAGAGGGGTCTCCCGAGTGGCGGGGCCGGAAGCGGGCGGTTACACAGGGTTCAACGTTCATATGAGCGGGGGTGCACGTTTCTCGTGCGCCAGTGCACTGAAGTTGTGAGGCAAACATGGCCGTCGAGCCATTCCCTGCCTGCCCGGAGAGCTCCGGAACAGGCGAACCCCGTGCGGTGACCCGCATACGCACAAACGACCTGGTGCGCACCGTGGTCGTCGCCAGACCCCTGGACGATGTCGTCCAGCTCGTCACCCTCCTGGAGCAGTCGCCCGACGGCCTGCCGACCGCCGCGACGGTCCTGCGGGTCGCGGCGGTGGCGCGCTCTGTCGAGGACGTCTCACGCCTCGTGGAACTGCTGGGCCCGCCGGCGCACGGTGTCGACCGGATGGACGAGGCGATCCGGACGGCCGCCGAGCAGCGGCCGGTGGCCGAGGTCGGCCGCCTGGTCGCGCTTCTGCACGCGGCCCCGCACTCCGCGCACGCGGAGGCCCAGGCGGTGCGGGCCGCCGCCGGCAGGCCCGTCGAGGACCTCGCGCAGTTGATCGGCCGCATCGGCGACGCCCAGGACCAGGACCAGGACCAGGACCAGGACCAGGACCAGGACCTGGACCGGGACCGGGACCGGGACCTGGGCAGGGGCCTGGATCCCGCGGTCACGAACACCGCGCCTCGGGTCCAGGAGACGGCGGCCGTGGTGCGCGCCGGGAGGCGTGACGTCCTGTGGTTCCGCCGGACTGCCGCCGCTCTCGTCCTGCTCTGCGGCGCGGCCCACTTCCCGCTCGACTGGGTCGACGCGCCGAGGTACGGACCGGCCGCCTCGTTCGGCATTTCCGTACTGTGCCTGCTGGCCGGTGCGGCGCTGTGGTTCGGCCGGTCACCGGCCGTGGCCGCCGCTGCCGCGGTCCTGTCGGGCGCGTTGGCCGCCGCCCATCTGCTGGGCACGCATGTCGACTCGGAGACACTCGCCTACGTACGGCAGGCGGGCGGAGCCGCTTCCCCGCTGCCCGCTCTGGCGGCCTGTGTCGCGACACTCGCCGCGCTGACGGTACTGGCCGTGCCCCTCGCCCGCCGACGGCGTGCCGCCGGTGCCCGTGAGGTTGCCACCGACCCGGTCCTGAAGATGAACTCCCTTCGCTTGTAGGGCAGTTCGGGTACGGACCGCATGCTCTTCGGAGTGGGCGCGCATCCCTGCTGAATGTCGCAGGGGAGTCCGTTAGGGTCGTGTCCCAGCGGCCGGGACGCAAGCGGCTGGGACACGACCTGACGGAAGAATGGGCACAGTGCGACTGCGAGTGGAGTTCACGACCGAGCCCTTCGATCTCGACGAGGCACCCGCGCACGCGCTGGTCGCCCGCGAGGTCATCGAGGCGGCCGAGCTGGACGCGGTGGACGTCGGCCCGTTCGGCAACACCGCCGAGGGCCACGCCGATGCCGTGCTCACCGCCCTGGACGCACTGCTGCGCAGGACCCTGGAGGCCGGCGCGACCCGGATCTCCCTCCAGGTCAACGTGATCGACGGGGAAGGCGGCCGGTGACCGCCGCCGGGGACGGGTCCGTCGCCGCCGCCTTTGTCGCGGCCGTGAAACCGCTGGTCGACGCCATGGGCGGCGAGATGGTGGCGCCCGGCCGGGCCGGCCCCGACGACGTCGTGCTCGCCTGGGAGGGCGCCGACGTGGTCGCCGTACGCCTGCCGCAGCTCTCCGACTCGCTCGATCACATCCTGGCCGCCCTGGAGCGCGGACACGGCAAGCCGCTGGCAGAACTGGACCGCAAGGCCAAGCAGGAGACCGTACGGATACTCGAGGCGCGCGGCGCCTTCACCGTGCGGCACGGGGTCGAGACCGTGGCGAGCGCCCTCGGGGTCAGCCGTTTCACGGTCTACAACTACATCAATTACGTCAATGAGCAGCGGGCCAAGGCACGTGCGAGCGACGAGCAGCCACAGCAGGACGGCTGACCCGGCGCAGCCGCGGACCCCGCCGGTGGGACGGCGTCCTGGACGGGCCACTGCCGCAGGCCGCCGTGGCCCGGCGGCTGCTTGGCTTCCAGGTCACACTCGACCCCGGTCCGACTCCCGGTCCGACCCCCGGTCACGAAACGGGCTCCGGCGCCCGCTCGCCGAGGTAGGCCCGTTCCAGCAGCCCGGGATCCGTGGTGAGCCTCTGGGCGGGCCCGCTCAGCACCGTTTCGCCGTGTACCAGGACCACCGCCCGGTCCGCCACCGCCAGGGCGAGGCGGACATGCTGCTCGACGAGCACGACCGCCGTTCCGGTACCTTCGGCGATCCGCCGGACGACCGGCAGCAACTCCTCGACGATCACCGGCGCCAGCCCCATGCTGAGCTCGTCGATGAGCAGCACGCGCGGATCCTGGATCATGGCCCGACCCAGGGCCAGCATCTGCTGCTCCCCGCCGGAGAGCATCCCGGCCGCGACCTTCAGACGTTTGCCCAGTGCCGGAAAGAAGTCGAGCACGTGGTCCACGGTGCTGCCGTGACGCCTCCGGGCGAGGGTCAGGTTGTCCCGTACGGTCAACTGGGTGAACAGCGATCGGTCGTCGGGGACAAGGACCAGTCCCCTCCGGGCGACCTCGCGGGCTCGGCCACCACGGATCTGCCGGCCGTCAAGGGTGACCGACCCGCCCAGGCGTGGCAGCAGGCCCGCGAGCGTCATCAGCACGGTGGTCTTCCCGGCTCCATTGGGTCCGAGCAGCGCGGTGACCTCGCCGGGGAGCAGCTTCAGGCCGAAGCCGCGCACCACCGGCCGTCCCTTGGTGTAGCCCGCGTCCAGGCCCTCACATGTCAGCAGTTCCTGCCCGGTCACTGGACGACCTCCCCACGCAATTGGTTCGCATCGACGTGGGTCGCACCGAGGTAAGCGGTGGCGACCCGTGGATCGGCCTTGATCTCGGCGGGGGTTCCCTCCGCGATCACCTTCCCGATGTCCAGCACGACGATCCGATCGCACACGTCGAGCACCAACCCCATGTCGTGGTCGATCAGCAGTACGGTCACACCGCCGGCCCGGACGGCACGCAAACGGTCACCCAGCCACCGGCTCTCGGAGCTGTCCAGACCGGCCGCGGGCTCGTCCAGGAGCAGCATCCGGGGACGCCCGGCCAGGGCACGCGCGATCGACACCAACTGCCGCCTTCCTTGGGAGAGTTCACGCGCCGGCTGGGCCCGGAACCGGCTCAGGTGCAGCGTCTCGAACAACCGGTTCCGCAGCTCCAGCCCCTGCATGGTGCCGACATGGTCGCCGCCGTGCCGGGCCGCCGCCTCCCCGACCAGTACGTTCTCCTCCACGCTGAGATCCTCGTAGAGCTCGATGCCCTGGAAGGTGCGCCCGAGGCCTGCCCGGCCCCGCTGATGAGGCTTCAGCGACGAAATCGGCCGCCCGTCGAACTCGACCGTTCCCGTGCTGCGGTGGTATCCGCTGATCGCGTCGAGCAGGGTGGTCTTCCCCGCACCGTTCGGCCCTATCACGCCGACGATCTCACCCGAGCGCACGTCGAAGGAGACCGAGTCGACCGCCACCACACCGCCGTACCGCACCCCGATGTCGCGCACCGAGAGCACCACTTCGCCCGGATCGGGGACCCTCGGGCGGGCGGACGGTGCCGCCTCGGTCAGCATCTCGGTGTCCAACTCGGCGGCGTCGGCGTCGGCGGCGCCGCCGGGCCGGCGCCTGTTTCGCAGCTTGTCCATCAGTTCGTGCGCCGGACCGACGATGCCTTCCGGGTTCATGATCACCGTGAGCACCAGGCCGATGCCCATGATCACGCCGTACCACTCTCCCATTGACAGTGCCCGGTCCAGCAGAACCGGCAGCAGGCCTCCGGCTCCCATCACGCCGGCCACGAGGCCGCCGGACAGGGCGGTGATGCCCGCCAGGTACGCGGTGGCGAACAAGCCCAGACCGCCGATCGCGGTGAACATCTGGGCGTCGGCGACGGTCTGCTGGTAGCCCAGCAGGGCGCCCCCGAGCCCGGCGATGAACGCTCCGATCGCGAAGGCGATGATCTTCGTACGGGCGACGTCGATCCCCGCCGCCGCGGCCGACCGCTCGTTGGCGCGCACGGCCAGCATCGCCGCCCCGAGCCGGCTGCGGCGCAGCCGTCCCACACCCAGGCCGACCCCCAACAGCACCACCAGGCACAGCAACGCGAACGGGATGCGCGGGTAGTCCTCGCCGGCACCGATGCCCAGGTCGATTCCGAACAGGTGTGGTGCGGGGACCTGCGAGCCGTCCAGGCCGCCGTTGAGTTCGGTGTTGCGGAACCAGAAGGCCTCGAGGGCCACCGCCAGCGCGACCGTGACCACCGCCGCGGGCAGACCACGGATCCGCAGGGCGGGAAGCCCGATCACGACGCCGATCACCATCGCCGCCACGGCCGCCAGCAGCGGGGCGAACGGGAAGGGGATCCCCCACCCCGCACTCAGCTTGCTGAGGCTGAACGCGCCGACCCCGGCCAGGGTCAGCTGGGCCAGCGAGATCTGGCCGGCGAACCCGGTGACGACCACCAGCGACAGTGAGATCACCGCCAGGGTCAGCGAGGTGATGACCGCGGCGCGGATGCTTCCGCGGGTGGCGAGGAGAACGACGACACCCAGGCCGGTGCTCACGACGGCCGGGACCAGGATACGGTCGGGCCGCGGCGCGCGGCCCAACGCCTGCTGGACCAGAGAGCCGCGGGTCGGCAGTGGCCGTCCGCGGACCACGAGGTAGGCCAGGATCACGGCCAGCGGCACCAGCTGCGCCGTGCCGGTCTGAGGCAGCCATGACCACTGTCCCTGGAGGAACTGCAGTTCCGACTGCAGCATCCCGATGACCAGGCCGGCTCCCACGGCGGGGACCAGCGCGGTGAAGTTGCCGACCAGGGCCGCGGCGAGGGCCGGCACGATGAACAGGGTGTACGAAATCGGGACCAGGGGCACGATCGGTGCGATCAGGATGCCGGACAGGCCGGCGATGGCCGAGCTCAGCGCCCAGTTCGCCACCGCGATCCGCTCCGGCGACAGCCCGCTGACCAGTGCGCCCTTCTCCGATTCCGCCGCCGCCCTGGCCGTGAGGCCGAACCGGGTCAGCCGGAACACCAGCGCCAGCGCGACCGTCAGTACGACGATGACCGCCGCGAACCACAGCCGGTCGCCGGGGATACGCGAACCACCCCATTCCACCGGGTCGTTCGGCAGAATGGCCTTGACCGACACCTGGGCGGTGCCCACCCGCGCGGCGATCACGGACTGGATCACCAGCATCACCCCGATCGAGGCGACGGCTTTGGCCACCGGCGGCGCGGATCGCAGTTGCCGGAAGACCAGCCCGTACAGAACCACCCCGAACACCGCGGCGAGCACCAGCGAGATCACCATCGCCGGGACCAGCCCGAGCGGTCCGCCGAGTCCGACCGTTGTCGGCAGGCCCGGTATCGGCACCAGCAGCTCACCCCGGCGCAGGAACGCGTAGGTGTACGCGCTGTACAGCGCGATCGCCCCGGTGGCGAAGTTGACCACCCCGGAACTGCGGTAGGTCAGCACCAGTGCCAGCGCGAGCGCGCCGAACACCGCCCCACTCCCCAGGCCCAGCAGCAGAAACACGACGTACTGGCTCATCGGCGAGACCGTCCCTTCCGGCTGCTTCGACTACTGCGCGAACAACGGACTGGGATCGATGACCCGTACCTTGTCCAGCTTGCCGCCGGACATCGTGCCGGTGATCACCTTCGCCGAGCAGGCCGCCTTCATCCCCGGTACCGCCGCGGAGTCACAGGTGAAGGTGGAGCCGTGGCCCACGGGCAACACGACGTCCTTGGCCGAGCTGATGGCCGCGGCGATCGTCCTGGGCGTGACCTCGCCGGTCAGGCCGTGCAGCGCGCGCACCAGGCCGAGCACACCCTGGTACCCGACGGCCGCGTATCCCTGGGTCGGTGTGTCGGGGCTGTACCGCTTCATCACCTGACGGTAGAGCTGGGCCTCGATGTGGTCGCTGGCCGGGTCGAAGCCGCTGAACACCTGCGCGCCGTCCATGCCCGCGCCCACGGCGTCGATGACCTCGGGGGCCACACACGACTGGACGAGCTCCCGCGGGGTGTCGCCGCCGAGCGTGCCGATCGCCTGGAGCACGGAGGTGCACACGGTCGACTCGCCGATGACGGCGACGGCATCGGGCTTCTTCCCCAGCGCGGCACTCACCTGAGGCGACGCGTCCGGTGTGCCCGCCGCTATCGTCACGATCTGCAGGTCGATGCCGGCCTTGGCGAAGAACGGCTTGCCGATGGCCTCCATGCCGCTCACCGCGGCCGGTACGTCGATGACGAACGCGGCGACCTTCTTGTACCCCATTTCCTTGGAGTACGCGGCCATCGCCGTCATGTTCGCCGGGAAACCGCCCGTCCAGGAGAAGGAGTCGGTGCTGGTGGCTTCAGCGTTGCTGGCGCCCACGGCGGTCGCCCAGGGAATGCCGGCCTGGGTCACGATCGGCACCATGGAGTCACCCAGACCGCTGCTCGTCAGTACGACCGCGTCCACCTTCTGCTCGACCATCTGGTTCGCGCAGTCCCGTGCGGCGGCCGGTTCCTCCTTGGTCTTACAGATCACGAAGGTGATCGGTCTGCCCGCGATCCCGCCGAGGTTGTCATTGGCGTACTTCCGGGCCGCTTCCGCGGCCTCCCTGTTCTCGGGCTGGCTGGTACTGGCGCCGCCCTCATTGGTGATCAGGCCGATCCTCACCGGCTCGCCGGTGGCTTTCTTGCCCGGGAACGCGCTCGCCAGCGCGGCTGGTACCTGCGTGCTGTCCGTGGTGGTGACGTCACCACCACCGCCTCCGCATCCTGCCAGCAGGACCGCGCTCGAAATCAGCGCGACCGACACCCGTGACCGGGGCGAGGAGAAGACCGGTCTGACCCACTCATTCATGTCGCTTCCCAAAGTTTCGGCGAGTGTCCGGCACTCGTTGCGATCAGTGGTCGGTAGCGCACCGGGCCGGAGCCGTGGCTGCGCTGCCGTCTGAGAATGTGAAGAGAGAAAGCCGCAAACGGATTTCGAATGGCACGTAGGCAGGGCGGCGCGGCAAACCATGCCGACCGGCGTGGCAGGGACCTCACGACCGGCGATCGGGGTGACCCGCCGGCACGGAACAGGTCATCCGATCCTCTCGATCGGAAACGGGTGCGCGGCAAGGGGCCGGCCATTGTCGTCGAGCCCGAACACGTCCGGTCCCGTTGCCGCGCACCGCTTGTGCCCGGGGCGCAGTTGCGTGTCAAGGGCGATCTTCATCGAATCTGTGGCTCTCTCGGGGAGCCACAGCGTCGAGGTTCATCAGCCCGTCATGGCTGCGGTCAATAACTTCGAGAGGGCGCCCATTTCTGCCGCAGTGTCCCGGCAGGTCGCCAGATCCTGGCGGAGGAACGGCGTGACAGCGTAGGCGCGGCACGCGGATCCGCCGCGGGCGACGATGCGCCGCCCCGTGGTGTTCCCGCCGCTTCTGACTGTGGGGACCTCGAACAAGGTGCTCTCCTCGACACCCATCACGCGGCCTGTCGCAAGCACTCGCGACATCGACTGCGTGATCGCCGGCCTCTGCCCGCCGCGTGTGCGGGCGGACCTGGGGCCGACCGCCGGTAACCGCTCCGCCATCGGCTCACCGGTCCGCCCGGCGTCGAGTAGCCCAATCGTTCCGGCAGCACTCGAACCCGAGGCCACGTCGCCACCTGGCAGTGCGCTCATCTCCGCTCCTTCGCGACAAGATGCTGACCCCGCAGGCCGATGTCGCACTTTCCACGCACAACTGGCTGCAATGCAGAAGAGTATACGTAATTGAAGTCTGGCGGAACCCGTCGCGCAGCCCCTGAAATGCCCCGTGCGGCCCCTGGCTGTTGATGTCAGGCCCTCATTCCGCACGTCGCTGCCGCTGTCATGGCCTGGTCGGCAGCACCGCAGCAACGGGATGCATCTGAAAGCCGCATGTCAGTGGGCTGCTGGGGAACAGCCGAATGATCGGGACCCTCAACCGGTGAGCGGTGCACGCAGGGTCGGTCAAAGGTTCGAGCCCGGAGGTGCGGTCGAGGGGCGCGCCTCGGTTGCTGCCGATGGTGGCGATCCCCATGTGCGGACAGCGCTCGTGCTCGAAATGAGGGGCCGGAATCCATTCGGCCAGTCATGGGAAGCCGTAGGCGCAACGACTGGACGGGGCGTCCCGTCGGGCTGCCTCGGCATGTGCGAAGGAATGGAGCGCAGGTCGGTCTCGCCGATGACCGGCTTCCTGCGGCTGCATGCCCGTCGGCTTCCGCGGCGGGAACCTGCGGGAACCTGCGGGCGCCGCCGCTGCCGTCCGGCTGCCGCAGAGAGTTGGTTCGTGGAGCCGTCCTCGGTGAGCCCCGCTCGCGAGATCACGCCTGAGTGAGGTACTTGTCCACAACTACCTGAACCGCGAGAAGCAGGCCCGACGGGCCAGGGGTGGCGATCGTTGTTACCCAGAGTTTTCAACAAAGTGTTGACGTCTCCTCGCCGGAAGGCGTTAGCTGTGCGCAGCCAGCCCTGAGTGCGTCCAGCACGCACCCCAGTACCCCAGTACCCCAGCACGCCCAAGGCCACGGAGGTCTGCCGTGACGTCGAGTACGACCCCTGGCGGCCTCGCCCGGTTCAACGCCCTGGCGGAGTCCACGGCCCGCGCCGCCCTTCACGAGGTCTGTGCCTCGACCGCCTGGGGGCGGCACCTGCTCGCGAAGCGCCCGTACGCCACCACCGAGGACCTGTACACGGCGAGCGACGCGGCGACGGCCGAGCTGACCGCCGACGACCTCGCCGAGGCGATGGCCGGGCACCCGCCCATCGGCCGTCCCGAGCCCGGTGATCCGACCTCCGCCCGCGAACAGCGCGGCATGGCCGGCGCCTCCGAGGATCTGAAGGCGGAGATGCTCGAACTGAACCTCGCCTACCAGGAGCGGTTCGGCCATGTCTTCCTGATCTGCGCGACCGGCCGGACCGGTGAGCAGATGCGCGACGCGGTTCGGGAACGGATCGGGAACACGCCGGAGCGGGAGCGGGAGATCGTCCGCACCGAACTGGGGAAGATCAACCGCATCCGGCTCGGCAACCTCGTACAGGAAGAGCACTGACAGACATGAGTACCGGCAGCACGGAAACCGCCGACCCCAGCGCCTTCGTCGCCTCCGTGTCCACGCACATCCTGGACACCAGCGTCGGCCGGCCCGCCGCGGGCGTCGCCGTGCGGCTCGCCGCGCGCAGCGGGCGCGAAGCGGACTGGCGGGCACTGGGCGACAGCGCGACGGACGCCGACGGGCGGTGCAAGGACCTGCCGGCGCTGCCGGAGGGCACGACCCATGTGCGGCTCGATTTCGAGGTCGAGCCGTACCTGGAGAAGAAGCAGGCCGATGCGCAGCAGGACGCCCCCGCGAACCGGGACAGCGTTGCGGCGGGAGCGTTCTTCCCGGAGGTGGCGATCACGTTCGCCGTCGTGCCGGGCGAGCACTACCACGTACCGCTGCTGCTCAACCCGTTCGGCTACTCCGTATACCGAGGGAGCTAGCAGCACCATGACCGATTCAGCAGGCAAGGCCCGCCCCGTCTTTCTCGGGCAGAACCAGTACGGCAAGGCCGAGAACCGCGTCGTGCGCGTCACCCGCGACGGCGCCACCCACCACGTCAAGGATCTCAACGTCTCGGTGTCGCTCTCCGGCGACATGGACGAGGTCCACCTCTCCGGCTCGAACGCGAACGTCCTGCCGACGGACACCACCAAGAACACGGTGTACGCCTTCGCCAAGGAGCACGGCATCGACTCGGCCGAGCAGTTCGGCATCCATCTGGCCCGGCACTTCGTGACCACCCAGGAGCCGATCCTGAAGGCGCGCATCCGGATCGAGGAGTACTCCTGGGAGCGGATCGAGGCGGCGGGTGAGGGTGAGCACTCCTTCGCCCGGCAGGGCCAGGAGACCCGGCTGACCCAGATCACGTACGACGGTTCGTCGTGGGAGGTGGTCTCCGGGCTCAAGGACCTGGTCGTGATGAACACGACCGACTCCGAGTTCTGGGGCTACGTCAAGGACAAGTACACGACGCTCCCCGAGGCCTACGACCGTGTCCTGGCGACCCAGGTGTCCGCGCGCTGGCGCTTCAACTGGTCCGACGAGGAAAGGGAGATGCCCGACTGGGAGGAGTCCTACGCGCAGACCCGCAGGCACCTGCTGTCGGCCTTCGCGGAGACCTACTCGCTCTCCCTCCAGCAGACCCTGTTCCAGATGGGTGCCCGGATCATCGAGCAGCGGGACGAGATCGACGAGGTGCGTTTCGCCCTCCCCAACAAGCATCACTTCCTGGTGGATCTGAAGCCGTTCGGGCTGAAGAACGACAATGAGGTGTACTTCGCCGCCGACCGTCCGTACGGACTGATCGAGGGCACGATCCTGCGTGACGGCGCCGAGGCGCGTATCCCCGCCGACCTCACCAACCTCTGACGCGTAACCGGAAGTTAAGGACGGACGAACGATGGTTCAGCGCATCGTCATCGAGAACTGCGCGGTCGCGACCGTGGACGCCGCCGACACCGAGTACGCGTCCGGCCATGTGGTGATCGCCGGCAACCGCATCGAGTCGGTCGGCGCCGGAAAGGCCCCCGAGGGTCTGACGGACGTGGTCCGGCGCATCGACGCGAGCGGGCACCTCGTCACCCCCGGCCTGGTCAACACGCACCACCACTACTACCAGTGGATCACCCGGGGCCTGGCCACCGACCACAACCTCTTCGACTGGCTGGTGGCGCTGTACCCGACGTGGGCGCGCATCGACGAGCCGATGGTGCGCGCGGCGGCGCAGGGCTCGCTGGCCATGATGGCCCGCGGTGGTGTCACGACCGCCATGGACCACCACTACGTCTTCCCGAAGGACTCCGGCGACCTGTCCGGCGCGATCATCGGAGCGGCCCGCGAGATGGGCGTCCGCTTCACGCTCGCCCGTGGCTCGATGGACCGCAGCGAGAAGGACGGCGGCCTGCCCCCGGACTTCGCCGTCGAGACCCTGGAGGGCGCGCTCGCCGCCACCGAGGCCACGGTCGACGAGCACCACGACCCCTCCTTCGACGCCATGACCCAGATCGCGGTCGCCCCCTGCTCACCCTTCTCCGTCTCGACCGAACTGCTGCGCGAGGGCGCGGAGTTGGCGCGGCGCAAGGGTGTACGCCTGCACACGCACGGCTCGGAGACGGTCGAGGAGGAGCAGTTCTGCAAGGAACTGTTCGGCATGGGACCGACCGACTACTTCGAGTCCACGGGCTGGCTCGGCGAAGACGTGTGGATGGCGCACTGCGTCCACATGAACGACTCGGACATCGCCGCCTTCGCCCGTACGAAGACGGGTGTGGCCCACTGTCCGTCCTCCAACGCCCGGCTTGCGGCTGGCATCGCGCGTGTCCCCGACATGCTGGCGGCGGGCGTCCCGGTCGGCCTCGGCGTCGACGGCACCGCGTCCAACGAGTCCGGCGAACTCCACACCGAACTGCGCAACGCCCTTCTCATCAACCGCCTCGGGGCGCACCGGGAAGCGGCTCTGAACGCCCGTCAGGCCCTGCGCCTGGGGACGTACGGCGGCGCCCAAGTGCTGGGCAGGGCAAGGGAGACAGGCTCACTGGAACCGGGCAAGCTCGCCGACCTGGTCCTCTGGAACCTGGACACCCTGGCCCACGCGTCGATCGCCGACCCGGTCATCGCCCTCGTCCTCGGCGCGGCGGCACCGGTCACCGCGTCCTTCGTGAACGGCGAACAGATCGTCGAGAACGGGCGGTTGCTGCACGTCGACGAGGACGAGATCGCCCGCTCGACGCGTGCGGAGGCCCGGCGGCTCGCCGCCATCGCGGCGCGAGCCTGACACCGGAGGCCCTGGGCCCTGGGCCTCCGGGCCTCCGGGCCTGAATAGACCTCCGGCCGAGGGGGACGGCCCTCGGCCGGAGTCCTGCCGTCGCGTGCGGCCGTCACCACCGACCGTCACCACCGACCGTCTCAGCCGGTCAGCCGATGTAGTAACTGTCCCCGTACACCTTCCAGTCGAGCGGCGGATCCAGGTTCAGGTTCCCCTGGTCCAGGAAGACCCGCTGGGCGGTGTCCACGCGGCTGGTGTCCGTGTGGGCCGTCTCCTGCCGCATCGCCCATTCCCGGGCGTCGAGGAAGGCGTTCAGGTACGTCGTCTCGTCGCCGCCGTCTGCCGGGGTGGCCGCGTTCGCGTGGGCCCGCGTGCGGATCCCGCCGAAACTGAGACTGTCCATGCCGGAGCCGTGCATGACCATCGCGTCGTAGTAGGCGAACTGGCCCAGCGTGCCGACGCCGTCCTTCTTGGCGCGGGCGACGGCCGGGTCGAAGTAGACGCGGTCACGCTCGTCGTCCTGGGCCCCGCGGAAGACGGACGTCTTCGCTGCCTTGCGCCAGGCGGCGGGGAAGCCCGGGTCCAGGCCGTCGTGCGAGTCCGTGCCGTCCACCGCGCGCAGCGCGGGCAGGTAGGCGGCCAGGACGTTGTCCGGATCCCGCGCGGTGTACAGCTCGACGAGGGCCAGCATGTCGCTCGTACCGGAGCAGAAGCCGATGATCCCGGCGGTGTAGCCGCGCCCGTCGCCGATGTCCTGGATGTACTTGTACTGCGCCCGCCAGTCCAGGGACGAGTTCTCCGCGCTGCACACCAGCCGCATCGCGATGTCCTTCTTGGCCGGGTCGTCGAGCCCGCTGCCGGTCGCCTCGGTGGTCGCCCCGGACGCGATCCGCTGGGTGGTCAGGATCGCGGTGGCGCCGAGGGCGGCCAACAACGTACGACGGGCGGCGGCTCTGTGCAGCATCGGCACGGGATCTCCAAGAAGGGCGCGGCAAGAAGAGGTCGAGAGTCGCGCACCAAGTTGGGAATGCCGTGGGGTGACGGTAGGAGGTCGCTGTGAGTACCGGTCAGAGTCCGAACAGCCGCGGCTCCGACGCCAGTGCGCGGAAGTACTCCTTCGGGTCCGTGACGAGCTTGCGCGCCTTGAGGTCCATCAGCCCGCCGACCGCCGTGATCTCGGCGCAGACCGTGCCGTCGGCCTTGCGGATCGTCTGCCGGATACGGAATGTCTTGCCCTCGCCCCAGACGAAGTCGCAGGTCACCTCGACCTCGTCGCCGGCGAGCAACTCGCGCTGATAGCGGATGGTGGTCTCCAGGGCCACCGGACCCACGCCCTTGGACGTCAGCCCCGCCTGGCTGATGCCCGCCGCGTGGAGTAACGCCCAGCGGGCGTGCTCCGCGTAGTTGAGGTACACGCTCTGGTTGAGGTGTCCCTGCACATCGGTCTCGTACCCGCGCACGGTCACCGGCACGGAAAACGGTTCGGCCACGACTTCCCCTTCACGACGGCTCGACTTCAGACTTCGCGACTTCACGGCGAACAGGACGGGGCAAGGGTACTGAGCGGTTGCTCACTGCCGTCAACTGCCTTGGCGCACAAGGTCGTTACGTCCGTCGGGGCGACGCCAGCAGATAGCGCGTGCCGGTACGCGGCTCGGTGTACTCGCCGACCTGCCAGCCGGCCTTCTCCAGGGTGGCCGCACAGGCCCGCAGCGCGTCGCCGTCGGGCTCGCGCACGGCGACGGCCTCCGGCTGCGGGGTCGCCCGCACCCGGTAGCCACCACTGGCCCCGCCCCCGCCCCCGCTCCCGTCCTCGGGCCGGTGGCCGGCCGCCTCCAGCGCCAACGCGGCGGCCTGCACCAGATGCGTACGCTCCCAACCGCACGGACGGTCCATGGCTCCGTCCGTATTGGTCATCCGGCGCAGCTCCAGCAGCCCCGTCCAGGCACTGTGCACCTCACGCGTCCGGGCGGCCCCGGCGGCCGGTGTCTCCGTCTCGCCGCCCACCCGCGCGGCGAACACTCCGGTGGTCCCGGAAGCAGGGGGAGCCGCGGGAGCGGCAGGCGTGTCCGCGGGCTGCGCTTCCTCCCGTATGCGATGGCCCGTCGGTGTCAGGAAGTGGTCGTGCGGTGGCCGCGGGTGCCGGAAGGCGAGCCCCCGCGCGACCAGCGCGGCGAGCTGGAACTCCGTTCCCCGCAGCCGTCCCGTGACGGGCTCGGCGGCGCCGATGACGCGTCGCTGGGCGGCGGTCGGCGGTCGTGTCATGGCGCACTCCTCCCCGGTCGTCGGCCGATGCGGGCGCGGGCGATCGGTCGGTCAGCCGTTCGCCCGGTCGATTCGAGCCGTTCCTCGAAGACTACGACCAGGGTCCGACATCGCGAGCCCAGCGCTCCAGCTCGGCGAACTCGCGCTCCCCGAGACCCCTGCGCGGGTCGATCCGCAGCAGCAGTGCCCGCCCAGTGTGGTGCTCGGCCACATGGCGGACATCGAGGTCGGTGATCATGTCGTCGACCCAGACGAAGGGGCGCCCGTCGGCCCACTCCACGACGCGCCGCGTCTTCCAGTACAGCCCGTCGGGTTCCTCGGCGAACAGGTTGGTGAACTCGATGACCGGCAGTGCGGCCGGCAGCCCGATCACCGGGCCGATCATCTCGTTCGCCTCGTGCATCCAGGTCGTGGCCCACGCCAGGTCGTAAGGCAGGGCCAGCAGCCGGGCGCCGTGACCGGGGTGCAGCCGTATCCGCAGGCCCCGCCGAAGCCGCCGGGAGCCCGGTTTCTGCCGGGCGGACCAGTTGGTGGGGTGCACCCGGCGGGTCACATAGCCCCGGTGGCGCAGGAGCCGGGCGCCGAACGGGTTGAGGGGGCCGTCGACGTCGAGGAGGAGCAGTGGTCGGTCCGTCATGGGGAGGGGTTACCCATGACGGACGGCGACTGACCGCCCCCGCGGGCGTTACTGCCGATAACCGCTCAGGAACCGCCCGATCCTGCTGATCGCCACCTCCAGGTCGTCCGCGTACGGGAGGGTGAGGATGCGGAAGTGGTCGGGGGAGGGCCAGTTGAAGCCCGTACCCTGCACGACCTGGATCTTCTCCTGAAGGAGCAGGTCCAGGACGAACTTCTCGTCGTCGTGGATCTTGTGGACGGCCGGGTCGAGGCGCGGGAACGCGTACAGCGCGCCCTTCGGCTTGACGCAGGAGACGCCCGGGATCTCGTTGAGGCGTTCCCACGCGCGGTCGCGCTGTTCGCGCAACCTGCCGCCGGGAGCGGTGAGTTCGTAGATGGACTGCCGGCCGCCGAGCGCGGCCTGGATGGCGTACTGTGCGGGCGCGTTGGGGCACAGGCGCATCGACGCCAGCATCGTCAGGCCTTCGAGGTAGCTGCGCGCGTGCTGCTTCGGGCCGGTGACCACCAGCCAGCCCGAGCGGAAGCCGGCCACCCGGTACGTCTTCGACAGGCCGCAGAAGGTCAGGACGACCAGGTCGGGGGCGAGTGCGGCGGCGGAGTGGTGCACCTCGTCGTCGTACAGGATCTGGTCGTAGATCTCGTCGGCGAAGACCATCAGGCCGTGGCGGCGGGCCAGGTCGAGGATGCCCTCGATGATCTCCTTCGGATAGACCGCGCCGGTGGGGTTGTTCGGGTTGATGATGACCACGGCCCTGGTGCGGTCGGTGATCTTCGCCGCCATGTCGTCCAGGTCCGGGTACCAGTCGGCCTGTTCGTCGCAGAGGTAGTGGACCGCCTTGCCGCCGGCGAGGGTCGTGACCGCCGTCCAGAGGGGGAAGTCCGGGGCGGGGATGAGGACTTCGTCGCCGTCCTCGACCAGCGCCTGGACCGCCATCGAGACCAGTTCCGAGACGCCGTTGCCGAGGAAGACGTCATCGACGTCGACCTCCAGGCCGCGTTCCTGGTAGCGCTGGGCGACGGCCCGGCGGGCGGAGAGAATGCCGCGAGAGTCCGTGTAGCCGTGGGCCTGCGGCAGCATGCGGATCATGTCCTGGAGGATCTCCGGCGGCGCCTCGAAGCCGAAGAGCGCGGGGTTGCCGGTGTTGAGGCGCAGGACGCTGTGGCCCGCCTCCTCCAGTGCGTTGGCGTGCTCGATCACCGGACCGCGGATCTCGTAACAGACCTCGCTGAGCTTGCTGGACTGCCGGAACTCCATGCGCTTACGCCCCTCCGGTTTGTGTGTTGCTTGGTTTTACCAAGTATCAGCTTGGAAAGTCCAACAACATGTCTAGACTGCGTCGCATGTCACCTCGCCGAAGCTACGACCAGTACTGTTCCGTCGCTCGCGCCCTCGATGCCGTCGGCGACCGCTGGACTCTCCTGATCGTCCGGGAGCTGCTGGCCGGTCCGCGCCGCTACACCGACCTGCACGCGGATCTGCCGGGCGTCAGCACGGACGTACTGGCGTCGCGGCTGAAGGACATGGAGCGGGACGGCCTCGCGAGCCGACGCCGGCTGCCGCCGCCGGGGGCCGCTTCCGTCTACGAACTCACCGGCCAGGGCAGGCGGTTGCTGCCGGTGCTCCAGGCGCTGGGGGAGTGGGGCGCGCCCGAGTTGGGCGAGCGACGTGCGACGGACGCCGTACGGGCGCACTGGTTCGCGCTGCCGTTGCTGCGCGGCCTGGATGCGGTGGGCGGCGGGGTGGGCGGCGCAGGGATCGTCGAAGTCCGGCTGGAGGAAGGCGAGTTCCACCTGTACGTGGGCGCGGAGGACGGTCCGGTGTACGGCGCCGGGCCCGCCCCCGAGGAGCCCGACGCCCGCCTGTCGATGGACACCGGGACGTGTGCGGCGATCGGCCGGGGGGATGTCGGCGTGCTGGACGCCGTACGGGACGGGCGCATCGAGGTGACCGGCGAGGGAACACTCGCCAAGGCCCTGCGGGAGGCCTGATCCGCAAACGAGGCCTGATACGGCACATGCCTGCCGCGCGACCTTGCGCGGCAGGCATGGTGACGAACCGTCAGCTGTCGATCAGGCTCCCGGCGGAACCTGCCTCGGCCGGCCCGAGCCGCGCGTCAGGGCGTAGCCGCCGACGCCCGCCAGGGCGGCCAGCGCGCCGCCGAGCGCCGTCCAGACCCAGCGGTCGGACCACCAGCCGCTGGACCAGCCGTCGTCGGGCTCGATGCTCGACAGCACCGCGGACGTCGTCGAACTGTCCTCCGTGTCCTCGGACTTGACCGCGATCCCGGGCACCAGCGGCTCGGCCAGCGAACCGTCCACGGCCGCCGCACCGCCGATGTCCTTCGAGTCGACCCGCACTTCGGCGCCGACCGGGAGGCCGAGGTCGGAGGTCGCGAGGTTCACCGTCGTCAGCCGGAGGTAATAGGTGCCCGGCAGCGGGTCGTTGGCCCACTGCTCCGACCAGGCGCGGACCGTGCGCAGGGTGCACGCCAGCTCCACGGACGCGGTGCCCGAGGCGGCGGTGCGGGTCTGGGCGCCGTACTGGCAGGCCTGGCGGCGCCGCAGACCGTCGTACACGTCGAGCTGCCACGTCTCGGACGCGTGCGTGTCCGGCAGCTTCACCGTCGCCTTGACGGTGGGGCGTTGACCGGCGTCCGCGGGGAACGACCAGTACAGGTAGTCGCCCGCCGAGCCGCTCGCGGTGGCCTGCTGGCCCTGGTCGATCTCCGTCGCCGTACGGAACGACGTGCCCGCGGAGGTGGGGGCCGAGCTCCCGTCCGAAGGACTCGCGGAGGGCGAGGCGTCGGCGACGGCCGGGGTCGCGGCCAGCCCGAGCATCAGCACGGCCGACCCCAACGCGCGTGCACCGCGCGACAGTTGATTCTTGTGAACTCGCATCACTCGCGTCACTCGCATCAGTTGGTCCTCCATACCGAGACCCGCAGACGCGAGATCCAGCCCCACAGGACACCCGTGAGGAAGCCGAACAGGATGAGCGCGCCCAGCAGCCACCAGCCGCGGCCGAGGCCGAAGGAGGCCACGTCGCTCGCCTGGCTCGGGCCGTCGACGACGTCGACGGTCAGTTCGAGCGGCAGACCGGGTGTGGACTTCACACCACTGGCCGCCGAGAAGGAGTTGGTGACCTGGAGACACACGGTCTCGGCCACCGACTCGTCATCCTCGTCGTCGGCCTCCGCCTTCGCATAGCGCAGGCCCGTCGAGATGACGTCGGTACGGCCGGTTCCGTTGCCCTCGCCGCGGACGATCTCACGGCCGTGCGCGGTCACCGCCCGCAGCAGCACCCCGTAGTCGGGGTTGACGGCCCGGTCGGCCGACACGCTCACCGAGGCGCGCAGTTCCTTGCCCGGCTGGACGTCGACGCGGTACCAGCGCTGCTGTCCGAACTCCTCGCGGTCCGTGTACAGACCGGACTTCACCGCCGGAGCGTTCGTGCACCCGGCCGCGCCCTCGACGGCCACCGGCGTCACCACCGGGTCGGCGGCACGGACCACCAACTGGTTGACCTTGTCGGCGAGTTCGTCGGTGTGCTCGACCGACGTGTAGGTCCCGCCGGTCGCCTCGGCGATACAGCTCAGCTGCTGCCGCATCTTGGTGTTCGGGACCAGGCCGAGGGTGTCGATGGTGAGGCCGATGCCCTTGGCCGCGATCTCCCGGGCCACCTCGCACGGGTCGAGCGGTGCGCAGGTGTCCTCGCCGTCGCTGATGAGCACGATGCGCTTGGTGCCCTCACCGCCGTCGAGGTCGTCCGCCGCCTTCAGCAGTGCGGGGCCGATCGGCGTCCAGCCGGTGGGCGTGAGCGTCGCGACCGCCGTCTTGGCCTCGACGCGGTCGAGCGGACCCACCGGGAAGAGCTGCGCGGTGTCCTTGCAGCCTTCCTTGCGGTCGTCGCCGGGGTAGTTGGCGCCCAGCGTGCGGATGCCGAGCTGGACCTCCTCGGGTGTCGCGTCCAGCACCTCGTTGAACGCCTGCTTCGCCGCGGCCATCCGCGACTGGCCGTCTATGTCCCGGGCTCGCATCGAACCGCTGACGTCGAGGAGGAGGTTGACCTTGGGTGCGAGTGCGGTGGTTTCGTCGGCGACGGCTTCGGCCGGGACCGCGATCCCGGCCGCCAGGGCGGTGAGCAGGGCGCAGGCGCCCGCCGCCAGCCGTTGTCTTGTGATCATCGATGGATCCTATTGACACTGGGTGACCCGCTTCAAAACGGGGCCCATCAGTGGCCACCCCGCTTCACCCCTCCCGCCACCTCGCCCAGAGGGCTGGGCAGTTGGGTCCACAGGTCGCCGGGCGTGTTCGGTGACAGCCGCATCAGGGTCAACGCCTTGGTGGGCAGGGGCTGTTCGCGCAACGCCAGGAGATCCGGCGTGCGCGGCAGCCCTCGTACGGCCGTCTCCAACGCCTCCCGCAGTGCCGTCTCCGAACCGGCCGTCGCACCCAGTGCCCCCGCCACCAGCGAGCCGAACAGCTTGCGGCGCAGGGTGATTTCGTCGTCGGTGACGATCCGTCCGGTCAGCTTCGGCGCCGGGATGCCGTGCCGGGCCAGCCGGGCCGGACTGACGCGGATGTCGGCGAGGTCGCGGTAGACCAGCCGCAGGGGGTCCCCGGTCGCCGACAGCACGACGAGGAGATTCTGACCGTGTGCCTCCAGGGCGACGCCCAGATCGAGCAGCCGCAGCCCGACGGTGAGCGCGAGACGCGTGAACTCGGCCAGCCAGGAGGGTGATCGGGGAAGCTCTGTGGCGGCCAGGGCCCCGACCGGAACGACGTACTCGCCCGCCCCCGAGTCCGCGTACAGGTCCGGCGGTTCCCTCAACACCGCCGCCAGATCGGGGGAGTCGGCGGTGACCGCGCCGAGCGTGCGGGTGATGTGCAGCAGCCCGTCGAGACGCGCGGCCATCGACTCCATGAACGCCGACACCGTCGCCGCCGTCTCGATCGAGTACGGCGAGATGTCCCGTACCGAGGAGGTGAGCCGAGCGCTCAACGCGGTCTTGAGGTGCGGTCCGCCGTCCGGGAGGGCGAGGCTGCGCAGGGACATCAAGGGATGCGCCGACAGGCGGCCCGCGCTCGGGAGTCGGAGCACATGTGCCCCCTGCCAGGGGTGCACCGGAATCAGCGGACGTCCCCCGTCCCGCAGCCACGCGGGCCACTCGCCCCGCACGGCACAGTCGTCCGCCGCCACCAGCGCCAGCTCCACGACCGGCCGGTGCTCGGGCCCGTACGCGAGCTGCTCGGCCACCGAGAACCCGGGCCGGGAACGGCAGTTGGGGTGGAAGGGGTGACCGTCGACGACCCGCTGCTCCCACTCCCAGCCGGTCACGGGGGCATGCAGGGCACTGTCCTGGCCGGCGCGTGACAGGGCCAACGAGGCGACACTGTGGCCGAGTTCGGCCGCGAAGGCGGGTCCGTGCGGGACGGCCAGGTCCGTCATCAGCCGCGCCGGATCGTCGTACGACACCGTCCCGAGCCGAACGTCGGTGACACGGCCGTCGACGGCGTACGGATCGGCGTACGGGCCCTCGAGCCGGCGCCCGTCCGTCAGCAGGAGACCTGTGCCGTTCTCGCGGTGGGTGATCCACGGCAGCGGTTCGTGGACCAGCGCCCGCCACAGCCGGGTCAGCACGGCGGCCCGGGCGCCGGGCAGCTCGGCCGCGTACCGCGACACGAGCTCGGGTCGGACGGCGGCCAGTTCGTCGGCGACCTCGGCCTCTGCGCTGGAGGGACGGTGCACGGCGGGCTCCTCGGGTGGGGGTACGGGTGCGGGTTTGGGCGCGGGTATGTGCTGGTGAACGGGCGTGGACGACGACAGACATACTTGATCGACAGTGCACCGCGGGAAACCGCGAGCGTAGGAGAGCACCGTAAGAAACGAGGGAACGCGTGGACCCCACCAGGCCCCCCACCGCCCCCCCGGCCCCCACCGCATCCCCAGCCGCCGCTGCACCCCCGGCTCCCACCGCACCTCCGGCCATGCCCGCGCACGACGGCATCGGAGCGCGCGCCGACGCGTACGCGACCGCGCCCCTGCTCAACTGCCTGCTCCGGGAGGTGGCCCAACCGGTCCCCGGCCCGGGCGAGCCGCGCGTGTACCGGCTGCCGAGCGGGGAGCGCCTGCTGCGTGTGCGCGGCGCACGGCGGCCCGCGGCGCCCGAGGTGAACACGGGCGACGGCGTCTGGCACCCGGTCGGCCACGCCGAACTCGTCAAGCTCGTGGCCGAGGCACTCCAGGCGTACACCGGCCTGTCCAACCCCGAGCTGCCCGCCGAGATGGCCGACAGCCGGGACGCGGTCGCCGCGCTGCTCACCGCTCGCGACCGCACCACGCCGCCCGAGGACCGGTACCGGCGCTCCGAGCAGTCCCTTCTCACCGGGCACCCCTACCACCCGGCGCCCAAGGCGCGCGGCGGCGGCCCGGTCGCGGGCTGGCTGCCGTACGCGCCCGAGGCGTACGCCGCCTTCCCGCTGGTGCTGCTGGGCGTGCGGGAGGACGCGATGGCCGAGGAGGGCGATGTGTCCGCCCTCGACGCCTTCGGCACGGCCCCGCCCGGTTACCGGCTGCTGCCCGTCCACCCGTGGCAGCTCGACCTCGTCGGCCCGAGCCTGGCGGACGCCTTCTCGGACGGACGGCTGATCCGGCTGGGCACGACCGCGTTCGACACCTGGCCCACGGCGGCGATCCGCACGCTGTACGCGCCCGAGCACGACGTCTTCGTCAAGTTCAGCCTCGACGTCCGCATCACCAACGACGTACGCCGGCTGTGGCGCCACGACCTGCTGGCACTGCGCCGCACGGACGCGGCGGTCGTCGCCGCTGCCGAGGGCCGGCCGGTCTGGCTCAGCGATCGGGGCTACCGCACCGCCGACTTCGCCTTCGAGGAGCTGGCGGTCCTGGTCCGCGACGGCCTGCGCGACCATGTCGTGCCGGGCGCCACGCCGCTGCTCGCCGCCGCGCTGGTCGAGGGCTTCGACGGCAACCCGCTCGACGGGCTCGCCGACCCGGCCGCCTGGTGGACGGCGTATCTGCGCTGTGCCGTGCCACCGGTCGTCGAACTGTTCGCACGGTACGGCGTCGTCATCGAGGCCCACCTCCAGAACTGCCTGATCGTGGTCGACGCCCATGGAACCCCCGTACAGGCCCTGTACCGGGACGCGGAGGGCGTGAAGCTGCTGCCGGACGTGACGCGGGCGGCGGGCTGGGAGCGGCTCGTGTACTGCCTGGTCGTCAACCACCTCACGGAGGTCGCGGAGGTGCTGAGGGAACGCCACCCGGGCTTCGACCCCTGGCAGGCCGTACGCCGGGAGCTGTCCCGCCACGACCTCCCCGAGGTCGCCGCACTCCTCGCCTCGCCCACCCTGCCCGGCAAGACCAACCTGCTGCTGCGCTGGACCGGAGCCGACGGCGCCGACGCCCGCTATCTGCCGCTGCGGAATCCGCTGGCGGGGTGAACCGGAGGGGGAAGGGGAACCGTTTCGGACCCGATGACGTCATGAGCGGAACATCTAGACTGATGTCCGGCAATGGGGAGCCTCGCGGCTGATCACGGCCGCTCGACGGGGACGGGGGTCGGGACGATGAGTTCCCGCAGCCGGGCCGCAGAGGTGAGATGGGGGAGTCATGAAACCGCTCGGAGCAGGTGATCCCGCCTCTGTCGGGGACGGCAGATACCGGCTGGTCGGACGGCTCGGCCAGGGCGGAATGGGCGTCGTCTACTTCGGCCGGTCGCGGTCGGGCCGGGCGGTGGCCGTCAAGGTCGTACGGCCCGAACTGAGCACGGATCCGGGCTTCCGGCGCAGATTCGCCGACGAGGTGGCCGCGGCCCGCCGAGTCGGCGGCTTCCACACCGCGCCGGTCGTGGACGCCGACCCGGAGGGCGAGCCGGCCTGGCTGGTGACGGCCTACGTACCCGGCCCCACGCTGCGGGACCTGCTCGACCAGGTGGGCCCCCTTCCCACGGACACGCTCACCGTGCTGGCCGCCGGCCTCGCCGAGGCACTGGCCGCCATTCATCAGGCCGGGGTCATCCACCGCGATCTGAAGCCCGCCAACATCATCGTCGCGGAGGACGGCCCCCGGGTCATCGACTTCGGCATCGCGCGGGCCCTCGACGGTTCGGCCCTCACCCAGACCGGGTTCCAGATCGGCACGCTCGGCTTCCTCGCGCCGGAGCAGCTCACCGGCGGCACGCTCACTCCCGCGGTGGACATGTTCGCCCTGGGCGTGGTGCTCAGCCAGGCGGCGGGCCGCGCTCCCTTCGGCGACGGGGGGTCGGCCGCCTGGCCCTACCGCGTCGTCCACGAACAGCCGGACCTCACGGACGTGCCCGACCTGCTGCGCGGACTGGTCGCGGCCTGTCTGGCCAAGGACCCGCTCGACCGCCCCGGCCCGTCGGAGTTCCTCGACCAGCTCACGGTCCGGCATCCGTCGGACGCCTGGCTCCCCGCCGAGGCGACCGCGATCATACGGAGGCAGGCCCCTGCGGCGTACCTCACGGCGGCGGACCGCCCGTCGGCAGTGCCCACCGATCCGCGCACGACCGTGTCGGCGCCTCCGGCCGGCGAAGGACAGACGCCGGCCATCGATCCGCGTACGACGGTGTCCGCGCCGCCGGTCACCGATGGACAGGCCCTGGCCACGGACCCGCGCGCGACCGTGTCCGCGCCACCGGTCGCCGAAGAGCAGACCCTGGCCACCGACCCGCGCCCCGCCACGTCCGCCCCGCCGACGCCTGCCGAGGGCCGGACAGTGGCCTCCTACCCCCTGACCGTCCAGTCGCCGCCCGGCCCCGGTTTCGGGCCCCCGCCGGTCCTCGCACCGGCCCCGGTCCCGCCCGGCGGTGCCGGGGTACGGAGGGGGCGCCGAGGGGCGGTCGCCGTAGCGGCGCTGCTGGTCGCGGCGGCCGTCGCGGGGCTGCTCGTGTGGCAACCCTGGAACGGTTCCGGCAAGGGCGGCGACGCCGATGCCGACACCGGGGGAGCCTCGCCGTCGGCCCGGCGATCGACCCCCGCCGCGTTCCCCGACGACCCGCTGCTGGTCCGGCTGGACAGGGACCCCGGATCGTCGGAATGTCACAGCGTGATCGGCCGCCGCGACTCCACCACGGACAACCCCAAACAGCTGATCGACGGGACCTGCGACGCCCTTCCGCAGTGGTCCCCCGACCACGAGTCGTTCGCGTTCACCCGTAAGACGGCGGACGGGTCGGCCGTGTGGACGGCGAAAGCGGACGGTTCCGGCGTCCGCCGGATCGCCGCCATCTCGGGCGGCCGTGTCTCCTGGTCCCCGGACGGCAAGCGACTGGCCGTCCTGCGCCGCGCGGACGATGTGCAGCAGCTGTTCGCCGTGAACGTCTCGGACGGCTCCGCGCAGCAACTGACCACCGGCTCCGGGAAGGTGGAGGACCCGGCCTGGTCCCCCAACGGCAAGCTCATCGCCGTCTGCCTGCAGAAGACGTCGGGCTGGCAGGTCCACGTCGTCGATCCGGCAAAGCCGGGCGCCGAACCCCGGCAGGTGACCCACCAGTCCCGGCGGGCGCTGGACCCCGTCTGGTCCCCGGACGGCCGCTACTTCGCGTACACCGCCGGAGCACCCGGCGAGGGGACGGGGGGAGACATCCGCATCGCCAAGGCCGACGGCAGCGAAGACATGTCACTGGTGCAGACGGCCGCCCAGGAGATGGACCCGGTCTGGTCACCGGACGGCAAGTGGGTGGCCTTCGTCCGAGGGCCCTTCGAGCGGCCGGCGGTCTGGGCGGTCCGCGCGGACGGCACAGGTGAACGCAAGCTCACCACCGGCAGCACACCGGAGGGGCATCCTTCCTGGAACTGAGGCCGGTGCCCGGTCGATCGCTGCCCTGCCCTGCCCTGCCCCGGCCCGGCGCAGCGCCTCGGCCGGTGTCTTGCGGATCCGCAGCGCGTTCAGGACCGCTCCGGCGAGTGCCTGCCGGGTGCCGGGCAGTGCGGTGAGGAAAGCGGTCGTCTTCTCGGCCCACATGTGGTCGTCCACAGCGACACGGGCCTTACGGCCGGGCAGCCGGGCGGCGATCAGGGCGTACGGGTCCTCTGTCTCGGTCCAGCCGGTGATCCCGGTGGTCTCCGGCGGCGGCCGAACGGGGCCGATCGGCCTCTTGTCCGGGCCGATGGGCCCTGCTCCGGTACGTGGTGTGTGTGCGACCGTCGCTGAGGGGCACCCGTGCCGCCGTGTTCGGAAAGCGGGGTCGGCCATGGGCACGAAGGTGAGGTGGTGGCGGTGGCGGCGCAGTCCGCTCAGGCGCCGCTCGGATGCCGTCGAGGCATGGGTGGTCCTGGTGACGTCCGTGGTGATGGCGGTGGGAATGCCACTGGCCGGAGCCTTGTGCTCGGTGCGGGTCGGCAGCGTGCTGTTCCAGCAGCGCCAGGAGTGGCACCGTACCTCCGCCGTGCTGACCGAGGACGCGGGTGATCCGGGGCCCGGCACGTATGCCCGTACCTGGGCGGTTGTGCGGTGGACGGCGTCCGACGGCTCGGTCCGTACGGCGGGGGTACGGGTCGGGGCGGGCAGCGGGGCGGGCACCAGGACCGTGATCTGGACGGACGGGCGGGGCCGACTGGTCAGCGCGCCGCTCACTCCGGGGCAGGCCGTCGCACTGTCCGCGTTCGCCGGGATGCTGTCGGCGAGCGGTGTCGCCCTGTTGCTGCTGGCCGGCCGTCAGGCCGTACGGATGGGGCTGGACCGGCACCGTGCGGGGCGGTGGGAGCGGGAGTGGGCCCTCACCGGTCCCCGGTGGAGCGGAAGCAGGCCTGACAAGGCACCGGGCTCCGGGCAGGAGGGCCCGACGGTTCCGCCGCCGTGACGGCGGCGGACAGCAGTGGTGATCGCGTGCCGGGACCGGCACGCACCCCGCGAATGCCGGGTGCACGCCCCCGAGACCGCGCACTACCGGCGGCACCGTATCGAACCCGGAGAGAACCCATGACAGCTCAGTCGGCGCCTGCCCCCGGCCTCGCGCCCCCGGCGGGTCTCACCGACGACCAGGCCGCCGGGCGGCTGGCGGAATGCGGGCCCAACGAGCTGGGCGCGCAGCGCCGGATAGCGCTGCGGTCGCGGATCGGCGCGCAACTGCGCGATCCGATGATCCTGATCCTGCTCGCGGCCGTGGTGCTCACCCTGGCTACCAGGGACTACGCGGACGCGGTGGTCATCGCCCTGGTGATCGTGGCGAACACCGCCGTGGGGGTGGCCCAGGAGGTACGCGCGGACAACGCTGTCGCGGCGCTGTCCGCCATGACCGCCCCGACAGCCCGCGTGCTGCGAGGCGGCACCGAGCGCGAGGTGGCCTCCGCCGTCGTCGTACCGGGCGACGCGCTGCTGCTCGGCGAGGGTGACATCGTCGCCGCCGACGCGGCGCTGGCCGAGTCGTCGGCGCTGCTGGTCGACGAGTCGGCGCTGACCGGGGAGTCGGTGCCGGTGGACAAGGACGTGCGGGCCGACGACCCGGACGCCGCACGGCTCCGGGCGGGCACCGTCGTGGTGCGGGGCCGGGCCGTCGCCACCGTCACCGCGACCGGGCCGCACAGCGCTCTCGGCCGTATCGCCGCCCTGCTGCACCCCCACCTCGAACCCACCCCGCTGCAACGCCGACTGGCCGGTCTCGGCCGGGTGCTGGCCCTGGTGGCGGTGGGTCTGTGCCTGGTCGTCTTCGTTCTCGGCCTGGTCCGCGGCCAGTCGCCGCAGGCCATGGCGGTCGTCGCGATCAGCCTCGCCGTGGCCGCCGTACCGGAGTCGCTGCCCGCTGTGGTCACCCTCGGACTGGCGCTCGGTGCCCGGCGGATGGCCGCCCGCCACGCGCTGGTACGGCGGCTGGCCGCGGTGGAGACCCTCGGCTCGGTCACCATGCTGGCCACCGACAAGACCGGCACCCTCACCGAGGGCCGCATGGTCGTGGAACGGGTCTGGACCACCCGGGGCACGGCCGCGCTCACCGGTTCCGGCTACGGGCCCGCCGGTGAGGTCCTGGTCGCCGGCGGGCCCCCAGACCCCGCCGCGCTGCGTGCCGTACAGGACCTGCTCACGGCGGCGGCACTGTGCAACGACGCCTCGCTGCGGCCACCCGGGAACGGCAGTACGAAGGGCGCGGACGGGGCTGAGGGCACCGACAGCTGGACCGCTCTCGGGGATCCCACCGAGGCCGCGCTGCTGGCCGCCGCGGTCAAGGCGGGCCGCGACCGCGACGAACTGCTGCCCGCGCGCCCGCGTATCGGCGAGGTGCCGTTCGACAGTCTCCGCAAGCGCATGACCACCCTGCACCGCGCCCCCTCCGGCCAGGTGGAGGTCTGTCTCAAGGGCGCGCCGGAGGCAGTGCTCGACGGCGTGACCCTGGACGAGAGCCCCGACCTGCTGGAACGCGCACGCAAGGAGGCCGCCGCGCTCGCTGCCGAGGGCTTCCGCGTCCTGGCCGTGGCAACGGCCCTGCGCGCGGACCTCCCGGCCCGGTACGAGGACGCCGAGACCGGGCTGCGGCTGCTGGGCCTGGTGGCCATCAGCGACCCGCCCAAGGAGGCGGCCGAGGCGACCGTCACGGCCTGCCGACTGGCCGGCATCACCCCGGTACTGATCACCGGCGATCATCCGGCCACCGCCCGCGCCATCGCGACCAGGGTCGGCATCCTCGGCCCCGGCAACGGGGTTTCTGGCGACACCGCCTCCGACGAGGTGGTCACCGGCCGGCAGCTGGCCGCCGGTGAGGTCCTGGACCTCACCCGGGTCCGGGTGTTCGCCCGCACCACTCCTCAGCAGAAGCTGGACATCGTCCAGGCATGGCGCGTCGGCGGTGCCGTCACCGCCATGACCGGCGACGGCGTCAACGACGGCCCGGCGTTGCGGCAGGCCGACATCGGTGTGGCCATGGGCCGCCGGGGAACCGAAGTCGCCCGGCAGGCCGCCGACCTGGTGCTCGCCGACGACGAACTGTCCACCGTGGTCACGGCGGTGGAGGAGGGCCGCAGGGTCTACGACAACATCCGCCGCTTCCTGCTCTACGCCCTGGCCGGCGGCGTCGCGGAGATCCTCGTCATGCTGCTCGGCCCGCTGTTCGGCCTCGCCCTGCCCCTGCGGGCCGGCCAGATCCTGTGGATCAACCTCCTCACCCACGGTCTGACGGGCGTCGCCATGGGCGCCGAGCCGGTCTCCCGGCACGCCATGCGCCGCCCGCCGCGCCCGCCCGGGCAGCATGTGCTCGGCGGCGGGCTGTGGCAGCGGATACTGCGCCTCGGCACGGTGGCCACCTGCACGAGCCTCGCCGCGGGACTGTGGGTCCGGCACACCGGGCAGCCCTGGCAGACCACGCTGTTCCTCGCGTTGCTGGCCGCCCAGCTCGGCGTTGTACTGGGGCTGCGGGAGCGGTTGTTCACCCGTGAGAACCCCTTCCTGCCCTGGGCGGTGCTGGCCGCGGTGGGGCTGGCGGTCGCCGCGCTGTACGTGCCGTTCCTGCGGGCCGTTCTGGAGACCTCGCCGCCGTCCTGGCCCGGTCTGGCAGCGGCTCTCGCCGCGGGTCTGGCCGGATTCGGCACCGCCCGCGCGGAGAGCCGGTCCACCCGGACCGTCGGGAGCCCGGACGGTTCCCACCCCGTGACCGGTGCCCGTCCCATGACCGGCGAGTGACCGGCGAGTGACAAGGTGAAGGGAAGTGATCGGCCGTGTCGGAACCGATGAGGAACCCCGGAGACATCGGGCGGCGGGTGGTGGCGCGGCGTGAGGAGCTGGGGCTCACCAGGGAGCAGGTGGCGGCGCGGGCGGGTACGGCTGCGGACTACCTGCGGTACGTGGAGGAGCGGCCGACCGCGTCGCCGGGCACGGGTTTCCTGATTCGGCTGGCCGCAGCGCTGGAGACCACCGTGGCCCAACTGCGCGGCAGCGACGCGGACTTGCCTCCCGGTATCGGGCGGGCGGCCTACCACCCCGAGCTGACGGAGCTGGACCCCGGGGAGTGCTGGGCCCGGCTGTCCACCCACGGCGTGGGACGCGTCTCGGTGTCCACGCCCGACGGCCCGGCCATCGTCCCGGTCAACTACACGGTCGTGGACGGCGCGGTCGCCTTCAGCACCGCGCGCGGCACCACGCCCGCTCTGGCCGCCGGAGCCGAGGCCGCCTTCGAGGTGGACCACATCGACGAGGCGCTGAGCGAGGGCTGGAGCGTCCTGGTCGTCGGCCGTGCCGAATGGGTCACCGACCCCGCCGCCACCGGGCGCCTCGTCGGCGCGGCCCACTCGGCTCCGTGGGCGGGCGGCGACCGCGAACTGTGGGTACGCATCACCCCGGACCGGGTCACCGGACACCGGATCACCGCCCGCTGACCCGTTGCGGAGTGGGCGCACGGGCCCCGGGTCGCCCGGATCGGCCGCAGCCGCGAGGTCAGCGGCCGGGGAGGTCAGCGGCCCGGGAGGTCGAGCCTGCGGGTCGCGCCGGGTGGGACCGTGATGTCGCTGCCGTCGACGGAGACGTGGACGGGCGTCCGGTCGGAGGCCGGGACGCTGATGCGCAGGTGTCCGGCGCGCATGCTCAGGCCGATGCCCCGGTGGCCCCGGTAGCGGACGGAGAAGCCGTACTCGGCCAGTTCCGGGAGGGGCGCCGGATCGAACCACAGGGCGTCGTCGCGGGTCTCCAGGCCGGTGAGGCCGCGTTGGACGAGGTCGAGGGTGCCGGCCATCGCGCCGAGGTGGATGCCTTCGGCGGTGGTGCCGCCCTGGAGGTCGGCGATGTCGCCGGTGAGGGCTTCCTGGACGTACTTCCAGGCCCCGGCGGGCCGGGTGCGGGCCAGTACCCAGCCGTGGACCAGGCCGCTGAGGGTGGAGCCGTGGCTGGTGCGGGCCAGGTAGTGGTCCACCGTCGTGCGCCAGGTGTCGTCGTCGAGGGTGTGGCCGAGTCGGGCGAGGAGCCCGGAGAGCTCGGCGGGTGAGAAGAGGTAGCCGAGCATCAGTACGTCGGCCTGTTTGGACGCCTGGTAGCGGTTGACGGTGTCGCCCTCGGCCTCCAGGATCCGGTCGAGGCGGCGGATGTCGCCGTAGCGCTCGCGGTAGCCGTCCCAGTCCAGTTCGGCGAGGTCGCCGTAGCCCTCGAACTGGCTGATGACGCCCCGGTGGAAGGGCACCCGCAGCCGGCGCGAGACGTCCTCCCAGAGTTCGAGTTCCGCCGGGTCGAGCCCGATGCGCCCGAACAGTTCGTGGCGGCGCGGGGCGGGCAGCGCGGCGGCGAGGTCCAGGGCGCGGCACAGCACCCAGGCGGCGGTGACGTTGGTGTACGCGTTGTCGTCGAGGCCCGGCACGGCGGCGCCCGGGTACGCGTCGTGGTACTCGTCGGGGCCGACCACGCCCCGGATCCGGTAGCGGTCGTGGGCCGGGTCCCAGACGGCGCTGCCGGCCCAGAAGCGGGCGATCTGGAGCAGCATCTCCGCGCCGGGACCGTGCAGGAAATCGGTGTCTCCGGCGGCCTGGGAGTACTGCCAGATGTTGTAGGCGACAGCGGAGCCCACGTGGTGCTGGAGCCGGGAGTGGTCGGGCAGCCAGCGGCCCGAGCGGGGGTTGAGGTGCAGGGTCTGGGTCTCCTCACGGCCGTCGCTGCCGCTCTGCCAGGGATACATGGCGCCGGTACGGCCGGCCTCGGCCGCCGCGCCGACCGCCCGGCCCAGCCGGCGGTGGCGGTACATCAGCAGTGCCCGGGAGACCTCCGGGAGGTGCAGGTTCAGAAAGGGCAGGACGAAGAGTTCGTCCCAGAAGACATGTCCCCGGTACGCCTCGCCGTGCAGCCCGCGTGCCGGTACGCCCGCGTCGAGCCGGGCGGTGTGCGGCGACAGGGTCTGCAGCACATGGAAGAGGTGCAGCCGCAGGATCCTGCCGGCCTCGCCGGGGACGTCCAACTCCGTTCGCTGCCACAGGTGTTCCCACGCGGCGCTGTGGGAGGCCAGCAGCCCGGCGAAGTCGGCGGCTCCCCGCACCCGGCCGATCGCGGCGTGCAGCGGATCGCCGGACGCCGGGTCGCGCGAGGTGTGCAGGGCCACCGTCTTCTCCACGGCGACGGGCCGGCCGGGCCCGATCGGCAGTGTCAGCAGGTGTGCGACGCCGCGCTCCGCCGGGAGGAGCCGCACCGCCGCCGGGGTGTCGGACACGGTCCGGCTGCGGGCGGCCATCGCGACACGGATGCCGGATTCGGAGGTGCGGCAGTCCAGCCATATGGTGTCGGGCTCTGCGGGCCCGGTGCGCCACTCGGTGAGGTGACGGCCGTCCAGGTCGCGGTAGCGGTCCACGCCCGCGTTGGTGATGTCGCCGTCGAGCGCGGACTCCACCTCCAGCTCACCCGTCCAGCCCTCGGCGGTGAACTCCGTGCGCAGCGCCGCCAGATGGGGATCGCCCATGTGCACCAGACGGACCTGGTCGACCGTCAGCAGGCGGCCTCGGGTGTCCCGCAGCCGCATCCGCCGGGTGAGGGTGCCGCGACGCAGGTCCAGCGTCTGCCGGTACTCGATCAGCGAGCCGTCGTCCGGCGAGAACCAGGGTCCTGGCCGGTCGCCGCCGGTGCCCAGGGTGCGGAAGCGCAGCGGCAGCCAGTTCGGGAGGTTGACGATGTCCTCGTTGTCGACCTGCCGTCCGGCGACGGTCGAGGTCAGCCGGTTGTAGACGCCTGCGACGTAGGTGCCGGGGTAGTGGGACGGGCCTGCCGCCGTCTCCGGGGCGGCGCCCCGGGTGGCGAAGTAGCCGTTGCCCAGCGTGCACAGCGCCTCGCGCAGCCGCTCGTCCGCCGGGTCGTAGCCCTCGTAGCCCAAGGTCCGGTCGTCCGGCATCGTCACGCCTCCGTGGTGGTCAGCAACTCGGCGAGGTCCGCGACCACCAGGTCGGCCCCGTGCTCGCTCAGATCGTCGGCGCTGGTCGGCCCCGCGGTCCGGTCCACGCCGACCACCAGGCCGAAGCCGCCGCGCCGGCCGGCCTCGACACCGGCCAGCGCGTCCTCGACGACGGCCGCATCCCCGGCCGGTACGCCCAGTCGCCGGGCCGCCTCCAGGAAGATCGCCGGGTCGGGCTTGCCGGGCAGCGCGAGGCGGGCCGCCTCGTTGCCGTCCACCACGGCCTCGAACAGGTCTCGTACTCCCGCGCCCGTCAGCAGTTCCGGCGCGTGCCGGGAAGCCGAGATCGCGGCGCACGGCACGCCCTCGGCACGCAGCGCGTGCAACAGGCGTACGGTGCCGGGCCAGGCGGCGATCGAACCCGCCGCCAGCCGTCGTGCGAACAGCTGCTCCTTGCGGGCGGCGACGGCCCGCACAGTGCCGGTGCCGGGCGGGTCGTCGGGGGTGCCGGGCGGCAGCCGCAGGCCGCGCGCGGTGAGGAAGGCGGCGGCGCCGTCCAGCCGGGCCCTGCCGTCGACGTAGCGCCGGTAGTCCTCCACCGGGTCGAACGGGCGCTGCTCACCCGCCGCCTCCAGGCAGGCGTCGAAAGCCTCCTGCCATGCGGCGGCGTGCAGCCGGGCCGAGTCGGTGATCACCCCGTCGGTGTCGAACACCACGGCCCGGACCGCCCGCAGGCGCGGTACCAGCGTCTGTCCGGCGGTGGCGGTCACCGGCGGGTGGCGGCGTGTTCGGTGATGGAGAGGAGGTCGGTGAGGATGAGGAGGTCGAGGAGGCGGTTGTCGCGGCCCGTGCGGCCGAAGTCGTCGATGCCTGCGTATACGGTCATGGCGGTGCCTCTGCTTGCCGTCGAGGGCGGGGTCCCGGGTGTGCGGGCGGTGTGTCAGCGGAGCCAGGTGTGGTCGCGGACGACGGGGAGGCGGGCCCAGGTCCTGCCGAGTCCCCAGGTGGTGCCGGCGGAGGCGACGGCGAGGGCGATCAGGACGGCGGCGTACAGGACGTGGTAGTCGACGATCGGGTTGGTGGACATGCTCGGGGTGCCGTCGGACAGCGCCTTGGCGGGCGGCCATTCGGCGATCCACATGAACGCCATCAGGGCGGTCCCGGCGACCGCGGCGAGCCGCAGCGCGATGCCGCTGACCAGGGCGAGGCCGACGCCGAGCAGGCCGAGCATGAACAGCCAGTTCGCCCAGCCGGCCCCGGCCCAGGAGTGGAAGGTGGACTCCATGGGCCCGGCGGCGACGCCGCTGAGGAAGCCCTTGGTGGGCGAGCCACCGTCGATCCAGCCCTTGCCGGACGCGGTGGCGTAGCCCCAGCCGAAGGCCTTGTCGAGGAACGCCCACAGGAAGACGAACCCGGTGACGATCCGCAGCCCCGCGAAGACCCGGGCGCGGGTCGCCGCGGCGGTCGTGGTCGTCGTGTCGGTCGTGTCCGCCGTGGTGTCGTCGGCCTTTCGGGCCGTCCCGGCCCGGTGTCGCGACGGGAGGGGGAAACCCGTGTGCGGGCCGGGAGTTTCGTGTACCGCCATGATGCTCATCCCTGTCCGGGGCTCTGGTAGGCGTGGCGCGGTATCTGTCCGCGTGCCGTCGTCGTCCTGAGTTCAATGTCCCGTCCGGAACCGTCGGACCATCAGGGGCCGACAGGTACCGTCACGGGGCCGAACGTCCCTGTTCGGAAACGGACCGGCAAGAGCTCGTGACCGAGCACGTCCGCCATGTCACGGCCGCCCTCGGCGACGACCGCCCGCCTGATGCGCTCCCTGCGGGCGGACCCCACCGAGGTACCGGCACCCGCACCCGAGCTCGCCGGCCTGTCACCCCGCGAGCGGGACATCCTCGCGCTGTTCGGGGACGGGCTCACCAACCGTGAGATCGGCAAGAAGCTCTGCCTGTCCGAGAAGACGGTGAAGAACCACATCTCCCGGCTGCCGGCCAAGCTCGGTGTCCAGCGCCGCGTCCAGGCGGCGGTCCTGGCCGGCCATCTCGAACAGCCCGCCTCACCCGACCGCCCGGCGCGATGAGTCCGCGCTGTCCTGTCCTGTCCTGGCCTGCCCTGACTCGCACCGCCTCGTCGTCCGGACCGGCGGGGCCGCGGACTTCCGCGGTCAGGCTCGTTCGCGGTCAGCCCCTGCCCGTGACACCGTCCGCACTCACGGGAACCCGCCACACCAGCCGGGTGCCGCCGCCCTCCGGCCGTTCGCCGAGTGTCAGGGTTCCGCCGAGGGCGGCGGCCCGCTCCTTGATGTTCTTCAGCCCGCTGTGTCCGGCGTCCCCCGGCACCCCGCAGCCGTCGTCCGTCACCGTGAGCGTCAACTCGCCCCTGGTGCACTGAAGCCGGACGTCCACCGCCTGTGCTCCGGAGTGCCGGGCGGCGTTGCTGAGGGCCTCGCCGAGCACGGCGACCGCGTGGTCGGCGATGTCGCCGGGGACATCGGTCTCGACGAGCCCCTCGATGCGCAGTGCGGGCGGGAAACCGAGTGACGTGGCCGAGGCACTCACCACCTCGGCCACCCGGCCGCGCAGGCCGTCGCTCTCGCGCCCGACCCCGCTGTGGGTGCGCAGTCCGAAGATCGTGGACCGAATGATCTTGATGGTGTCGTCGAGGTCGTCGACGGTCCGCGTCAGCCGCTCCATGCCCTCGGGGTGCTCCATGAAGCGCTGGGTGCTCTGCAGGGTCATGCCGGCTGCGAAGAGCCGCTGGATGGCGAGGTCGTGGAGGTCGCGGGCGATGCGGTCGCGGTCCTGGAGCAGCGTGAGCTGCTCCGCGTCCCGCCGTCGTTCGGCCAGCTCCAGGGCGAGTGCCGCCTGGTCGGCGAACCCGAGCAGCGGCCCGGTGTCCACGTCGCCGAACGGCGTGCCGGTCGGCACGCGACCGAGCAACAGCACGCCCCGCGCCTTGCCGCCGGCGCCGAGCGGCACCGCGACCACGGGTCCGAGCCCGGCCCACTGGGCTTCGTCCTCGCCCGTGCGCGCGTCGTGCTCGATGTCGGTGCTGACCACCGGCGCCGCCGCGCCGAGTGCCGCTCCGACGAAACCGTCCCGCGCGGACAGCACCAGAGCGCTGCGCTCCTCTCGGCCCAGGCCGACAGCCAGGGCCGGCCGCAGTGTCTCCTCGCCCGGTACGTGCTCCGCGATCAGTCCCATGTCGGCGGATACGATCTTCCGGGCCTCGTCGACGATCAGTTCCAGCACGTCCACGCTCGGCGCGCCGGTCAGGAGCATGCTGGTGACCTTGCCGCTGGCCCGCTGCCAGCGTTCGCGCAGCATGGTCTCCTCGTACAGCCGCGCGTTCTCGATGGCCACTCCGGCGGCCACCGCCAGCGTCGACAGTACGGACTCGTCCTCCACGTCGAATTCCCGGGCGCTGCGCTTCTCGGTGAGGTAGAGGTTCCCGAAGACCTCGTCGCGCACCCGGATCGGTACGCCGAGGAAGGAGTGCATCGGCGGGTGGTGTGCCGGGAAGCCGTACGACGCCGGATGCTCCGACAGCTCCGGCAGCCGCAGTGGCGACGGGTGCCGGATCAGCTCTCCGAGGAGCCCGTGCCCGCTGGGCAGCGCCCCGATCTCCGAGCGACCCTCCTCGCCGATGCCCACGGTCAGGAACTCGGACAGCTTCTGGTCACCGCCGATCACGCCCAGCGCCCCGTACTCGGCGTCCACCAGCACCACCGCGGCCTCGACGATACTGCGCAGCACCTGTGGCAGGTCGAGCTCCCGCCCGACCGAGAGGACGGCCTCCAGCAGGCTGTGCAGGCGGTCCCGGGTCCCGCGTACCGCGTCGATGCGCACCTGCAGCTCGCCCAGCAGCTCATCGAGCCGCAACTTGGGCACATGCTCCTCGGTACCGCCGCGTCGATCCTCGCTCATGACTTCCTCCGACCGACACAGCAGACAGGGCGGATCGAACCGGTTGCCCTGTCTTCACCGTACTGTCCGGGGGGCCTCCACATGGCCGCCGGACGGGCCGAGGTCAGGTTGGCATCTCGGTGGCGCGGACCGTTCCTTCAAGCACGACGCCCGTTCCAGCACGCCGTCTCGCCGTCTCGCCGTGCTTCACGGGTGACGCACCGACGTGCCCGTGAGCGTCGAGGCCGTGGACGTCGAGGCCGAGTGGGACGACCGCAGCTCCTCGGCGAAGCGGCTGCGGTCGTGTCCTCCGGCGCGGCGCACGGGGACGGGGGAGGCCTGCCTGGTTCAGATCCTCTGCGACTCGGCCGTGAACCCGGCGCCGATCCGTGTGGCCCACGCCTCGACCTGGTCGAAGTCGCGGAAGTCTCCGCCCTTCCCGGAGGAGACGATCTTCCGCGCGACGAATCCCTTCGCTCCCTCTTCGAGGCAGCCCCCGAAGGTGACGTGTTCCCTGGCGTCGAGCCGGACCATGGCCCGCTTCACTCCGGGTACGGGCGGGATGTTCCGCTCCGAGGCCGAGGCGTCGAGCGGGCCGCTGCTGAAGAACCACAGCGGGCGCCCGGCCAGCGTTCGGCCGTGCCGGCGGACGAAGCGGCGGGCGTCCTTGTGCCAGCGCCCCGCGTACAGCCCGCCGCCGACCACCACCGCGTCGTACGACTCCACGTTCGTCACGGACCGGGCCGGAACGGCCTCGGCCGACACTCCCTCCTTGCGCAGGACTTCTGCGATGGTCTCGGCGATCCGCGCGGTCGAACCGTTCGTCGTTCCGTAGGCAACCAGCACTTTGTTCGGCATGACGGTGCGCCTTCCTCTCATGGCCTTGTCGTGCCTCATGTCTGCCCTCCTCTGCTGCTCCTTCTCTGCTCCCCTCCTCCTCAGCGCAGTCGGCGCAGATAGGGGTCCTGAACCGTGCGTGGCAGCAGGCGGACTCGTGCGTCGAGCACCGTGACCGCTTCAGGCGTCGTGAGTACGGGGTCGAAGTCGGCCTCGGCGAGTTGCGGAAGGTCGACCGCGAGGCGGGACAGGCGCAGCAGCAGCTGTTCCAGACCCTGGAGGTCGACGGGTCCGCTGCCGTGCGCGCCGAACAGGAGCGGTGCGCACCGTGGCGCGGTGATCAGGTCATGGACGTCGTGGTCGGTGAGCGGGGCGAGGCGGGCGGCCTGGTCGGCCAGGACCTCGGTCG
The DNA here is from genome assembly GCF_010550245.1 of Streptomyces sp. SID12501. GTDB lineage: Bacteria > Actinomycetota > Actinomycetes > Streptomycetales > Streptomycetaceae > Streptomyces. Next base: position 133,066 of record NZ_JAAGLU010000029.1, read on the forward strand.
CGGTGCCGCCGAGCCCGAACAGTACGAGCGGGCCGAAGACCTCGTCCTGGACGACTCCCGCGAACACTTCGGTGCCGCGTGCGGCCAGCGGCTGGACGACCACCCCGGTCATCAGGCCGGCGAACCGTGTCTCGAAGTCCCTGAAAGCAGAGCGCACTTGGGCGTCACCTTCGAGATCGAGGTGCACGGCATGCTGTTCGCTCTTGTGCAGTTGGCCGGGCCAGTGGGCCTTCATGACCACCCGCCCGTCGGGGCCCCGCAGCCGTTCGGCCGCGATGACGGCGTCGTCCTCGGTCTCCGCCCAGGACCACGGGAGTTGGGGAATGCCGTAGCAGCTGAGGAGTTCGGCGCAGGTGCGCGGATCGAGCCAGCCGCCGTCCGGGTGGGCCGCGAGATAGGTCTCGGCGACCGTGCGGGCCCGGGCCGTGTCGACCTCCGCGACCTCAGGGAGTTCCGGCACGGTGCCCGCGGGCCGGCTCAGCCAGGCCGCACGGCGGGAGGCGTGCGCCAACGCCCGCGCCGCCGAGCCCGGTTCGGCGTACGACGGGATGGCGCCGCCGTCCCGCGTCGGCAGGAGCCTGACCGGCAGGTCCTGCTCCAGGCGTACGACGGCGACCGGAAGGGCGCGGTGTGCGGGGCCGTTGGTGAGGGCCCGCACCAGGTCGTCGCCGGTCGCGGCGGCGACAGCCGTGGGGACGAGGGCCACGAGGACGGCGTCGATACCCGGGTACCGCATGATCAGGTCCACGCAGTCTCCGAGCTGCTCCTCCGTGACGGCCGCGCCGGCGTCGACGAGGTTGCCGACGGTGGAACCGTCGGGCAGTACGGCATACAGGCTTTCGACCACCGAGGGCGTGAGCGCCGGAAGCGACAACCCCGCTTCCACGCAGGCGTCCGCGGCCAGGACACCCGCGCCGCCCGCGTTGGTGACGATGGCCACGCGGCTGCCCTTCGGGAGCGGCTGGGAGTGCAACAGGGCTGCGGTTTCGAGGAGTTCGCCCACCGAGCGGGTCGCGGTGATCCCCGCCTGGGTGAACAGGGCCTGCCGGGTCATCGTCGGGGTGGCGGCGGCAGCGGTGTGCGAGGCGGCGGCGCGGCGGCCGGCGTCGGTACGGCCGGCGTCGACCGTCAGCACGGGCATACGACGGGTCACACGCCGTGCGGTACGGGAGAACGCGCGCGGGTTGCCGAAGGACTCCAGGTGCAGCAGGGCGAGGTCGGTGCGGCCGTCGCTCTCCCACCACTGGAGCATGTCGTTGCCGCTGACGTCGTACTTGTCGCCGAGTGAGGCGAAGGACGACACGCCGATACCCAGGCGGGACAGTCCGTCGAGCAGGGCGATCCCGACGCCGCCGGACTGCACGGCGACGCCTGCCGTGCCGCGGCGCGGATGATCCGCCGCGAAGGTGGCGTCGAGGGAGAGCGCCGGGTCGGTGTTGGTGATGCCGAGGGAGTTGGGGCCGACGAGCCGCATGCCGTACGTACGGCACGTGGCCATGAGGGCTTCCGCCTGCCGGCTGTCGAGGCCCGCCGAGACGACCAGCAGCGCCCGTACTCCGGCCTTGCCGCACTCCTCCGCGGTGTCGGGGAGGGCCGCTGCGGGCACCGCGAGGACCGCGAGATCCGGGACCTTGGGCAGCGCGCTGACCGAGGGGTGGGACGGCACGCCGAGGATCGACGTGGCACAGGGGTTCACGGCGAAGAGCCGCCGGGTGAAGCCGCCCTCGTGCAGATGGTGGAGGAGAGCCCGTCCCACCGATCCGGGCCTGCGCCCGGCGCCCACAACGGCGACCGCTTTCGGCCGCAGCAGCGGCTCCAGACTGGCCACGTCGGCGGCCCGGCCACGGGCCTCGACGGCGGAGAGATAGCCGTCGTCCTCGTTCAGTTCGATGACGCAGCGCACCTCCGGACCATCGAAACGGCGTGTGGTGCGCAGGCCCAGGTCGGCGAAGAGCCGAAGCACCTCGTGGTTCTCCGCGAGCGCGTCCGCCGTGAACGTGGTGATGCCGTCAGCGCGTGCGGCGGACACCAGGTGCTCGACGAGGAGCGTGCCGACGCCGTGGTGGTGCAGGGTGTCGGCCACGGCGATGGACATCTCGGCCGAGGCCGCGTCCTCAAGGACCTCGTACTCGGCCAGCCCGATCACCTGCCCCCGCGACTCCGCCAGCAGCGCCCGGTAGCCGGATCCGGGGCGCGGTGGCGCGCAGGCCCGGTCGGCGGCCATCGCGGCGGAACGCCGGCTCGCCGCGAAGAACCGCAGCCGCAGATTCTCCGCGGACATGTCCTCGTAGAGCCCCTGCAATTGCTTGTGATCGCCTGGCAGCACAGGACGTACGCACACCGTGGTGCCGTCCGGGAGCAGGGCATGGACCGTGGGTCGGCTGAGCGTGTCATCCGTCATCGTGGGTCTCCTCCAGGCATTTCACCACTTCGAGCATCCAGCGGATCGGGCAGAGATCCCATGGGCTGTCCGGGGGTGCGTGGGGGGCCGGTCGGCCCTAAAACCTGGGCCGGGGCGGGGGCACGCCGGCCTGGGGTTCGGTGTCCTCAGCGGTCGGCAACCAGTGCCGTGGCGTCGAGGAGCCAGTTGGCGCGGTCCCACTCGTTGTCGTACCGGCCGAAGACCTTGACCAGGGTTCCGGTCACCTGGGTCGGTGCGGCCCGAAGACGCAGGACGAGGGGTCGCCATGACGTCGCGGGCGACGACGGGCGCCGTCGACATGTGGAGGATGCCGTGCGTGCGACAGGGCTGTTCAGGTGCTGCCCGTCCCGGGTGCCGTGGGGGCATCGGCGGGGCCGAGCCATTCGCAGATCAGGATGGTGGCATCGTCCTGGAGTTGGCCGTCGTGGTAGTCGCGGAGTGCGTGGATGAGACGGCGCAGCGTTTCGGGGACGGGCAGTCCGTCGGCGTGGTGGCGGATCAGGAAGTCGGTGAAGCGTTCCACACCGAGTTCGATGTCGCCGCTGCCGCGGGCTTCGGTGATGCCGTCGGTGTAGAACACGATGCGGTCACCGGGTTCCAGCTGTTCACGGCACATCGTGGCTTCCAGCCCCAGGTCGGTGCCCATCGGGTGGGCGGGTTTGCAGCTCAACTCGCTGCTCGAACGGCCCGCTCGAATGAGAACCGGCGGCATGTGGCCCCGGTTGACCCAGGTCAGGACGCCGGTGTCCGTGTCGAGATCGGCCAGGATTCCGGTGACGTATCGCGTCTGGTGGTACTGCTTGATCAGTGCGTCCTCGATCGCTTCGCCGATGTCCAGCAGGCTCCCGCCCTGGCGGCGGGTGTTGCGGCAGGTACCCATGGCCAGGGCCGCGGTCAGGCCGGCGGCGGTGTCGTGGCCCATCGCGTCGAAGATCGATACGTGCACCACCGAGCCGGCGGTGGCGTAGTCATAGGCGTCGCCACTGATGTGGTGCGCCGGCTCCATCGCGGCGGAGATCGCCACGCGGCTGTCGGAGTAGGTGGGAGGCGGCATCAGATGCCACTGCATCTCGGCGGCGATGTTCAGCGGTCCCGTGCGCATCAGCCGGGCATAGGAGTCACTGCTCTGCCGTTTGCTGACGATGATCAGTGCGATCAGGGAGGCGAGCAGTTCCATGTTCTCCCGCGTGCGCGCGTCATCGGCTCGCGTGGTGAGGCGCAGTACGCCCAGGCGCTCGGTGCCGTTGAGCAACGGCACCCACCACAGCTGTTCCTCGGAATCCGAGCGGCCACCGCGCAGTATCTGCCCGTACTGGTATGCCCGGCCCGGCAGCGTGCCCTCGATCCTGATCCCCGGCTCCTCGGCGCCGGCTTCACCCGCGGCGTCCAGTCCGTGGCCGGTCAGCAGTTGCAGCACCTCGCGCTGCAGGTCCGCCAGATAGATCAGTGCCTGGGTGAAACCCGCGGACGCCGCATGCTCGGCCGTCTTCGCCGACAACCACTCAAGGGGTATCAGCTGGCTCGACGCCAGCAGACCGGCCAGCATCTTCCAGCTACCCCGGTGCTGATCATTCACAGGAGCTTCTCCCACCCCGCAGCCCCAACCGAACCCCGGCACACCGCTGGGTAAGGGACAGGCATGCTGACTGTAGTCGTCCTTGTGACCGTGCCGCGCTGTGGCGGGGAGAGCTCGGGGTTAATCGCCCCGTCAACCCCCAGCATGCTCGCCCGTACGACCAGGGGCATTGTCGTTGAATCCGAAATGATTGGGTTCGACGTCGAACGACTCGATTCACTCGGTCGCAGGTGGGCGGGTGCCCACGGTTCACCATCGATCGTGGCGGTACGGGCCTCAGGGGCGGGGCGCCGGCCGACCGGCGGAGCGGGGCGCGCCGGTGGCCGCTCTCGCGTCTGTGGGATGTCGTCGGCACAGCCGCACTCAGGCCGCGCAAGGCCGGCCGATGAGGCGTGACAACGCATTGGCCTGTATCAAGCTGTCCAGTTCCACCGGGGGAACTTCACCCGGTGGGGACGACGACCACGGGACAGTGCGAGTGGTGCAGGAGGGCGTGTGCGACCGGCCCCAGGTGTCCGCCGTGCCGGCTGCCCGGCCGGTGCGATCCGATGACCACGACGACGGCATCCCGGGTGGCCTCCACCAGGTCCTGCGCGGGGGCGGTGCGGACCGTCCGACGCTCGACCTCCGTTCTGGGGTGGCGCTCGTGTCCCGGGCTCGTCGCCGGTGTCAGCGAGGACAGTTCGGGGCTCGGGTGCCGGTGCGTCCAGGAGTGCAGGACACGCAGGTGTGCGCCGCGCCGCTCCGCCTCCTTGATGGCGTAGAGGGCCGCGTCCGCGCTGATGTCGCGCTCCAGACCGAGCAGCACCTCGCGGGGGTCGTCGTGCGGACGTTCCCCGCGTACGACCAGCAGCGGACCGTGCGCCTGCGCGGCGAGCCGTGAACTCACCGCTCCGCACGCCCAACCGGCCAGTCCACCGAGTCCCCGCGAGCCCACGACCGTGAGAACCGCGTCCGTGCTCTCGCGGGCCAGCGCCCGCACGACGCCGCCCTCCTCGGCCCTGGTCTCCACGGGCACGGAGGGGTGGCGTGCGCGTACGCGCGAGGCGGCGGACGCGAGAACCGGGCCGGCCTCGTCGCGGTCGGGCACGGCGTACACCACGCGCAGCGCGATGCCGCGCCGTGCCGCTTCCTCCGCGGCCTGGTCCAACGCCCGTACGGAGACCAGTGAGCCGTCCACTCCGACGACCACGTGTTGGAGAGTCATGGGCCTGCTTCCCTTCCGCTCTGATCGCTCCGGATACAGGGGCGCCGCCGCCCGACGATCCGGGCCGGAGTGCCTCCACCGACGATGCTCGTCGTCCGCCGGCCCGCGGGGCAGGAGCCATCAGTACCCGTCAGAACGCCGAACGGCCCCTTGGGACAGGGCCGTTCGGCTTGCGAGGCGGGGCGGAGGGTTCCTCGGCCCCGCTGACGGCCGGGGGCGCGACCAGCCGCCGCGCCCCCGGCGCTCACTCCCGCTCGGGCACGATGACGACCGGGCAGGCGGAGCGGTGCAGCACTCCGTGGGTCACCCGGCCCAGCTGGAGCCCGTGGTGCCCGGGGCGGCGCCTGGCTCCGATGATCAGGAGGTCGGCGTCCCGTGAGGCGTCCACGAGCACGGTCCGGGTGTGGCCTTCGACCGCGCGGCGGTGTGACTCGACGTCGGCGGGGGCGTCCTGGAGCGCCGTTTCCAGGGTCTCCACCGCCTGCTGCTCGTGCAGCCGGGCGGGTTCTCCGGTGAGGAGAGGATGGTCGGTGCTCTCGTGCGCCGGCCACCGCCAGGCCCGTACGGCGTCCAGCGGCACCCCGCGTCGCCGCGCCTCCTCGAAGGCGAAGCGCACGGCCGCCGAGCCCGCCGGTTTCTCTCCGACGCCCACGACGACGCGGCCGTGCGTCGCGGTCCGGGCCTGGTTGTCGTGGTTGCCGCGTATCACGATCATCGGGCACTGCGCGTGCCCGGCCACGGTGAGGCTCACGGAGCCCAGCAGCGCCTCGGCGAGGCCGCTGCGGCCACGGCTGCCCGTCACCAGCAGTGTGGCGCTGCGGCTCTCCCGCACCAGTGCGTACTCGGGTTCCTCGGGCAGCACGTCGGTGGAGACCTTCAGGTCGGGCCGGCGCCGGAGGGCGCGCCGGGCGGCGGTCTCCACGATGTCCTCGGCCAGCACCTGCTCGGACGGCTTGCCGACGTCCTGGGCGAGCGAGGTGCCCTCGTACCGCTCCCACAGCGACGCGTACACCACCCGCAGCGGCAGCCCGTGCAGTACGGCCTCGTCGGCCGCCCAGTCGACGGCCCGCAGGCTGGGCTCGGAGCCGTCGACTCCGACGACGATCGGGAGGTCCATCGTCGTCACCGTCCCGTACCGAGGTCGAAGACGATCCGTGCCTTGATCTCGCCGCGCAGCAACTCGTCGATGGACTCGTTGACGGCGGCCAGCGGACGGGTCTCGCAGATGACCTTGGTCTGTCCGGCCGCGTGCAGCTGCAGGACCTCGGCGAGATCCTGCCGGGTGCCGACGATCGAGCCGATCACCGAGGTGCCGTTCAGTACGGTGTCGAAGATCGGGACCTGGATCGTGCCGTGCGCGGGCAGCGCCACCATGACGAGCTTCCCGCCGCGCCGCAGGCCCGAGTTGACGGCCCCGAACGCGGCCTCGTTCACGGCCAGCGCGATAGCGGCATGCGCTCCGCCGTGCTGTTTGAGAACCTGGCCGACATCGTCCTTGCGGGCGTCGATGACGAGGTCCGCGCCGAGTTCGGCGGCCAGTTCGAGTTTCTCGTCGGTGACGTCGATCGCGGCGACGGTCGCCCCGGCGATCTTCGCGTACTGCACCGCCAGGTGGCCGAGCCCGCCGATCCCGGAGATCGCGACGAGCTGCGCGGGCCGCACACCGGCGACCTTGAGCGCCTTGTACGTGGTCACCCCGGCGCAGGCCAGCGGGGCGGCGTCCACGGCGTTCACACCATCGGGCACCGGCTGGGCGAAGTCCGCCCAGGCCAGCATCTTCTCGGCGTGCCCGCCGTCGCAGCCGTAGCCGGTGTTGATCTGCTGCTCGCACAGCGTCTCCCAGCCGGTCAGGCAGTGCTCGCACCGGCCGCAGGCCCAGCCGAGCCACGGCACGGCCACCCGCTGCCCGACGGACAGGTGGGTGACGCCGTCGCCGAGCTTCTCGACGAGTCCGACGCCCTCGTGGCCGGGGACGAAGGGCGGGGTCGGCTTGAGCGGCCAGTCGCCGTGGGCGGCGTGGATGTCGGTGTGGCACAGCCCGGACGCCTCGACGCGCACACGCACCTGGCCGGGGCCGGGCTCGGGGTCGGGGCGGTCCTCGATGACCAGGGGTTCGCCGAAGGCTCGGACAACCGCTGCCTTCATGATTGCTGCTCCTTGGGATGGGTGATGGGTGATGGCTGATGGGTCAGCCGTGGGAGACGACGGCGACGGGGGCGGTGGAGTGGTGCAGGACGGCGTGGGTGACGGAGCCGATGCGGGCGCCGAGCGGGCCGCGGCGGCCACGACGGCCGACGACGACCAGGGAAGCCTTGTGGGAGGCGTCGACGAGATGGTTGCCGGGGCTGCCGTAGTGGCACTCCTCGGTGACCTCGGTCTCCGGGAACTTCTCGGTCCACGGGCGCAGTACCTCGGTGAGGGCGGTGGATTCGCGCACCGCCAGGGCGCCGTGCAGTTCGAGATCGATGGACAGGCCGTGGGAGTAGTAGGCGGGCGGATTCCAGCCGTGCACGACGCGCAGGGAGGTGCCGCGGCGGGCGGCGGCGGCGAACGCGAAGCCGATCAGTCCGTCGTCGGGGCGCTCGATGTCGAGGCCGAGGACGACGGGCCGGAACGGAGTCGCCGCGGACGGAGTGTCGACCGGGTCCGTCTCGTGTTCGTCGGCTGCCTGTTCCCCGGCGCGGACGAACACGACCGGCCGGTCGGCATGCGCCACGACGGACAGCCCGACCGAGCCGACCAGGAACCCGCCGATCCCGCCCAGCGCGCGGGAGCCGAGAACGAGCAGCTCCGCGTCCTTCATGGCGCCCACCAGTACATCGGAGGGCCGGCCGGACAACTGTTCGCTGGTCACGTCGAGACCGGGATGGCGCAGCCGGATCCCTTCGCTCGTCTCGCGGGGAATCCTCTCGGTCCAGTACCGCTGCCTCTCGGCGCTGAGCAACGGTGCCTGCGCCATGGGCGGCGGCACCGGCTCCCAGACCTGGACCAGCTTCAATGGCAGGCCGAGCAGTTGCGCCTCGTGGGCGGCCCACTCGGCCGCCGCGCGGCTCTCGGCTGAACCGTCGAGGCCGACGGTGACGGTGCGGGGCATGATGCCCACCTCTCGGATCGGGGTCCTGGGCGAGAGCCTCGTCCTCGTACTAGTCGCCCGGCAGGGGCCGCAGGTCCCTGCCGGGGACCGAACGGCCCTGGCACGTGTCCGGCGCGGCGGGCCAACCGACGAGCCCGCAGCCCCTCCCGCGATCACCGCGGCCGGCGGCTGCGGCGGCCCCTGCTGTACCTGGCGTCGCGCTCAGTAGGCCGGCAGGCCATGCGCCCGGAACTGTTCACAGACACGTTCGACCAGTTCGGAGGTGGGGCGGGAGTGTCGCGCAGCGAGAACGGAACGCCGAGGGCCTCGTACTTGGCGGCGCCCAGCTTGTGGAACGGCAGGACGTCCACGCGGTCGACCGAGCCGAGACCCGCCACGAAGTCGGCCAGACCCGCCACGGACTCCGCATCGTCCGTCCAGCCCGGTCCCAGGACGTATCTGATCCACATCCGGACGCCGAGCCGGTCGAGACGCGTGGCGAAGTTCAGGATGGGCGCGAGTCCGCCGCCCGTCCGCCGGCGGTAGGTCGTGATGTCGAAGGACTTGATGTCCAGGAGCACCAGGTCGCGCAGCGGACACCCGGAGACGAAGAGGACGAACCGGGTCCCGGGGCCGTCCACGCCGGTGGACAGGTCCCAGGAGTGGATCCGGCCGGCCGTCACAGCCCGGACGGTGCTCACAGCGATCCGTGGACCGGGCCGTCCGGCCCCCTCCTGCCGGGGCCGGACGGCCCTCCGGCCGGCGACCGTCACACGACGGGCGGGTCCGGGCGGACGAGCGTGCCCGACCTGCCGTGGACGATCTCGTACGCCGCGTCCAGGGCACCGATCGCGGCCAGTGACCCGGTCCGTTCGACGAACCGGGCGGCGGCCTCGGCCTTGGGACCCATCGAGTCCTCGGGGAAGTCGCCCCGGCGCAGTTCGGCGGGGGTGGCGCGGAGGACGGGCCGCTGGTCGGGGGTCCCGTAGCCGGTGTAGACGCAGGGCACGTCGGTGAGGATGAGCAGGAAGTCGGCCTTCAGGTCCTCGGCGAGCAGCGCCGCCGTGAGGTCCTTGTCGACGACGGCCTCCACCCCGGTGAGCGCGCCGGTGCCGGGGTCGGCGGTGACGGGGACACCTCCGCCGCCGGCGCAGATGACGAGCGTGCCGCCGCTGACCAGTTCGTGGACGGTCTCCGCCTCCAGGATCCGTTCGGGTGCCGGGGAGGGGACGACGCGACGCCGGCCGGTGGTGTCGGCGGCGATACGCCGGCCACGTTCGCGGGCGAGCGCGGACGCGATGTCGTGAGGATACGCCTGACCGACGAACTTCGTGGGGTGCCCGAAGGCCGGGTCGTCGGCCCGGACGAGGGTGTGGGTGACCAGCGCCGCGATCCGGCGTCCGGGCAGGGCGTCGTGCAGGGTGCGGACCAGCAGGGAGCCGATCATGCCCTGGGTCTGGGCGCCGAGCAGGTTCAGCGGGTAGGGGGCGCTCAGAGCGGGGTCGGCCGCGCTCTCCACGGCGAGCAGATCGATCTGGGGGCCGTTGCCGTGGGTGATGACGATCTCGTGATCGTGGGCGAGGGCGGCGATCGCGGTGGTCACCCGGTCGATGTTCGCCTCCTGGACAGCCGCGTCGGGGTGCTCGCCGCGGTGCAGCAGGGCGTTGCCGCCGAGAGCGATGACGATGCGCATGGCTCAGTCCTCCAGGGTGGCGACGAGTACGGCCTCGATGGTGTGCAGGCGGTTCTCCGCCCGGTCGAAGAGGGTCGGCCTCCCCACCGACCCGGTAAGGGACGAGCAGCCCGATCCGCCGACGACCTTCGGAGGTCGGGAGGGAGCGAGGCAGGTACCCACAGCTCGCCCCTCCACCGAGGGGGTCGTCTCACGTACTCATGGAACAGCCAAGGCGCCGACGCCGCAGCATGCCGGAAGTCCCCTGGTCGGAGCCGAGTGGCCCGGCCGATGGACCGGGTGGCCCATGGGCTGTCGCCGGGCGTCGGGTACACGCTGGTCATGACAGCCCACGTCCCGTCGGGAGGCACGCCATGATCACCGCCCCCACACCCAGCATGCCGCGCGCACTGCCTGCCGAGCACCGGCTGCGGCTCATGCGCTTCGCCCACGAGGTCTCCTTCCCGCGGGGGACGCGCCTGTTCGAGGAGGGCAGCCGGGCCGACCGGTTCTGGATCATCCGCACGGGCACGGTCCAGCTCGACATGCATGTGCCGGGCCGCCGCGCGGCCGTCATCGAGACCCTCCGGCACAACGAACTCGTCGGGGTGTCCTGGCTGTTCAGCCCGCACGCCTGGCACCTGGGCGCCGAAGCGACGACCCCGGTGCGGGCGTACGAGTTCGATGCCGCGGCCGTCCGCCTGATGTGCCAGGAAGACCCGGCCATCGGCAACACCATCGCCCAGTGGGTCGGTGACGTGCTCGCCCATCGTCTCCGCTCCGCCCGGACTCGGCTGCTGGATCTGTATGCCCCGTACGGTGCCGACGGACGGGTCTGAGCGTGCCGGGGTTCAGCCGTCTCAGGCCGCGGCCTTCGGGTTCGCTGACTCGACTGTGCTGGGGCGGTGTTCGGTGTTGATGCGTTGGGCTTCTTGGAGCTGGTCTTCGAGGATGATGATGCGGCAGGCGGCTTCGATGGGG